>DATDOE010000102.1:0-45339 GCA_035293405.1 Vicinamibacterales bacterium | reverse complement strand
GGGTCTTTAGACCCGCCTGTCGTAGTATGTGGCCCCATGAACTCTTCGATGGCGGCGACCGGGAGCGCCGCCCCCGCCGTTCCGTGGTACCGCACCGTCACGCGCGAGCAGTGGCGCGTGCTGCTGGCCGCGAAGTTCGGCTGGATGCTCGACGCCATGGATTTCATGCTCTACACCATGGCGGTCGGGCAGCTCCGTGCCTACTTCGGCTTCGGCGACGACACCGCAGGCATGCTCGGCACGGTCACGCTGGTGATGTCGGGCGTCGGCGGCACGATCTTCGGCTACGTCGCCGATCGGTTCGGGCGGACCCGCGCGCTGATGGCGACCATCCTGATCTTTTCGCTCGCCTCGCTCGGCGCCGCGACCTCGCAGAGCGTGCTGCAGCTTCTCTTCTGGCGCGCCGTGCTCGGCATCGGCATGGGCGGCGAATGGGCCTCGGGCGCGGTGCTCGTGAGCGAGACCTGGCCTGCGCACCTGCGCAACAAGGCGATCAGCATCATGCAATCGGGCTGGGCGCTCGGCTACATGATGGCGTCGATCTCTGCCGCGATCATTCTCGGCTCGCCCTCGCTTGGCGCCGACGCGTGGCGATGGCTCTTCGTCGTCGGCGTCGTGCCGGCCTTCTTCACGCTGTGGATTCGACGCTACGTGCGCGAGCCGGAGGCGTGGACGCGAAGGCCCACATCGACCGGCGGCCCAAGTCCGTTCGCGGTGATCTTCGGACCGACGCTGATCAAGCGCACCCTGCTGATCATCGCGCTCGGCTCCGCAGTGCAGTTCGCCAACTGGGGACTCTTCTTCTGGCTGCCGGCCTTTCTCGCGCGCCCCATCGCGCAAGGTGGCGCCGGCATGGGCGTCGTCGGCTCGCTGCCGTGGATCATTCCGGTACAGCTCGGTGCCTACCTCGGCTACCTCACATTCGGCTTCATCGCCGATCGCATCGGACGGCGACAGGCGTTCGTGTTCTACATGGTGTCGGCTGCGGTGCTCGTCCCAATCTACGGGCAGATGGCGCGTAGCCCGCTCATCCTGCTCGCGCTCGGACCGTTGCTCGGCTATTTCGGCTACGGCTACTTCAGCATGTTTGGCAGCTTCGTCGCCGAGCTGTATCCGGCGGCGGTGCGCGCGACCGGACAAGGCACGAGCTACAACATCGGACGGATGGCTGGGGCCATCGCGCCGTACACCATCGGAGTGATCGCGACGCTGCCGGGCATCGGCATCGGCCTCGCGCTCAGCGTCACATCGGCCTTCTTTCTGATGGCCGCCGGACTGGTCTTCACGCTTCCCAATCGCAGCGGCCAGGCGCTCGAGGCATAGACGGAGATACCGATGACACACGCCACGCTTCACACGTCCGCAGCCACGCCGCCATCAACCGTCACCTGGCAGATGTGGGTGCCGTGTATCGGCATGGCGCTCTGCTCGTGGCTGTCGTTCGTCGATCGCCAGGTCCTGAACATCCTGTCCCCGACGATCATCAGAGACACGGGCCTGACCGCGGCGGACTTTACCAATGCCACCTCGTTCTTCTTTCTGACCTACACACTCGGCAACCCGGTGTGGGGGTCGGTGCTCGACCATGTTGGCCTGCGCAAAGGCATGCTGCTGGCGGTCGGTGTCTGGACGCTGGCGAGCATGTCGCACGCCGCCATGGCGAGCTTCGCCGGATTTGCGCTCGCCCGCGGCGTCCTGGGGCTCGGAGAAGGCGGGACGTTCCCAGGCGGCCTGCGGACCGCGGTCGAAACGCTGCCCGCCAACCTCCGCGCGCGCGGCATCGCGCTCTCGTTCAGCGGCGGCACGATCGGGGCGGTCATGATGCCGCTGCTGCTCGGACCGCTCGCCATCCAGTACGGCTGGAAGGTCGCCTTCATGGCGACCGGTGCCCTCGGCGTGATCTGGCTGCTGATCTGGGCGGCGATCGCGCGACCGCCGTTTCTCCCGAAGTCGCCGCCCAGAACGTCCAAGATGGCCTTCCCCAACCTGCGCGAGCGCCGCGTGTGGGCGTTGATATTCAGCTACGCGCTCCCGGCAATCTCGCCCGGGCCGGTCCTCACCATCCTGGCGATCTATCTGACTCAGCGCCTGGCGCTCACCCAGGGCGACATCAACAACGTCGTCTGGATTCCGCCGCTGACGTGGGGCATGGGGTACTTTTTCTGGGGCTGGGCGGCCGATCGCTACGCGGCGAACAACCCGCGGCCGATCGGGATGTTCGTGCTGCTCACCGCCATCTCGCTGACGCTTGGTCTGACCACGATGACCGCGTCGGTGCCGCTCGCGATTGGCCTCATCTCGCTGTCCACGTTCGTTGGCGGCGGCTTCCAGATGGTCGCGCTGAAGGTCGGGTCCTACGCGTTCCCGCGCGAGCAGTCGGCGATGATGTCGGGAATTGCGTCAGGGTCGTGGTCGCTCGTCAACTTTCTGCTGCTCCAGGCAATCGGGCCCCGGTCGAACCTGATGGACAACCAGGAGTGGGGAGCGATTTTCTGGATCATCGCCCTGCTGCCGGTGGTCGGTATCGCGGTCTGGCTGGTCTTGAGCCGCGACCAGACCGCACCGGTCCAGTCCTGATTGCTCCGCCGGACGCTGCCGGCGGTCGCTTAGACGGTTATCGCCAGTGCCTGCAGGCTCTCCAAGGCCGCGTGCACGCCGGCCTTCTGCGTTTCGATCACGCGCTGTGCTTCCGATGGCAGCCCGGCATTGAGCGCATGGGTGTAGATGGCCAGCGCCGCGCGCTCGCCGCGTTCGGCCTCGATGACGATGGCGTGATCGTGGCGTGGCGCGAGGCGATCCTTCAGCGCCATCCACCCGCGGTGGAGCGTCGCCATCGTCGATCCGTCGCCTTCGGGCGCACTTCCACCGAGCCACTCTGCATGCGGGAGGAGCTCCATCACGTACTCATGACGCTTGGATGCCAGCCTCAGACACAGGCCCCGCAACTCAGGGTCGTCGGCGTGATCGGCCGCCCACTCGAACCCCCGGGCGGCGTCCCTGCAGGTCACAATCAGCTCGTTCAAGACCACTCGTTCGTTTCGCTCAGCCATCGGAATTCTCCTTGCACGGACGGAGTGCAAGCGCACGGCCATCCCCGTGCTGCCCCTGAACCCTCGTCTACTGCACTTGCGCCAAGAAGTTCAGGGTCGCGAAGCATGACGTCCCGTGCAGGTGGGGCTTTTTCCGCACGCCGGGGAATTTTCAGGCTCCGCCTGCGGGAGCTGCCTTGTTGGGGGATACCCCGAATGAGGGGACCAACGATTCAGGTACAATTGTTGTCTGTCCGCTCCGCCTGCATCGGAGGGCACAAGAGGAACGAACATGAGCACTTGCGTCCAGGAACCCCAGACGACCGAGAACACCCAGGCGCAGCAGCTTGTCGCCAACGCCCGCGTCGCGCAGGCCACCTTCGAATCGTTCTCTCAAGAGCAGGTCGATGCCATCGTCAAGGGCATCGCGAAGTACGTCTACGACAACGCCGAGATGCTGGCGCGGATGGCCGTCGATGAAACCGGTATCGGCGTGTACGAGGACAAGATCCTCAAGAACAAGGGCAAGGCCCGCGTCATCTGGAACAACCTGAAGGATAAGAAGTCGCGCGGGGTCATCGGCGAAGACGTCGAGAACAACCTGGTGTTCGTCGCCAAGCCGGTGGGCGTGGTCGGCGCCGTGACTCCGGTGACCAACCCGATCGTCACGCCGATGTGCAACGGCATGTTTGCCCTCAAAACCGGCAACGCCGTGATCTTCGCGCCGCACCCCAAGGCCGAAAAGTGCACCGTGCACCTCACCAACGAGTTCATGCGGATCGTCAAGGCGCACGGCGGTCCGGACAACCTGATTCAGACCGTCGTCAACGGCTCGGTTGAGACCACGCAGGAGCTGATGAAGGTCGTGGACGTCGTCGTCGCCACCGGCGGCGGCGCGATGGTGAAGTCAGCCTATTCCTCGGGCCGCCCATCGTTCGGCGTCGGCGCGGGGAACGTGCCTGTCATCATCGACCGCGGCGTGAACATCAGGGAAGCCGCAGAAAAAATCGTCACCGGGGCGTCGTTCGACAACGGCATCATCTGCTCGCACGAGCAGTTCGTCTTCGCTCCAGCAGAGCAGTATGACGAGGTGGTGGAGTCGTTCGAGGCGACCGGAAAAGTCTGGTTCACCGAGGACGCGCAGATCGTTCAGAAGTTCCGCGACATCGTGTTTCCCGGCGGCCGCCTGAACAAGGACGTGGTTGGCAGATCCTGCCGCGACATCGGCGCGATGATCGGCGTTGACGTTCCCGCGACTGCCAGAATCATCCTGCTGCCGGCCATGGGCGCCGGCATCGACGATGTGCTGGCGAAAGAGAAGCTGTGCCCGGTCGTCGCCATCCTGCCGTACAAGGACTTCTCGGAAGCCGTGGCAAATGCCAAGGCCAATCTCCTTGTCGAAGGAGCCGGGCATTCCGCCGCGGTGCACTCCCACAACGAGGCGCACATCCGCAGCGCCGGCCTGGAACTACCGGTGAGCCGCCTGGTCGTCAATCAGCCGTCAGCGCTGACGGCGGGCGGCTCGCTGACCAATGGCTTTGCCCCGACCACAACCCTCGGCTGCGGTTCGTGGGGCGGCAACTCGATTTCAGAGAACCTGGACTACAAGCACCTGATGAACGTGTCGCGTATCGGCAAGGTGATTACGGGCCGGCAGGCGCCGACCGACGCCGAGATCTGGGCCTAGGCGACCGGACCCAGCGTTGGTGACCTTCACGTAGCGACGGAGACGCGGACTCGGGCACCAACCTGTCACGCAGACTCCGGTGTGAAGAATCCCGCCTTCCAAGTGCCGACGACCTGATCCGGAACAGGATTCGGGCGAGCATTCCCGATAGACGTCTTGCCTGCTAGACGACGGGCTGGCGCTCAGCCGCGAGCCGCACGGGAACGCGGCTTTGATTTGGCCTTGCGCTTCGTGCGGCTCGTCGGCTGCAGCGCCCTGATGTTAGCCGGTGTTGTCGTGCGAGGACGATCTCGCGGGCGATGTGCGGGAATGCCGCTCAGCATTCCCTCCGCACTGATATCCTCATCGATGTCAGGCCAATGGACGCCGTGCCCCTCGCCAATGAGCTCCCAATTCGCACGTTGGGCTGCCGTTGCATCTGACAGGCGCCACGACCAAGCGAGCGGCACGCTGATCACACGACCATCGATTAAGTGAGCCGTGATCGTCTCATCGGTGACCACGACGTTGGCAATTCGGGACTCAACGCTGACCGCAGTGCTCATGCCATGCCTCGATGGTCGCCCGTTCGTGGTCGACGACCAGGCGACGAATCTCATTCAATTCCCGCGGGCTGAACCCATGGTTCCATGCGAGTGCCACCGGCGCCAGCCAAAACTTGGCCTGTTGCTGGTCGCGCCGCACGTGGACGTGCATAGGCTCGCTGCAGTCAAAACTGTAAAAGAAGAACCAGTACGGCCCCGGAATTCCAGGAATCCTCGGCACGTGGAATCGCTCTCCGAGTGAATGATCTCAGGGTCTCGCGAATCCGCCAAGTCCGGTTAACGTTCGCGATGAGCCGCGGCGCTGACGATCGCCCCGCGCCGACGGCTCCATCGCGGTGTTATGCCGCCCTATCGATTTGCGCCCCCGGTGATTCGATCCAGCTCCACTGCTCGCTTACGAGCATCGGCGAGGGATTTCTCCACGTCTTTGCCCTCGAGTCGATCCCTGGCGATGTACACCATGTCGACCAGTGCCACGTAGCTATTCGCCGGATCTCGATAGAGGTCGCTCATGGCCGCCGGAATGCGAGACTCGACGTTGCCCACGAATACCCTCTGTCGTACTCTCGCTATTCGAGCTGCTTCAGGTGTCTTGAACAGCTGTCCCGGCCCAAGCCATTCCTCACCCGCCGCCACGTAAACGTTGATGGCGCCGTCAACAACTCCGCGAACATAGGTGGTCTGTGCGATGGCGTCCCACATTCGCCACACTGCGGCGTGATTGTATTGCTCTTTCGCCTGGTCCATGGAATCACGACCTCGCGCCCGAATGTTCAACCGACACTGCTCAGCGGCGTTTTCAAAATAGTGCCACTCAACACCCACCCTGGGCACGCCGTCGCGAATAATATTCGCCGCCTCAGCTCTGGCTTCGCTCCGACAAAAATCGATATCGGCAATAACGCAGTTGTGTCCGTCCCGAAGGGCGCGCACCAGCGAATGAAACCTAGATGAATGGCGAAACGTTGACGAGTCGCCAATCGCATTGGCTTTGAAATCATCGAACCGCTGGAATCCTTCGTTCGCGAGCGTGTCCAAGTAGCCACTCTTGCCTGAACCCGGCAAGCCAGCGACGAAAAGTGCCTTCGGCATTGTTCGCTCGATTGACTGGCGGCATAGCGATACTGCCGTTCAGCGGCGGGCGGGAGAGGGAGCGTAGCGACCGACCCGTCCGTCCGTCTGCAACGGCGGGTTGGACGGCACGGCCTACGACAAAGGTTCGGGCGGTTCGAACTTCGCTTGCGGCTTTCCCGCGAGGTCCGGTAGCGCCCATCGAAGGTCGTCTTGGTTACACCAGTACTCCGTCGCTGGGATTGTCCCGAGGGCGATAAAGCGAGACACATTGAATCCATCTTCGATGTCGTTGTACCAGAGCACACGGTCGTCCATCACCGCGACGACCCAGAAGCCGCCGCCGAGATCACCCCATGGAGACAATTGCCACTTCGACGGCGCTATGGCGGTACGAGCAAACAACTCCCGGTCCTCGGCCGTGGCCTCCGCGAGCTCATCGGCGATGAGCTCGTCGAGCGACTCTCGACTGATCGGCTCCCAATCCATCGCTTGTCCGTCCAACGTGCCGCTTCAGCCGCGGCGGCTCATCATCGCGGCGGCCGCCGTCGGCTGCAAGCGGGATGTCAGGCTGCAGCACCGACCCGCTGCGCCACCACCACAACTCGGTCGGTGGCCCCGATCGCAACGGAGGAGTCGTATGCGCCGAAGCACGAGACCTCTCCGAAGCCGTGACGCGCGAGGATTCCATTGAGCTCCGCTCTCTCCCAGCAACGCATCACGAAGTGATACTCGCTGACCCGCTCCTCGCCTTGCTCGACCAGCTCGTGCCGTTCAGAGATCAGCAGGTGCCGGTTCTCCGGATCGAGCGCGGTGACACTCCCGGCGCCTCCAGAAGTGTCGCCTGCGTGCTTCGTCTACGCAGTCCTTGGTGGCTGCCTTCGAGCCCTCGTGTCCTTCGTGGCGAGCCGCTTCGTGTTCTCCGCGGCTGGTAATGCCAATCGTCAGATTGGGCGTGATGTCTACTGATGCGCGTCGTGGTAGGGCGACGCATGCGTCGCCCCTACTACGAACTCCGCGCGTTGATCGTGTAGCCGCCGTCAACGGTGATGCGGGCGCCGTTCACATAGCTGGCGCGGTCCGACGCCAGGAACACCACCACGTCGGACACCTCTTCCATCGTCCCCCACCTTCGCGACGGGATGCCCCAGTCGCGGCAGGTCTCGTCGAGGAACTCGGCCTTCGTCTGGCCCTTCTGCCGGCCCATATTCTCGGCCCAGCTCTCCCGCCACTCGGTGGCCACGAGGCCGGGGATGACGGCATTGACCGTGATGCGGGCGGCCGAGAGATCCTGCGCGAGGTAGGTGGTGATGTGATTCATCGCCGAGTTGTTGAGGCCGTGTGTCAGCGCCGACGACAGCACGCTCGACCCTGCGATTCCGCTGATGTTGATGATGCGCCCTGTTCCGTCGGTGGGCATGAGCGGCAGCAGCGACTGTGTCATCCGCAGCATGCCGATCGTCTTGATGTTGACGTCGTCCACCCAGTCGGTGTCCGGCCAGGTGATCTGACGCTCCTGCCGCTTGATCGGACCGCCGGCGTTGTTGACCAGCACGTGCACGGTGCCGAACTCCGCGCCGGCGCGGTCCGCTGCGGCCTTCACCGCGACCGCATCCCTGAGGTCGGTCGGGAGAGCCAGCACGCGAACACCAGTCGCGCTGCAGATCTCGCTGGCGGCGCGCTCCAGTTCCTCGGCGCCGCGAGCTAACAGCGCGAGGTTCACCCCTTCCGCGGCAAGCCCCCTCGCGATGGCCTTGCCGATGCCTTTGCTGGCGCCTGTGACAAGAGCTGTGCGGCCTTTGAGTCCAAGATTCACGTTGGTCTCACCAGCGATAGGCGGGTCTAAAGACCCGCCTCTACACGGCCAAAACGGCCTACACAGCCCATTTCTGCGGCTCGCTCAACGCCAGGACGACGTCGTTGAGGAAGGCGGCAGCCCGCGCGCCGTCCACGACGCGGTGGTCAGAGGACAGTGTCAGGGTCACCGTGGGCCGGACCGCGATCATGCCGTTCACCGCGACGACACGGTCCGCGATCGCTCCCACGGCCAGGATCCCTGCCTGCGGCGGGACGATGATGGCGGTGAACGCATCCACGCTGAACATGCCGAGGTTGCTGATCGTGAACGTCGCGCCGGTGATGTCGGCCGGCTGCAGCCGGTTGGCTCGCGCACGTTCGGCCAGTTCCTTCCGCTGCCTGGCAATGTCACCCAGGCCGAGACGGTCGGTGTTGCGGATGACGGCCGTGACCACGGCGTTCTCCACGGCCATCGCCAGCGCCACGTTGACGTCGGTGTTCACCGTGATCGAGTTGTTGTTCCAGCTTCCGTTCATGCGCCGGTGCACGTGCAGGGCGCGCGCGACGGCCGCCACCATCAGGTCGGTGTGCGTGACCTTCACGCCGTGCGACTTCTCGATGACCGGAATCAGCGCCTCGCGTGTGGTGTTGAGCGCGGTGGCATCGACGTGTCGCGAGACGAAGAAATGCGGAACCGTCGTCCAGCTCTGAGTGGTGCGCTCGGCCATGATGCGGCCGATCGACGTGATCTGGCCGCTATCCGGCGCCCCGCTCGCGGCGGGCGACGCAGGCGTGTCGTGGGGTCCGCCTTTAGGCGGACCTTCCGCGGGCCGGCTAAAGCCGGCCCCCACGTTGCCGGCCCCCGCAGTGGCCGGACCGGACGCTGCCTTCAGAATATCGTCGGCGAGAATCTCACCGCCCGGGCCCGACCCGCGGAGGGTCGCGATGTCGACGCCGTGCTCGCGGGCGAGGCGCCGCGCTTTGGGCGAGATCTTCACGCCCGCGGCCGACACGGGCTCGGGGGCGCTGGCCGCGGCAGCCGGCGCCGAGTCCATCTTGCGGCCCGACTGCGAGGCTGCGACGTTGGCAGGCGGTGTCTCTCCTGGCTTCAGGAGCCAGGCGATCGTCTGGCCGACGGGCACGACGTCGCCCTCCTTCGCCGTGACACCGCCCAGGACTCCATCGGCGGCCGCTTCGATCTCGACCACGGCCTTGTCGGTCTCGACCTCGAGCAGCATCTCGCCTTTCTTGACCGGCTCGCCGTCCTTCTTCTTCCACGAGACCAGCTTGCCCGTTTCCTGCGCCATCTCGAGCGCAGGCATCACCACGCTGACCGCCATCAGCTCGTCGCCCCGACTTTTTCCCGCTTCGGCACTTCCGCCTTCGCTGCGGCCGCAATCATCTTCACGACCTCTGGATTGGGCGGTGCCTCGGTCTCCCGCACGGTCGGCAACGTCCCGCCAACCGTGACAAACGGCGCGCCGGCGATGAGCAGCTCCTCGGCCGGGAACCGCGTGATGACCTCATGCCCCTTCTCGGTGACGACGATCTCCTCCTCGATGCGTGCGGCGCTCCATCCGTCAGTCGACGGCCAGAACGTTTCGAGGGCGAACACCATGCCCGGCTTGATCTCGTGTGGATGCTCGAGCGACACCAGGCGGCTGATCATCGGCTTCTCCCAGATCGCCAGGCCGATGCCGTGGCCCATCTGCAGGGCGAACGCCGTTTCCTCGTCGGGGAAGCCGAACTCCGTGGCCTTCGGCCACACGGACGCGACTTCGGCGGTCGTGCGACCGGGCCGGATCAGCTCGATCGATGCATCGAGGTAGTCGCGGCAGCGCTTGTACGCATCGACCAGCGTGCGAGGCGCGGAGCTGATCGCGAACGTGCGGTAGTAGCACGTCCGGTAGCCCATGTAGGAGTGCAGGACATCGTAGTACACCGGGTCGCCAGGGCGCATCACGCGATCGGAGAACACGTGCGGGTGCGGGCTGCAGCGCTCGCCGGAGATGGCGTTGATGCCCTCGACGTACTCAGACCCCATCTCGTAGAGTCTCGACGCCATGAGCGCCACGGCCTCGTTCTCGCGCATGCCCGGCTTCATCGCTTTATACAGGTCGTAGTACGCGGCATCCACCATTCCGGCCGCATGGGTCAGCAGCGAGATCTCATCCACCGTCTTGATCTCACGCGCGTCTGACATCAACTGCTGGCCGTCAACGACGTTCAGGCCTTCCTTCTGGAGCGCGAAGAGAATCGGCGGCTCGACGACGTCAACGCCGACCGGCTCTTTGTGCAGGCCGCGCATCTCGAGCTCGACTTTGATCTTGCGTGCGACATCCTCGGAGCGACCCATCTCCGGAGTCATGGCGCCGCGCATCAGCGGGATGCCTGCGCGCGAGCGTTCGCCGAGCCAGTCGCAGTTCTGCTGGTGGTGCCGCGCGGCGGACCCGAAGTCCCACAGGATCGGCTCGTCGTTCTGCGCGAGCAGGGTGAAGCGGCTGATCTTGTCCTGCGCCCACGTGCCGATGTGTGTGGCCGTGATGTAGCGGACGTTGTTCATGTCGAAGCAGAGCACCGAGCCCAGCTCCGACTTGGCAAGCAGGCCCTTGATGCGGTCGAGCCGCTCCCGGCGCAGGCGATCGAAATCGATGCGCCGCTCCCAGTCCACCGCCATCGTGCCGTATGTTTTGATCGCCACTTGGAAAATCCCTCCGCAGAAGTAAGCGGTAGGCGGTAGGCGGTAGGCAGAACATCCTGCCCTGTCGCCGCCTACCGCCTACTGCCTACTGCCTACTGCCTACTGCCTACTGCCTACTACCTGTTACACATCTGCCTTGCCAATTCGAACACTTGCTTGTCGCTCGGCACGGTCACGTCCTCGAGCGGTGGCGAGAAGGGAATGGGCACGTGCATCGCGCCGAGTCTTCGCACCGGGCCGTCCAGGTCGTAGAACGCGCCCTCCTGAATCACCGAGGCCAGCTCGCCAGTGATGCCGTAGCGACCGTAGCCCTCGTCGATCACGATGCAGCGCGAGGTCTTCTTGACCGAATCGATCAGCGTCTTCTCGTCGAGGGGCCACGTGGTACGCGGATCCACGACTTCGGCGCTGATGCCGACCTCTTCGAGCTTCGCCGCCGCGGCGAGCGCCACCTGCACCATGCTGCTCAACGCGACGAAGGTGATGTCGGTCCCCTGGCGCTTCACGTCGGCCACACCGAACGGGATGACGTAGTCCTCGGCGGGCACAGGGCCCTTCACTTTCCGGTAGCTGATCTTGTGCTCGAAGAACACCACCGGGTTGTCGTCGCGAATCGCGGACTTGAACAAGCCCTTGGCATCGTAGGGCGTCGAGGGCACGACGACCTTCAACCCCGGAATGTGGCTCGGCCACGCGTGCAGCGACTGCGAATGCTGCGCCGCCGATCGCCGCGTCGCGCCCATCGTGGCGCGGATCACCATCGGCACTTTCCAATGGCCGCCCGACATGTAGTGGATCTTGGCCGCCTGGTTGGCGACCTGGTCCATGATGATCATCAGGAAGTCGCCGAACATGATGTCGACGATCGGCCGCATCCCGGTCATGGCGGCGCCGACGCCAAGACCGGTGAAGCCGGCTTCCGAGATCGGCGTGTCGATGATGCGGTCCTTGCCGAACTCATCGACGAGCCCTTCCAGCACTTTGAAGGTCGTCCCGGCCTCGGCCACGTCCTCGCCCATCAGGACGACCTTCGGGTCCCGCCGCATCTCCTCGGCGATGGCTTCCTTGATCGCCTGACCGAAGGTGAGCTCCCGTACGCCGCTGGCTTGTGAAGGCGGTGCTGCTACTTCAGGCATAGATGTCCTGGTCCACTTTGTTGGGATCCGGATAGGAGGCGTTCACGCCGAACTCCATCGCGGCGTCCATCTCTTTGATCAGCTCTTCCTGTATCGCATCGAGGGCGGCGCGATCGGCCACACCGTTGGCCATGAGCCACTCGCCGTGCAGCGTCACCGGGTCCCGCTGCGTGACCCATTCCTGCTCTTCTGCCTTCGGCCGGTAGTAGGCACGCGCGATGTCGCCCACGTGATGCCCGTGATAGCGGTAGGTCTTGAATTGCAGGAACGCGGGGCCGTCGCCCTTGCGCGCCCGCTCGATGTACTTCTGTGCCACGGCGTAGACGTCGCGCACGTTCTGGCCATCGGCCGTCTCGTTGGCCATGCCGAAGGCGTCGGCCCTGGCGCTCACGTCGCCCGCCGTCGACTCTGAGAAGTGCGTGTACTCGTTGTAGCCGTTGTTCTCGCACACGAAGATGACCGGCAGCTTCCACAACTGCGCCAGGTTCAACTCTTCGTAGAGCAGGCCCTGGCCGAGAGCGCCCTCACCGAAGAAGCACACCGCCACGCGCCCGTTCTTGAGGTACTTCGAGGCAAACGCGGCTCCGGTGGCGATGCCGGTGCTACCGCCGACGATGGCGTTGGCGCCCAGGTTTCCCGTAGCGGGGTCGGCGATGTGCATCGAGCCGCCCTTGCCTTTGCAGTACCCGACCTCTTTGCCCAGCAGCTCCGCGAACATGAGGTTCGGCTGCGCACCCTTCGCCAGGCAGTGGCCGTGGCCACGATGCGTGCTGGTGATGTAGTCGTCCTTGCGCAGCGCCTCGCAGACGCCGACGGCAATCGCTTCCTCGCCGATATAGAGGTGCGCCAGGCCGGGCATCAGCGCTCGGGTGTAGAGATCGTTGACGCGCTCCTCGAAGAGGCGAATCGCCACCATCTGCCGATAGAGCCGAATGAGCTTGTCGGTCGGAATCGCCGAGGCGGCAGTCTTGCTCGTCGCAGCGCTACTCATGCCGTTACTCCTGACATCTGGGCAAGCACCTGGAAGACCGCCGCGAAGTCTTTCTCTGCGAGACCCATGGCGCGAGCGGCGGTCAAGTACTCGTTGGCCACGGCGGTGGTCGGCAGCGGGACGCCGAGACGTCGGCCCATTTCGAGGGCCAGCGTCGCGTCCTTCTGCATCATCTTCATGTCGAACCAGGCCTCGTCCGGCAGCTGCAACACCATCGGGCCACGGTACTGCACCATCGGCGACGCGATCGCGCTGTTGGTGAGCACTTCGACGGCAGTCTTGCGCGCGATGCCGGCCTTCTCCGCCAGAAGCACGCCCTCGGAGAAGGCGAGCATCTGCACGACGAGGCTGAGATTGGTGGCGATCTTCATCGACACGGCCAGGCCGTTGTCCCCAACGTGAGTCGCTTTCGGGCCGATGTCGAGCAAGAGCGGCTTGATCTTCTCGAAGGTGTCGGCCCGCCCGCCTACCATCATCGTGAGCTTGCCCTGCTCGAGCGTGAGCACGCTGCCCGAGACCGGCGAATCCACCATGTCGGCGCCCTTCGCACGGACCTTCTCGGCCAGTGCGCGACTCGCCGCGGGGCTCACGGTGCTCATGTCGATCAGCACCTTGCCCGCACTCAGGCCGGCGACGATTCCGTCGGGTCCGTTGGCGATCGACTCGAGGGCCGCGGAGTCGGTGACCATGCAGAAGACAATGTCCGAGACCTCGGCCACGCCACGCGGCGTGTCGGCCCACTTCATGCCCTTATCGATCAGCCACTGCGCTTTGGATTTGGTGCGGTTGTAACCGGTAACGGTGTGCCCTTTGGTGAGCAACCGGTCCGTCATCCGGCCTCCCATGACACCGAGGCCGACGTATCCGAGGTTTGCCATAATGCAGGTCGCGCGCCGGGCCGCGCGCAGGCGACCCACCCTTAAGTGACTGCTAAGTGATGTAGGGGCCGTGGTTAGGCGCCCTTCTCGTGACCAGAACCTTGTAAGTATCCCGTAGAAACGAAGGCCGACGCAAGATGCCGCAGACACAGGAAAAGCCGGTCCGCCCGACGCTCGCCACTCTCGGCCTCCGTCTGTCCGACTGGTTCGAGCGCTGGTTCCCCGATGCCTTCGCGCTCGCCCTCACCGCCGTCGTCATCGTCTTCGCCGCCAGCGTGGCCACCGGCAACTCACCCGCGCAGACGGCGCAATGGTTCGGGGCCGGGTTCTGGGACCTCGTCGCCTTCACGATGCAGATGTCCATGATCATCGTGACGGGCTACGCCGTGGCCACCGCCCCGCCGGTGTATGCCATCGTCCGCCGGATCGCGGAGATCCCGACCAACGGCCGCAATGCCGCCGCCTTCGTCGGCCTGTTCTCGATGCTCGCCTCGCTGCTGTCGTGGAGCTTCAGTCTGATCTTCAGCGGCCTGCTCGCTCGCGAGGTGGCGCGACGAGTGAAGGGCTCGGACTATCGCGCGATCGGCGCCGCCGCGTACCTCGGGGTCGGCAGCGTGTGGGCCCTGGGCCTGTCCTCGTCGGCCGCGCTCATCATGGCCGCTCCGGCTTCCCTGCCGGATGCGATCGAGAAGATCAGCGGGGTCATTCCCCTCGGGCAGACACTGGGCCTGTGGCAGAGCCTGTTCATTGCCGGCTCACTCATCATCGTGTCGATGGCGCTGTGTTACTACTCCGCTCCGACCGACGCCGACGCCCGCGGCATGGCGGAGATGGGCGTCGCCTATCAACCGGCGAAGCAGGACGTTGGAAGAGCGCGGACCCCTGGCGAGTGGCTCGAGTACAGCCCGCTGCTGACCGTCATCATCTGCACGCTCGGCTTCCTGTATCTGATTCGCGAGGTGGCTGCGAACGGGCCTTCGGTCATCCTCGAGCTGAATCACTACGTCTTCACGTTCCTGATCGTCGGGATGCTGCTGCACTGGCGGCCACGATCGTTCGTCCAGGCGATCGCGGCATCGGTGGCGCCGGTCGGGGGGATTCTCATTCAGTACCCGCTCTACGCGGGCATCGTGCGGATGATGACCGAGTCGGGCATCGCGGCCCAGATGGCGCACTTCTTCGTCGCCGTCTCGACGCCGCACACCTATCCGGTGATGATCGGCATCTACTCCGCGTTCCTGGGGTTGTTCATCCCCTCGGCGGGAGGCAAATGGCTGATCGAAGCGCCGTACATGCTCGATGCCGCCAAGACGCTACAGGTCCATCTCGGGTGGGTGGTGCAGACCTACAACGCGACGGAGGCACTCGCCAACCTCATTCACCCGTTCTGGATGCTTCCGCTCGTCGGCATCCTCGGCCTCAAAGCCCGCGACATCGTCGGCTACTCGATGCTGCAGTTCGTCGTGCACGTGCCGCTCGTGCTGTTCCTCGTGTGGATCCTCAACTACACGCTGCAGTACGTTCCGCCGGTGATCCCGTAGGCCTCAGATAGGCACCTCGAATCCCGGATCCCGAATCCCGAATCCCGGCAGGGGGGTCGCGCGCGCGTTTCGTAGCGGCGTATCATCGGAAAATCAGTGATGCTTACCCCGGGTTCCCGCTTCGGCCCCTACGAGATCGTCGCGCTGATTGGCGCCGGCGGCATGGGCGAGGTGTACCGCGCGCGTGATACGCGGCTCGGCCGCGATATTGCCCTGAAAGTGCTCCCACCCGCGTTCCTCAGCAACGTGGATCGGCTCGCCCGCTTCGAGCGTGAAGCCAGAGTACTGGCGTCGCTCAACCATCCGGGCATCGCCTCCATCTACGGCATCGAGGACAGCGAGGGGATTCGAGCGCTCGTGCTCGAGCTCGTTGAGGGCGAGACGCTGGCGGCTCGGCTTCGTCCGTGGTCCGCGAAGCTCTCAATGGACGAGGCCCTGCTGGTCGCGCGGCAGATTGCGGAGGCGCTCGACGCCGCCCACGAGCGGTCGATCGTGCATCGTGATCTGAAACCCGCGAACATCGGCGTTACCCGGACTGGCGTCGTGAAGCTGCTGGACTTCGGTCTCGCCAAGACGGCCGGTCCTCCTGATCGTCCGTCAACGGCGGATGAGCGAGCCCAGGCGCCCACGATTACCGCCACGGTCGAGGGCGTGGTCATGGGCACCGCGGCGTATATGAGCCCCGAGCAGGCACGCGGGCAATCGATCGACAAGCGCACCGACATCTGGGCATTCGGGTGCGTGCTGTTCGAGATGCTCACCGGGATCGCGGCGTTCGGCGGCTCGACCATGTCCGACACGATCGTGAGCGTCCTCGATCGCGAGCCGGATTGGCGCTCGCTGCCAGCCAGCGTACCGCCGAGCCTTCGCCGTCTGCTCCACCGCTGCCTGCAGAAGGACGTTCGCCGTCGGCTGCGTGACATCGGTGATGCGCTCGACGATCTCACGCCCCAAGCCGATGCCGCCGACACGGCGCACGCGCAACTCCACGACCGCTGGAGTCCAGGCGAGTTTCACCGTCTCACCGATCAGGCCGGCATGAACGAGTGGCCGGCCATCTCGCCCGACGGCAAGACGGTCGCCTTCGTGGCCATCGCCGACGGCCGGCGCCAGATCTGGATCCAACTCCTGACTGGAGGCGCACCGCTTCAAGTCACGAGAGACGACGCGGACCATTCTCAGCCCCGATGGGCGCCGGACTCGAGTGCGCTGATCTACTACACCTCGTCCGAGTCTCCTGGTGAAGAGGGCACGCTGTGGCAAGTCTCAGCGCTGGGTGGCCTTCCACGGCCGATCATCAACGCCCTCGGTGGGGGCGATATCAGTCACGACGGGCGCCGCATTGCCGTCGTGAAGGCGCACGATGGTCACGTGGCGATCGTGACCGTCGACCGCGACGGCTCAGACGTGCGGCCGGTGGCCGCCGTGCCTCCGAGCATTGTCTGGCGGTGTCCGCGCTGGTCGTTCGATGACGCGTGGCTCGCGTTCCACGGTCGAGGAACCAGTGTCTGGGACGAGCGCCTCTATGTGGTTCCTGCGCACGGTGGTGAGATCCGGCCAGTCGCGCGCGCCTCGTTCATTCGCGGCGTGTCGTGGCTGCCCGATGGACGCGGGCTCGTCTACAGCTCGTCCGCGGCGAGCACATTGGTCTACCCTCCGACGTTCAACCTCCACGTCGTCAACGTGGACGGCTCGCGCGACGTGCAGATCACGTCCGGCGATGTGTCATTTGTAGAGCCTGATGTTCACCACTCTGGCCGGCTGGTCGTGTGCCGGATCAGAAGTGAGTCGAACATCTGGAAAGTTCCCGTCGGAGATTCGCCGCTCGAGAACACGCGAGCCGCGGTACAGGTTACGCGACAGACCGGTCAAGTGCAGGTACCCTCGCTCAATCCCGACGGCTCGGATCTCGTGTATCTCTCTGACAACGGTGGTCATGCGAATCTGTGGGTGGCCCGGTCCGACGGCACGAGGGCCCGCCAGATCACATTCGAGCGCGATCCAGCCGTCATCATCGGCGTGCCCAAGTGGTCTCCGGCGGGCGATCAGATCGTGTACATCGTCAGGCGCGATGTACCGCAACTGTGGGTGATTCGTCCGGATGGCCGTGGCGCGCGCAAAGTGGTCGAGCGTGGCATTGCGGCCTGCTGGTCCGACGATGGACGCTGGCTCTATTACGCGCCGGATCTCGACGAGCCGACGTTCTGCATCGAGAAAGTGGCCATGACCGGTGGACCGCCGATTGTCGTCAGGGGAGATCACAACTCCTACGCGCCGACAATCGGTGCGGGCGTCCTGTATTTCACGGCTGGCGTGACACCCGAACTCGGAAGCTGGGACTGGGAGATCCGGCGCGCGTCTCCCGAGGACGGTCCATCCGAGCTCCTTGGGCGCCTGGCTGGAGCTCGCCAGCCGCTCTCGCCGTTGTACATGCACCTGGCCCTCTCACCCGATCGACGATGGCTCGCGATGGGGCTGGCCGACGGCGCGACCACCAATGTCTGGGCGCTGGCGACTGAGGGCGGGGCGTGGCGACAGATCACCGATTTCGAAGACCAGCCCACGACCATCGCTCGCCAGGTTTCCTGGTCTCCGGATGGGCAGTATCTCTACGCTGCGATCTCGAAGAACAACGGCGATATCGTGATGCTCGACGGTCTGCTCTGACCCTTCGGCTTCCGGACGACATCCCACTTCTCTTCCTCTTGAGCCCCGGCCTGCTTCCTGAAACCTGGTCGATGAGCGTTCGGTCGAGCTCACCATTGGCCGCGTGTGCGTTCCTGGCCTTCGTTCTCACCAGCGCCAGTCCTCTGTCCGCGTACTCCGTCCTCGCACATGAAGCGGCGATCGATGTCACGTGGGACAGCTCAGTGAAGGCATGGCGGCGGAATAATCTCCATTCGTTTACAGCCAATCCATCTTCCGTCTCCGGCCGGAGAGCGGCGTTGAGCGTCGAATCAGACAACGCCTCGCTCCCGGGGAGACAGTGACCAATCAACCTCGCCACCTCACGCCCGCGTTCGCAATGTCCGTTGTGGTGCACGCAGCGGGAATGCTGGCGCTCCTGTTCCTGTTACGGTCGGCCGATCGCGGCCGCGAGGCGCCGCTCGTCATTCCGCCGCAGGCGGTGCAGATGGTCTGGGTTCCAGACCCACGGCCCGCCGCACGTGGCGGAGGCGGAAAACCCATCGAGAGAAAGACGCCGCCGAAAGCACCCACGCCGGCGATCCCGACACCGCAAGCCGCCCCGGTCGTCGCCGAGCCCGAGACGATCATCCCAGAGCGAGCGCCCGAGCCTGCTGCTGTGGTGGAGACCGCCCCGTCCTCGTCAACGGCCGCCGATAACAACACCTCTCAACGAGCGGGCATAGGTGACAACGACGGATCGGGACTCGGCACGCAGAGAGGACCAGGTAGCGGCGGTCTCCCCTACGGAATCGGCAACGGTGTGACCGCGCCGATTCCACTGCGACGTCCACCGCCCGCGTACACGGCGGAGGCGATGCGTGCTCGCCTGCAAGGTGTGGTCGTCGTCAACTGCGTGGTGCGGCCGGACGGCACCTGCTCGGACATTCGGGTGATCCGTTCCCTGGACTCCGTGTTTGGACTCGACCAGCAGGCACTGGCGTCCGCACGAGAGTGGCGCTTCCGCCCGGGGCTCCGGTTCGGTGAGCCTGTGGCGGTTCAAGTGACGCTGGAGATCGCGTTCACCATTCGGTGAACCGTCTCGGATCTCGCTGATGACGTCTCGAACCTGACGCCTCAGGCTTCATCGTCTTCTCCCAGCCTAAGGCTGAGCTCTTAATCGTGCAATCCAACACGTATGTCTGTTGACAGCGGCAGCCGACCGGTTTAGCGTGAGCCCCACTCCGTTCACCACGCGTCGCGAATCCGCTTCCCACGCCCCCACCTGAAGCGCCGCGATGCTGACACAGGGGGATCGTCAGACCGGCCGTCTCACCGCGCCACTTCTCGCCTTGGGCCTTTTCGTCCTCGCCACCAGCACGCCGATTGTGGCGCAGCGCGGGGCAGAGGGCACGAGCACCACGCTTCGCCGCTCGCCGTCCTTCAGCGGGCTCGAGCCCGGGGCATTCGTGGTCCAGAAGCAGACGGTGCCGGTGGACATCGTTTTCATCGGCTTCGACAGCGGTCAGGTGAACCGCACCGATCTCGGGGCACTGCTGCCGGCGAAGTACACCCCCGCCGTGCGCTATCCGCAGTTCTACAACCTGAGCGGCCGCGACGTGGGCCTCGAGTACACGTTCAAGTACTCGCTCGTGCGGAAGAGCCGGAGCTTCGAGGATCAGTTCTTCCGGTACCTGGCGCGAGCCGGAACACCAGGGGAGCCGACGGTGTATCAGCTTGGCTACAACGATCAGGTCAACAACCTGTGGACGTCACCGGCCCGGTGCTCTACATCGATGCGCCATCGGTCGAGAAGTGGCTCGAGAACAACGCCAACCCGCGCACCAACGGCTACACGATCTACTTCGTCAACTGGTATGGCCGGAGCGACTTCAAGTTCCACGTCTACACGAAAACCGACGACGCTGACCCGGACACCGGCTTCAACTTCGGCGCGCTCGCGCGATCGGCCATCAACTCCTGGGGCGGAACGCGGTCGCGCTCGTGGTTCTACGACTTCTCCGCGGGGCCCGAATGGAACACCACCAACTGGGTCGTCGACACCGAGGACCTCGATGAGGACGGTGTGGTCGAGTACCGCATGCCGGTCATCTGGGAGTACGCCGCTGGCGGGTTCCGATCGCCGGATGCGCTCGGCTACGACATGGGCCTGCTGACACGCTACGTCGCGATCGATCTACTCTTCACGACCTCACCGCTCTACGACCCGCTCATCACGGCTCCGGACGCCTTGGGCAGGAAGGTCGCGGACATCACGATGTTCGAAGACGACCCGGCGAGCCAGGGGACGGACTTCATCGACCCGGCGTTCGCGAAGAAATCCTGGGAGCGGTTCCAGCCCTACTACCGGTGGAAGACCACGCTGCGCGACATCGACCCGATCGATGCCGGCGCCAAGCAGGCGCTCGACATCTTCACCTTGAACGACGTCGTGCCAGGGTGCTGGCAGGGGTTCGGCACCCCGTTCGCACAGCTGTTCTGCTTCTTCGATCAACACCTGTCCGACTATGTGCCCGCGTATCCGAAGCGCGACTACGTCGGTGAAATCTTCGCGTTCAACACCACCCCTGAAGGTCTCGGCGCGCAGCTCGGCCTCCTCGGATTCGCCGATGACAACTGGGTGGACGGCACACAGAGCTACGTCTTCACGTTCGACAGCGACCTGTATCGGCAGTTCGGATACGGCTTTACCGGCACGACGATCCACGAGTTCGGACACCACATCGGCATGTCACATCCGCACGACGGGTTCGATTCGGAGACGAGCGTGGACTACGGAGCCGAGGGTGAGTTCTTCTTTGCGTGGGCGGGCGACGAGAGCGACACGGTGATGCACTACCTCTCGGTGTCCAATCAGTTCGGGGAGCACAACCGCGACAACATGTACCGCTGGGAGACGGCGGGATACCTGAACTGGGCGAATGCGCTGGCCGGGGACATTCTGGCCAGTCCGGATGCGCCGAGAGTGTGGCTGGCGATGATCGCCGCCGATGCGCAGGCGGCGGTCGCCAGGTCCAGGTTCAACAGGTGGGACTATCTGTCGGCGGTCGAGCACGCGCGCGCGTCGTACCTGATTCTGGTCGCCGCGGCGGACGAGATCGGCGTGTCATCCGCGCGGCTTGCCGCCGCGCGGATGCGCCTGCCAGAGACTCAGATTCGCAAGTACGTGTGCCGGCCCCGTCAGCTGATTGAACGGCTGCAGGGGAAGATCTAGCGGGTCCGGCTAAAGCCGGACACTACGTACTCGCGAGCCGGACACTACGTACGCGCGGCGCCTTCCTTGGCGACGCGGACCTTCAGGGGCACGGTCACCTCACGGTGCAGCTTCAGCGGCACTGTGTGCTCGCCGATGGCCTTGATCGGCTCAGGCAGAATCATCTTGCGTCGATCGATCTCGAATCCCTGCGTCTTCAGGAAGTCCGCGATGTCGGCGGCGGTCACCGAGCCATAGAGCTGCTCGGTGTCGCCGACGCGGCGTGTGATCACGATCTCGAGGTTGGTCAGCCTCGCGGCGATGCCCTCGGCCTGGCCCTTCTCGGCCGCCTCGCGCGCTTCGACAATCCGCCGCTCGCGCTCGACGTGCTTCTTGTTGCCTTCGGTGGCCAGCAGCGCCAGCTTCCGGGGCAGGAGGTAGTTCCTCGCGTAGCCGTCGGCGACCTTGACGATCTCGCCGCGCCGGCCCACGTGCTCGACGTGCTCTCTCAGGATGATTTCCATGTGCGACTACTCCGTCGTGTACGGAATCAGCGCGAGCTGGCGCGCCCGCATGATCGCCGTCCGCAGCTTCCGCTGGTGCAGCGCGCAGGTCCCCGAGATCCGCCGCGGGAGCACCTTGGCGCGCTCGGGCACAAACGGCATCAGCAGCTTGATGTCCTTGTAGTTGATGTCGTCGATCTTGTCCGAGCAGAACTTGCACACCTTGCGGCGGCGGAACATCGGACGGCGCTGGCCGTCCTTGCCCTGCGCGCCCTGTGCGGACGAGGAGGTCTTGCCGCGGCCACCGCCGCCGCCGAAACTTTTTCTGCCGCCGTTCATCGGATCTCCTCCCCGCCCATCTCGAAGCGATCATCGCGATCGTCATCCGGCTCGCCACGCTGACCTTCACCGGGTTGACGGTCCGCCGGCAGGCCGCGCGCGGTGCGGCGACGGCGCGAGGTGTCCGTGCGCCGGGCTTTCATCCGCTCGACGACCGCCTGCTCCTCGTCCACGCGAACGGTGAGGTGGCGGATGACCAGATCGCTGACCTTGAGACGACGGTCGATTTCCTTCATCAGCTCGCCGCTGCCGTTGATCACTTCGAGGACGTAGGTGCCCTCCTTGTGACGGCCGATTTCGTAGGCGAGCTTGCGGCGGCCCCAGTTGTCGGTCTTCTCGATCTGGCCGCCCATGCGCTGGACGATGGCGTCGACCTGCGTGTGCAGATCGGCCACCTGATCGTCGGTCGCATCGGGCGACACGACGTACACGAGCTCGTACTTCCGCGTCATTACATCTCCTTCTGGACTACGGCCACCATTCTGGTCCGGCTGAAGCCGGACACTACGTACGGTCGTAGTGTCTGGCCTTAGCCAGACCTCAGTGGCAAGGAGTCAGTCAACATCGGACGCCGGGACGCCCGGGTTGTGCACGTTCATCACCTTGGAGATGCCTTCCGCGGCAAACATCTCGGCGGCATCGGCCGCCCGGGCGATGAGCGATTCGAGCTCGGCGCGCTCGCCGTTCTCGAACGTCGAGAGCACGTGATCGGCCAGGTCCCGCCTGCCGTCACCGCGCCCAACCCCCAGCCGAAGCCGGGGAAATTCCGTGGTCCCAAGCCGCTCGATCACCGACTTGAGGCCGTTGTGTCCTCCCGCCGAGCCGCGGGCACGCGCGCGGAGCCGACCAAACGGCAACGCGGCTTCGTCCACGACCACCAGCAGGTCTTCATCGGCGACGTCGTAATACCGCGCCAGGCCCGCGACCGCCGTGCCACTGAGATTCATGAACGTCAGCGGCTTGGCGAGCATCAGCGGCGACGCCCCGAACTTCTTGCCGACCAGCGATTCGGGCACCTGCGACGGCCCCGCGGCCCAGCCGATGCCGTGGCGCCGCGCGATTTCCTCGACGACCAGAAAGCCCACGTTGTGCCGGGTGTCGCGATACTCGCGCCCGGGATTGCCGAGTCCAACAATGAGCTTCACGATGCTTCGACTGTCCAGGCGGGTCTAAAGACCCGCCGCTACGAAACCCTCCGCTACAGACCCGCCTCTACTTCTTCTTGTCCTTCTCGTCGTCCTTCTCGTCGGGCTTGCCCTTCTTGATCACTTCGGGCTCGGCCGGAGCCGCAGCCGGAGCGGCCGCCGCATCAGCCGCCGGCGCCGCCACTTCCTCGACCTTCGGCATCACGACGTGCGCGATCATGGTGTCGCTGTCGGTGACCGCTTTCCATTTCGGATCCGGCGTCAGATCGCGCACGCGAACCGCATCGTGGAGCATCAGCTCGGTGACATCGATGTCGACGTGCTCGGGAATGTCGGCCGGCAGGCACTGCACGTCGATGTCGC
This sequence comes from Vicinamibacterales bacterium, assembly GCA_035293405.1. Classification (GTDB taxonomy): domain Bacteria; phylum Acidobacteriota; class Vicinamibacteria; order Vicinamibacterales; family UBA2999; genus Gp6-AA40. The sequence goes on along the minus strand of DATDOE010000102.1, from coordinate 21,774 downwards.
GGGTCACGAAGTCGAGCACGCCGCCCTGCAGCTTCACGCCCTTGGGCTCCCCCTTGATGACGATCGGCACGCTCACCACGATCGCCTTGTCCATCGCGAGCTGATAGAAGTCGGCGTGCAGCAGATGGTGGGTGACGGGATCGAGCTGGTACTCCCGGACCATGACCCGCTGCTCGCTGCCATCCAGCTTGAAGTTGATCAGGGTGTTGGCGCCGGAGTCGGAGTGCAGGATGCGCAGCACCGCCTTGGGATCGACGGTGACCGCCACCCCTTCCGGCGCCTTGCCGTCTTTACCAGGTCCGTAGAAAACCGCCGGAATCTTGCCGCTCGCGCGCAGCCGATTCGCCTCGTTCTTCTTCCGGCCTTCCCTCTTCACCGCTTCAAGTATCGCGTCCATAACTCCTCACACAAACAACGAAGAGACCGAGGTTTCTTCGTGGATATTCCGAATCGCCTGCCCGAGCAGCCGGCCCACCGGCAGGACCACGATCTTCTTGCACTGCTGTCCGGCGCCCTGCAGCGGAATCGAGTTGGTCACGATCAGCTGATCGATCGGCGACTTCTCGATGCGCTCGATGGCCGGGCCCGACAACACGCCGTGCACCGCGCACGCCAGCACCCGCTCGGCACCGGCTTCCTTCAGCGCCACGGCCGCCTTCTGAATGGTGCCGGCGGTATCGATGATGTCGTCCTGCAGGATACAGGTCCGTCCCTGGACATCGCCGATCACGTTCATCACTTCGGCCGTTCCATCCTCGGTGCGCCGCTTGTCGACGACGGCCAGTTCGGCATCGAGTCGCTTGGCGTAGGCACGCGCCCGTTCCGCACCACCGGCATCCGGCGACACGATCGTCAGATTCGGAAAGTTCAGCCGCGCGCAGTACTCGATGATCACCGGCGCCGCAAACAAGTGATCCACTGGAATATCAAAGAACCCCTGAATCTGCGCCTTGTGCAGATCCATCGTCAGCATCCGGTTCGTGCCGGCCGCACTCAGCAGGTTGGCCACCAGCTTGGCCGAGATCGGCACGCGCGGCTTGTCCTTGCGGTCCTGGCGCGCGTAGCCGTAATACGGCACGACCGCCGTAATCCGCGCCGCCGATGACCGCCGGAACGCATCGATCATGACCAGCAGCTCCATCAGATGCTGGTCCACCGGATTCGACGTCGGCTGGACGATGAACACGTCCGCGCCGCGGATGTTCTCGTCGATCTGAAACGACACCTCACTATCGGGAAAGCGTCGCAGCCGCGCCTGCCCCAGCTGAATCCCCAGGAAGTCGGCGATCCCTTTCGCCAACTGCGGGTGCGCGCTGCCGCAAAATACCTTCAGTTCGCCGAATCCGGTCGACAACAAGCCATCGCCACTGAGGGGTCGTTTCATCGTCTGGTTGGGGCGGGAGGATTCGAACCTCCGAATACGGGAGCCAAAGTCCCGCGCCTTACCGCTTGGCCACGCCCCATCACGTCTGTCCGCCTAGCCAGCAGTCCCGCAAGGAACCGCCCTATGCTACCGGGACTGCTCAGGAGTCGCTCGCCAACGGCGGCGCAAACCCTTAGTGTAGTCGAGACTTCTCGTTCCGGGCAAGGCGGAGGGGTGCAGGACGGCTGCGCCGCGTGTACTCGCCCCGGCCAAGTGACTCGGTCATCAGCACGCGCCAGCCTGAGCCGGAGAGGCGGTTGACGGCCGACACCGCCTCCTGCCGCTTCTGAAAGAGGCCGAATACCGTCGATCCGCTCCCGGACATGGCGGCGGCCAGTGCCCCTGCCCGGCGCAGCGCCGTCTTCATGTGGTCGATCTCGGGATGATGGCGCGCGATCGGCGCCTCGAGGTCGTTGATCATCTGCGCCGCGCGCGACGGCCAGGGACCCGGCACGTGCTGAGCCTCCTGCACGACGCTGCCGCGGCCCTCCTCACGCTCGGCGTCGTACCACCCGTAGGCCTCAGGGGTCGACACTCCGAAACCGGGTATGAGCAGCACGATCCAGTGCCGCGCAAGATCCGCGAGCGGATAGATCTCATCCCCTCGTCCGAGACCGAGCGCCGTTCCACCTGAGAGAAAGAACGCGACGTCGGCTCCAAGAGTCGCGCCGACGTCGACGAGTTGCGTGGCCCGCACCGGCACCCGCCACGCCTGCGCGAGCGCGAGCAGCGTGGCGGCGGCGTCGGTACTGCCACCGCCGAGGCCGCCCTGGAGGGGAATGCGCTTGTGGATGCGGATGAGGACGTCGCGCAGCGGACCGTCGCGCCGGAGTGAACGCCACAGCGCATCGGCGGCTTTCCAGACGAGATTCGATCGATCGAGCGGCAGGCCGGCCGCATCGCATTCGATCGCGAACGGCCCCTCGCGGGGAATGCAGTCGATGGTGTCGTGCAGCGCCAGCGACTGGAAGACGGTGCGCAGCTCGTGAAAGCCGTCGGGCCGCGTGCCCAACACGCGCAGGTCCAGGTTGATCTTGGCGTGGGCGCGGACCGTCACCGGCCGCCCGCCATTGGTGACGCCGCTCACGGGCGGCGGACTCGAATCTCGAACAGCGTAGGCCACAGCTTCCCCGTCACGAAGAGGCGATCGGATCGGGCATCGTAGGCAATGCCGTTGAGGACATCGTTGCCCGGCTCACGGCTCACGTAAAGACCAGCGAGATCGAGCCAGGCCGTGACCTGTCCGGAATCCGGCGCGATGATTGCGATGCGATCGGTCAGCCACACGTTCGCATAGATCTCGCCCTTCACCCACTCGAGCTCGTTGAGATTGTCGATCGGCCGACTACCGTCCGTCACCGCGATCCGGCCGGTCTCGCGCAGCGTCTCGGGATCCAGAAAGCGGATCGCGGACGTGCCGTCGCTCATGATGAGCCGGCGCGTGTCGTGGGTGAGCCCCCAACCCTGGCCGGTGTATGTGAACGTTCGCTGCAGCGCAAACGATGAGAGGTCGTACACGAACCCGATGTTCGTGGTGTAGGTGAGCTGGATCAGCCGGCCGCCCCAGTCCGTCAGTCCTTCGGCGAAGTAGCGCTTGTCCAGATCGTGGCGTTGCACCACTTCGCCGGTCTCGAGGCGGACCTTCCGCAGCGTGGACTCCCCGGTCGGCCCCGTACTCTCGAAGAGCACACCGTCGCGGTAGATGAGGCCCTGCGTGAAGGCCTTCGAGTCGTGGGGGAACGTACGCACGACGTCGTACCTGTACACGGGAACGGCCGGCAGCCGGGAGCCCTGTGCCCGCACATCGATCCGCGAGGAGGCAAGGAACACCGCCGCCAGGGCGACACTGAGCGTGGCGGCCAGACGCACAGTCATGGCTGACTTCGCAGCGGGCCCGAGTCGCGCAGCTCCTCGATGGTGAGTGGGCGCGCGTCGGAAGGGACGTCGACGCTGAACGCTTTCGCGTCGAGGTCGATGTTGGCTTCGAGCTGCGAGATGGTCGCCGTCAGATCCACGTTGACCGATTGTGCGTCGGACAGCAGGCGCGCGGCCGGTGGAAAGCGTCCCTGCCACGCCGGGTACTCGATCTGCCAGCCGTCGCGGCGTGCGGCTTTCACTTCCCACATCGGGGTCCGGCGCAAATAGATCTCAGCGCCGCCATCGAGGGTGATCGAGGCCCAGCCGTTCGAGTGCAAGCGTCCGGCCGTGGGCGTGGGATTCGGCACGACGCAGCCGGTCAGGATCGCCTGCAGGTCCGCCGGCGCGAGCGACACGCCGATCAATGCACCGAGAATCGCCTCCGCGGCCTGTCCGCGCACGACCCGTGACTCGCGCGGCAGGAGCAGCACCGCCGTCCCGCCCTGAGCGGCAAGGATGAAACCCGGCTGGCCGAAGGGCGCCACCGCTTCGAGCCGCATCGACGCGGGCGGCTCAAAACCCGCTATCACGCGCCCGCTGAGACGCTGGCCGCCCGCGCGTCCGCGCAGCCCGAGTACAGCCGTCAACGTGCGAACGTCGCGGCAGGATGCGGAGACTTGCTGGTGGACGCCGGCGAAGTCGGGGAAGGGGGATCCCGAATCAGTAGGGAGAACAACTCGACGAGGACTACAGGCGGCGAGGGTCAGACAGGCTGTAATGCAAAAGGCAAAACGCAAAATGCAAACACTGCGGCGCTCCGAATCACCCGGCATCTTCATTTTGCATTTTGCATTTTGCCTTTTGCATTACTGATCTTCTTCTCAATGGCCGCCTTCTCCACATCCTGCCCGTCGCCGTTGAGCGCGCGCGTCCACGCCGCGATCGCGTCCGGCAAGCGGCCCCGGCGGGCGTGGAGATCCCCGAGGTGATCCTGAATCTCGGAATTCTCGGGCAGCTTGTTCGAGGCTGACGTCAGATACTTCTCGGCTTCGTCCAGATCGCCCTTGCGGAAGTGTGCCCAGCCCAGGCTGTCGAGATACGCACCGTTCTCGGGTTCGACTTCCAGCGCGCGGCGCACGAGGCGAATCGCCTCATCGAGCTGATCGCCGCGCGTCGCCAGGAGGTAACCGAGGTAGTTCAGCGCGTTGGCGTTGGTCGGCTCCGCCGTGAGCACCTGACGCAGCAGCCGCTCGGCATCCATCGCTCGCCCGGCGTCCGCGTACACATCGGCCAGCGTGAACATCGTGGCCGTGTCCTTGGGGAATGTCTTTATCGATGATTCCAGGACGGAGATCCCGCCGCTGCGGTCACCGGCATCGAACAGCGCGCGCCCCTGCAGCCGCGGAAAGCGCGGATCGTCAGGATGCTGCTTGCGCGCATCGCCGGCAAAGCCGGCCGCGCGTCCGTACTCTTTGGCCTCGAGCATCACTGCGATGCGCCGCACCTTCAGCTCGCGGCTCGTCGGCTGCACGGCGAGCGCGAGCGTGTAACTCGCCGCCGCCTCGAGATACTGGCCCGCGTCCTCCTGATACTCGGCCAGGGCGGACGCCACACGCGGCTCGTCTTCGAGAATCTCCTCGAGGGTGCCGATCGCGCTCTTCAGGTCCTTTGACGCGGCATACGCCTGAGCCATCGCGAGCCGGCCCTGCACCGAGTTCGGATTCTGGCTGAGCACGCGCGACAACGACTGCACAGCCTTGTCGGGTGCGCCGTTGCGGATGTAGAGACGCCCCAGCGTGTAGTAGAGCGTGGCGTCAGCGGTCGCCGCCGATGCAGCGACGGCACGCTCGAGATGGGTGATCGCGTCGCGAAGATACGTGGCCGCCTGCGGCGTCGGGTTGCGGTCGTTGCCTTCCGCCGCCGCGGCGTAAATCAGCCCCAGCGCGCGATTGGCTTCGACGTTCTTGTCGTCAATCGCCAGCGCCGCTTTCGCGGCCTTCTCGGCCTCGGGCCGCTCGTTGCGCCGGAGATGGAGCGAGGCGATCTCGGCGCGAATCTCCGCGGACTTCGGATCGGCCGTCGCCGCCCGTTCGAGCGCGGCCTGCGCGCCCTTCACGTCGCCGTCCGCCTCGAGACGCCTGGCCATCAGGAAGTCGAAGTAGGTGTCGGTGCTGCCCTGGCCGAGCGCGAGGGACGGCGTCCCCAACGACAGGGCGGCGGCGAGCAGCGAGGCCGAAGCGCGCGTGAAGGGCATCACGTATTGATCTTAGCGCAAGATGCTATAGTTCCAGAGCTCGGAGACACCATGCCCGTCGATGCCGAACTCCTCGAAATCCTGGCCTGTCCCAACTGTAAGACGCCAGTGAAGCTGGTGAATAACGGCACCGGCCTCAAGTGCGAGAAGTGTCATCGCGTCTATCCCATCAAGGATGACATCCCGGTGATGCTGATTGACGAGGCCACTATCGAACCCTAAGTGAGGATTCTCCTCGTTCGCCTGCGTCTGATCGGCGACGTGGTCTTCACGACGCCCATCATCCGGGCGCTCCGCCGGTACCGCCCGGACGCGCACATCGCCTACGTGGTCGAGCCCGCGGCCGTCCCAATCCTGCACGGCAATCCGCACCTCGACGAACTGATCGCCATCCCCAAACGCCGTGGGATGAGGCGCCTGATGGACGACGTCGCCCTGGCCAGGCGACTCCGTGGCGAGCGCTTCGACGTCGCCATCGATCTGCACGGCGGTCCGCGGGCGGCCTGGCTGACGTGGGCGAGCGGCGCGCCGATGCGAATCGGCTACGCGATCGCGGGACGGTCGTGGATGTATACACACACCGTTCATCGATCGCCGGACCTGGCGCCGCGCCACTCGGTCGTCAACCAATGGGATCTCCTCGCGCCACTTGGCATCGGCGCCTGCGACCCTGAGCGCGATCCGGTTGAGATGATCGAGGATCCCCGCGTCGCCTCGCGGGTCGAGAGACGACTCAGGGACGCCGGGATTCGGACGGACACCCCGCTCGTGGTGATCCACGTGAGCGCCGGGAACCCGTTTCGCCGGTGGCCGGAGAAGTCGTTCTACGGGCTGGTCATCGCGCTCGCGCAAGCCGACCCGAACCGCCGTATCCTGCTGACATCCGGTCCGTCGGACGCGACGGCGGCTCAGCGCATCTGGCACGCGGCCCGCGCCCGGCTCTCGACGCCCGATTCGGTGCCCACCGTCGAGGACTGGGACCTCAGCGAACTCCGCGCGCTGATTGCCCGCGCGGCGGTGTACATTGGGGGCGACAGCGGGCCCCTGCACGTGGCGTCCACGACGCAGACGCCCATCGTGGAGCTGCTGGGGCCGACGCTGCCGGAACGGTCCCGTCCGTGGCGCGATCCGCGGCTGGTCGCAGAGATCGTGGACGCGGGATCGCTGCCCTGCCGGCCATGCGATCAACGTCGCTGTGCGCCCGGTGACTTCAGGTGCCTGACGGGGATCGGGCCGGAGCGCGTGCTCGCCGCAGTGGAGCGGGTACTGAACCTATGACCGCAACGACCATGAGCGTGACCGGCGCGCCGACAACGCCGTGGCTCGATCGGCTGACGATTGCGCTGCTGCTTGGCTTTGTCGGGGCGCTGCAGGTCTCCATCGCCGCTGCCGACATCCTCCTGGTTGCCACGCTCCTCTGCTGGGCCGCGCAGCTCGTGCGCGACAAGAGCCGTCCGTCGGCGCCGCCGTTCTTCTGGGCGCTGGCCGCCTACAGCGCCTTGACGCTGCTGTCGTCGGTGTTCTCACTCGATCCGCTGGACAGCCTGATCGACAGCAAGCAGCTCGTGCTGTTCCTGATCGTGCCGGCGGTCTTCGACATCGCGCGCGGCGATCGCGCCGCAACGGTGGTCGATGTGATCATCACGGTGGGCGCGGCCATCGCCGCCTACGGCATCGTGCAGTACGGCATGCTGCACTACGACAACCTCGGCCGGCGGCCGCAGGGCACGCTCGGCCACTATATGACCTACTCGGGCGTGCTGATGCTCGTGACGTGCACGGCTGTGGCGCGCCTGGTCTTCGGCGCGCGCGATCGCCTCTGGCCGGCCCTCGTCATGCCGGCGCTCATCGTCGCGCTCTCTTTGACACTCGGCCGCAGTGCGTGGGTCGGCTCCAGCGTCGCCGTCGGCCTGCTGCTGATCCTGAAGGACTTCCGGCTCACCGCGCTCTTGCCCGTTGTCGTCGCGATCCTGTTCGCGCTGGCGCCCGACGCGGTGACCGATCGCATGACATCGGTCTTCGACCTTCGCGATCCCAGCAGCCGCGATCGCCTGGCGATGGTCAAGACCGGCGCGGCGATGATCAAGGACCATCCCCTCATGGGTGTGGGACCGGACATGGTGATCCGCGTCTACTCGGAGTACCGCGATCCCGACAGCGTACAGACGAAGAATCCTCACCTGCACAACGTGCCGTTGCAGATCGCGGCCGAGCGCGGGCTGCCCGCGCTCGCGGTCTGGATCGCGTTCGTCGTCGCCCTGACGATGGGCGTGTTCCGTCTGTTCCGCTCGAGTCAGGACCGTGTACTGCCCGCCGCCGCCCTCGCCGCCGTGGCGGCGATGATCGCCGCCGGCATGTTCGAGTACAACTTCGGCGATTCCGAATTCCTGATGCTGTTCCTCGTGATCGTCACGCTGCCGTTCGCGGCGGCACGCCAGGACCATGCTGCTGCCGGCCGTCACGCCTGACCGGGCGCGCCGGATCACGGCGGCGGCCGGCGGCGTCCACGTCCTCATCATCGGCGATGCCATGCTCGACAAGTTCATCGTCGGGCGCGTCACCCGCATCTCCCCCGAGGCTCCCGTTCCGGTCGTGGCGTTCGACCACGAAATGTCGCGCATGGGCGGCGCGGCCAATGTCGCGAACAACATCGCGGCCCTGGGCAGCCAGGCCACGCTCGTCGCCGTGACCGGACTCGACGAGGCGGCGGCGACGCTCGCGCTCGCTTGCCGGGAGGCCGGCATCGCGCCGTCGCTCGTGGGTGATGCCAGCCGGCCGACGACGACCAAGATGCGCATCGTCACGGATCGCAACCAGCAGGTCGCCCGCATCGACTACGAGGCCGACGTGGAGATCGTCGGTGACGTCGAACAGCGCGTGATCGCCGAGATTGAGAAGCATGCGCCGCGGGCGTCGGCGATCATCGTCTCGGACTACCTGAAAGGGTGTGTGACGCGAAAGGTGATGCAGGCCGCGTTGAGGGCGGCAGGGCCCGGCGTGCCGGTCCTCGTCGATCCGAAGATCCCTCATATCGAGTACTACGCGGGCACGACGGTCGTCACGCCGAATCACCACGAGGCGGAGGTCGCCTCGCACATGCGCGTGCGAAGCGAGGACGAGGCGCGTCGCGCCGCGCGCCGGTTCCGCGACCGCGCGGGATGCACCAACGTCCTGATGACTCGCGGCGATCAGGGAATGTGGCTGCTCAGTCAGGACAGTGAGGGCTATCTGCCGTCCGCGGCGCGCGAGGTGGCGGACGTAACAGGTGCAGGCGACACGGTGATCGCGACGATGGCGGTCATGCTCACCGCGGGTGCGACGATGACGGAAGCGGCGTGCCTGGCAAACCAGGCGGCCGGGCTATCGGTGGGTAAGTTCGGCCCGGCTACGGTCAGCGTCGTGGAGCTCCTGCGCGCCGGGTCCGGCTAGAGGTCCGGCTGAAGCCGGACACTACGACGAGCTGAAGCCGGACACTACGTACTCAGGCGGGTCGGTAGAGCAAGACCCGCCCTACGTGCCGGACACTACGGCGACTACGGTCGTGCCCGGGGCAAGGTTCCTGCGACGACACCCGCGAGCGCACGGCCGAGGCGACCATGCTGCTCGGCATCGAGGTGCACGCCGTCGATCGGACTCGTCGAGGTGACCGAGGCGGCGTCGAAGAATGGGCATCCGAGCTCGGTTGCCACCTCGGCGTACGCGTCGGCGAGCCCCACACACCTGGACGGAGCGCCTGCGAATTTCGGTGCGAGCGGCTGCGCGATCGGCGTCGTGATCGGCGGCGGCGCCACGATCAGAATCTCGGGCATGGGCATGCCCGGCTCGACCGGCGCACGCCTCATGGCGCGAACCAGCGCGGCGATGCCCTGTCCTGAATGCCACGCGTTGTGCTGATGCATCGACTGAAAGTCGTTGGTGCCCAGCATGAGAACGATCATCGCCAGCGGCGAGTTGATCTCCAGCCGCTGCTCGATGCCGACCAGCCCGTTCCGGCCAGGCTTGAAGGGATCGTCCCAAACGGTGCGGCGACCGTTGAGGCAGTCCTCGATCACACGCACGTCATGGCCGGCGCCGGCGAGAGCCTGCTCCATCACCCGGGGCCATCGCTGAGCGAACGGCAGCCGCGTCCGTGTGTTCGGCACGATGCCCCAGGTGAGCGAGTCGCCGTAGACGAGAATCTGCAGCACGGTCAGTGTCTGAAGTGCCGGCAGCCGGTGAAGACCATGGTCAGTCCATGCTCGTCGGCCGCGGCAATCACCTCGGGATCCTTGAGAGAGCCTCCCGGTTGCACGATCGCCGTGGCACCTGCTGCAGCGACCGCGTCCAGGCCGTCTCGAAACGGGAAGAATGCATCGGACGCGGCCACCGATCCCTTGAGCGCGTCCGGGCTCGCACCGGCGACTTTCAGACGCGCCACGTTGACGGCATCGACGCGACTCATTTGACCGGCGCCAATGGCCAGTGTGCGGTTGGCGGTAGTGAAGATCACCGTGTTTGACTTCACGTGTGCGCAGACGCGCCACGCAAAGCGGAGCGCCGTCCATTCCTGCGTCGTCGGCTGACGGCGAGTGACGACACTCAGGTCGTTCGAGGGCCACGGCGTTGCGGCCTCGGTGACCCGATCGCTCTCCTGCACCAGAACCGCCCCGAGCACCGAACGGACGTCGCGTGGCTTCATCTGCTCCAGACGGTCGAAGTCGGCAATCACCACGCGCATCTGGGACTTCGCCCCGAGCACCGCGCGTGCGTCCTCGTCCACGGAAGGCGCGATCAGCGCATCAATCTTCGTCGCCACGATCGCCCGAGCCGTCTCGAGATCGACTGGACGGTTGAGACCGACGACGGCGCCGAACGCGGATAGCGCGTCGGCGTCGCGTGCACGCACGTAGGCGTCAGTGGCTTTTGATCCGATGGCCACGCCACAGGGGTTCGTGTGCTTGATGAACGCCGCCGCGGGCTCGCCGAACTCGAGCACGATGCGCAGCGCCGCATCGAGGTCCAACAGGTTGGTGTACGACAGTGCCTTTCCTTGGAGCAGCTCGGCGCCGCCGAGGCCCAAGACCGGCTCCTGCGCATACCAGGCGGCGGACTGGTGAGGGTTCTCGCCGTAGCGAAGATCGCGGATCTTTCGCAGGCCGATCGTGAGCGATGCCGGAAACGGGTCTGCCTGGCCGCGAGCGAACCCTGTGTCGGTTGCGGTGATCGTGTCGAGCGTCGAGGCAATGGCCGTGTCGTAGGCCCCGGTATGCGCGAAGGCCTTGCGCGCCAGATCGAATCGAAACTCGCGTGACGATCCGCCCTGGCGATCGAGCTGTTCGAGCACGGCCGGGTAGTCGGACGGCGACACGACGACCAGGACGTCCTCGAAGTTCTTCGCGGCGGCGCGTATGAGGCTCGGTCCGCCGATGTCGATCTCCTCGACCAGCGCGGTAAACGGAGTGGCCGGATTCGCCGCGGTCTTGACGAACGGATAGAGATTCACCACGACGAGGTCGATGAGCGTGATGCCATGCGTGGCGGCGGCCGCGAGATCCGCGGCATGGGCGCGTCTGGCGAGGATGCCGCCGTGGACGAGGGGATGCAGCGTCTTCACCCGGCCGTCCATCATCTCCGGCACGCCCGTGACGTCGGACACCGAGAGCACGGCGAGGCCGGCCTGCTCGAGGGCCTTGGCCGTCCCCCCGGTAGAGACGAGCTCGAAGCCGCGCGCGGCGAGACCCCTGGCGAGGTCGACGAGGCCGGACTTATCGGAGACGCTTAGGAGCGCTCTGCGCATGATCTGTGTGCATTGTGGAGCAATTTCGACGATCCGCGCCCAGAACTGCTTGACACAGTTTTGACGCACGCATAGGATAGGCCTGCGTTCGAGGGCCGTTCCCCGGGCGCACTCGTCGTGGCCGCGTAAAGACTCGCGGTCTTTTTTTGTGCCCCGAAGCTCATCTGCGACTTCGGATCGTATGCGACCCAGCGGGGCCGCTGTTCACAGAGGAACCGCATAGCAAGCAGGGAAGAAGAACGATGCGCATCACAGGCAAGGTCAAGTGGTTCAACAACGCCAAGGGTTACGGGTTTATCGAACGCGAGGGAGGCAGTGACGTGTTCGTGCATTACTCCGCGATCAGCGGCAATGGCTTTCGGTCACTGGAAGAAGGTCAGGGGGTAGAGTTCGAAATCGTCGACGGTCCGAAAGGTCCTCAGGCAGGGAACGTCACCAAGCCCTAGCACACCACTTACGACCTACCCGGCGCCGGTCGGCGGCGCCGGGTGCAAACTCCCGGCTCAACTCCCAACTCATTTCTCTGACCCGCCTTTCATCGCCCGTGCGGTGAACGCGACCTTCCCGTCCTTCACCGCCACCCGGAACGCCACCTCGGGGCTGCCTTTGTCCTTCATGGCCGACACCTGCGTCTTGATCAGGTCGGCGAACTTGTGGAACGGGATCGCTTCCTGTCCCGACGCGCGCCGCGCCTCGGCCAGACTGTCGTACAACTCGTGGAGCTTGTCCATCTCCTTGAGCGGGTCCTTGAAGGTCGTGACGTGGACCAGCTTGTCCTCCGCCGGCGCCCGCTTCGGCGCCTCTGCAACCGGGGCCGCCGGGCGCGGCTGCGCGAACGGCCCTGGACGTCCTTCCTCGCGGGCCCGCAGTCCGCGATCCCACAGATCGACGAACGCGGAATAGCGACCCTGCAGCGTGCTGAACTTGAAGCGATGCCCGTAGTTGGTGATGTGCATGCGGTCCATGCGCTTGACCATGCCTTCGACGCGCTTGCGAGTCTCCCATGGCGGACGCGGCAAGCGGCCGGCAAAGTACATGTTGTACTCCGCTTCGAGGCGCTTCAACTCCACCTCGAGCACCTGCAGCTCGCGTTCGACGTCTGTGGGCTCGCCTGCCACGGACGCTCATTGTGTCACGGGTGGCGGTTTTGGGTCTGTGGTCTCTCGCCGGTCGTCAGCCACGGTCTGCGGCACGAGACCGTCAAGCCATCGCTCGATCTCGCTCCACACGCCAACACCGCTCACCGCCTGGTTGTGTCCGGCGTTCGCAACGAGGATCAGGCGCTTCGGCCCGCCAAGCGCCGCCAGCAGACGCTGCGAGTGTTCGGGGGACGTGTCGTGATCGTCGGCCCCGTGAATCAGGAGCACCGGAATGCGGAGGGCACGTGCGGCCGCAACCGGGCTCACGCGTGCGACGTCGAATCGGCCCTGCTGTTCCGCGACGCGGAACGCCTGCCGAATCGTCCACGCGGGCAGGTAGGCCGGCGCCCGTTCGGTCGCGATCGTCCGCAGATCCGAGAACGCTTCCGCGGCGACCACGCCGACAACACGTGGCTGGCCGACGGCGGCCTGCAACGCGACCGCAGCGCCAAGCGAGCTGCCGATGAGGACGATGGGCCCCGGACGTAGCGTGTCCATGACCCGCCTGAGATCCAGTTTTTCAAAGAAGCCGTACGTGCAGGTGTCGCCGTCGGACTGTCCGTGCGCGCGGGAATCGTAGGCGATCACGTCGAAGCCGCGTCGAGTCAGTCGCTCGATGACGCCAACGCTGCTCGCGCGATTGTCGGCCACACCATGCAGGTAGACCAGGCTGCCACGGAACGGCGTTCGCGCCGCGCAAGACCAGCCTCGCAACGTGAGGCCTTCTCCGGCGACACCACGTACTAAAAGATCGTCGCGATCGACTGGCCGGCGAGGTCGAGCACGGACGTGGGCAGAATCCCGAGGTAGAAAATCGCCACGATGGCCACGGCGAGGGCGGCCATGCCCATGGCTGACACACGCACCGGTGCGGCAGCGGCTGCGTCGCGATCGGCCATGTACATCATCACCACCACGCGCAGATAGAAGAAGACCGACACGACGCTCGTCAGCACCCCGACGATGGCGAGCCAGTAGTAGCCGGCGCTGACGGCGGCCGTGAAGATGTACCACTTGCCGATGAAGCCGGCTGTCGGCGGCAGACCGCCGAGTGACAGCAGCGACACCGTCATCAGCGCCGCCAGCCCCGGGCTCGTGTTCCAGAGCCCGGCGTAGTCGCGCAGGGTGTCGTTGCCCTTGTCGCGCGCGCCGAGGAGCGCAATCACGCCGAAGGCGGCCAGATTGGTTACCGAGTAGGCCAGCAGGTAGAACAGGATCGCCGCCTTGCCCACCTGGTTCGCGGCCACCAGACCGACCAGCAGATAGCCACCGTGCGCGATGCTCGAGTAGGCCAGCATCCGCTTGAGGTTCGTCTGCGCCACGCCGACGACCGTTCCCAGGATCATCGTGGCGGCGGCGATCACGGCGACGATCGGCGCCCAGCCGGGCCCCGCCGGGGACAGATCTCTGAACGGCTCGAAGCTGGAAAGGAACACGCGCGCAAAAGCCGCGAATGCCGCCGCCTTGACGCCGGTCGACATGAACCCCGTGACGATGGCCGGCGCGCCTTCGTAGGCATCGGGCGTCCACATGTGGAACGGCACCGCGGAGATCTTGAACGCGAACCCGACGAGCAGCAACCCCATCGCGATCAGCACCAGCGGGTTGCCGCTCATCGACTGTGCGGACAGGTACGAGCCCACGGCGGCCAGCCGTGTGCTGCCGGTGACGCCATAGGTGAACGCAATGCCGTACAGGAAGAAGGCGCTGGAGATCGCGCCCAGCAGGAAGTACTTGAAGGCGGCTTCGGTCCCTGCCTGGCTGTCGCGTCTGATCCCGGTGAGCACGTAGACCGCGAGCGACAGAATCTCCAGCGCGATGAAGATCACCAGGAGATCGGTGGCCGTGGCCATCATGATCATGCCGACGATCGAGAACAGCAGCAGCGCGTAATACTCGCCCGCCGGGATGTTGTCCCGATGGATGACCTGGGATGAAAACAGGATCGTCAGCACGCCGACGGCGACCAGAATCAACGTGATGAACAGGCCGAAGTTGTCGGCGACGATGACGCCGAAGCTTTCGGTGTTGCGGTTCCAGAGGAACGTGGACGACACCGCCGCGCCGGCCAGGCCGATAATGCCAAACCACCCGATCGGCATGCGCTGGCCCTTGCCGCGCAGCGCCTCGGCGCCCATGGCGGCCAGGGCGCCCAGCATCACGCAGAGCATCGGGACGATGGCTTCGATCGGAGTGTTCACGGTGTCTCTCAGTAATTCAGAATGCAGAATTCAGAATGCAGACAATGCACACGAAACCACTTACGGAGCCTTCGGGCTCGCAACGCCGCGCACGTCAGTTGGTGGTAGCGAAGTGGTCGTTGTCTGAATTCTGAATCCTGAATTCTGAATTTTGTTTTCAACCCTCAACGGTTGAACAGACTGCACGCGTTCAACCACACGGCGTACCGACGATTCCATGGGCGCCAGGAAGTACATCGGGAACACACCCATCACGATGGCGATCGCGCACAGGGGCACGACGCTCGCCCATTCACGAGGGCGCAGGTCGGGTAGCGTCGCGTTCTCTTCGTGGGTGACGGCGCCCAGATAGACGCGCTGGAACATCCACAGCATGTAGACCGCCGACAGAATCACACCCAGGCCGGCGGCCACGACGAAGCGCGGCTCCCACAGAAACGCGCCGAGCATGGTCAGGAACTCGCCGATGAAGCCGTTGAGCGCCGGCATGCCGATCGAGGCCAGGGTGATGATGAGAAACGCGGCGGTGAGGCGCGGCATCGGCTGTTTCAGCCCGCCGAACTCAGAAATCAGACGCGTGTGCCTGCGGTCGGAGAGCATGCCCACCAGGAGGAACAGGCCGCCGGTGCTCACGCCGTGCGCGAGCATCTGGTACACGGCGCCCTGCACGCCCTGCACGTTCATCGCGCAGATCCCGAGGACGACGAAGCCCAGGTGGCTGACCGAGGAGTAGGCCACCAGCTTCTTCATGTCCGGCTGCACCATCGCGACCAGCGCGCCGTAGATGATGCCGATGACGGCGAGCAGCGCGATCCACGGCGCAAACTCCACCGCCGCCGCGGGGAAGAGCGGGAACGAGAAGCGCACCAGCCCGTAGGTGCCCATCTTCAGCAGCACACCGGCCAGGATGATCGAACCCGCGGTGGGTGCCTGGACGTGGGCATCGGGCAGCCAGGTGTGGAACGGGAACAGCGGGACCTTGATCGCAAAGGCAACGGTGAACGCCAGGAACAGCCACCGCTGCGTGCCGAGATCGATCTGCAGCGCATACAGCTCGAGCAGATCGAAGGTGTAGCCGCCGGCCGGCGACTCGCTGTGCATGTAGGCCAGCGCGAGGATCGCGACCAGCATCAGCACGCTGCCGGCCATCGTGTAGAGCATGAACTTGATGGCGGCGTACACGCGCTGGTCGTAGCCCCAGATCCCGATCAGGAAGTACATCGGGATGAGCATCGCGTCCCAGAAGACGTAGAACAGGAACAGATCGAGCGAGACGAACACGCCGATCATCGCCGCCTCGAGCGCCAGGATGAAGATCGAGAATTCCTTCACCTTGCGGTCGATGCTCTCCCAGGACGACAGGAGCGCGATCGGCGTCAGGAAACCGGTCAGTACGATCAGCAGCAGGCTGATGCCGTCAACGCCCACCGAGTAGTCGATGCCGAACGCCGGAATCCACGGCACGCGCTCGACGAACTGGAAGTCCGCCGACGTCGGATCGAAGCGCGCCCAGATCCACAGCGTCACCGCAAACACCGCGAGCGAGATCGCCAGCGCGACCCACCGGATGAGGCCATTGCGCCGGCCGTCGGCATTGCCGATCAACAGGAGCAGGATGGCGCCGGCCAGCGGCAACGCCCACGAGGCGGTCAGCAACACGTCAACTCCCAACTCCCAAAAAGCCCAACTCCCAACCCCTTATCGCCACAAGTAGTACCCGAGGATCATCACGACCCCGACAAACAGGGAGCCGGCGTAGGTGCGCACCGATCCGGTCTGCAACCGTCGCAGGAGCGTAGCGCTGCCATCGACAATCGCTCCCGCCCCGTTGACCGCGCCGTCGATGACCTTGACGTCGAACCCGCGCCACAAGCCTTCCTGAGAGGCCATTCGAATCGGCTGCACCACCGCGGCATCGTAGATTTCGTCCACGTAGTACTTGTTCAGCAGCACGCGGTACACAGGCCCGGCACGGCGCGCCCAGGCATCGGCGATATCCCGGCGCTTGACCCAGATGCCGTAGGCGACGAGCAGACCCATCACCGCGATGACCGTGGAAACCAGCATGAGCGTCCGCTCGAGATCTTCACCGGCTTCCGGAGCGGCGGAGGCCAGGCCCTCGGGCGCCTCGGGAACGGCGCCGGCCTCGGTCGCAGCGCCTGGAACCGCGCGTGCTTCGAACGCCGGCTCGAGCCAGGCGCCGAGCTCGTTGTGCCCCCCGATGGCATGAGGAATCCCGATCCATCCTGCCGCCACTGAGCCGACGGCGAGCACGATCAGCGCGATCGCCATGGCGGGAGGTGCGTCATGCAGGCCATGGCCGTGCGAGCTCGATCCATGTCCGGGATCCGGGATCCGGGATCCGGGATCCGGGACTCGATGGTGCGCGTCGGATCCCGAGTCCCGAGTCCCGAGTCCCGGGACGTGGCGCTCGCCCCAGAAGGTCAGGAACACGAGCCGGAACATGTAGGTCGCGGTCAGGAACGAGGTGATGACGCCGACGATCCACAGGAGCGTGTGCCCCTCGACAAACGTCTCGAAGAGAATCTCGTCCTTGCTGAAGAAGCCGGCCAGCGGCGGCAGGCCGGCGATGGCGATGGCCCCGATCAGAAACGTCCAGTAGGTGATCGGCAGATGCTTTCTCAGGCCGCCCATGTTCCGGATGTCCTGCTCGCCGTGGAGCGCGTGAATCACCGCGCCCGACCCAAGGAACAGGAGCGCCTTGAAGAACGCGTGCGTGTAGAGGTGGAAGATGCCGGCGCCGAACGCGCCCATCCCCATCGCCAGGAACATGTACCCGAGCTGCGAGACGGTCGAATACGCCAGCACCCGCTTGATGTCGTTCTGCACCAGGCCGATGGTCCCGGCCATCAGCGCCGTGAGGGCGCCGATGACCGCCACGATGAACATCGTGTCGGGGGCGTGGCTGAACAGCACCGCGTTGCGGCCAATCATGTACACCCCCGCCGTCACCATCGTCGCGGCGTGGATCAGGGCGGAGACAGGCGTGGGGCCCTCCATGGCGTCGGGCAGCCAGGTGAAGAGCGGAATCTGCGCGGACTTGCCGGTCGCCCCGATGAAGAGCAGGAGCGTGATGATCGACAGCACGCCGAAGCTGGTCTCATCGGCCAACGGCGCCACCGCTGCGGCAATCGCCTGGAAGTCCAGCGTGCCGAACCGTAAGAAGAGCGCCAGCATCCCGAGGATGAACGCGTAATCGCCGATGCGGTTGACGATGAACGCCTTCTTGCCGGCGTCGGCGGCCGACTTCTTCTTGAACCAGAAGCCGATCAGCAGATACGAGCAGAGGCCCACACCTTCCCAGCCCACGAACATCACCGGGAAGTTCGACCCGAGCACCAGCACCAGCATGAACGCGGCAAAGAGGTTCAGATAGGAGAAGTACCGCGCGAACTCGCTGTCCACCTCGTCGTGCATGTACGCGGTCGAGTAGATGTGGATCAGCGCGCCGATGCCGCTGACGACGAGAATCATCACCGCCGAGAGCGGATCGACGCGGAGCGTGAGGTCGAGGACGAAGTCGCCCGAGGCGATCCACGTGTAGACCGTCTGCTCGATGGCGCGCTCGGGCGCCGGCAGCCCGGCCAGCCGCCACACGCTCATTGCCGACACGACGAACGAGGCCACCATCACCGCCGACGCGACGCTGCCGGAGACGGTCTTCGGCAGCCGGCGTCCGAAGAACGCGTTGATCAGGAAGCCAAGCAGCGGGAAGAGCGGGATGAGCGCCAGCATCACCACTTCAGCGACGTGAACGCTTCCGGGTTGAGCGACTCGCGGTGGCGGAACAGGCCGATCACGATGGCCAGGCCGACGGCCGCCTCGGCCGCCGCCACGGTCATGACGAAGAACACGATGATCTGCCCGTCCACGTTGCCGAGATAGCGGCCGAAGGCGACGAACGTCAGGTTCACCGCGTTCAGCATGATCTCGATCGACAGCAGGATCGTGATCAGGTTGCGGCGGAGAAAGACGCCGGCAGTCCCGATCGCGAACAGGATCGCCGAGACGATCAGGTAGTCGCTCAGCGGAATCACTGATCCGTCTCCCGGCGCGCGAGCACCACGGCGCCGACCATGGCCACGAGGATCAGGATCGACGTTGCCTCGAACGCGAACATGTACTCGGTGAACAGGACGCGGCCGACCTCACGCACCGACGCGATCGCCGCAGCATCGCCGCGTCCCGCCACGGGCACGTCGAGCTCGCTGGCGCGCATCAACGCCCAGCCAAGCTGGACGACGAGCAGCAGGCCGAGCAAGGCGCCGAACCGCGCGATCCCGGGCTGGCGGAGCGGATGCGTCTGGTCAAACTCGGTCTGTTCCTGCGGCGCGTTGAGCAGCATGACCACGAACAGGAAGAGCACCATGATCGCGCCGGCGTAGATGATGATCTGCGCCACGGCCACGAACGGCGCATCGAGCTGGATGTACAGCCCCGCCAGCGCCCCGAACGACGCAATCAGCAGCATGACGCTGTACATCGGGTTGCGCTGCCCGATGACGAGCGCCGACGCGACAATCGCCAGCCCCGCGAGCGCGTAAAAAATCAGCGTCTCAGACATTGAAATAGAGAACCAGAGCCGCCGTCACGATCAGGTTGATCACCGACGCCGGGAACAGCCACTTCCAGCCGAACTGCATCAGCTGGTCGTAGCGGTAGCGCGGTACGGTCCAGCGCACCCAGATATAGGTGAAGAGGATGGCGCCGACCTTCAGCAGGAACCAGATCCATCCGTACTCGGGCGGCAGGAACGGCCCGTGCCACCCGCCCAGATACAGGTCGGTCGCCACGGCCGACATCGTCGCCATGTTGATGTATTCGGCCTGCGGGAAGAGCGCGAAGCGCACCGAGCTGTACTCGGTGTTGTAGCCCGCGACGAGCTCCTGCTCCGCTTCGGGGAAGTCGAACGGCGCGCGGTTGGTCTCGGCGACGCCGGCAATCATGTAAATGATGAAGCCGATCGGCTGCAGGAACACGTACCACTGCGGGATGAAGCCAAGCCAGTAGCCCTGCTGCGTGTCCACGACCTCGCGGATCGACATCGACCCCGCGAGCAGGATGACGGCGGCGAGCGCCGTGGCGTACGACAGCTCGTAGCTGATCATCTGCGCGGAGGCGCGCAGCCCGCCCATCAGCGAGTACTTGCTGTTCGACGACCAGCCGGCGAGCACGATCCCGTACACGCCCATCGACGTGATCGCGAAGACCACCAGCACGCCGACGTTGACGTCCGCCACGCCCAGCTTGATCGGCTGGTCGAGCAGGCCGAACAGCGTGGTCTCGGCGCCCCAGGGCACCGTCGCGAAGGCGGCGAACGCGGCGGTCACCGAGAGGATCGGCGCCAGCGTGAAGAGCCACTTGTCCGCGCCCTTCGGCCGCAGCTCCTCCTTCATCAGGAGCTTCAGGATGTCGGCCAGCGGCTGCAGCAGCCCGTGCGGCCCGACGAGGTACGGGCCGTAGCGCTGCTGCATGAAGCCCATGACCTTGCGCTCGGCGTAGACCAGCACCGCCGACGCGTTGATCAGCATGACGAACGTCAGGCCGATGACGGCGAGCTGGACGAGAAACCTGAGATCCATCGCTAGTGAGCGGCGAAGACCGGATGTTGCGCGCGCCAGGGAGCCGGCATCGTGCAGCGCCCCTCACGCACGTGCGCCTCGTATTCGGCACGGAACAGCTTCATCGTGGACAGCACCGGCGTCGCGGCGGCGTCGCCGAACGCGCACAGCGTCTTGCCGACGATGTTGTTGGAGATGCCGAAGAGGAGGTCGAGATCCTTGGCCTGCCCTTCGCCGCTCTCGAGCCGCATGAGGAGCTTGAACAGCCAGTCGGTGCCCTCGCGGCACGGCGTGCACTTGCCGCACGACTCGTGGCGGTAGAAGTGCAGCAGGTTCATCGCCAGCCACACCGCGCAGACCGTGTCGTTCATCACGATCAGCCCCGCGGAGCCGAGCAGAGAGCCGGCCTTCTGGATGCCATCGAAGCTGGCCGGCGTGTCGAGGTCCTGCTCGAGCAGCAGCGGCACCGACGACCCGCCCGGGATAATCGCCTTGAACGGGTGCTCGTCGAGCATGCCGCCGGCGAACTGCTCCCCGTACACGAGCTCGCGCAGCGTCGTGTGCATCGACGCCTCGTACACGCCCGGCTTCTTCACGTGCCCGCTGATGCAGAACAGCTTCGGGCCGCCGTTCTTCTCGGGCCCGATGCCCGCAAACCATTCCGGGCCGTTGAGCACGATGAGCGGGACGTTGCACAGCGTCTCGACGTTGTTGACGGCGGTCGGGCACTGATACAGGCCGGCGACGGCCGGGAACGGCGGCTTGATGCGCGGCTGCGCGCGCTTCCCTTCGAGCGACTCGATCAATGCGGTCTCCTCGCCTGCCTCGTACGCGCCCGCGCCGCGGTGCACGTAGACGTCGCAGTCGAAGCCGCTGCCGAGGATGTTCTTCCCCAGGAAACCCGCCTGGTAGGCCTTCTCGATCTCGGCCTCGAGGATCTCCTGCACGTGGTAGAACTCGCCGCGGATGTAGATGTAGACGACCTTCGCGCCGATCGCGTAGCCGGCGATCGTGCACCCTTCGATCAGCAGGTGCGGGTTGCGCTCCATCAGCACGTGGTCCTTGAACGTGCCGGGCTCGCTCTCGTCGGCGTTGCAGGCGATGTACTTCGGCTTCGGCGTGTCCTTGAGCACGAACTGCCACTTCATGCCGGTCGGGAAGCCGGCGCCGCCGCGGCCGCGCAGCCCCGACGCCTTCACCTGCTCGATGATGTCGTTCGGCTTCAGCGTGAGCGCCTTGCGCAGCCCCTCGTACCCACGCTGGTGCTTCATGTAGGAGTCGAGCGTGTAGCAGTCGGGCTGGGCGCAATGTTGGGTGAGAACGGGTTCGTATGCCATATATCTCAGTAGGCAGTAGGCAGTAGGCAGTAGGCAGACACTGCCGCGACTCCGAGCGATTTTCTGCCTACCGCATACTGCATACTGCCTACTTCTCCCTGCGTAGATGGCAGCCGGTGAACGCCGCTCGGCCGCGAATGCGCACGTCGTCGATGAACTGCGACACGCGCTCGGGGGCCAGGCGCTCCTCCCAGTCGTCGTTGAC
>DATDOE010000101.1:0-20715 GCA_035293405.1 Vicinamibacterales bacterium | reverse complement strand
TTTTTAGACCCGCCTGATCTATCGGGCCACTCGAAATAACTCGTCGGCCGTACTGAGGATCGTCCACCGCAATCGCTCCGGATACTGCGGCTCCTCTGCCAGGAACTCGCGCACGGTCGCGGCGATCTCCGGCGACCGGTGTCCCCACAGCGTCGCGTCCATCCAGCGGGTCGGGAAGAAGATGTCACCCGTCTGCTGAATCTCCCGGAGCAGATCGAGCGCCGGCCGCACGAACCGTCGCGCGTGCGCCTCACGCAACGGGTGATTGAGGTACTGCAGCGATTCGAGCACCCACGGCTCGCGCCTTCTGTTCTCGACGAAACGGAAGCGTGCGAATGCCCGCTCGCGCACGGCGGGATCAGCCGACAATGCCGGCGCGACGAACGCCAGCCGCGCCTTGCGATCGGGATTCTGCGTGCGATCGATCTGCGTCCGGAGCATCTCTTCCCAGCCTGGCGCGTCGCGCACCGCCAGCTCCAGCGCCATGCTGATTTCATCCGGCTCGGCCAGCGTGAGACCGGCGACGCGCTCGTCTCGCCGCCACACCCGGGCCAGCCACGCCACGCCATCGGCTGTGAGCACGACGTCCCGGTAGGCGTTGAACCAGGCGGCCTTTTCGCTTTGCGTGCGCCCGCGGGCGACGCCCGCACGCAGCATCGCCTCGAGCGCCGGCGCCCGGGCGCCGCGTTCGGCCGGAGGAACGAATCGCCAGAACACCCGCGCGACATACGCGAGCATGCGCTGCGCGTTCTGCTCATCCTGCTCTCGCGGCAGCGCGCGCATCGCGGCGTCGAGGAATGCGTCGGGACCGATGAGAGACTCCTGCAGGTTGTCCCAGAGCGTGACCCACGCGGCGCCGCGCGTCAGCGCATCCGGCACGTCCTCGACGTGCCCGATCAGATAGTCGCGACTGGCCTCGTCCAGGACGAACAGACCATAGCCAAGCCCGCCACCGGTCGGCAGCACATAGAGCGGGCGCGGCAGACCCTTCGCTCCACGGACGGACGTGACCGGCTGCTTCACGTACACGCGCAGCTCCTTGACTGACCCTTCGTAGCCAAGCGCGATACGGAGCTGCTGGGGCCAGACCAGGCCGCGCTTTCGCGGGTCACTCTGCGCGATCGTGATGGCAGCCACACGACCCTTCCCGTTCAACTGCACGCTCGTCGTGAACGCGGGACGCCCGCGTTCCTCGACCCATGCGCGGCTCCACTCCGTGATGTTCTGGCGCGTGCGACCGTCGAGGATGCGCACGAGATCGGGCCAGGTCGCGTTGCCGTAGGAGTAGCGCTTGAGATACTGGCGCAGCCCGTCGCGAAAGCGATCGGCGCCAACGATCATCTCGAGCTGGCGCATGACGACC
Organism: Vicinamibacterales bacterium; assembly: GCA_035293405.1. Lineage (GTDB taxonomy): Bacteria > Acidobacteriota > Vicinamibacteria > Vicinamibacterales > UBA2999 > Gp6-AA40. The sequence continues at coordinate 19,352 of DATDOE010000101.1, read as the reverse complement.
GGCGCCTTCTGGTAGATGATCGGGCCATACAGCTGGCCCGCTTCTTCGAGATTCGCGAGACTCTGGCGGATGGCGTTGGTGCCCTCGGTGCGATCCACCTGATAGGCCGCCGGATAGTGCGCCAGCAGAAACCGCAGGTCGTGATTCACCTGTGGGAACGACGGATTCACGATCTTCGCCGCCATGAAGTTGGCGAACACTTCCTTCATCCACACATCGTTGAACCATCGCATCGTCACCAGATCGCCGAACCACATGTGCGCGGTTTCGTGCGCGATGACGCTGGCCCGTTCGAGCAGCTGATTCTGTGTCGCCGACTCGTCGAGCATCAGGCCGGCGGCACTGTACAGAATCGCCCCTGCGTGCTCCATGCCGCCGAACTGAAACGATGGAATCAGCACGATGTCGAACTTGCCCCACGGGTATCGGATGGCGGTGTACTCCTCGAGCCAGTTCAGGGCCGACGCGTGCAGGTCGAAGATCGCGTCCCGATTGCGTGCGACCTTGGCGGCATCCGTCTCTCGGTGAAACATGCGGAGCGTGCGGCCGTTCCGAGTCGCGGACTCGACCGAGAATTTGCCCGCAACAAAGCTGAAGAGGTACGTCGGCAGCGGCGGCGTTTCCACGAAGTCGATCGCGATCGCGCCAGCCTCGGACGCCCGTCGCGCTTCCGCGCCGTTGGCCACCGCCTGCCAGTCGCCGGGAACCGTCAGCGTCAACGTGTACCGTGCCTTCAGATCTGGCTGGTCGAAGCAGGGAAACGCCAGCTGCGCGCGCGCCGGCACGAAGAGGGTGTAGAGGAAGTCGTCGTTGCGGTTGAGGGCGTCGTCGCCGGCCTCGAACTCGAACTCGATCTGATTCTCGCCGGCCGTGGTCATCTCGGCAGGCACGACGATGTGGCCGTCGACGACCGCCGGCGCCAGCGCTCGCCCCCCTGCCCTGACGCGGTGCAACCGGTCGGCCGGCTGCACGAAATCGAAGACCAGCCTGTGCGGCGCCGCCAGCGTCAGGCGGGCTATGGCCCGTCCCCGCACCGGCTCCCGCCTATCGGCCGGAACCGCAAATATCAGCTCATATCGCAGATTCCGGACGATCCCGGCACGCTCCTGGGCCAGTGCTTCCGACACTCCACGGCCAGGTCCAGGCACGCCCTGGGGAGCCCCCGGGCGTGCAATCAATACCAGCGCAACCATAAAGCTGAGCATGAAACGAACGATATCAGGGGAGTTGGGAGGAGTGACGGACTCAAACCTTCTGTAGAATGCAGCCCATGAACGTCCGCGGGGTACGAACGCTCATGCTGGCGGTGCCGTTGGCCGGATTCGTCGCGGCCAGCGGAATGCACCCGTCCGCCCAGCAGGGAGCGTCTGTCCGTGGGCGCGTTGAGATCGGTATTCCTGTCTCCGCCAGACGGCCATCGGCCGCGTACTCGACGCGCGCCGTCCCGCAACCTGTGCTCGCCCCCGTCTCCGAGCTGCGCCATGTGGTGGTGTTCCTCAAGGACGCCCCTCCGCAGCGCACCACACCGACCGCCGTCGACATCCGTCAGCGCGACGAGAACTTCGTGCCGCGTGTGGTGGCGGTGCCGGTTGGCTCCGAGGTGGGCTTTCCCAACGACGACCCGATCTATCACAACGTGTTCTCGCTCTCTCGGGTCAAGACATTCAACCTCGGTCGCTATCCGCGCGGCGAATCGAAGGCGGTTCGCGTCACCAAGACTGGCGTGGTCAAGGTCTTCTGCGACATCCATTCGCACATGACGGCGACGATCATGGTCTTCGATCATCCGTGGTTTGCGATGGTCGGCGACGACGGCCGCTTCGAGCTCACGGGCGTGCCCGCGGGCGAGCGGCAGATCACGGCGTGGCATGAGCGTCTGGGTGATTTCACCGTCCCGGTGCGGCTGGAAGCCGGCCGGGCCACCGAAGCGAATTTCGTGCTTCCGGTTCCAGCACAGTGAAGCGTCCACCACGCCTCGTCGCGCGGACGCTCGCGGTGACCTTCGTGACGGTCGCCGTCATCCTGTCGATCGTGTTCATCGTCCTGATCGTCGATTCGCGCGATCGCATGCGCGCGGGCGAGATCGCCAAGCTCGAACTCAGCTCGCGTGTGTTTACCGCCTTCGAGGCCCGGCGCGAGAAGGACCAGCTCGCCACCATCGCGACGCTCGCCGAGAACCCGACGCTGAAGTCCGCTCTCGACACCTACTTCACGGAAACCCGTCTCGGCCCGGCCCGGGACCACGAGAGCGAGGCTCGACAGACGGTCACCCGCGAGCTCGAGAAACTGGCGGCGGTGACGTCTGCGAACGTGCTCGCCATTCTCGACACCGAGAACCGCGTGTTTGCGAGCGCCGGCAGCGCGCGCCATCGCTGGCCAGTGACCCAACGCGTGACCCTCGCGGCCCGCGGGCCATCGACGTTCCAGAGCGTGGCCGTGTTCCCTGACGGCGCGTTCCGCGTGTCGGGGGCCGGCTTGCGCCTCGACGATCGGGACATCGGGACGCTGGTGCTCGGCACGAGCCTCGACGATGCCTACGCCCAGATCCTCGCCGACCTCTCACGCGCGGGCATTGTCATCACCATCGATCGCGAGGTTGCCGCCCGCACGGTGCCCGAGCAGGTGACGCGCGATCTCGTGGCCGCCGATGCCGAGCCCGGCGAGACGCGCCGGTTGAACGGCGAAGAGTACGCCATCCGTACGCTCCTGGCGTCTGGCCCGGCGCGCATCTATTCGCTGACGTCGATCGACGCGGCGGCGCGCGTCGCGACGCGCGAGGCGCTGCTGGCGCTCGGCACCGTGGCGATGGGCGGCTTCGTGCTCGCGGCGTTCGGCAGCCTCTGGCTGGCACGGACGCTGACCGACCCGATCAAGCGTGTGGCCAGCGACATCGCCACGATGACCGCCGCGCGCGACTTCGGACGCACGCTCGAAGCCACCGGCACGAGCCGCGAGGTCGATTCACTCGCCAGCGCCTTCAACGAGCTGATGGGCGGCCTCACGGCCGCCGAAGCCGAGACGCAGTCGGCGTATCTCGGGGCGATTCGCGCCCTGGCCGCTGCGCTCGACGCCCGCGATCCCTACACGGCCGGCCATTCGGAGCGGGTCAGCGCGCTGTCGGTCCTGATCGCGCGGCAGCTGGCTCTGGGTGAGGCCGAAGTGGACATCATCCGGCTCGGCGCGCTGCTGCACGACATCGGCAAGATCGGCGTGGCCGATTCCATCCTGCGCAAGCCGGGGCCGCTCTCGGCCGACGAGTTCGAGCAGATCCGGCGCCACCCCGGCCTGGGTGCCCGCATTCTCCGCAAGGTGCCTTTCCTCGAGCCTCACCTCGCCATCGTCGAACTGCACCACGAGCGGCCGGACGGCAAGGGTTATCCCTTCGGCCTGCTGGCCGACAACATCCCGCTCGACGCACGGATCGTGCACGTCGCCGACGCATTCGACGCGATGACGAGCGCCCGCGCCTATCGTCCGGCGCGCGCGGCCTCGGTTGCGCTCGTGGAATTGCAGCGCTACTCTGGCTCGCAGTTCGATCCGGCGTCGGTCGATGCGCTTCGCATCGCGCTGGCCCAGTCGACCTCGGTGCACGAACGCCAGCTCGAGGCATTGCTGGGCCGCGAGGAAGCGTCCGCATAAGTGGAAGAAATGGAAAAGTGGAAAAGTGGAAAAAGTAAGTAGAAAGCGGTTATCTACTTCGAACTTACTTCTTCCACTTTTCCATTTTTCCACCTTTCTACTTTTAGCCGGCGCCGCAAGCGCCGGCCAGCTCGCTCGTCCGGCCACCATCGCGTTCGACACCTCGGCCGCCGTTGACCAGACGCAGGTGCTGAACGGCGGCCATTCATCCGGCGTCCTGCTCGACGCGGTGCTGTCGGTCGGATTCGGCGACAGCTTCGAAGGCATCATTCGCCCATTTGTGCAGCGGCTGCCCTCGGGTGAGTGGAACAAACAAATCTGGGTGGCGGCGGTCCGGTATCAGCGGCCCGGGCCCATCGGTCTGCGCGTGGATGCCGGGCTCATCCCCTCACCCGTCGGTCTCGCGAACATGATGCTGCGGCCGCAGCTGAATCCGACGGTGTCGCTGCCGGCATCACTCTTTCAGGCGCTGCCTCCGACCGCATCGGGCAGCCCCCGGCTCACGCTGCTGGGCGCGGTGTACGCCTACGGCGCGAACGCCACTGTCTCCGGCACGCATTGGGACGCGCGCGCCGCCGTGATCGACACCTCGCCATTGCGGACGCGACGCATCTTCGCGCAGGCGAATCCGCCACGGTTCGACAACGTCGTCGTCGGTGGTGGGGTCACGCCTCGCCCCGGTCTTCGCGTGGGCGCCTCGGTCACGCGCGGTGGCTGGCAGCGCGCCGCGGAAAATCCGACGGTCACGCAGGATCGCAATGCCACGATCATCACGGTCGAGTCCGAATGGTCGTTCGGGTACACGAAGCTGCTCGGCGAGTGGGTGCGCGACACGCTCGATACCGCCAGCGGCGACACGGTGGCCTCGGGCTGGTTCGTCCAGGGGCAGCAGACGATCACGCCTCGATGGTTTGCCGCCGGACGCATCGAGCGCATCGCTGCGCCCGCGCTGACGCCGCTCTCGACGATCGAGAACCAGCACCTCAACGGCGTCGAGGACACGATCGGATTCCGCCTGACGCCGGAGCTCACGCTGCGCGCGGACCATCGCGCGCGCCGCGGATTTGGCCGGCCCGGATTCGATCATCAGATTGCCGTGTCCGCCGTGTGGTGGAAGCGGTGGCTGTGAATCGACTCGTGATTCGTGATCTTTGATCAATGATTCGTTGTGGATTGCTGATTTCTGATTGGAGATTGCTGCTGACCGCGGCCTCGGTGCGACGGATCGCGCCTAATCAATCAACGATCACAACTCGACAATCGTCAACGAATCACTAATCGTAAATCGATAATCCTGAATCTGCCGCATCAGGCGCCGCCAGGAAAGAACACCCGCTGCACGAACCAGTAGGTACCCGCCGCGATGACGACGACCGAGCCGGCAATCGCGACGCGCGCGCCGATCACATCGCTGCGGCGGCGAATGGCGGCGAGGAGACTCGCGACGAGCAGAACCACCGCGAGCTGGCCGATCTCGACGCCCAGGTTGAAGGAGAAGAGCGACCAGCCCAGCGCCTCGCGCGGCAGGCCGAACTCCCGCAGGACGTTCGCGAAGCCGAACCCGTGCACCAGACCGAAGGTGAGCGCCACCCAGGCGCGCAGATCGCGGCCGTCACCACGAACGAGATTGTCCGCGCCGACGAAAATGATGCTCAGCGCAATCGCCGGCTCGATGATGCTGGCGGGCGGCGTGACGATGTTCAGCGCGGCCAGCGACAGCGTGATGCTGTGGCCAATCGTGAATGCCGTGACGATGCGGACCAGCGCCATCCAGCTTCCGCCGAGCAGCAGGAGGCCGATGAGAAAGAGGAGGTGGTCAGGCCCGATGAGAATGTGGTGCGTCCCTGAGGGGATGAACGTCCTCATCACCGCGATGGCGCCCTGCGTCGTCCCCAGGTAGTAGGTGTGCGGGTTCGTGCTCGCGTTGAAGATTACCTGTTGCCGCAGGTCGCCGTCTTCGTAGATGTTGATGAACGTCTGGTGAACCGGATCGTACGGGAACAGGTTGGTGTCGATCGCGAGCGCGCCGGGATGCTCATTCGGAATGCGGTACTTGAGGCGAAGTGCCAGATCGTCCGTGAGCAGCTCCACGCTCTGCCACTGCGGCGCCAGGCGGCGATCGCTCGTCAGTGACAGCCGCGGCGTCAGCACGTCGAAGATGCGCTGCCGTTCTCGGGCCACGAGCGACTCGTCGAGCAGACGCTCGGTGGGGCTGATGCCGAGCTCATGCGCGATGTCGATGATGTGGACGACCAGCGTGCCTTCGATCGAGCCGCCACGGAACACGATATCGAGGTAGCTGAAGGGAGCGGGATGCGCGGACGCGGGCCGCGCGCCGCACAGGCATACCAACACGACCGCCACGACAACCCTGGTCATCGACCGGACATTTTACCGGTTCGACGGGCCTGGTCTCGCTACGAGGTTGCAAACTGAGACGATTCGGCGATCCAGGGCGCGGGAGGGTCGAGTGCCCGCATCGGCTCGATCAGGGCCAGGCGCGGCGCTGTCGCCGACTGGCCCAGGGAGATGAGAGCACCTTCCTCGCTCAAAGCCAGCCGCTGGGCATAACGCTCGGCGGCTTCACCCGATCCGTTGTAGGCGGCCCACGCCGCGAGCGCCAGATGCTTCCAGGTGATTTGTGGCTGCAGCTTCCGGCCCAGCTTCACCAGGAACAGGTTGGTGCCGAGCCTGACGTTCTCGCGCCAGTCCCAGGCCAGCTCCGCGCTCACCCGCTGTCCCTCCACGCGCGTGAACTGCGAGATGCCGACGCCGAAGTCGAAGCTGGCCAGCGGGAAGTTCGGCGGATCATCGGGCCAGTCGAAACGGACCCGGCAGTCTACCTGTGCGCTATCGGCGTGATGACGTTTCGTGAACGTCATCGCCGCGGACTGTTGCGCCTGGCTCGCAAACTGGGTTAACGACCATTCCGGCTGAAAGATCGCGCGAACCATGTGCACGACGTTCTCGTCGTAGCCCTCCAGGTGCGCATCGAGATAGGTGAAGACGTCGGCCTGCGTGGGGTTGGTTCCTGCGATCCGCACGTGAACGTAGTCGCACAGCATGGCCTCGTCTAGCTTGACGGCCACGACTAGCAATCCGTGACCGCCGAGCACCCGCGTGGGGTCGCTGTAGCTGTAGGTGCAGTCGGGACCGAAGACGGTGAAGTCAGGCGCGCGGCTCTCGCCTCTCCATTCGCCCTCGCATGTTTCCGCCGCTGCGCGGTACCTGTAGTGACCGGTGTTCATGTGGCGACAGAGCACGTGCCGGCAGACCAGACGCCAGAGAATCGGATGGACCAGCGGATCAAACCCCTCGACCGCACACGAGACGCGAATGAGTGGCATGCGCGGCGTGGGGGTGAGCCGAAAAATGTTGGCGTTGAAGTCGACGTGCCTGGGCACTCCCCCGGAGGTGTAGCCTGGGGGATCGGCGCGGTCGAGATTCGCGATCGCCAGGCGCCGATTGCCGTTCGCGACAGTACGGAGAGGGACTCGCAAGCCCGCGTCCGCGGGTGAGAAGTCACTGTCGAGAATGTGCCAGTCGGGTCCGTGTGGCATGGCCCTTCGCGATAGATAACGCCATAGAGGAGCGATCCGAACGCCTAATCTTCAGGAGGTTCCAAGGGTTCTACGGGTTCCAACGTCTCTTCAACTCGTACGCACACTGCCAAGCAATGATCTCGTCGTGAGATCGCCAGCCGGCCATGGAGATGCGATAAGCACGCGCCGTACCAGCGCTCTCAAAACCAGGGCGAACCTGGAACCCCTTGAACCCAAAGAACCTGTCGAACCTGTTGAACAATCCCTCTAGAACCTATTGAACTTTCCGAACCCCTTGAACCCGGAGAAGTACTCAGAAACTGCTCCCCTCCCGAAAGGGATCGTCGTCGTCGAGGAAGAACGTGTGTTCACCCGTGATCCAGGCCGATCCTTCTACCTCGATGACCAACGCCGGGACATCACCGAAATAACGCCGTGGCCGCTCATCGAAGGATAGCCGGCCGCGTCCATGAACAGGATGCCGGCATGTGCGTGGGGCGAGGACGGCAGCGTCAGGAGGGCGGCGGCCATGTCCGCATGGCCGCGCGGCTCGAGCACAACGGCGCGCCGGTACCCATCCGCATGGCGCGCGCACCATTCGCGTTGCTGGGCCGGGGTCTTTCCCTGTGGCCGCGGCACGCCTTCCACCACGAGCCGCAGCGACTGTCCGCCGACGTGGGCGTCCACCGTCCGAATGACACGAATCATGTGGGTCGTCGGGGTTCCAGTGCGTGATCTTGGCTTAACAGCCCGTGGTGAAAGCCCCGCGTCGCACCGAGACGAGCGAGGCGCCCGGCTGGCCAGGCGCGACGACCGAGAACACCGGGAGTATTTGACGGAGGAGCAACGCCGCCAGCCGGGATGCATCGCTCGTCGAATGCAGCGGGACTTTCACCACGGGCTGTTAAGCTAGCACCCTTGGCATGACGAAGAATCAGAGAACGATTCTCCTGGCCGTACTCGGCGTCATCGCCGTGCTCGTGATCGCCGTCGTCGCGATTGGCGTGTGGGCGGCCACGTCGTTGTTCGACAATCAGTCGATGGACGAATCGGCGGCGGCGCGAACGCTCGACGAAGTCCGCTCGCAGTTCGCGGGAGCGCAGCCGGTGGTCGACCTCCGGCCGGACGGCGCGGTTCTACTCCGCCGCCCTCCGGAGACCAAGCCTGCCCCCTTGAAGACGCTGCACGTCCTGCGCTGGAACGTGCAGGACGAGGAGATGACCCGCGTCGACGTGCCCTTCTCGCTCCTGCGTATGACGGACAGCCCGTTTGAGGTGAGCCTGGAGCCAGACGCCACAGGACTCAGGGTCTCGACATCGCTTCACGTCGACGACATCGAGCGCTACGGTCCCGCGCTGCTCGTCGACGACCGCCTGCCCGATGGCGGCCGCGTCCTGGTCTGGTCGGACTAGTGGCCTGCCCACGCCGAAGAAGGACCACCTCGCGGCCGGCCCGACCGCCATGAGAGGACAGGTCATCCGCACCGCCGCGCATCGAAGGTGCGTAAATCCTGCGTCTGTCGAGTGGCTCGTCGTTTGCACCCTTGGCTTGTGCCAGCCCCGGGAGAACGACAATGAGCGCACGATACAACTGGACACGACTGCTCGCTGCGGCCACGGCCTGCGCGGTGCTCGCGTCTCCGGCCGCGGCAGGGCAGAACGACAACGCCTCACGCCGTCGCGGCGAGAGCAATTGGGCCGTCGGCATTTCGATTCAGGGAGGCCGCGACGACAGCCGGCCAGGACGTCTCCGCGGCTATCAAGAGCAGGCGTTCGCACGCGGCTACAGTGACGGGTTCCGAAGAGGACACGACGATGGCCGCGACAGGGACCGCTACGATCCGGTGAGACAGCGCGACTATCGCAACGGCGATCAGGGCTACTCGCGATCGTACGGATCGAGGGACGCGTACCGAAACAATTACCGCGCGGGGTTCCGGCAGGGTTACGAGGACGGATACCGCGACGGCAATCGCGGCGGCTATCGCAACAGCAACCGCAGGGACGGCTGGCGGCGGTAACGCCACAACTCCCAACTCCCAAAAAGCCCAACTCCCAAGCAGCGCGGGAATTGCTACTTGGGAGTTGGCTCCAGGCTCGGGTTGGGAGTTGGGAGTTGAGGTCTGGGAGTTGGAAGTTGAGTCCCGAGGTCCATTCCCATAACATAAGAAGGTTCCCGCCAGACGCCGGTATCGTCTAGGGGTCAGGACACGTGGTTCTCAGCCACGGGACCGGGGTTCGATTCCCCGTACCGGTACCATCCTTCGCTCGCCTGAATCATGAGCGAGCTACGGATGGCAAGCCATCCTTCGCCAGAGATCAGGCGAAGGTACCCCGCAAGACCAAGCGAGCTCATTCACCAACAGGCGAAGGATGTCCACCGTAGCTCGCGGTCGATTCAAACGAGCGAAGGTGGACCTTCAGCAACGGCTCAGTGTGACAACCTCCGTTGTCCTTTTCCTTCGCGATCTGCGAGAACCAGTCAGATCTCGCTCGATTCCGCGCGGCAAGGTACTTGCTCAGTGCATCGTCATGTCGATGCGATTCGTGTACGTGCTCAGAAACCACGAGACCCCGCCGCGGTACTACACCGGACTCACATCCGACGTGACGAGGCGACTCGCCGAACACAACGCGGGAAACTGTACTCACACAGCGAAGCACGCTCCGTGGTCCATCGATGTCGTCGTCGAATTCTCAGACGAACGTCGGGCTGCGGCCTTTGAGCGGTATCTGAAGTCCGGATCCGGTGTCGCTTTCGCGCAAAGGCATCTCCGATGAGTCGGCTTAAGCCCTGACCGCGAGCACACCGCGTGAGCTTGCCGAACGCTCGCGTGCCACGCCGGTCTCCTCAGTCGCGAAATGCCACCCGCTCCCGTACGGCATTCAGCCGATCGACGTCGAGTCCGGGCACGTTACGAAGGGCCGCGAAGTCGGCGAACGGGCCGTGCTCGGTTCGATAGGAGCCGATTGTGTCCGCGTCTTTCTTGGACAGCCCGAGCCCGACGAGCTCCTCTGCATTCGCCGCGTTGACATTGACGAGGCCGTGCCGCTCGGTGAGAAACGCCAGAATCGCTTCCTGCTCCCCGGGTTCCAGCTGTGCGCCTAGGTTGGCCATCTCCGCGAGCACGCCCTCCCAACCCTTCCTGGTCCGAGGAGCGACGAGAGCCCGTTCCGTCCCATGACAGCTACTGCACCGGTTCAGGAACGTCTCTTCGCCGTTCTTGGGACCGTTGGCCTGCTGCGAACCGGTCGCGACGTCGACTGACAGGCTCAGGCTGCAGGCGATTGCGAAGGCGAATAACATCACACTCTTCATCGCAGGTATTGGGTTCACTGCCGTCCACGGCCGGTTGGCGCCGTCGCAGTCTGAAGCGCGAGCGCCACGATTTCCACCGCGTCACCCACCCGTGCCGCCACGGCGATGTACTGCCGCCCGGCCTTCGTATAGGTGACAGGGAATCCGGTGGTCGGACCCGGCAACTGGATCTCGGCGACGACGGCGCCGGTCTTCTTGTCCCACGCGCGAAGAACCGGCGTCGAGCCGCCCTCGCCTCCGAACAACAGCGCGCTGGTGACCAGCAGACCGGTCCCCATCGTCTGCGCCCCTGTATTGGGAATCTCTACGCCTTGCAGCCTCGGATTCTTCTTGATCGCCTCGGGCGTGTTGCCATGCGGCACCATCCACAGGCGATTACCCGTCTTCAAATCGACGGCGCTGACGCGCGCGTAGGGAGGCTTGATGAGCGGAAGACCGAAAACAGCCGTCGGCGGGCCGACCGTTTGACCGCGAGGGTTGTGATAGCGGACTCCCGACTTCGGTAATCCCTCCACGACCTGCGCGCGAAACAGACTGGTCGTGGATGCGACATACAACACGTCGTCCACCGGATCGACGGCACCACCCGGCCAATTGACCCCACCAACTGCGGAAGGCGCCATCAACGTGCCCATCGTTCCATCAGGCGCATTGGGCAGCGATGACGGCGTGTAGAGGCCACCAAGACGGAACTGACGCGCGATGCGAAGCGCTTCGGCCTTGATCTCGGGCGTGAAGTCGACGAGATCGTTTTCGGTCAGTCCTTGCACTTCGATGGCGGCCGGCTTGGTCGGAAACGGTTGCGTGGGTGACGTCCACTCACCCGGAACATCGGACTTCGGCACCGGCCGTTCTTCGATCGGCCACACCGGCTTGCCCGTCGCGCGGTCCAACACGAAGACGAATCCCTGTTTGGTGAGCTGGACGACCGCCTTGACAGGACGGCCGTCCGCGGTGATGTCGGCGAGGATCGGCGCGGTCGGAGGATCGAAGTCCCAGATATCGTGGTGGGTCAGCTGGAAATGCCATGCACGACGACCCGTCTTCGCGTTGAGCGCGAGCACCGAGTTGGCGTAGAGGTTACTGCCAGGCCGATACCCGCCGTAGTAGTCGCTCGTCGGGGATTCCGTGGCGATGTAGAACATGCCCAACTCCGGATCCGCCGTGACGGGTGCCCAGAAGCCCGCATTGCCCGTGTACCGGTTCGACGCCTCGCGAAGATCCGGATTCTCCTTCGCCCACGCGTTGAGGCCACCAGGGACCTCCCAGACTTTCGGATCAGCAGTGAGCCACGTATCAGCGCCCTCTTCTCCCAGGCGAGGAATGACGTTGAAGCGCCACAGCATCTTGCCGGTTTTCGTATCGTAGGCAACGACGTCGCCCGGGATATTCATCGGCCATTGTTCGTTGATGGAAGCGCCCGGAAGGTTCGGCGCCGATCCCGTGTGCATCGAGATCGATGCGACCAGGACGTTGCCCACAATCGCCGGCGGAGAGGTATTCGCCACGCGGCCTTCACGCGGCAAACCTGGCCGCTCGTTCCACCGCAGGTTCTCCGTCAGATCCACGACGCCGTTCTTGCCGAAGCTCGCCACCTGCCGTCCGGTCTTCGCATCGAGCGCGACGAGCATGTAGCTGTTCATCACGACAAAGATTCGCTCGTCGCCGCCGCCATCCGTCCAGTATGTGACGCCGCGGCCGGAGCTTCGCGCGAGTGGATCGATGATGTCGAACCATCGCGTCAGCTCGCCGGTCGGGCGCCAGTGCCACAGCAGTTGCCCGGTAGCCGCATCGAGAGCCACGACGTCGCGGTTGATACCCGCCGTCGTGTACATCACGCCATCGACGATCAGTGGGCTGACCTGCATCTGGGTCGCCGGCCGGGGACCAAAGTTGCGTGCCGACCAGCGCCAGGCCACACGAAGATCGCGGACGTTGCTGGCGTTGATCTGATTCGCGGGCGAATACCTCGTCGCGCCGCTGTCGCTCCCGAAAAACCGCCACTCCGTCTCGCCTCTGGACCCGCCTGCGTCAGTCTGCCCACGCAAGCTGGCTGACACCCCTAAGGCCGCCGCGAGCACGACGACTGCGGCCGCGAGCACTCTCTTTCCAAAGACGGACATTCCGGACTCCTTTTTCGAGGGCTGTTCCACCCATGGGCAGAGCGTATATCAAGGTCGTTCAGGCGGCTGCCCGCCTCACGTCCGCCCGGTCGGCTGATACTCCGGCGCGAGCTCCTTGCAGGCCTCGACCCTGAACGGCGCATCCGCCGGCAGCACACTATCGGAATCCACATACTTGTCCGCGAAGTAGTCAGGATCTTCGGCGACGATGCCGCGGGTGAGCTCGAACGTTGTGGGATTCAGCGTGAAGCGCTCGACGACGTGCAGTTTGCTGCTGTGAGGGAGATTGCCTGTCAGGCTGCCGGGCAAGAAGCCGACGGTGTCGACGACGAGCGTATCGCCATCCCAGCGGCCAATCGAATGACCGGCGCGGCTCGGCTTGATGTTAGCCTGGTGTGCGGTCATGTTCATCTGCACCATCCGAGTCAGGCCGACGCCGTATTCCACCTTGATGACATTCGCGCTCTGCGTGATGCGGCCGATCGCGCCATCGAACACCCAGTCGAACAGGATGCTCGTGCTCTGGCAGGAGAGCCGCGGGTTCTCGGATGTCGGCCGCTTGCGTAGCGCGTCTGCTGCCGCTTGTCCCGCAGCGGTCAACTTCACGGGCGGCGGGAACCAGCCGGCCGGGCCGGCCGGCATTGCCAGTTTGCCTTCCTTGATCGCCGCGGCCTGGCTGATCGGCACCAGTCCGGTGCGCCCGCGCCCGGGGGGCGGCGTTGCCAGGACCTGTTGCTCCTGCGCCCAGTCACCGGCGAGGTTCGGCTTGCCGTTCGGCAGCCGGAACGGTCGTGTCGTGCGATTGACGGGTTTGGCGTCGCTCAGCTGCTGATAGCGCTCGAGCGTCGGCTTGTTGCCAAGCGTCATCGTCTCGACAGTGCAGGCAGACGGATCCTCGCGATGCGGGTGCCCCGCAACCTTGATGGACGCACCCTTCACGAACATCTCCGGCGACCAGCCCGAGCGTCGGAGCACCGTGGCCCCGCGCGTCTCGCATTTCATCGCCAGGACCTTACCGTCGGCACCGACGACATCGAAATAGATATACGTATGCGGGTTGACGAAGTCGACCCGTGTCAGCTTGCCCTCGAGCTCCACGTTCTTCCTGACATCGTAGAGGCCGGCGCCGTGGTGCGCGTAGGCGCGTTCGACGGACACCGGTACCGTGAGCAGGGTGGCGACGAGTACCGGGTGTGTCACTCTTGTCATCTTCGTCTCCTCGGCTCGCGCTCGATTATTTGCCGGGCTCGAAGCGATCGAGGCATTCATACGGGTGGACCCGGTTCTCAGGCTTCCACACGAAGTACCGCTTGAGGTCGAAGGGCTTCGTGAAGTTGACGGGATCCGTTGTCGTCAGGATGTAGTCGAGACGGCTGTAATCCGCATTCGGGATGAAGCGCTCGACCGTCTTGATCTGATCGCTCTGTGGCGTGCCCTCGTGATCGAAGTAGCCAGCCGCGATGTGATCGGTTTCGACCACCAGCGTCGTGCCCTCCCAACGTCCGCGAGAAAAGCCGAACAATGTGTGCGCTGCCGGCGCCACCACCTTGGGATTCATGTGGATCGTGCGCACCGAGTCGTACTCTTCGAGGCGCATGATGATCGTGTCACCTCGCCTGCTGAAATCCATCGGCAGCGGAGAAATCATGATGAGCGGCGTGCCCTTCGTGCCGCACTTCAGGAGGACGTTGTTGCGCGCATTCCATTTCGCAAGCCCGGCCTTCCCGGCGGCGGTCAGCGGATAGCCCCCCTTGAACATCGGAAACGCGGCGGGGTCGCTCATGATCGTCGACCAGACGCGGAACAGACCATCGGCCTTGGCTTTCGCGGCAGCGACATCGGCGGCGATCGTGGCACCGGTGGCCAGACGCCCGGCTTTCCCGGCTGCGAAGTAGGGGGTGGCCGATCCGAAATTGAACTCGGTTCCGTTCGGCAGCAGCAGGCTACGCGCAAGAATCTCGGATCGGGCGCGCATCGAAGGCGAGCCCGCGATCGTCACACGATCGCCGACGCGAACTGGGCTCCCGTCTACGCCGCGATTCCGCAGGATGCTGATCGACGCTGTTTCAGCATCCCAGATGGTCTCCACGCCCTTCGCGTCCCGCACGGACAGAAGGATCTGTCCGTGCGGGTTGCGCCACGACACGGACTTGACGACTCCGGTGATTTCGATGGTCTTTCTCGAATCGAAGATTCCGGCCTGACTGTGATGCGCGTGAGCCAGACCCTCGAACGCGGCGAGACCGACGACCAGGCTCACCACCCGGAAGAACTGTCGCATGTCGTTATCTCCTGTCGGGCACGTCAACGATGTCTCGACGTGGGCCCTTCGAGCTCATGCCGGCGCTGGACCCGATGGTATGCGGGGACTGGAGATTCTATACCTTCGACGGCTCGAGGGAGGATTCATAGCCGGGTACCCGCGCTCGAAAACGCCTTAGAATCTCCGGCACCATGACTCGACGAATGAGCCTGGTTGTGACGACGGCGACCGGCATCGCGCTGACCTCAGGACTCCTGGCGCAGCAGCCGGCCCCGTTTCAGGTGCACGAGGCCTCGATGTCCGGCATTCACGCGGCGATGAAAGCCGGACTGGTCACCTGCCGCGGCCTGGTCGAGCAGTATCTCCGGCGCATCGACGCCTACGACAAGAACGGCCCCGCCATCAACGCCATCGTCGTGACGAACCCGCAGGCGCTGGCGCAGGCGGACGAGATGGATCGCCGCTTCAAGGCGAACGGTCCCGTGGGTCCGCTCCACTGCATCCCCGCGATCGTCAAGGACAACTTCGAGACCATCGGCCTGCAGAGCGCCAACGGATCGCTCGCGCTCCAGGGGTTCGTGTCGAGCAAGGACGCGTTCCAGGTGAAGCGGATCAAGGACGCCGGCGCCATCGTTCTGGCCAAGTCGAACATGGCGGAGTGGGCGTTCACGCCGTTCGAGACACTCAGCTCGATCCTGCCGGGCTACACGAAGAACCCGTACGCGCTCGATCGCGTCACCGCCGGATCAAGTGGCGGCACTGCCGCGTCGGTGGCGGCCAGCTTCGGCGCGGTCGGCCTCGGCAGCGACACCGGCAACTCGATTCGCGGGCCGGCGTCGCACCAGGCGCTGGTCGGCATTCGATCGACGATGGGACTGACCAGCCGGGCGGGCGTGATGCCGCTCAGCCTGCTCGCCGATATCGCGGGACCAATGACGCGGACGGTGGAGGATGCGGCGGCGGTGTTTCAGGTGGTGGTTGGTACAGATCCGGACGACCCGGCCACGGCCGCGTCGAAAGGGCGTGCGCGGGAGAACTACGCCGCCGCCTTGCAGCGCGACGGGTTGAAGGGTGCGCGTATCGGCGTGCTGCGGCAGGCCTACGAGCGCGACGATACCGACCCCGAGATCGTCTCCGTGTTCATGACCGCGGTCGAGGACCTGAAGCGCGCCGGCGCCGTCATCGTCGATCCCGCGCGTGTGCCGCTCGACGACGTGCGCCGCACCCAGAGCGCGGGATCCTGCATGGGGTTCAAGTACGACATCAACCGCTACCTGGCGTCGCACGGCGACAAAGTGCCGGTCAGGAGCCTGGCGGAAATCGTGAAGTCGAACCGCTTCCACCCGACGGTGCGGCGACAGCTCGAGCAGGCCGAGCAGGGCGCCGAGAACGGCCCCGACACGCCCCCGTGCAAGGCCGAGCAGGAGTATCGCGAGCGTGTGCGGCAGGCGGTGCTGCAGGTGATGGATGCGAACACGCTCGATGCGTTCGTCTACCCAACCTGGAGCAACCCGCCGCGGCTGATTGGCGATCTCAACACGCCGGCCGGCGACAACTCACAGTTCTTCTCGCCGACCACGGGATTCCCGGCGATTCAGGTGCCGATGGGTTACACGCGCGGCGGCGTGCTGCCGGCGGGTATCACGTTCTACGGACGGGCGTGGTCGGAGGCGACGCTGATCAAGCTGGCCTACGCCTACGAGCAGGCCACGCGTCACCGGCACGCGCCGGTGTCGACGCCGCCGCTGCGCTAGCCCGGACTGTTCCTGCTGCGTCTGAGCCTCGGGATCACGCGGCGTTTGCCGGACAGCGATGTCCCCGATCGCGCGGCACTTCGCTTGCTGTAAGACCTCCCCAAACAGCATCGCGGCTGGAGCAGCACGCTTCGGCATTTCAGTTCTGTACGCCACATGTCAATTCTGTTCGCCGACGCACGATTGAGCACACGCCCGCACGGCCGTTGGACCACCGGCCTGTGGCTCAGTGTCGTGTTGCACGCCATCGTCGTGGTCGTCCTGATCGTCACCCCGATTCGGGCGTCCGAGAAGCCGCCGGCGCCGAGCATGCAGTCACGTCTGGTGTTCGTATTGCCGGCGACCGCAGTGATGAAAGTGCCGTCGACCGCTCTCGTGGCGCCGCGCCTTCCGGCCCCGCCGCGGCCGATGCGCGAACCAGCCAGAGCGGAAGTGCCAAAGCCGATTCCTGTCGCGCCGATCGTCGCCAAGCCGATCGAGCCGGCCCCGGCACCGCTCGTGCCCGCGGCGGCGGCCCCAGTATTCGAACGGCCCATCGAAAAGCCAGTGGTCCAGCGTCCTCCTGAGACCGGCCTTTTCGAGCGGACAAACGGCGCGCGAACGAGCCAGGCCGCAGCTGCCGTCACGACCGGCGGATTCGGAAGCGCGGCGGTCTCGCCGCGCGGCGCCGCAAACGGACCCGTCGCGACAGGTGGATTCAGCAGCGGGGCGCCCGCGCCGCGTGGGGCCGTAAACGGCGAGGTGCAGACGGCAGGGTTCGATCAACGGGCGAGTGCGCAGCCTTCCGTAGCAGCGTTGACGAAGCCGATCGATCGGCCGGTCGAGATCGTCTTCAAGCCCACGCCCGAGTACACCGACGAAGCGCGCCGCGCCCGCATCGAAGGCACCGTGTCGCTCGAGCTCGAATTCACCGCCGCCGGCGACGTCCGCATGCTGCGCGTCGTGCGCGGACTCGGTCACGGCCTCGACGAAGCCGCCCAGCGGGCGGCACTCCGCATTCGTTTCAAGCCCGCGCAGTCGGACGGCCGGCCCGTCGATTCCCGCGCCACGGTTCACATCACGTTCCGTTTGTCCTAGCCAGAGGTACCCATGCAACTCGCACGTCTTCCCTTGCTGCTCGCTGCACTACTCGCGCCCGCCGTTACGGCGTCGATCGCCCATGCGCAGGCAAAAGATCAGAAAGTTCCAACGGCCCAGACGCCAAGCCGCGCAGGACAGGTCGCTGCCGACGACATCATCGACCGGATGAGCAGGGCGGAAAGCGCGGTGCTCGAGCGGTTGAGGACTTCCCACCCGTTGATGGAGGTGTACATCCAGAATGTGGCGCCGGACGAGGCGCGCGGCTGGGTCCCTACCGGCGACGACTACTTCCTCGGTCAACTTCAGTTCGATGACGCGCCCACGCTTCGTCCGTTCGGACAAAAGGAACAGCGCGGCGTCATGCTGCGCCTCATCTCGAACCCGCCCAACCTGGGGAATGCCTTCGCCGCGATGGCGGCGCCCGACTGGCGGGTGCTCGACCGAAAGCGATACGAATTCACGTACGTCCGCCGGGAGTTCCTCGGCGAATCGCGCTGCTTCGTCTTCGACGTGAGGCCGCTTCGCGACGGCAAGGAGGGCTTCGTCGGCCGGATCTGGATCGAGGATCGCGACTACAACCTCGTCCGCTTCAACGGCGCCAACCGCGGATCGGAAGAGGCGTTGTCAGGCGTGCTCAAGCGCAGGCTGTCGTTCCACATGGACGGCTGGCGTGTGAACGTCGCGCCCGGCGTGTGGGTGCCGTCGTACGTCTACTCGGAAGAAACCGATCTCAACAGCGCGTCGTCCTCCAAGTCGTCCTCCAAATCGAAGCGGCAAGCCCGGTTCAAGAGCCAGACACGGATCTGGGGATATCAGGCTCACAACGCCGACCGGACCGACGCATTGACGACGATCCGGATCGACGAGCCCAATGTCGCCGACACCACCGATGGCGCCGCGCAGCTGTCGCCCGTGCTCAGCCAGCGCCGATGGGAACAGGAGGCCGAGGCGAACGTCCTCGAAAGACTCGAGGCGATCGGCCTGCTCGCACCGGTCGGCGAAGCGGACAAGATCCTCGAGACCGTCCTCAACAACCTCGTCGTCACCAACAAGCTCAATCTCCAAGGGCCGCTGCACTCCCGGATCCTGCTGACCTCGCCGCTCGAGTCGTTCACGGTCGGCCAGACGATCGTGTTGAGCCGCGGCCTCATCGACGTGCTGCCCGACGAAGCGAGCCTCGCGACGATGCTCGCGCACGAGTTGAGCCACGTGGCGCTCGGACACCAGCTGATCGACACGAAGTTCTCGTTCGCCGATCGTCTGATGGTGCCCGACGGCGAGTTGCTGGAAGCGCTGCGATTCCGGCGCACGCCCAAAGAGGAGGCCGCGGCTGACGAGAAGGTCATCGAGCTGCTCGGCAAGTCGCCCTATCGCGACAAGCTGGCCAACGCCGGCCTGTTTCTTCGTACGCTCTCGGAGCAGGCCACGCAGTTGCCCCGGCTCATCCAGCCGCACATCGGAGACTACATGGCGGCCAACGGGCAGATGACACGGCTTGCCGAGCTCATGAAACAGGCCCCGGCGCTGATGCCCGACAGCCTCGAGCAGATCGCCGCGCTCCAGCTCGGCGCGCGGCTCGTCGTCGATGCGTGGAGCGGCCGGGTGACGCTCGATCGCTCGCCCGTCGTACCTC
>DATDOE010000100.1:0-10704 GCA_035293405.1 Vicinamibacterales bacterium | reverse complement strand
GTCTCGGGCTCGCCGCGCGTGCCCAACGCCAGTCAGGCGTCGCCATCGCCGAGGTTGGCCATGACATCGCCCGCCGATACTGTGAGCGCGCAGCAAAAGGCACTGTGACCATCACCATGATTACTCGGTCGGGCTCCTAGTAGTTGCATCAGACACCTCCCGGCATGCGCCGAGCTCGCCGCCGTACGACGCAAATGCTGTGAGGGATTGCGGAGGCCGTCTATCCGAATCTTGCGGTCAAAGACAACTGAGCAGGCGACGGTCGGGATCCTAAAGCCGCGGAGCGACCGCCGCTGCAGCTTCCGCAGACGTGACAACGGGGATGACCTCGAAGCCGGTGATGTCATCCCAGTTAGCCATCCACTGATCGAGAAGGCGGCGATCCTGACATTCCATGATCTGGAAGCAACGGCCCAAATCCTCGGTGACCCAGCTGCCGCGGTACTCGATTCCCTCCGGCATCATACGTCCCCGATCGCGGAAGCGCCGGTACACGGGGACGGGATCGCCGCCCAGAAATGATTCGATCACCATGTACAACATGCGAGCGCCGGCTACGGACGAATGGTGACCGTCTTCATGATCTGAGGAGGCACGGGCCGGCTCATGGCTCCGTCAGCTCCCATCTCTGTTTTCACGTTGGCGAGGGCGTCCACCGCGTCCATGCCGCTCGTGACCTTCGCGAAGATCACGTAGTTTGGCGGCAGCGGCGCGTCCTGATGAACGATGAAGAACTGGCTGCCGTTGGTATTGGGCCCCGCGTTGGCCATCGCGACGATGCCGCGCGGGTAGCCGGCGCGGTAGAGCGGCGAGTCCTGCTTGATCTCGTCGGGGAACGTTCCACCCCATGCACTCTCGCCGCCAGTGCCGTCTCCAGTGGGGTCGCCGCCCTGGATCATGAACCCCTTCACGATGCGGTGGAAGGTCAACCCGTTGTAGTAGCCCTTCTCGGCGAGCAGCCGGAAGTTCTCGACGGCTCTCGGCTGATCGGCCGCAAAGAACTCGATCTCAATCGGCCCCTTGTCGGTCTCGATGACCGCGTGCATGCCGCCAGAGCTCTTGGCGCCAGCGGGGGCCACCGGCGGATTGCCAGACGGGGAGCTCTCTGGCGACGGCGAACTGCAGCCGGCCATGCACAAGAGAGCCACGCAGGAGAGAAGAAACGACCAGACCGATCGGGAATGACGGGACGGCAAAGGTTGAATTATCACGGTACGAGAATAGGCGATCGTGCCTGCGGTCGCCAAGATCCGGTCATCATGTTCTGGTCCGGCTAGCGCGCCGCATGAGCCGCGTGCCGGGGCAGCGCATTTCGCATGCGGATAAGTGAGAACTGTAAGGTCGACGCGACAACTGCATCGCGCAAGGGCCAAAGGTTCGGCACGAAACGCAGTTCAACCCCGCGCTTCAGCAACTCGACTGTCGGGTCGTCGAAGACCTGAACACGCGCCGGCACCACAGGGACCCGGCTCACAAAGTAGCCGGCGCATTCGTCAATGCACTCGAATGTCTCCGGCGGCAGGTGGTAGCAATACAGCCGGCAGGACCGCAGACGCTCCAACCAGCCTTCTTCGAGTGCAACGACCGCCCCGCTAGAGCCAAGGTGGCGTTCTACGTCAGCTGCAAGGGTCTCACGACCCGCGTAGTACGTCACACGCGGGCAGTCGCGCGGGACCAGGTAATTGCGAAGGCGCTCCCCGTCGATGGCCCACACGACCAGCCCGCTGGCGTATTCCGACGCTCTCGGCTCGAACAGTTCGATGCCGGATTCTTCGCTAACGTGGAACAGCAAGATCCTTGTACCAGAGCAATTGAACCTCGTTGGGGAGCTCGGGGTAGGCAAAGCGATGGATGGCCCGGACTGCGCAGCCATGTCGCGCATAGAACCTGCATGCCACAACGTTGATGTTCTGCGTTTCGATCTTGAGCTGCCGACAGCCTTTCGCGACGGCCCACGCCTCTGCAGCTCGAAAGAGCGCGGACCCGACACCCTGTCTACGAACGTCCGGCGATACACGGATGTCCCACAGAACGGCGAGATCCGTACGCGCTTCCAGCATGGCGACGTTCTCGGTGCGGAACGCGATAACGGCTCCCCCCATGAGTCTGCCGTTCGATTGGGCGCGGATAAAGCCCCAGTTCGAGGTGTCGAAGCGGCCTGCCCATTGGGCCGGACCTTCTCCGGAGACGCAGTCGTAGTCCTTCACGTAGGGCGCCGCGATCGGGTGCTCAGAAAGCACGAATGCGCCGACGCCAGCTCGCGATGCAGAGACCTCACACGCGCGATCAACCGTGAAGGCAATTGACACTCGCGCGAGCTCTCCAACCGTCGCAATGGGAGCCTCACTGACCTCGATATTCATCGAACGGTCTTGTCCGGCTGAGGAGTTGCCGCCAGCACCCTGGCGATCGCGGTGATGGTATTCCAGTTGCGCGTCGTGACCGGAACGCCAAAGAGCCGGTCGAGCGTACCGAGGTAGCTGATGACTTTCATGTGGCGACGGTACATGCCGAAGACGAACCGGTTGTCGGTGGCGAGGATCTTCAGCAGCCACTTGCCGCTGGAAGGAAACGACATGGGCGTCTCCGGCGCCGAGCGGGGGCGTTTAGACAGGACGCTCACGAAGCGGACGATGTCGGGTCGCACGGGCTGGTCGGCGAAATGATTCTGAGACATCAGCCTGAGAATCTCGCGGCCCTGACAAATCATGATCTCTGCATCAAAGGGCAGTCTGCGTGCCAATTCCGCGCGGAGTTGCGCCCGAGTGACTGGCCGGCGGATCACGAAGGTGCCCGCCGCGCCGATGCTGACGGCATCGAGGTGCTTCAGCTGTTCCGCGAGCGTAGTCGGCCGGACAGTCCTGTGACCGCCGACGTTGACCCCTCTCAGAAGCACCACAAGTGCCACGTGCTTCCTATCGCCTAGATCCACACGTCATTGTTCGCGGTCAGAGAACCGCCGGCGTCGCCTGTATTGACGACGCCACGAGGTTCCACCACGAGTGCGTGGCACTCACGCGGCGCGCGCGTGATGTGCTCGATGCCCCTGGGAACGACATACATCTCACCCGCCTGGAGCGTGACCGTTCCGTCGCGAAAACCGATCTCCATTTGACCGGCCAGCACGATGAACGCCTCGTCGCTGTCATGGTGCGTGTGCCACACGAACTCGCCCTGCAGCTTCACCAGCTTGAATTGATAGTCGTTCAGCTCGGCGACAACCCGAGGCGACCAATGCTCCGAGAGCCTGGCGAGCTTCTCGGCGAAATTGACGGGTGGGATCACAGTCATGAAACGCGCTCTCCGTTTGGCACGCGGCCCTTTACTACGTTCGCCCGGGCACCGTAGGTGATACGGCCAGTGGCATCAGCCGGCAAGCGTGCGCGCATCCGCGCTTTGAGAAGCGCGAGATCATCGGACGCCATCGCGGCGAGCGTGGCACCGACGCTCGGGCCCCCGAGGATGGTCGTCCAGTAGTCGGCGAAGTCGGCGAATGTCCGTCGCACAGTGATCTCCCACGTGTCGACGGCATCCAACCCGGCGCCAGTCCACAAGTCGCGCATGGCGTCTGTTCGAGACGCGTCAGGGCTTGGCGGTACCGGAACTGCAACGCCCAGCCCACGCATTTCATCCTGCAGCGCCTCGTAAGGAAACCCACCGCCGGGCATGTCCCACGCGTAGGCCGTGACGATGCCACCCGGGCACACCACGCGTGCCATTTCGGCAACAGCCTTGGCCGGGTCGGGAACGAAGAAGATCACCAGCGGCATGACAGCTGCGTCGAACACCTCGTCCGGGAAAGGCTGGGCCATGGCATCGCCCAGACGAAACTGTGCGACACGCGACGCGGGTCGTGTACGAGCGTAGGCAAGCTGCGCCTCAGACGGGTCTATCCCGTGTACAGATGCCGGTGCACACCGCTCGACGAGCATTTCGGTAAAGGCGCCGTTGCCGCAGCCAACGTCGAGCCATCGCAAACCTGATCTTGGAGCAAGCCAATCGAGAAAGGCGTCACCTGCGAGCTGGCTCCACTTCCCCATGTATCGTTCGTACGCGGCCCCGTCGTCGAAGCGGATCTGGTTTGTCACCAGGCCGACCCATCTGGACCAAGAGCGCAGAGCAACTCGCCGGCTCGAATTTGCGTCAGCACACGCATTGGATCCGGCCGGGCTGGATCGGGCTCACCTCGTGCTGTCTCGGGCAGAATCGCCTTGAGCATGATGCCGATGCCATCGCGGCTCACTCCGGCGTAGTACGGGTCGCCCTCTGGACCCTGGAAGTCGAGCTGAAAGCCGAAGCGCTCGATGTAGTACGAGATCGAGACCTGCAGGTCCTTCACGATGAAGAACGGGCTGATCGACGCGAGATTTCTATTTGCCGTCTCGTCCTTGGCGCGGTCCTCAGCGGCGTCTGTCGAGTTCGGCCTCGCGTCAGGCATGACTGTCTATCGCGTCGCCAACGCCACTCGTAAGCCGAGAAGGCACATCGTGACCCCAAACACTCGATTGACGGTCCGTTGAGACCGCTCAATGACGTCACGGATGGTCGGCCGATCCAGTGTGTAGACGAAGCAGAGCCAGAATGACGCGCTTACCAGCATCATGACGAGGATGAGGGCCAGCATCGCGCTCGCCGAGGTATCAGGCGTGATGACCATCGTAAACACACCCAGGTAGAAGAGCGCCCCTTTCGGGTTGAGCAGGTTGTTGACGAATCCCTGACCGAAACATGCCCTTTCACGCCGCACACCTTCGATGGCCGTTGTGTCGAGTGACTGGGCATCCGATCGAAAGCTCATGACCCCGAGATGGATCAGATACGCAGCCCCCGCGTATTTGAGCACTGCAAAAGCCATGATGCTTTGCGAGATGAGCAACCCGATGCCGAGCATGCAATAACTGATGTGCACCAGGTTTCCGCAGAGGATACCCATCGAGGTGTGTAGACCGGCGCGGCGACCTCTGACCAATGTGTTGCGGAGAACGAGCAACATGTCTGGCCCCGGGCTCACCATTACGAGACCAGTCACGGAAACGATCACCAAGACCTGATCGAACATGTGCGTGTCCTTCGAGCGGCGGTTCAGGATGCCACTCGGCCGCGTCGGCTGCAAGCCGTGGTCACCCGACGTCGTTGACCGTCGGGTCGGCGATGTGCTGAAGGGCCCTGAGCGCAGGGCGGGCCACTTGAGGATAGGCATCCTCCGAGAGTGCCCGAGCCACCTGGCGGAAGTGCACCGCAGGATGGGCTTCGACGAACAGTGCGGCGACCTCCCGAATGAGAAAGTCGATGTTGGACGCAGCCAGGAGGACGATGTCGCGCTCGTCCGGGTCCAGCAGTGGGAACAGTATCGCCAGGACCGTCGAGGCGTCCTCGTCATCGCTCTCGAGAAGTGCGTGGAGAGTGGAGCGCAGAGCCGGCTGGTCCGGCAGCGGGGAGAATTGGTGATGTTCCAGTTGGTCGATATTGCGATTGTCGCGAACGGCTGCGCGCAGCGCGTGCAGAAACGTGGCGAGGTCCGGAAACGCGAGAGTGGGCTCAGAATCGTGCGAAAAGTGGACGACCATGCCGCTGGCGGGACCCCGCGTGATGAGGCAGTAGGGATTTGAGTCGTCGGCCTCGTCTAGCACGATGAGGCCCAACTCCGCCGCGACAGGAATCTCTCGAATACGCGTGCTGTCAGCGATGCACTGTTCTAGCGACAGCGGATTGATCCGAAGAGCCGGAGTTCGAACCGACGCGGCTGCGCTCAGGAACTCGACGACGTCCTTCGGCAATTCGAGCATGAGTGTCTGTCCGGCTAACGATACGGCGGGTTAGCCGGCCGGTTCAGCAGACTTGAGCTTCTGCTGCCAGTATTCGAGGTTCCGGACGAGCTCCTCCACCGTGACGTCGTAACCGGTCAGTCGCGATCCGGACCAGTTGACGCCGACGGCGATGTTCTCCGCTGCCAGGTCGGGCAGGTTCTTCTCGATGAAGGACGCCAGGGAGATCGTCTCGCAGGCATAGTTGCGGTACTTCGCATGCCGGCGCTGGATCCGATCGAGTCGCGCCCTACTGGACCAGAACGGCACGACCTCCCGGCCGCTGATTGGATACACCAGGAACGAACCATCGTTGGTAAAGGTGAAGATCGCGCTTTCTCGTACCACCTGCTCGTAGAACTGACTGGCCTGGGCGGCGGCGATCGACATGTCTCGCGTCCTGCTAACGTGCCGCCGCTCACTTGCGGCAGCGCGAGTCACGATACCACCGAGCGCGGGTGAGCGGGCCCCGCTGCCGTCAGGTGCAGCGGCATGTTCGACGGCTATTCCGGAAACACGGGCGTTACGTTCCCCACGGCCAGAACGGCGCCGGCATCCTCAGGCCAGGGTGCGTCGTAGGTATAGCCTTCCAGCGTCGCCAGCCGCCCGTTCCGAACAAACAGTACGCACCCGGCTTCGCAGGCGGCGCCCTTCAGGAGGATCCTCGCGTTTCCGCCCGCGAAGTTCGGCGGATCCGCAAGCGGGGCGTCCATCGGAACATCGAAGTCGATGTAGAACCCTGCACCGGTTAGCTCAACTTCCCGAATACGCGAGCGCCGATACTGCTCCCGAAGCGCCGCCATTGCTGGATGGGTGCCTTCGATCAACAACGGAACTACGCGCTCGACAAGAGTCACGAAAATGGGAGGAGTGGCGCCTGCCGAGTATTTCTTGGGGAACGTTGTCATCCCACCTTGTCTGTCTAGACAGTATGGCTGTCTGAGCAGAGGCCTGCCTCACGTAGTAAGTCGTGGATTACGCGAAGCCGATGAGGGTCGCGCGCAGAGCCACATACAACGGAGGCAGGCCATGGCGAAACGTAGCATGTTCGTGGGGATGGATGTCCACAAGGAATCGATCGACGTCTCGCTCGCCGAGGAAGGGCGAGACGGCGAGGTGCGCCACTATGGGGTGATTCCTGGCGACCTGGAGGCGGTGGCCAAGGTTCTACGAGCGCTGCGAGCGCCGAACCGGCAGCTGCGCTTCGTGTACGAGGCCGGGCCGTGCGGGTTTGGGATCCACCGCTATCTGACTGGCCAAGGGGAGGACTGCGTGGTCGTCAATCCCTCGAGCATGCCCAAGCGGAGCGGCGATCGGATCAAGACCGATCGACGCGATGGCGACGCGCTCGCCCGGCTACATCGCGCCGGCGAGCTGACGGCGATCTACATTCCGACGCCCGATGATGAAGCGCTGCGGGATCTCGTGCGTGCGCGGGAAGACGCGGTCGGGCTCAGCACACAGGCCAAACATCGGCTGAAAGCGTTTCTGCTTCGGCAGGGACGCCGCTATCCCGGGCGTGCCGGATGGACCAGGCCCTATCGCCGCTGGCTCGCCGATCTCAGTTTCCCGCTCGCCCCACAGCACATCGCGCTGCAGGAGTACCGCGACACGATCGACGAGACTGAACGCCGTGTCGAGCGGCTCACCGACCAGCTGCGGCAGCTCACGCCGGCGTGGCGCTGGGCGCCGGTGGTGGACGCGCTGCAAGCGTTGCGTGGTGTCTCATTCGTCACCGCGGTCGGCCTGGTCGTCGAAGTGGGCGACATCCGACGCTTCGATCATCCACGGCAGCTGATGGCGTTCCTAGGCCTCGTGCCATCGGAGTACTCGAGCGGGCCGAGCGTCCGCCGCGGCGGGATCACCAAAGCGGGCAACCCGCATGCGCGGCGGTTGCTCGCCGAAGCGGCGTGGGCGTATCAGGGTGTGCCGCGGATCGGACGACAGATGTTGTACCGACAAGAAGCATTGCCGAAGACCGTTTGTGACATCGCGTGGAAAGCGCAGCTTCGTCTGACCGCACGCTTTCGCAAGCTGGTGGCGCGCGGCAAGGCGAAGCCCAAGGTCGCGACGGCGATTGCGCGCGAGCTCACCGGATTCATTTGGGCGATCGCTCGGGAGGTGCCGCCACCACCGGCGTAACGATGCGGCGATCAGGTCCGTCAGGCCGGCGGCAGCGCGGCCAGGTGGAGAACCCTCGGAAACGTTATGGACATCAGTACGACCGATACGTCCGTGCCTAGGGCGAGGCAGCTCCGCGACGAACCACAGTCTGGGCGGTACCCAACCCGCGGATATCAGCAGCGTCAACCGTCGCTAAAACGCGGTGCCGCCGACCAGACGGATCTGAAACACGAAGAGCACGGAAAGAGCGTGCTGAGAAAGGGGACTCACAACCGTGCCGGCTGCGGCGCGCGAGCGACGCGGGCGGCGTCGGGTGCAGCGCATGTTGGGCTGCTGCTCCGTTGTAGAATGGCCGTATGACGTCACGAGCGCAAGACCTTCTGCGCGAAGCCTTGGCGCTGCCCCTCGACGAGCGCGCCGATGTCGCGGCCGAACTCTTGGCGAGCCTCGATGACGCGACGGCCGAACGGCCCGCCGATGTGGAAGCGGCGTGGGCCGCTGAAATCGAACGGCGAGCCCGCCGTGCCTTGGCGGATGAGTCCGCCGGCGCTCCGTGGGACGACGTGCGCCGCCGCGCCGAAACCGAACTCCACCGGCGGTGAGTCCTCGCGTTCGCTTTGACGACGAGGCGGACGCCGAGTACCGCTTCGCCGGCCGTTGGTACGAGGCGCGGCGAGAACACTTGGGCATCGAGTTTCTCGACGCCGTTGACACGACCATCGATCAAATCGTGGCAATGCCTCGCGCTGGTCCTCTGGTGCGACGATTGCCCGCCGACCTGCCCGTTCGACGCCGCGCGGTGACGCGCTTTCCTTATCACGTCGTCTATCTCGAAATGGCGACGCACATCCGTATTCTCGCAATGGCGCACGACCGCCGAAAGCCGGGCTATTGGCAAGACCGCTTGAAGTAGCTGGATTCGGGTTGAACCGTTCTTTCGGTGTTCGTTGTCAGCCCAACGGACTGGCGATGACCTGCGTCGTGCGGGACGCGAGAGCGAACCGCGCGACGTCAGGTCCATCGCCTGTTAGTCCGCCTTTCGGCGTGTGCTGCGGCTTCGACTTCTTCGAGATGGCAGAGCCGCGATCACGGAACGCAGCAACCGATTCACCGAAGTTGAAGTGTCAAACACCTGCGCGACGTCCGGTTCGAGGACGACAGCCACGGTGCCTTCGCTCAGGCGAGAGGCGAACCGATTCGGCCGAGTCTTGCTGTAGTCGATGGCGTACTCAGCTCGCAGCTCGTCATTCCGGCTTCTGGGCTTTTTCTTTGATGTCCCGCTCATAATCCTGTCGCTCGCCTCGTGTTGCGCGCCTGGCGCTGATGATTCTCACCTTCGGCGTCCGCTCCGTAAAGCTCACCAGCAACAACCGTTGCCGTCCCGAGCGCCCGACGATGATCTCGCGTTTCTCATCGATCGAGTGATCGGGGTCGTCGAGGATGCGCGCCAGCGGATCCGCAAAGACCGTCAGCGCCTCCTCGAAGGCCACGCCGTGTACTTTCACGTTTCCACGGCCTTCGCCGGGTCCCATTCGAACTCGAAGCTCATGGCCCCATGGCGAGGCTACCATGAACAAGGATCTCTCACGATTGAGCCTGGACGGGCTAACGTTGCGGCTCACCCGCGGCCGCTCTCCGGTCACGCGGCCGACGGGTGCAGCCGCATGTTATGCACCCTCGTCGCACGCGGCTGAACAAGTTGCAGGATCGTTCACTTTCCGGCTGTCTTCGATTGTTGTCGAACGCGCGCCAGAGCGGCATTGAGATACTGGACGGTGCTGGCCGTTGTCGCGAAGTCGCGCTGGATCCTGGCCGCGTCCTGCTTCGCTTTTTCCGGAAATAGCGCCACCTCGCGAAGAGCCTTGGCCAACTCGCTCACGGCGGCAACCTCGGCTTGAGGATTCTTAACAAGCCGGTCGAAGCATGCGTCACCCAGTTGTACGAGGACAGCCCGCGCTGCATCCGACGAGAGTGCCTTCATCCTCGCCGTTTCGGCACTGAAACGCGCCAAGTACGGCTCCTCTTCTACTCGCTTCGACAGGGCCAAGCGAGCTTCCGACAAGGCAAGTTCGGCCGCTCTGAGTTCAGCGCTTGACCCGAAAAGCTGTGCTCTCTTGAGCTGGTAGTCAGCGCGCTTAAGTGAGTCGTCAAAAGCCGCAGTTGGGCAAGGATCGTCGACGACCTGGGCGTTCGCACAGCCTGTCAACACGACCGCGATTAGCAACTGACTGATCAAAGCAGTTCGTAACCGTCCGACCATCATCCCCTCCGTCAACGACCCGAATCGAGTGTGCATAACAAGTAGTAGGCGGAACTGGGTAATCCAATACGCCTATGACGGTCGCAGTGTAGCGCGACCCCAGGCCTCGTTCAATTTGGCCACAAGCGTCTGTCGCGCCAGCGGTTGCCAGACCTCGTGGGGCGCGTAGGACCGGGATAGATAGTTCTCGATAGCGCAGGACCCGGCTGCGACCCTCGCTCGATATCCCGACATCACCCACTCTTCGCCGGCCCGAGTTGGTCGAATGGGCTCCGCACGCCCCGCCCTCCCTGGTTCACGACGTGCGTGTAGATCATCGTTGTGCTCACATCTCGGTGTCCCAGCAGCTCCTGGATCGTCCGAATGTCATAGCCCGCCTCGAGCAGGTGCGTCGCAAACGAGTGGCGCAGCGCATCCTCACACTGCTCATGAATCTTCTTCAGCCGTCATTCACTACCGTCACCATCCTTTTCACGGCGAACCCGCAGAGATCATCCGTCGGCTCCGGCGCTCAAC
>DATDOE010000099.1:0-68179 GCA_035293405.1 Vicinamibacterales bacterium | reverse complement strand
GTTGAGCGCCGGAGCCGACGGATGATCTCTGCGGGTTCGCCGTGAAAAGGATGGTGACGGTAGTGAATGACGGCTGAAGAAGATTCATGAGCAGTGTGAGGATGCGCTGCGCCACTCGTTTGCGACGCACCTGCTCGAGGCTGGATATGACATCCGCACCGTGCAGGAGTTGCTCGGTCATCGAGACGTGCGGACGACGATGACGTATCTCCACGTGATGGACCGTGGCGTGCTCGGCGTCAAGAGTCCGCTCGACGGGCTGTGAGTGGATACGCGCGAGGCTCGCGGGTAACCGCCGGACAGGCCGCGTGCGCGAGTTGGCTGGAAAGGCTACCGGTCGTGCCGGTTGGGCGACCAATGGCGCATCATCTATCGAGTGGTGCCGGAACGCCTGACGTACTACGTCGAGTCCATCACTCCCCACGACTACCGGAGGCAATAGATGAAGAACTATCGTCCGGCGCGGAAGCGCGTGGCGGTGTCGGTCGGCGAGTCAGTGCGCATTGTGCGAGAGCTCCAGGGCCTGAGTCAGAATGAGCTGGCGCAGCGCACGGGAATCTCACAGGCCACGATCTCGGCGATCGAGAACGACCGCGTGCGCCTGGGAGTAGAGCGGGCCAAAGTGCTCGCGCTGGCCCTGAAGTGTCATCCAGGAGTGCTCGTGTTTCCAGGATGGGTGCTGCCCACTGAAGCGGCGGCATAACACAGCGATGGACGCCGACGCCGGCAGGCTGCTCGCGCATCCTGCTCGGCGCGGGTCATCGCCCACGTTAGACCGCTGAGCAATCGATGTCGATGGAGAGGAACACGAAGATGAGCCGCATCGTGAGTACTCTCGTTCTCCTCATTTCTGGGCTTGCCAGTGCAGCGTGGCCTTCTCAGTCGGCTACCGAGCGTAACGCGCTGGACCGGAGGATCGAGGCTCCTATCCGCGCGAAGTATCGAGCCATTCGCGATGCCCGAGAATGGTTGAACCCGATAATCACAATCCGAGCCGAGGGCGTCGAGGTTGGAAGCCGCGCCATTCCTGGAGGGCGGAAGACCGTTTCAACCAGTGAACTTCGGGCCCTTCTAGTAGGATTGCCAGTCGAAGCATGGCCCTACGGCCGGGTGGTGCTAGCGTCGGACATCGGCCTTCGTAGTGTGGATGCGAGCGGTCGCCTTGATGAGAGCGATGAGCAATCAATTCGGCAGAACCATGAGGTCGCCGAGCGGATCCTGCGAGTACTCAACATCGAGATGGAATGGTGGCCGTCCTGACTCCCGTCGCATCCGGCACGCGGTCTAACGCGCCGCTGCAGCCGACAAGCGGCGCGGACGCATTGCCGAGAATCGGGCGGTCCGTGAGCGCCGCTCGCGGCTGAGCGGCAGGCCGTTGACAACTTTCGTAGAACGACCAAGAACGATCTGAACTCTGACGCCCGCGTGGCCGAGCATGGCGATCAACGTGTCAATACTGAATCGGTCGATTTTGCCTCGTACGAGGTCGCTGATTCTGGGTTGCGTGACACCAAAGAGATCTGCGGCCTGCGCCTGGGTCAAGCCCCGGGTCTCGATCAGCTTGCTCAGCCGAATCATCAGGTCGGATCGGATCTTGAGGTTCGTCGCTTCCTCAGCTGAGAATCCGAGATCTCGAAAGACGTTGCCGCTCGAACGTCGAATCTTCGTGGTCATGAGGCCTCCGGCTTCTGGGCACGGCGACGGATCAGATCGGCGAGACGCTTCTGGGCCAGCGCGATCTCAGATTGAGGCGTCTGGCGAGTCCGTTTCTCGAACGCGTGGAGCACGTACACGGCTTCCTCGAACTTTGCGATGTAGAACACGCGATGCTCGACGCGAGTGTGAACGGCGAATCTCGATGACGCCTGGTCCCACCGTGGTCATCGGCTTCCAATCGGTCGGTAGGACACCTTGTTGCACTCGTCCGAGTTGGTATCCCGCGGCACGACGCGCGTCCTCGGGGAATGCCCGGAGGTCCTCGAGCGACGAGCCGAGCCAGGACACCGGTTTCTCGGACACGCCGTACTATATACGTATTTATATACGGCGATCAAGTTGCCTAACATGGCTTGCAGCCGAGCGCCATTAGCTGGTCAAGGCGTGGTCAGCGCCAGCGTCATACCCCGCGCTGGGACAAGACCATTGACGTATTGGGCTCCGCAGTCGGACGACGAGCCAGAGTTCCTCGCCTACAGCATCACAAAAGTCTTCATCGCGTCGCTCGTTCTGAAGTTATGCGAGGAAGGCGCGATGCGGCTTGAGGATCCATTGGCGAGGTGGTTTCCCAGCATCGATCGGGCTGAGCA
Source organism: Vicinamibacterales bacterium (assembly GCA_035293405.1). Taxonomy (GTDB): domain Bacteria; phylum Acidobacteriota; class Vicinamibacteria; order Vicinamibacterales; family UBA2999; genus Gp6-AA40. The sequence goes on along the minus strand of DATDOE010000099.1, from coordinate 65,873 downwards.
GATCACCGTGCGCCGTCTACTGAACCACACGGCCGGCATTCCCGACTATGGCGGCAGTGCCGCGTATCACGCGAGCGTACGTACCGTTCCGTCGATGCCCTGGTCGTTTGAACGGTTCGGCGCCGAAACGTTCGACAAAGGTCTGTGGTTCGAGCCCGGTGATGGGTGGGCGTATTCGAATCCGGGTTACATGCTCGTCAAGCGCATCGTCGAGCACGTAGCCGGCGCTTCTCTTCGAAACCTCGTTGCCGACCAGATCGCCCGTCCGCTGGGGCTCCTCAGAACGTTCGTTCCAGAATCGGTCGAGGACCTCGCGACGCTGGCCGCCGGCGTGTCGCGAGCACTGGCTCCAGATGGGGAGCCGCGCGACGTCCGTCAGTCCTACCATCCAGGCAGGGTGTCGCACGGGGTCGTAGCCTCGACCTCGTCGGAGCTCGTTCGATTTCTCGACAGGCTTTTTCAGGGGCAGTTCCTGTCGCAGACCTCACTGGCGCGGATGTTAGAGCTGGGTGCGGTTCCCGGAGCTGAGCCTGATCGGTACCGCGGTCAGCCGAGCTATGGACTCGGTCTTATGGGAGACCCTGGGTCACGTTGGGGCCTGGTTGTTGGGCACAACGGCGGCGGTCCGTGGTACAGCGCAAGCGCGTTTCATGCAGTCGACCTTGGGGGCGCGTCCATCTGCGTGATGGCTGCTCTCGAAGAAAGCGTCGAGGCGGCCGAGGAAGTCGTTTTCGCGATGCTGGAGCATCTCGGGCACGGGTGCAAACATCCGGCTGCACCCGGCGCCGCCCGCGCGCCGCAGCCGGCGGGGGTGAGCGCCAGACGTTGATGACTGGGGATGGTTCGGTCCGTCCAATCGCCGTCCCGGTTGTTACACCGGGAAGTCGTGGACATGACCACGCATTGCGCCGGTCCAGACCTGCGCGCGCTGATCATCGGATTCCGCTGCGCCAAGCCACTTACTCCTTCCTGGCGACGTTTTTACGTCCACGGGCCACGGCGGCGCGGAGAGTATCTGGCTTGAATTTCTCCGTGTCTCCGCGTCTCCGTGGCTACGTGAAGGGTGAAAAATGCTGTAGGCGCGTCGCCCCCCAGAAACCTGACGTCACCGCGTACCCGGCGCCGGGTCGGTCGCGGCGTCGTACACCACTCGGCCGCCGACGATCGTCAACACCGACTTGATGTCCTTGATCTGATCCGCCGGCACCGTCAGATAGTCCTTGTCGGTCACGACCAGGTCGGCGAACCGGCCGCTCTGAATCGACCCGAGATCGTTCTCGCGGAAGAACAGATACGCATTGTTCCTGGTGTGAGCGATGAGGGCCGCCTCGCGGCTGACCGTGTGTGTGTTCACCACCGTGCCACCCACCATCTTGCCGGTCACCGCGAAGTACAAGGTCTGGAACGGGCGGAACTGATTGACCTCGAAGGCATCGGTCCCGAACCCCCACATGATGCCGCTGTCCTGAATCTCCCGCATCGGCGGCATCGCGAAGCCCTTGTCGCCCTGGATCCGGTGGAGCAGCCCGCCGGACACGATCGGTCGGATGTTGAGGGCGATGAACATATTGAGCTTCTTCATGCGCGCGATCTGCGGCGGCGTCACACCTTCCATGTGCATGAACGACCAGCGCAGCGGCCGCAGATCGACCTCCTTGCTGATCTTTTCAAGCTGCGTGAGCTGCTCGCCGATGGCAATTTCCGTCACGGTGTGGAGCTGCGCGGGGATGCCAGCTTTGGCCACAGCGAGCGCGAAGCGGCCCCACGCGTCCCATACCTCTGGCGCCGCGATGGGCTCGGGGCCGGGTGCGATGACGTCTCCGCCACCGCCGCCGGGGAACCGCTCGCCATAGTTCGAGTTGTCCATCCATTCATCGCCGTCGTGATACCGGAGCGTGGGAAGCTGGGCGATCAGTTTCTCCTGCGCGCCGGCACCGCGTCCGCCGCCGGTCGCCGTGCGCTGACAGAAGAACCTCATGCTCGCGATCCCCTCCTTCTGAAACTGCCTGTACAGGTCGTCCCACAGGCACTGCCCAGCCGACGCCGTGAGACCCGCCTGAGCGAGATCCCTGAGCATGACCTTCTGGCTCGCCACGATGACGTCCATCGGCAGGTTGGCCTTGCCTCCGTTCGGCGCGTCGAGGAACTTGGCGGCGTCCACGATCGCATTGCGGCCCGCCACGCCGGTGATGCCGGTCGCCCGGCCATTGGCGTCGCGCATGATCCAGGGGTCCTTCCGCTGCTCCAGCCCGATGGCGTCGATCGCCTTGCTATTGAGGTACTGCTCAGACCGGGTGAACTGGAGGAACACGGGGTTGTCCGGCGCCACCTTGTCCAGTTCCTCGCGCGTGAACGGCTTCTTGTTGTCTGCGAACTGATCGGGCGACCAGCCACCGAGATTGAACACCCACTTGCCGGGCCCGGACGCTTTGGCCTTCGCGCGGATCAGCTCGAGCGCCTGCTTGCGTGTGTCCACGCCGTCGAAGCGCAACTCGAGCGTCCAGTACGCGCCCTCCTCCTGGAAGTGCGCGTGGTTGTCGATGAGCCCGGGAACCACGGACCGGCCCCGCAGGTCGATGCGCCGCGTGCTCGGACCCGCGAGCCGAGTGATGTTCTGATTGGTACCGACCGCGACGATGCGGTCGCCCCGAATGGCCACGGCCTGCGCGATCGAGAACTGGTCGTCAACAGTGATGACCTTTCCGTTCGTCAGGATCGTGTCCGCGGGCGGGCTTGCCGCGCCGGAGCCTTGCGCGGAGGCGGGCGGCTGCTGCTGTGCGCCGATGAGGATCGAAGCCCCTATGAATCCGGCTGCCAGGAGCATGTACATCCATCGTTTCATGATCGGTTCTCCATCAAGTGGCTCTAGTGTCCTAGGCCACCGTGATTATACGAGAGGGCTCGGCTCGTCAGCGCGGTGCCGAGCTGTGTGGCTCCGGCGACGGCGCCGCGATCCCGCGGTGCTCGTTATGGCATCCGCTCGAGGTATGTGTAGTACGTGCTGGTTCCCACGATGTGGCCGTCGATCGCCTTCATGACGTCCGCCCGTGTGGCCGATGACGGCAGCGTGAGCATCTGGTCGAGCGCGTACAGCTTGAGCTGATAGTGCAGCGGTCCGACGCCAGCCGGGGCACAGGGCGGGCGATAGCCCACGATGCCGCGGCCGCCGGCAACCTGCCGGCTCCCGTCCGGCAGCTCGGCGCCGACCGGGACACCCTGCGGCAGCTCGGTGGTCGCTGGCGGGATGTTCCAGCGCACCCAGAACATTTCTTCCGTGATGCCCTTGGCGGGGTGGTTATCGGGGCCGTTCATCATGAGCGTGAAGCTCACGGTGTCCTTCGGCACATTCGCCCATTGCAAGGGAGGCGAGGCGGACTTGCCGCCCTCCGCATAGCAGGTGAACTGAAGCGGAATCATCGCGCCGTCGTTGAAGCCGCTGCTCTTCAACCTGAGCCTCGGCCCCTCGGGCGGGCGGGCGGCCTGCGGTGCAGCCGGCGCTTGAGCACCGGCGACCGTCGTGCTGACAGCGAGCATGAGAACGAGCCATCGCGCGGTCATATCATTCATCTCCCTTGCGGCGTAGGGCGGGTCTTGCCTCCGCCTCCGCCAAGGCTACGGCGAGACTCGCCGAAGCGCTTCGCGCGAAGGCGGTTGTGGACCCGGCCTACGTTCGACAACGTCGCCCCTACCGAGGTTCGGTCGCGCGGCAGAGTGTGGGATCCCAGCCAGCGCGATCGGCAATTTTCTTGAACGGGACGGTCGACGCGTAGGGGCCAGTCAGATACCGAGGATCGGTGACGATCGATGTCACGACGAGCCAGCTATCGCCGTTGGGCTCGGTGAAGGTGTCGAAATACTCGTCGAGCGAGGCGTTCTCGCTGTACGGGACGCCATTCCTCCGGAGGAACCCCCCCGTCATCTGGGTCGTCCGCACGCGCAGCTGACCAGTACCTTTCGGAACGGCGGCGGCGCCTCGGCCGCGCGCGCCCAGAAACTCCCACGACGCCACGGAGTGTCCTTGCAGCTGCGGGGCCTGCCCGGCGGGCGGCGCAGAAGCGCCGAACCTGAAGGTGCGTGTCTGCGTGCCGGAGTCGGTGTCGAGCTGCAGTGTGTTGTCGTCGGTCCAGTGGATATTGAGGCGGCCCGGTACCCGCATGAGGGCGGGCGGACCATAGGCCTTGCACTGATCGGTGTCCGCCTGCGCCTTGGCGAGGTCCCACGTGTCGGCAATCTTGCGGGCCTCGGGGTTGAGGGGCAGCATGCTGTAGTCGCCCTTGGGTGGAACCAGCATCCGCAGATGCCAATGCTCGGTGACGATCGACACCCAATAGCCGGTGAAATCCTTGGGTGCCGATGCGCGAGCCGTCGGCGCCGGGCCGGCAGGAGCGCCTCGACCGCGCCCCTGTCCCTGGGCGAGCGCGACCTGCCCGGCAGCGAGCCCAATCACGAGCGCGAAGGCCGTTACGCGCACCCGGGGGGACATGTGTATGTGGCTCATCGCGCTACTTACGCAGGCTCTGATACACGGCCTCGACGAACATGTCGGTCGTCCACTCACCCTTGCTGCTGCCATAGCGCGCGTCGTAGTCCCGCGTCGGTCGCGCGGCTTTCACCTGGGCCAGCGTCATTCCCTTGCCGATCATGTCCTGGACGCGGTCGCGAATGATGAACATCATGTCGCGGTAGTAGGCCACCTCGGCGTGATCGGCGATGCGCCCGTGACCGGGAACGACCAGCGTGCCGCCGGCACCATGCGACTCCGGCACGCACAGGTCGATCAATTTGTTCAGGCTGGTCACGATCGCCTGGATGCTGCCTCCAGCTTTGAGGTCGATGAGTGGATACCGCGTCAAATCGAGGAGGTCCCCCGTGCTGATCACATCGGACTTCCGGAAAAAGACGATGGTGTTGCCATCGGTGTTCCCCGGATAGTTCATCATGACCACGGGCTCGTCGTTGAAGTAGAAGCGTTTCTGATCGATGGCGTAGGTGTTATCGGGCCACGCCTCCGCAGGCGTCGGAGATTTTTCCCCGGTGGGCGCGGACATCCGGTTGAGCACGTTCTGATGCGAGACCACCGACGCCCGTTTGTAGCTGATGGTCCCCTGCGGGCCCGCCGTGTAGTTGGCCTCGCGGAGCGGCACCGTCTCCCCCTTGGCCGCAATCACCGCATTGCCTCCCGTGTGCTCCGGGTGCTCGGTGGTGTTGATCACATAGCGGAGGGGTTTGCGTGCTGGCGCGATGCTCTGCACCGCCGCCCACACCTTCTCGCTCATGGAGGCGATGCCGGTGTCCACGAGGAGGATGCCCTGCTCTCCGATCTGAACGGTGACGTTGCCACCCGCCCCGATGATCACGGACACGTTGCCCCGCACCGGCAGGACCTGCACTTCGCCTGGTGCCGGCTCCACTAATTTCGGCGGCCATACGGGCCGGCGAGCGGGTCCCTGACCGGCCTGCGTGTGCACGGGCTCGGCAGGGAACAGCAGCGCGAGGGCGACGGCCACGAGTGCCCACACGCGCATCAATTCCCCCCCCCACCGCCGCGGCCCACATCTCCGCGTTTCAGCCCTTGGGGGCGTGGGAACGTTTTCATCGTGGCGATGTACTCGGGATACATGGTTTCCGAACCGCCAAGTCTCGCCTCATACGGCGTGCCGAACCGATCCGTCAGCGCGCGATTCAAGCCAGGCAGCAGGCTCTGCCCGGGAAGGAAGTGCCGCACTTCCCCTCTGGGCACGGCCACTTCCGTCGCCTCTTCGCACGGATACGGGGCCACCACGAGCGTGGGATCCTCGATCCACGTCATCGTGGTTCGGATATACGGCTCGGCCATGAGCATGGGGTCGTACAGGATCGACGTCGCCTGCAGGAAGTCCCCGATGCGGCGCCACCGCGTGCGCACGATGGAGCGGTCGCTGCGCATGAGCCCGGATCGGCGGATGTAGGTTTCCTTGAGGTGGGTCGTCGTCGCGACGAGCACGTCTCCTTCCCACTCCCCAGTCGAGAACCCGCTCCACGTGTGCAGCGCGTTAGCGGGAGGATGCGGCCGGCCATCCATCCAGATGGTGGTCTCCTGCTCCTGCTGATTGAGGTGCCCGTGGTAGGCGATGACCTTTTGTGTCGCGCCGTCCACGTCAGACCACATCCGCATCTGGGAGAGAGGCCCCTCCAGGGAATAGTCCCACGCATGGGGACGACACGCGTATTCCGCGAGATCGTAGTCGTCCGGCGACCAGCTCTCGGCTCGCCACCGGCCGGCCGGGCTCAGGGGAACACCGGCGTAGTCGCCGATCATCCCGCTTCCGTCCTGGTTACGCGGCTGCGGACGCCAGAAGCCAGTGATATCTGCCTGGGCGAGAACGGTGTGACCCGCGACGGCCACGGACAGGGCCACGGCCAGAAGCGACAACCGCAGGCCGATGCGCGATGGATGCATTCCGCTCGCTCCTCTGATCCCTCGATGCCCACGGACCGGTTCGAGTACTGGGTATCTTACTGGGCCGCGCCCCGTCCGCGACCACCCGGCCGCGGCAGTGCGAAATTCACGACCGCGTCGGCCTTGGCCGTCGGTTTCGCCCAGGCAATCGTGCCTCGAGGGATCGCGTCGCCGGCGGGAGTCCCCGCGAGCGTGATCGTGAAATTCTGATGATCATGTGCCGCAATCTTGGGAACGCGCCACATGGCCACGTCGCCGTTGGCCTTCTCGTCCCTCTTGGTGCCCTGATATCCCGTGCCCGTCGCTGACACCGCCTTGGTGCCCGCCGGCAGGATGAGCGAGATCGTCACGTCTTCCGCGGTCAGGCCCTTGTCTTTGAGGCCCTCGTTCTCCACTTCCAACGTGTAGGTTGTGCCGGCCGCCGTCGCGGGCGCGCCTGTCAGTCGCGCCACCACCGGCACCAGCATCCCCAGATCGTTCATCCATGACCAGATTTCCTGGAGCGTCGCGTCTGGTACTCGCTTCGGCGAGAAGTTACCCATTCGCACGCGACCGCGCGTCCTCGGAGGTCCTTCGCCATCGAGCAGCTTCCATTGTTCCGGCATCACCGTCGCGTGGTTGTACACCTGCCGTTTGAACCACTCGAAGTCCGCGCTCAACCCGGCGGCCCCGTGGCGCGGTGTGCTCATCGTCGCGCCGTGGCACTGCCCGCACCCCACGATGTTCACCGCGACCTGCTGCCCGCGTGGGCCGTCCGCCGGCGCCTCGTTCCTCCACTTTCCGATCGCCGGCGCGATCGGCAAGGTCTTCCAGTAGGCGACCATGTCGAGGATTTCCTTGTCGCTCAACTGAGAGGGGACAAACGCCGGCATCCTCCAGATGGGATTCCGGATGGCCGCCACGGCCTGGTTGTACGTGATATTCCTGCCGGCGAGGTCCGGCCCCCAGCCGCCCTGGCCCTCGAGGCCATGGCAATTCGTGCAGGACGTATTCCCGAAGGCGAATACCGCCTTGCCGTTGGCGGGATCACCGACAGCCTCCGCCGCACCCTGAGCGGCGCCAGTGCCACTCTGAGCGCCAAGGACGACGAGCACGAAACCAGCGACGATGAATGTGCGCATGACTCTCGATACCTCAAGGCTGTTGGCTCGCCTCACCGGGGTGGATCTCCCCCGGCACGCGTGGGACCGAGGCTCGTATACCACGGCGCCCAGACTGTGTGTCAAGCGGACCCGACGCTGACCCGACGCAGAGACAGCGGGGTTCGCGGAGAAAAGCGTTAACCGCAGGGATCGCGGAGATGCCGAGATACGCAGAGGCGCCACGGGTGGGCGCCGGCCCTTCGGGCCGGCTCATGGATCGAGAGGAGCCCAGGAACACAAACCTTCCGACTCGCGTGGCTTGCGTTCCTGGGGCTCCTCTCGATTCATGCCGCGCGAAGCGCGGGCCCACTCGTGGCGCTCTTCTCTGCGCGTCTCTGCTCCTTTGCGTGCTCTGCGTTTGGCTTTTCTTCTCAGCGTCCTCGGCTCACTCCGCGGGCCTCACGCAGGTAGTGCCTTCCCCTTCGTCTCCTCCGCGAGAGGCAGCAACAGCAGACCGAACACGAACGCGATCGCCGTCACCGCCACCGGTATGCCAAGGCTGCCGTACGACGAGATTCCAGCGCCGACCAGGAAGACCATGGCGACGCCGACGAAGCGGCCAATCGAGCTCACGAAGGCAATCGCGCTGGCCCGGCAGTCGGTCGTGTACTGCTCGGGCAGCCACAGCGTATACATCGCGAAGTTCGCGCCGCCCAGGCCGAGGAAGAAGATGAGCACGAAGAACGGCATCATCGCGGCAGTCAGGTAGAACACGTACCCGAAGGCGATCGCGACGGCGACACCCAGGGACGCGAAATACAGGCCCATCGTCTTTCGGCGGCCCAAGCGCTCGGCGAGCACGGGCGCAAGCAGGCACCCGACGATGGTGCCGATGGAGAGCACCATCGACCCGTACGACGCGAGCCGTGCCGCGTCAGCGGTCGCCGCGCCACCGCGCACCGCAATCTGCGTCACCGCGGTGGGCACATAAATCGAGCCGGCCCACAGACCGATGATCGACACGAGGAACAGCAACGAGTTGATGATCGTGCGGCGCTTGTAGGTCGGCGAGAACAGCTTGGTGAACGCGTCGCGCATCCGTGGGCGCTGTTCCTTGCTCGCCGCACGGTTCTGCCAGGCTTTCGGCTCGCGCACGCCGCTCTGGATCCAGCCGACGAGGAGCGCCGGGGCGCCGCCCAGCACGAACATCCAGCGCCACCCGTAATTCGCGCCGATGTAGTAGTTGGCGATCGCGGCGAGGAAGAAACCGAAGTAGTAGCCGGTGTGCATGTACCCGGCGCCCATCTTGCGCCGATCCTCGGGCCATTCCTCGGCGACGAACGTGCCGCCCATCGGCTGCTCGCCGCCGAGACCAATGCCGCACAGCACACGAAGCACGGCCAGCTGCCAGATATTCGTGACCAGACCGCACATGAACGTAAAGACCGAATAGAAGAGGATCGTGAGGATCAGGGCGCGCACTCGTCCGAAGCGATCGGCGATCGGCCCCCACACCATCGACAGGCCCCACCCGAGCAGGAACAAGGCCTGCAGCACGCTGAAGTAGAACCCGATGTTGCCGGGCGTGGCAGGAATGCCCGATCGAGGCAGCAGTTCGATGAGAGCCGGCACGGCGACCAGCGCGTAGATGAACGCGTCCATCCCGTCGAGCGTCCAGCCACCCCACGCGGCCCAGAAGCCTTTGATCTGATTCGAATTGAGCTTCGTGCGCGTGAGCGCTCCGCCGGTCACCATCGTGGACACCAATCCCTCACCTTCTGACTTCAGTTGAATTTCGCGGCTGTGCGTGCGGCGCCCGTGAGCTCCAGGATGTGCATGCCGGTGTTGGCGCGATCGACGATGTAAATGTAGCCGCGATCGTCCACTTCCACGTTGTTGGTCTGAATCGCCACTTTGCAGCGCTCGTCGGCGCCCTGGCCGATGCAGCGCTTGTCGGTATTCGCCGTGGTCGGCGGGATGAAGTAGGCGATCTCCTTCGGATTCAAGGGATCGCGAACATCGAGGGCGCGAACGCCGGCGTTGAAGAACGCGACGAACAGGACGCGCCCATAGTAGATGGGCGTGAAGTTCTCGTTGGAAGAATGCGTGCCGAAGCGGCCTCCGCGGCTGCAGAAGTCGCCGCTCGCCTCCGGGACGGTCCACGTCGAGACGCCAATCGGCGTCGATTCATACGTGACGTCGAGCATCCGCACGAGCTGCCGCGGCTCTTGACACTCGTTGGCAAGCGACTCGCTCACCACGGCGATGAAATCGCGATGAGCCTGCGCCGTGCTGATCGGAATCGACTCGCCGTGGTCGTGGCCTCCGCCGGGTACTGGAACCGATGATGGCAGCCGCTGCTTGGCGAACTCGCTCAGCTGCAGACCCAGCAATGGAAACGCCGTGTGCGCGCCGGCATCGACCGGCAGATCGACTCGAGCGATCTGTGGATAGAGGAGATTGGCGTCGGTCGGCTCCTTTGGCCCTTTCAGGAGCTTCTCTCGATCGACGATCTGTACGACCCCGGCGCGTGACGTGCCGTAGCCGAAGTAGACCCGGTTGCCTTTCGGGCCGAGTGAGATGGGGCCGTGAAGCTCAGTGGGCACCGGGCCAGTGGATCCAGGTTGCTGACCGGGAAGCCCGAAGTCGCGGATGAACACCGGCTTCGCCGGATCGCTCAGGTCATAGATCTTCGTCATGCGCCGAGTGCGCCACGCCGGATCTCCAGAGATGATGTAGGCGATGCCGGTGTCACACTCCCACCAGTTCTTGTGCGTGTTGACCAGGCCGCGAACGAGGACCGTGAGACGGGCCGGCTTCGAGGGATCGGTGACATCCCAGATTTCGTGGCTGGAGTTGCCGAACGTGCGCAGCAGGTAGACCTTGCTCTTGTCCGCGCGCGGCAGCACGCTGCCGTCGCACACGCGCACCATCTGTGCGCCGCCGGCCTCGGCGAGTCCTTCCTCTCCTGGAATGTGCGCGAGATAGCGCGGCCGCCTGGGGTCGGTGACGTCGACGATCGACGTGCCGTTGTTCTCCGGCTTGCCGGAGATCGGGTTCGGCTGAACGCCACCGTGATGGCCGACGTAGGCAATCCAGCGCTCACCCTGTTTGTGAATCGTGGGTTGATACGCGCTTCGCGCCTGCAGGTCGCTGTAGCCAACGAGCAGCATGTCTCGCGCGTCGGCTCGCTGCTGCGCAGCGAGGCCGACGGCGAGACAAAGTGGAAAAATGGAAAAAGTTGAAAAGTGGAACAAGTAAGTCGGAAAGTGCGACTGAGCTGCTCCGCACTTTCGACTTACTTTTCCACTTTTCAACTTTTCCACTTTTCCACTTCCTCTCAGTTCGTTCCCCAACCCGGATTGACCTGCCTGCCGAGCAGGAACGCGGCGTTGGCGCCCTTGCGAGGCGTGAACTTCTGCGCGCCTCCGCTGTCAACCGCCGCGGTGTAGACGTTGCCCTCCTGATCGACGCTCATCCCGTGCACGCCCCAGAACGCGCCGGGGAAATCGCCCCACACGCCCCAGGAGTACAGGAATTTTCCGTCGAGACTGTATTTCACGAGCTTCGAGGTTCCGCGATCCGCGGCCCACAGGAACCGGTCGCTGGTGATGATGAACATGTGGATGTCCGAGATCCCTCGCTGACCAAAGCTCCACTCGTCGAGGAACTTTCCGTTGTCGTCGAACACCTGCACGCGCCCGTTTCCGCGATCGTTCACGAACACACGACGCGTCTGCGGATCCACGGCGACGCCATGCACGTTGTTCATGTAGCCAGGTCGCGTCTCGGGCTTGCCCGGCGCTGACGTGCCGCGTTGCCCCCACGTCATCAGATATTTGCCCGTCTTGTCGAACTTCACCACGCGCGTGTTGGCGTATCCATCAGCCACGAAGAAGGTGCCGTCAGGCAGCCAGGCCATGAACGTCGGACGATTGAAGTGCTTGTCGTCCGTGCCGGGCACGTTCGGCTCGCCGATCGTCTGCAGCAGCTTCTTCCCGTCGTGTGAGAACTTGAAGATCGCGTGCCGGTAGTCGTCGACGATCCAGACGTTCTTCTCCGCGTCGTACGGGCTGATATAGATCGCGTGCGGCCGCCGGAACATCTTGTCCCACTGCGACCAGTCCTCGATCATGTTGCCCTGCGCATCGAAGACGGTGACGATGTGCTCCCAGCGCCAGTCCACGCCGGGCATGCCGGCATCCAGATCGTCGCCCGGTGTCTTGCCGTCGGGTCCGAACATCGCTCCCGGCGGGCTCGCCGTCGTCGCGTCACGCAGCGGCAGCCGGAACATCGGGAACTCCACGCTCGGCCCGATCTGGGGAAGCTTGATGGCCTGCTGCGGCCGCTTGAGGACCGGCAGCTCGCCACGCTGCAGCACGAAGACCCGGTTCGGGTTTTCCGCGAAGACCGACTGTCCTGCTCCCCACGTCCAGGCTCCATGGCCCTGAATCGCGGTCAGCGGCTTGGGCCACTGTGCCACGTCGTAGGCACCGAAGATGTCCTGGCCGCCCTTTTCACCCGGGATGGCCGCGATGCTCGTCACCTGCCCCTGTCCTTCGACCGGTGTCAGCCGGTCGCTCAGTAGGAACGCCGCCAACACCGCGGCGGCCGTCACTACAAACGACGCTCCCTTACGCATATGAATGCCTCCCTATCAGCTCGACGTCGTTCCTACGTTCCGTTCACATTCTTCTGGAGCCAGCTCACGACGAACTTGATGATGTCGTCGCTGTTTTTCTCGAGCATCATCATGTGGCTGTTGCCGCTGATGCCGACCGTCTCGAGGCGGACGAACTCGGCCTTGACGCCCGCCTGCTCGAGGAATTTGGGGATGCACGGGTCGTACACGCGGTGATAGGTGCCGTTGGCCGACATCGCCAGCACCGGAATGTTCTGCCACCGCGCCAGCGTGCGCGCCGGCTCCGCCTGCATCCAGCACCGGACTTCATCCGGCCGCTCGGACTTCTCTTCGAGCACCACGTTCAGATCCGACGGCGCATTGGCCGGCGGGCTGTATTCGTAGCGGGCGTTGGTCAGGCCCCAGGAATTGGGATTTCTCGGTCCGGGCGTCACCTTGGCGGTGTCGGCTCCGCCAAACTGCGGCCCGCCTGGTTCAACCGTCACCATCGCCTTGACCAGCTTCGGCCGCGCCTCGGTGATCTCGAAACCGAAGCCACCGCCCTGTGAGTGCGTGAAGAGAATCACCGGTGAGTTGATCATGTCGAGCAGCGCGATGCCGGCAGGAACTGTCAGCGTCCCAGTCGCGCCGGCCGACTGCACCTGCGTCTTGATGAAGCTGTCGAAGATCGGGTCGCCCATCTTGCCGGTGCCCGGCCACTGCGTGTGGTTCATCTTGAGCGGAAAGTCGCCCCGCTCGCGTCCGTTGGTCCAGATCCGTTCGAGCTCGAGCGCGGTTCGGATGTTCAGGTTGCCGTCGATCGGCGTCTTGCCGTCGGGCCCGGGCAGTGGCACATAGGCTGACCGCCCGCGCGTCGGGTAGTCCACCATGTAGACGACGTAGCCCTGATCGACGAGGTGGTACGCCCAGCCGGCGCGTCCATCCGGTGTCTGCAGCCAGTCCACACCCGTTTGCCCGTTGCCATGGAACAGCACGATCGGCTCGGCATGACGGACCTGCCTCGGCACCCACACTTCGGTGTACATCGCGCCGCGCATCACCTGCCGACCGGCATCACCCCAGTAAGTGCCCCCCGCGAAGAAGAAGCCCTTGCGCGCGACGTCCTCGGTCGAGAAGGTCGGAATCGCCTTGGACGGCATCGCTCTCGACGCGCGCTCTCCCGAGGACGGCTTGGCGTTCCGTCCGAGCCACGTGCCGATGTACTTGGCGATGCCGGCGCTGTTCTTCTCGAGCATCATCATGTGGCCGTTGCCGGGCATCCCGGCTTTCTCCATCTCCACATACTCGGTCTTCACGCCCGCCTGAGTGAGCCACTTCGCCAGGCAGTGGTCGTAGACGCGGTGATAGCCGCCTTCGCCGTTCAGGAACAACACGGGAATGGTCTGCAGGTTGGCGAGCTTTCGCGCCGGCTCACGCTGCAGATAGCACGGCACCTTTCCGGCCTCGTCAGCTTTGCCTTCAAGGACGGTCTGCAGCTCGGTGGCCGCGGTGATGGCCGGCGCGTACGTGATCGGGTTGTTGGCCACACCCCAGCTGAGTCCTCCGCCGTCGTTGTAGGTGAGCTTCGCGGTGTCCACGCCTTTGATCGGCGGCGCCGCGGGCTCCACGGTCACGATCGCCTTCACCAGCTTCGGCCGCGCATCGGCAACCAGCCAGCCAAACGATCCTCCCTGCGAGTGGGTCAACAGGATCACCGGCGTATTGATCATGTCGAGCAGCGCGATGTTCGCGTCGCGGGTCAGCGTCTCCTGACGGCCACCGGCGAGAAACTGCACCTGGGTTTTCGCAAAGTCATCGAAGACCTTGTCGCCGATGCGGCCCGTCCCAGGCCACTGCGTGTGCTTCCTGGCGTTCGGAAAGTTGGCGTTGCGGCCGGCCGACGCGGTGAACGTCTCCTCGAGGTTCGGCGCCGTCCGGATGTTCAGGTTCAGCTGCCCTGCCGTGCCGTCCACGCCCGGAACGTACTGCGACCGGCCTCGCGCGGGGAAATCCTGCAGGTACACGACGTAGCCCATGTCGAGGAAGTTGTAGGCCCAGCCCGGCCGGCCGTCGGGCGTCTGCAGCCAGTCGACCCCTGTCTGGCCCGCGCCGTGAAGCAAGACAATCGGATACGGCGATCGAATCTGCTTGGGCACCATGACTTCCACATACATGGCGCCGCCCATGGTCGATTCCTTGTCCGCGCCCAGTTCGCCGACGTATTTCCCGCCGGCGTAGAAGAAGCCGTGGCGGGCCACGTTGTTGAGCGCGACGGTCGGAATCGAGGGTGGAACAGCTTTAGCGGCGTTCTGGGCATTCGCTTCAGACCACGCACCGACGAGGAGGACGAGGAGTGCTGCCAGAACCGAGATGCGACGCATGATGATTCCTTCCTGCTGACCTGCCTACCGCCTACCGCCTACCGCCTACCGCCTAGTGACATGAGAAGCCCGTTTCTAGAGCCGACGGGCCGGAATGTCAAGGAAGATTGCGCTTTGACAGGAAGGTTGCGCGTCGACTTGACGCCGCGGACGGACTGGAGCAAAGTCCCGACGAATCGTTCGGGTCGTTCGGGTCGTTCGGGTCGTTCGGGTCGTTCGAATCGTTCGGGTCGTTCGGGTCGTTCGGGTCGTTCGGGTCGTTCGGGTCGTTCGAATCGTTCGGCGGGAGATGACGATGACCAATCGACGAGCGTTTTGCAGGACAGTGGCTGGTGCGGCGGGAGCGCTCGCCTTGGGTGGCAGAATCCCAAGCGCGCGCGCACAGGGTGCTCGCCGGCAGGTGTCGATCGGCGGCCGGCGCGTGAAGGTGATCGACATTCACTGTCACTGCGTCATTGACGTGATGCCGGTCATCAAGAACACACCGCTGGCCAAAGCGGGTGGCGGCGGCGGCGGCGGGAACCAGGTCCTCGGGCCGCAACGTCTCGAGCTCATGGACAAGACGGGCGTCGATGTTCAGGCGCTGACGATCAACGGCTTCTGGTGGTACGAGGCCGATCGGGAGCTCGCCCAGCGCATCGTCCAGGTGCAGAACGAGGGGCTTGCGACGTGGGTCTCGACGCACCCTGACCGGTTTGTCGCCATGGCGTCGGTGGCCTTGCAGCATCCGGACCTCGCGGCCCAGCAGCTCGAAGACGGTGTCAAGCGTCTCGGCCTTCGCGGTGCGTCGATCGGCGGGCACGTCAACGGCGAGGATCTCTCGCTGCCGAAGTACGACCCCTTCTGGGCCAAGGCCGCGGAGCTCGGCGTGCCGGTGGTCATGCATCCCGGGGGCGCGGACAACATCATCAAGGAAGGCGCGCTCCGCGGGCGCGGCGATCTCGGGAACATCATCGGCAACCCGCTCGAGACGACCTACTTCCTCACGCGATTGATCTTCGACGGCACGTTCGACAAGTTCCCGGGCCTGCGCGTGTGCGGGGCCCATGCGGGCGGCTACCTGCCGTCATATCTGGGCCGGACGGAAGCGGCGTGTGTCGTGCGCGGCAACGCCAACTGCGCCAACAAGCGGAAGCCGAGCGAGATTCTGAAGAGCCAGGTTCTGATCGACACGATGGTCTTCTCTGAGGAAGGCCTTCGGCACCTGGTCGCGGAGATGGGCGTCGGCCAGGTCGTCTACGGCACCGACGTGCCGTTCAACTGGCCGGTCACCGTGGATCTCGTGCTGAATGCGTCGTTTCTCAGCGACGCGGACAAGGTGGCGATCCTCAGTGGGAATCTGATGAAGCTGCTGCGGATTCCGGCGTAGGGGCGACGCATGCGTCGCCCCCACGACTGGGCGGGCGGTCCTAGCGTCGAATGCCGACCGGCTGATCCTTGACGATCGTGGCCAGGCTGAGCAGTTTGGAGCTGAGACGGAGACGCGCGCGGTCCGCCGCATCAGTGTTGATGACAAACCGCATCCGGTCGTCTTCGACGATGAAGTTGACGATGCCCCCCGATTGCGCAAAATCCGGGAGATCGCTGACGGTCAGCGTGGGCATGGTGCTGAGCGTCTTCAGCAGCGCCGTTGACTGCTTGGCCGCGACACCGGAGATGTAGAGAAGGTGGCACGTCGGAGTCCTGCCGTCCGGACTCACGCGCTTCACGATGTCGTCGCGGCCGCTTTCGGTGCGTCTCTTGACTGTCACTTCGAGTGATTCCTCAACCTGATCGTCACCCAGCACACACAGGACGCGCGCCGGTGCAGGGACGACGTCACCAGGCCATTCGGCGAACCTGACAAAGTTGAGCAGGAACGCCGCCTTCAGCTCCGGGGTGGACACACGTGCAGCAATGGCGAGATCGGTCGGGAGCGCGAGCATGACCAATGCGACCAGCGCCCCGCAGAACGTACGACGGCGGGTCATGATCAGCATACGTACCACTCTCTTCGTCTTCGGGGTTCCAGAGATCCGTTCGTGCCCGTCAAAATCGCCACCGGAGCTGAACGCGGCCGCTCCGCGGCACCATGCTGCCGACGAGTCCGGTCTGGAAATCCGAGAATTCCTTGTGCACAGCCTGGAAGATGTTTTGTGCGACGGCCACCGCAGACAGTTGGTCGGTCAGCTTGAATTCGGCGCGCGCATCGGCGCGCGTGTAGGCCGGGATCGCGGCCTGACGCAGCCGGCCGACGTAGTACACCCCGCCGTCAACCTGCACGCGAGCCGACAACTGGTTCGTCGAGTGTAGCTGCCACTGGTGCTGCGGCGCGCTCCCGTCGAAGATGGCCGCGGCCGCATCCTGACTGCCCGCATCGAGGCTCGAGGTGAAATGCGCTGTAGAGTACACGCCGTCGAGTCGCCACGTGGGCGCAGGCGACCAGCGGCCCGAGATCTCGACGCCCTGGCTCGTGACGTTCAGCAGGTTGCCATACTGGGCGCCGACGAACACGTGCGGCGACGGCGTGAGCTCGAAGCTCGGCGCAAGCGGCTCGACGGTCGTACTGTTGTCGTAGCGTCCGCGGAACACGGCGACGTCGATGGACGCCGTCGGGCCGAGCTGAACACGGTAGCCGCCTTCGAGCGCGACGAGCTCCTCAGACTTGTAGTCGGGATTGCCCAGCAGCCCAAACACGATGGGCACGCCCTGGTCGCCCGGGATGCTCGCGTAATAAATCTGCATCCCGCGATAGGCGGCACTGGGTGTCCGCCGTGCCCGTGACACGCCCGCCCACGCGCGCTGCGAGGGGTCGATGTTCCACATGACGCGTGCCGACGGGAGCAGGCCCCACCCGGCATAGGTGTCGTGCTCCAGCTTCGACCCGACTGTCACTTTCACGGAACGGCTCACGGCGAACTCGTCCTGAACGAAGCCGTTGTACACCGTGGCGCTGTCCGGAGGAATAAGGAGGGTGAACGACCGGCGCGTCATCAACGCGCTGTCCCGCACGCCGCCGCCGACGACGACGTCGTGGCGTGCACCGAGCGACGTCTGATACTGCACGTCGAGGTCAGCGGTCCGTTCCGACGCGAGCAACGTGGTCTCATCTCGACGGTTGACGGTCCTGAATGCCTGCATCTGGAAGGTCGAGCCCGCGCCGCGATGCGTCCATCGGCCGAGGATGGCGGTTTCGTCGATGTCGCTGACGCCTTCGCTCGACGGCGGATCGACAAAGTTCGCCGTCTTCAACCAATGTGGCTGAGCCTCCGTATGCGTGTAAGTGGCCTGTCCCATCAGGCTGTCACGCCCACTCGACCAGTCCGCGCGTGTGCCCGTCGTCAGCGCCCTATAGCCATCATCTGCGGACGTGCGCGCCTCGGTGAGCCCGTCGCCAGGGTCAGACCACTGTGAGTAGACGCGGTAGTCGACGCTGCCGAGGGCGCCGCCGTGTCGGATCGCTCCCGACGCGCGCTCGAACGTCCCGGCGCTCACGTCAACGGCCGTCCCTTTGGTGTCGGCCGCTGATTTGGTGATGATGTTGATGACGCCGTTCACCGCGTTGGCGCCCCACGCCGTGCCACCCGGTCCGCGGATGACCTCAATCCGGTCGATGTCAGACACCACCACGTTCTGCGCGTCCCAGAACACGCCGGAGAATCCGCGGTTGTACAACGACCGGCCGTCGATCAGCACCAGCAGCTTGTCGGAGTAGACGCTGTTGAATCCCCGGACCGACACGGCCCATTCGCTCGCGTTCATCTGCGCGACCTGCATACCCGGAACGAGGCGGAAGATTTCGGGGAGCTTGGTCATCCCCGAGCGGCGGATGTCGTCCTGCGTGATCACGTAGACCGCTGCCGGCACGTCGTCCGCACGCTGCTCCTTGCGCTCGGCTGACGTGATCTTGATGTTCATCAGCTCCTCGAGCGAGGCGCGGGCGAGGTCGCCCGCCGACAAGGTCTGCGCCCGCGTCGCCGCTGACGCGGTGCTGACAAGGAGCGCCGAGACAATCAGCCGGCGCGCGAATGTGGAAGGTCGCGTTATCGTCATAAAGTTCAATCGGGCAGTGGCCTCGCCCTCGTTTGGACGCACGGGCACCTTCGCCTTTGCTGTTGCACTGAGCAAGAGGACGGCCACCGGACGTGCGTCCGCCAGTGGCGGAATGACGGGGATTTCGCCCGGTCGAGAAGGAGCGCACCGAGCGTTGAGCCAACTCGCCGCGGCGCATGCGCCAGCAGCGCACACCGCACGCGCGGCTCAGTGGAGGGTTTCGCGCACCGGGATGGCCTTCAACACCGCAGTGACGTCGCGGTGTGCGATGACGGCATCGGGCACTTCCTGAAGGGCGGCGAGATACCGCTGCGCGTAGAGACTTCCGGCCTCATCCGGCGCCACGAGCCGCCGCGCCTGGACCACGATCGCATCGAGGTCCGCTGGCGTATCGGGCGCGTCGATCTCCAGTGCCTCGTCGATCCGGACGATGAGCTCGGACACCGGGTGCAGCCAGGCGAACTGCGGGTCGGCGACGATCACCTTCAGCAGCTCGCCGCCCGTCATCCGCCGCCCCTGCGTGCGCTCGTAGGTCTTGCGCTCCCACTCGAGCAGCGTCTTGTGCAGCGGCAGGAGCGCTCGCCGGAGCTCGGTGAGGAGCGTGCGGTCCGAGTCCTTCACGACGTCTTCCAGCGAATCAGCATCACGCCAATCAGCAACAGCGCCACGCCGGCCACACGCAGGGGCGACAAGCGGACGATCGTGGTCCCGAACAACCCGTAGTGATCGACGACCAGTGCCGCCGTCAATTGCCCGACGATGAACAGCGCGATCGTCAGCGTGGCGCCGATCTTGGGCGTGAGCACGATGCTCGTCACGATGAAGGTCGCACCGATCGCGCCGCCGGTCCACATCCACCACGGCGCGCGCGCGAGCCCGGCGGTGAGCGGCGCGGGCTGGCGCGTCACCAGCGCGACGACCAGGATCAAGACGAACCCGATGACGAACTGGACGGCGGCGGCCCAGAGAGGACCGCCGAGCAGCAGCCGGAGGCGAGCGTTGATGACGAACTGAACAGCGAGGCCCGCGCCCGTGACGAACGCGAGCAGCAGGTAGAAGTTGTTCACGGACGCCGTTACTTCTTACCCCCGAGCTCGCGCACGGGCTGGAGGCCCTCGACCGGTGCGCCCGAGTACACTTCCATGCCCGTGGTGCGAGGCGGAATCGGCAGTCCTTTCGCCTTGGCCTCGGCGACCAGCTTTTCGTACGCGCGCTCACCACTGAGCGCGAAGCCGACCGCGCCGTTGCCCTCGTGGCAGGAGTACTCGAACAACTGGTACCCCGGCTGCTGCGTGATCGCCATGCGCATCGTGAACGGCGCCGCGAACGTTCCCGGATCCTCGACCCGGAACCGGTACTCGATCATCTGCGAATCGATGCGGGTGAACCATTCGGTCAGCGTCATCTTGTCGGTGTGCGGCGCGCCGCCCACGGCGGTCTTGTCGGTGAAGTTCGTGGTCTCGACCACGAGCGTGTCCCCTTCCCAGTGTCCGCGCGCGTCACCGATGTACTGCTTGATGTTCGAGCCGAGACGCGGGCGCCCGTCGAGCGGGATGACGCGGGTGTCGTGCACCATCTCGTAGCTGATCACGACTTCGTTCGGTGATTGGGCAATGAGCAGACCGTTGCCGTAGAGCACCGGCATGACCGACCCCGGCACGCCGCGGGTGATGCACCGGTCGTACAGCGTGAAGTCGTCGACGTCATCCCACGGCCCGCCGCCGAACGTGCCCTGATTCGCGATCGCCTTCCGCCGGGCGAGGGCGTCCTGTGTGAGGGCCGGCATCTGACCGTTGGGCGGGTCCACGACGAACGACGTATAGCCGAAGGTCCGGACGCCGAACTCGTTGCGCAGGATCGTCTCCTGGTTCACCGCACGGTCGCGCGAGGATTCATCGCCGCCGGCGCGACGCGCGAACTCTTCGGGCGTCAGCGACTCCCGGTCCGCCTGCGCCGCAGGCCGCGAGGTTGGAACACCGCGCATGTCGTCGCTCGTCCAGGTGCCTTCGAGGTCGGGGTGTCCCCACGCGGTGCGGGGCGCTTTCCAATTGGGATCCTTCACCTTGGCGGCCAGCGTCTCCGCCGGAATCGCGCGCAGCGCGGATGGTTTCATCGTCGGCCCGGCACCCCGGCCTCCGCCAAGACCGCGGCTGCCGGCACGGCCCGGACCCTGGGGTGCGGCGGCAGGCGCCTGCGGCGCGGGATCCTGGGCGGCAGCGGGTATCTGGCCGGCCGTGGAAGCCAGGGCAAACACCAGAAGTCCTGTTGGAATGCTCCAGGACGAGGTCACAAACCGCGGCATAAGTTGAGCTCCTCGCCGGTGCGTGCAGGCACGGGCATGGCTGGCATTCTCCCATGCCTTTTTGCTCATTGCCATCCCGCCACCCTCGTATACTGTGGGGGGACAAATTCACCTCGTCGGAGGAGCGTTGGTATGAGAACGTGCCTGATTGCGCTTGTCGGTTCGCTCATTGGAGCCTCGACTGCGGTCGCGTCTGACCCGCCGACCTTTTACAAAGACGTCCTGCCGATCCTGCAGGCGAACTGTCAGAGCTGCCATCGGCCGGGCGAGGTCGCCCCGATGTCGCTCGTCACCTACGAGCAAGCCAGGCCGTGGGCGAGAGCGATCAAGACCGCGACCGTCTCGCGGCAGATGCCACCGTGGTTTGCCGATCCGAGTTACGGACACTTCGCGAACCAGCGCCGGCTGAGTAACCGTGACATCGAAACGCTGTCGGCGTGGGTCGACAACGGAGCGCCGGCTGGTAACGAGGCCGAAGCCCCGCCAGCGGTGACCTTCCCAAGCGGCTGGAACATCACGCCCGACGTCATCGTGGAAATGCCGAAGCCGTTCGAGGTCCCCGCGCGCGGCACGGTCAACTACAAGTACATCCTCGTCAAGACCAACTTCAAAGAAGACATGTGGGTGACCGCCGCGGAAATGCGTCCCGGCGATCCGGCAGTGCTGCACCACGGCAAAGTGTGGGTACGGCCTCCCGGCTCCACGTGGATGGAGAAGGCCGTGCCGGGCGAGGCGTACGAGAGTGAGACGCAGCGCCACATCCTCGGCAAGAACGCCATCGAGGAAGGCAACGACATCCTCGGCAAGTTCAATCCGGGACTCGGCGCGCAGCGATTCGACCAGGAAGGTGCGGCGAAGTTCGTCCCGAAGGGATCGGACCTCGTGTACGAATTGCACTACACGACGTCAGGCAAGCCGTCAGCGGATGTCTCGAAGCTGGGGCTCGTGCTGGCCAAGGAGCCGCCGCAGAAGCGCTACTTCTTCCACGCCGGACCGACGGCGCTGAACCTGGCGATTCCAGCGGGCAACGGCAAGGCTGAAGTGGTGAGCGAGATCACCTTCGGCGAGGACGCCAAGCTCGTCTACGCCCAGCCCCACATGCATGTGCGCGGGAAAGATTTCGAGCTGCGCGTGGTCTCGCCGTCGGGCGAGAGCACGACCGTCCTCAAGGGTGATTGGAACTTCGAGTGGCAGATGGGCTATCAGTACGCCGAGCCGATCGTCCTGCCGAAGGGTTCGAAGCTTCGCCTGATCAGCCACTTCGACAACTCGACGGCAAACCGCTACAACCCCGATCCGGCGAAGAAGGTCGTGTGGGGTCCACAGAACTGGGACGAGATGAGCAACTGCTTCATCGGCGTCCTCTTCGGCACGGCGACATCGCCGGAGAAAGTGTTCCTGCGCTCAGGACCGAGTCTGCTTCCGCGCGGCGAAGAAGGCCCGACGCTCGAGTCAGTGTCCCGGGTTGACCCGAACGCGGTGGCGGCAGCGACCAATGGCAACATCAACGCGAACGTGGCGCCGGCCGGCAACGGCGGACCCGAAAACTTCGACAAGTAACACCGGACACGTAGAGCGGGGGCTCGAGCCCCCGCGGTCCTCCGCGTTCACACTCTTCGACACACCGATCGGGCCCTGCGCTGTCGCGTGGGGCCACGACGGCATCACCAGCGTGATGCTGCCCGAGGCACGTCCCGAGCACACGCGCGCGCGCCTGCTCCGTCTCTTTCCCGCCGCCAGCGACGTCACTCCACCAGCTGACGTGCAACGGGCGATCGACGCCATCGTCGCGCTGCTGCGCGGCGAGACGAGCGACCTCTCCTTCGTCACCCTCGACATGAACGGGGTGCCGGCATTCCATCGTCGCGTCTACGAGGTCGCGCGCACGATTCCGCCAGGGACCACACGCTCCTACGGCGACATCGCCTCGCGCCTCGGCGAGCCTCACGCGGCGCGCGCCGTCGGACAGGCGCTCGGACGCAATCCCTTCCCCATCATCGTCCCCTGTCACCGCGTGCTCGCGGCCAACGGCAGGACCGGCGGGTTCAGCGCGCCTGGCGGTACTGCGACGAAGCTTCGGTTACTCGCAATCGAAGGTGAACGGCTGATCTAGAGCGGTTCCTGGTTCTTGGTTCTTGGTTCGGTACGCAGGGTCCGGCTTCAGCCGGATCGCGATCTGCGATTCGCGCCGCGGGCGTGCCGGCCTGCGGCGGCCGGCTTCGCACGCCGGGAAAGCTCGCGCCGCTCGTACCCTTCGCACCCGCCGCGAGTAGTGCCGATTCGATCGCCTGCCATCGCGGCATACACCGCCATTGCTCAATCGCTCGCCACGGATCGCGCGGAACCAACTCGCGGCGATGAATCGCTCCGCTCGCTTTCCTGCTTCGCGGCGAAGCGGCGTGCTACGAACGGCCGTCCGCAGTCCGGCACACCCGCGGCGCGAACCACGGGGAAGGCGCACTTGTGCAGGCGCGATATCGAGAGGGGCATATCAAGTGGCAAGGTCAGCGACTCGAGGGCTGCGGTTGCCGCCAACACCTCGACTCGTTCCGGAACGAGTCCTGTGTTCGACGCCGGCTCCTGAGCGAGCAGGGCAGAATCTGCGATCTTCTCGAGCGTCAGTCGTGGCAACTCCTGCCATCGCGCGTCGACGCGCCAATGAAAGACTCCGAATCTAGAGTGGCATAGAGCTCGCACAAGGTCGACGGATGGCCGGGTGTAAGATCCGGGCATGGCCGGGAACGATTCAGTGCCACCGACCGCTCGTCCCGACACGCGCTTCACCTACGAGGACTTCCTGCTCTTCCCAGACGACGGGAAGCGGCACGAGATCATCGACGGGGAGCACTGCGTGACTCCGGCGCCCAACCTGCGCCATCAGGATCTCGCCGGACGCTTGCACATCGCGATCGGCAACTATCTGGCTCACCACCCAGGCACTGGCCGCGTGTTCCTGGCGCCGCTCGACGTCGTCTTCTCGTTCTACGACGTCGTGGAACCCGACCTCCTGTTCGTGGCTGGAGATCAGCTCGCGATTCTGACGCCTCAGAACGTGCAGGGCGCCCCGGCACTCGTGGTGGAAGTGTTGTCCACGGGCACGCGGAAGCGCGACGAGCAAATCAAGCGCCGGCTGTTCGAGCGGGGCGGAGTACGGGAGTACTGGCTTGTCGATCCCGAACTGGACCTCGTCAAGGTCCATCGACGCGAGGAGGGTGGGCCTCTTCCCAGGGTCGCGGAACTGACTGCTGAACACCACGAGCTACTGACGACGCCGCTGCTGCCCGGCTTTTCTCTTCCCCTGGCGGCGTTCTTCGCGCCGTCTCTCTAGACGCTCGGCTCCGGCTTCAGCCGGACACGTCCTGGCAGCTCGGGCACAGGCGATCGTAGATATCGCAGCCGTCGCAGTCGTACTCGTGCCCGCAGACGCTGCAGCGCAGAACGAAGACGCGCTGATCGAGCGTCGTGCCTTCACGGCCGGTCTTGCGCACCACTTCCTGGCCCTCACGATTGCGGAAGCCGATCGTGGTGATCTGCTCCCAGGAAGTGCCCTCGTTGAACTTACGCTGCCTCCGCGCGCGCTGAATCTGGGCCGTCACGGCCTCGTCGGTGAGGCCTATGCTCGTGAGCTCGGCACGAAGCTCGCTCTCGGTCAGGAGCGGAGCGCTGCTGATGAATCGCTTCATCGCCTCGAACATGCCTTCAGCGGGCTTCAACGGGAACATGCCAGCGATCATCGCCTCCGGGCGGATGATGGCGAACCGCTCGCCGTCTGACGCAGGCACGCTGATGACGAATGCAGGGCGAACGACGTTGGACATGTTGAGCGTTACTTGAGCGGCCTCAACTCTGACACGACACCCTCCGGCAGCGGAAACTGGTCCACGACCATCGTCATCGCCACAAGCTGATAGACGCCAAGCGTGGCGACGAGATCCACGACGCCGCGATCGCCGCCGAGGACGCTCCGTGCTGCTTGAAGCGTGGCGTCGCTGACCTGCCTGGTCGTGAGCAGCTCGTTGCAGAAGGTGTACACCGCCGCCACTTCCCTGTCCATGGTCGCCGGCCGCCGGCCGTCCCGGATGGCGTCGATCACGTCGGCGCTCAGCCCGGCGCGTTCCGCCGCACGACGATGGACGTACCAGGCATAGTGCGCCGTCCAGGCCCGTGCGCCCATGATGATCGCCAGCTCCGTCAGCTTCGGGGACACGCTCGAGTACCCCTCACGACCGGCGAAGCGCGCGTAGGCGATCGCCTTCTGCGCGAGGTCTCCGAAGATCGGGCTGACCAGCATCACGCCCAACGAGCCGCTGATGTCGCCTCGAGGTCCGCTCAGCACGCCGGTGACGAATGCCTTCTGGTCCGCGGTCATCGCGTCGTACGAAGCCGGACGAGGGATGCGGCCGCCGCGCAGACTGGCCACGGCCTTTCGAAGCTCGTCGATCGACGGCGGCTGACCGGGCGTCTGTGCCCGTGCCACGGCAAAACCCAGAATCAGGCCGGCGAGCCCGATCGCGATTGCGGAGACAAGTCTGAGACGCATGTCAGCTCCCGCGGTTGTAGATCGTCTTCTGCGTACGGTTGCCTTGTGAGCGTTCGAGGGTCAGCACGTTACCGACCACGGTGTAGATCCAGGCAATCCGCGGGTGATGCAGCGGTCGTACAGGCTGCGGTCCACGTAGGAGTCGGCCGATCCGCGTCCACGCCTGAGGGCGACCCTTGCGGCCGCGCGTGCCGCGGACGCATTGCGCCCTTCGGGTGACATCGGCGGGACCTTGCCGTCGGACGGATCGGTCACGAACCAGGGCCGGCTCCCTTTGCTGGCTTCGAACCGATCGTAGAACGCGGGTGCGCCGCCGAAGTTGCCCGCGACCGGATCGCCGCCGCTGAAGGGCGAGTTCAGCAACACTTCGACCGCCCGTTCTTTCACGAGATCGGCGAGCTCGTCACCCGTGATGTCTTCGAGTCGCCGGCCTTCGTACTCGGCCGGACGCTCGAAGGGTGTGCCCTGCTCGTACTTGTTCGAGTAGTTGCCCTGGAGATCTGGATCGCCCCACGGCGTCCGCGGCGGCGTCCAGGTCTGCGCCGCTCCTGGGACGGCCAAGAGGGACAAGAGTGCGATAGTCCGCGCTGAACAGCCGACCACGAGGGCCACTCGTCTGCTCATCTGACCTCTCCTCTATGGGGAGAATCCCTACGGGCGCTGCGTGGAGAATACGGTTGTCTGCCCCTTCTTGTCGAAGGCCAGCACGTTGTACGGCTGTGGGTTCGCGCCTTCCATTCCTGGAGAGCCGATGGGCATGCCGGGCACGGCGAGCCCGCCAATCGCCGGCTTCTCCTTGAGCAGCCGCTGAATGTCGGCAGCGGGCACGTGCCCTTCGATGACGTATCCCCCGACGAGCGCGGTGTGGCACGACCTGGCCTGGCGCGGGACGTTGTGCTTGTCCTTCATCGCGGTCATGTCGCTCAGGTTCGTGCTGGTGGGAGCGAACCCCTTCCGCCGCAGGTGCTCGACCCAGTTGGCGCAACACCCGCACGTGGGGTCCTTGAACACATCGATTGTCACCGGCCGCTGCGCGTCGGCGCCGCCAGAGGTCAGGGCCAAGACGAGCCCGAGTGTCATAAGTCCGATTGCCCTGCGCATGATGGGTTCCTCACCCTGAATACTACCGGTTCGCAGCGGCGAGTAGAAGGCCTACCACTTCCCATCTGTCGGGGCGCGGTAGCCGTCGAATCGTGCGAGCAGCGCCTCGGCGTCGCCCTCGATCTGCAGCATCGATCGATGTGCGCCCTTGACGAACTGCTCCTCCACAGCGTGATCGAGGAAGCGGACCACGTGGTTGTAGTAGCCGGCGATGTTCAGCAGTCCACAGGGCTTCCGATGAATCCCGAGCTGCGCCCAGGTCAGGATTTCGAAGAGCTCGTCGAGCGTCCCGAGGCCGCCAGGCCTCGGGAATCACGCCGGTCACGTGTCCGCCGTGCTGCAACACGGCGTTGGCGACGGTGGCCATGAGGCCGACGCTCGCACCGCCGTACACCAGGCCCAGGCCCCGATCGGCAAGCATTTTCCCGAGCGATCGTGCCGCCTCTGTGTACTCGAGGCGAACACCGGAGCTCGATCCGGTGAAGACGCAAATGCGCCGATTGGCCATGCGACGCAGTGTGCCTCAACTCGAGGCGTTTGGGAGTTGCTCTGCGGAGGCTTTGGGCTCTGGGCTACCAGCTACCAGCTAGTTAAGCACGAGCTCGTTGGAGGGCGCGCTCGAGCCGCACGAGTTGCGCGCGTGAACGCGGGCGTAGTACGTGCCCGGACCGGCTCCCGTCCAGCTGTAAGTAGTCTGCGTGGTGTTCGTGTAGATCAAGTTCGACGCGCCCGAGGTCCCGCCGATCTGGATGAAGTAGTCAGCGGCGGTCGGAGAGGCATTCCAGGTGAACAACCGGGTGCTGCCGGTGATCGACACCGTGAGGCCGGTCGGCGAGCTCGGCGCGCAGGAGCTGCTTGGCGGCGGTGTCGGAGGGGCCGATGCCGGGGGCGTCGGAGATGACGGAGCCGTGGGTATGCTGCCCACATCGTCGCCGCCCGCACACGCGGTTGCCAGCAGGGCGACCAGCACGATGCACGATAGTCCAGTTCGATTCACGCCCACACTCCTGCCAGCTCTCGCGCAATGGCCGTGCCGTGGTCAATCAGGTGCAGCGGAATGCAGCCGCGTCACCTGATAGCGACGTGGAGATCCGAATCGCGGGGGGAGGTCTTACGATTTCAGGGCCATCACGACAGATTCGTGACGCTTTGTAACAGGTTGATGTCAGCAGCGTGAAACCTGCTGGTTTCCGCCGGAAACGGCCGCTCTTCAGACGAGAGGACTCACCCAGTTGCCGATAACCCCCTGGAGGCCGAAACCCGCTCCTCCGACTCAGTGATGCCTGCTCTCACTCGCTTCGACTCCCGGTGTCGGCTGCTGACACTTCTCCTGGTGCTGTGTGCACCGACCGCGGTGCTCGGCCAGGATGTGACCGAAGTCAGGCTGAAGAGTGCGTTCATCTATAACTTCGTCAAATTCACGCAATGGCCGGCGGACGCGCTCCCGGCCGGCGCGATGATCACGGCGTGCGTGGTCGGCGACCCGGCAGTCGGTGAAGCGCTCGTGCGCACAGTCATGGGACGGCTACTCGACGGCCGGGGGATTACGGTGTCAATCGTGCGACCAGACAGCCTCCTGCCGACCTGCCATGTGCTCTACGTCTCCGGATCTGCCGACAAACGCGCCGCCGAAATCGTGCTGGCGATGCGCACGATACCGGTGCTGACCATTAGCGATCTCTCGGAGTTCGCCCGGAAGGGTGGCGTGGTCCAACTGTCCCCTGAGGCAGGCAAGATGCGGTTCAGCGTCAACCTGCGCGCCGCCAGGCGCGCTCGCCTCCAACTGAGTTCGAGGCTGCTCGCGCTGGCCGAGTTGGTTGAGGAGCAGCCCTGACTATGAAGAGAATGTTTCGCCGTCTACTCATAATGGCCGCATGTGCGGTCATGACGGCGACCGCTGCCACCGCGGGCGCTCAGGGGCTGCCCGATCTGTCGCTCGAAGATCTCATGCGTGTGGATGCGGGCCGCGTGTTCGGCGCGTCCGAGCGGAGCCAGCCCGTGACCGAGGCGCCGGCGTCGGTGTCGTTCATCACGGCGGAAGAAATCTCGCGCTACGGCTACCGCACGCTGGCGGACATTCTGCGCGGCGTGCGTGGGCTGTATGTGAGCGACGATCGCAACTTCAGCTTCCTGGGTGCGCGCGGCTTCGGCAAGCCAGGCGACTACAACAGCCGCATTCTCCTGCTGGTGAACGGCCACCGGGTCAACGACAACGTGTTCGGCCAGGCGGAAATCGGCGCGGAGTTCGGCCTCGATCCCGCGACGTTCGAACGTGTGGAGATCATCCGCGGCCCGGCCTCGTCACTCTACGGCGACAGCGCCTTCTTCGCCGTGATCAACGTCATCACGCGCAACGGCGCCGCCATCAATGGCAGCTCGGTAACCTACGAGAACGGCTCCTACGGGACGAACCTGATTCGCGGTATGTCGGGACGTCGTCTGGCGAACGGCCTGGACTACGCGGTCTCCGGCACCGTCGAGCAATCCGATGGGGTGTCGCGTCTCTATTTCCCGGCCTTTGACACGCCGGAGACGAACTTCGGCGTTGCCGAGGGCCTCGACGGCCAGCACGTGGGGCAGTACTACGGACGCGTGGCCTTTCGGGATCTGACATTGACGACTGCCTACGGTCGGCGGCGAAAGGATGTGCCCACGGCGTCGCTTGGCACAATCTTCAACGAGCAGATTGAGCCCGAGCGCACCATCGACCGCCACGGGCTGGTCGATCTCGAGTACGCCCGGTCGGTTGGGAAGTCGCGCGTCACCCTGCGAGGCGCCTACGATCGATTCACTTCGAATGGCTTCTATCCGTACGACGGCGCAGGCTTCGGGCAGCGGGTGGCCGCCGGTCTCAATGACATCGTCGGATCGTGGCTGACCATCGGCGGCCGTGTGACACGGTCACTGCCGTGGCAAGTGCTGGTCGTGGGCGCCGAGTACATCGACAACCTTCAGCAGAACCAGACGACCGGGTACCGCGGCGAGGCACCCCTGATCTCGACGAACGAGACCTCTTCGCGGCGCGCCGTCTACGTGCAGGACGAGATCAAGCTCGGGCGACGGATCATCTTCAATGGCGGCCTCCGCTACGACGGCTATGAGACGTTCGACCGCGTGACGCCGCGCACGGCACTCATCTTCATGCCCTCGGCGCATCAGTCGTTCAAGTATCTGTACGGCAATGCGTTTCGCGCCCCGAACATGTACGAGCGCATCGAGTACTACTTCGGAGAAAGCGTGGCCTCGCTGCGGCCGGAGTCGATCGACACGCACGAGTTCGTGTGGGAGCGGTACACCGGCGACTGGCTGCGCACGTCGGTGTCGACCTATTGGTACAAGGCGGAACGGTTGATCACCCTGGTTGGCACAGATGATCCCGCAGCGTTTTTCGGCGCGACCTACGTCAACCAGGGCGAGGTGCGCGCCAAGGGCCTGGAGCTCGAAGGGCAAATGCGGCTCCCGCACGGCGCCGAAGCGCATATGAGCTACGCCCTGCAGGAGGCCACCGATCAGGCGACCGGCGCCATGCTCACGAACTCCCCTCGGCACATGGGCAAAGGACGGGTGAGCGCACCGCTGTTTGGCCGCGATTCATCGGTGGCGCTCGAGGTGCTCGCGATCGGCAGCCGGCAGACCGGATTGGGAAATCTGGTCGGGAGCGTCACGACGGCCAACCTGACCGTGGTCAAGCCACTCGGGCGGTCGTTCGAGCTCCTGGGCAGCGTCCGAAATCTCTTCGATGTCGAGTACGCGGACCCGGTGTCCGACGTACACGTGCAGGATACGATTCCCCAGAACGGCCGCACGTTCCGCATCGGCCTTCGCGTGAAGCTGCCGGGCCGGTAGAACACGACGTCGCCGCCGGGGCCCGCGCGGCGAGCCGACGCCATGCACATGTGGGCTCTTGGCTTTAGGCTCTGGGCTCTGGGCTCCGGGAACTTGGGGCTCTCCGCTTTAGATTCTTCGTGCGCTCTGCCTTTCGTTCTTCCGCGACCAACTGTGCGACCTGTTGCACGAGTGACTCGAGCTGTGGCACCAGCTGAGAGCACATTCGCGCGAGGACGCCGAACGAGTCCTTTGCCAGGAGTTCCAACTCAAAGGTGAGTTCGACAAAGTAGGCGACTTCGGCTCCAGAGCCACGCGCGATGTTGAGAAAATTCAAATACTCCCTCGTCGTTCGGCGCGCACTTCCTTCCACTATGTTCGTGGCAATCGAAACCGCCGACCGCCGCATCTGTGAGCGGAGACCGAACCATTCATCCTTGGGGAAGGTCTTGGTGTGCTTGTAGATAGCGACCGTGAGCCGATGGGCATCCTGGAAGACTCGTAACTTTCGATGGTCTCGCGCCATACGCACCTCCGGGAGAGATTCCGCAAGAGGTGCGCCATCGTACTGGCCCAAAGCCCAAAGCCAAGAGCCTAAGCCCCAGCCCCTTGTCGAAAGCGCGCTAGATCTTCTGATGCACGGCGGGTCTACAAAACAAGACCCGCCCTACGCTGTCGATCGAGAGTCCACTCGCCGCGCGCGATCCTATCTGCTGCCGCTCACGCACTCCCGAAGGACGCCCCAATACGTCGACGTGACATGCGCCTTGGACTGGAAGAGGGCGTCCTTCATCAGCAGCGTGTGCAGTTGCGACAGGCGGAAGAAGGGAACGCTCGGATAGAGATGGTGCTCGAGATGGAAGTTGACGTTTCGAGGAGCCACGAAGACACGCTCCAGGAGAGACGGCAGCGTCGTCCGGCTCTGCGTGTACGCATGGTCGTTCTCGATCGCGAAGTGCTCCGCGATACTGCGGACGCGCATGACCATTTTCAGCCAGGTCAGAATCGGCACCACCCAGAGCAGCAGGAACATCGGCCACAGTCGGAAATAGGTGACAGCGCTCAGGACGAGGACGTAATAGAACATCCGGGCCACAGCGTAGGAATCGACCCCTTCTTTCCTGGGCGCCTTCTGATCCCACATATCGGAAAAATCAGAGAACAGCTGATGGGTGTGGAGGCCGAACATGTCTTTTGTCAGCAGCGCGGCGAGCGCTCCCCAGCTCTTCGGAAACTCCCACTCCGACGCCGAGCTCTGCTTGCGCATCAAATCGGGATCTTTGTCGGTATTGACGTGGCGATGATGGGCGAAGTGGCCTCCGCGGTACGTCCGCGTGGTGATGAAGAGCGGCCACGCCAGGAACAGCTCCGAAACGACGGCATTCAGACGGCGGTTCTTGAAGAGCAGGTAATGCGTGCCGTCGTGCATGAGAATGGCCAGCGCGTGCTGTCTGGCGCCGACCCACATCACAACTATCGGGAGGAAGATCGGATGTAGGAATCGCTGATACAGGACGACGGCCAGGATGATGCCGGTCCATTCTGCCGCGATCGCGAGAGTGCTTCTCAGCGGGTCGATCGCCGAGAGCTCCCTGACCACCGTGGTCGGGAGACGCGTGGGAATGTCCCCTGAGGGGGCATCCGTTTCCGGGGTCCGCGGTGCGCTTTCGGAGACCGAGCCAGCTATGAACATGCTTGCCACACTCTCATTTTGTCGACGCCTTGTGATGAAACTTACGCTCGTAGTCGACGGACAGAGCTTCACGGAAGTCGAAGTACGGCACCGCGCGCACCACGGCCGGAACATGTCTGTTGAACAGTGCTGAGAATCGCGCCTGGATCGTTGCCCGGCGTCCAGGTTCGGTTGCGGCCTGCAGCTGGATGCGGAGGTGTAGCCGGCCTCCTCGTGCCGTCGCATGGAACTGGCCGGTCGTTGCCGATGCCAACCTGCGGTCCGAATACAACACCGCGCGCAGAAACTCCATGCGGATGGTCTTGCCTCTTACCGTCACCGACTGATCGGTCCGGCCCGCCACCGCCAGTAGCGGATAGGTCAAGCCGGGCACATACGCGTCGTAGTTCAAGGCACGGAGGATCCGGCTGACGCGACTGTAGGGCAGGATGTAGCCGCAATCACCTGTCTGGTACCGTACTAGGGGCATGGCGGCATCCAGATCGACGCTCGTGAAGACGAACGCTCCGCCGCCCGGTCCAAGCTCCTGCGTTGGCGTCAGTTCGATGAACCAACGGCGCGGATCGTAGTGGCCGATCATGGGGACCGTGTCTACAGGCCCGAACAGCGCCTGACGCAGGCGTGCATCCGAGCTCGCGAGTTGCCGCAGGCGGACGGTGTCGTGAGTCTCGAAGCACAGATTGAACCCGAGTTCGGCCGCTCCCATCGTGCTCAAGATGTGTATCGGGGGATGCCGCTGGTCAAGATCCACGTGCAGGAGCGAGGCGAGGTACCGGCGGTAGCTCTCCGGGAACCATTCACCACCCATCGCGAACTGAACCGGCCAGTCGCTCCAGCGCATGCCGGCGCTGCGGCCATCCTCGATGATCTTCTTGAGAAAGTAGACGTCGCTCGCCACGATGAACTGCTGGTAGTACGGCTTGAGTGCCCGAAGCAAGGCCAGCGCCTTGTCGCTGCGCACCGAAAGGTTGCTGCCAGGCAGAGACGAGGGAAACGTGACACCCATCGCACAGGTATTGATAAAGAACGTCTTCTTGTGCCCGGTCTGGAACAGGAAGTCGAGGACCCGATCGATGGACCGGATCGCCGACTGCGTGCCCTTCCGATTGATCACCCCCAGTGAGAACGACGATGCCGTCACACCGGAGCTCGCGATGAGCGTCTCGATGCCCTCCAGAGAGCCGTCAACCAGGAGGTCCGCCAACGGATGTGAGGCAAAAACGTCGCGCTTCACGATGATCGGAACGGCTGCCCGGAACGTCTCGATGTCGGTCACCTGCTCCGGCCGGATCCCGCGCGCGGCGAGTAGCCGCGTGTAGAACGGGACGGTCGCCGCCGTTCGGCGAAACTGTTCCACAGCCCGTCGTTGCGAGCGCAACACCGGCGAAGAACGGTCGACGTCCGCCGCGCCGGTCACTGATCGGAGTTCTCGGAGAGACAGCGCCCGACTACGGGCGGGGCCCGTGGTGGCGGACGGCACGCTCGGACGACGCTTCGGTGGCCTCACGCGAACGCGAACGCTTCGGAGGGCATGGGCCTGAATTTCGGCTCGAGGCCATCCAGGAACGTGTGCAGCACGGGCCGCGTGCCCGAGAGGATCACGTCATCCCACGCATGCAGGTCCACGAGATAGGGGGCGACGGGCCCGTAGTAGTCGATGAGCGGTCCGATCGCCCTGAAGGGGGCAGCGAACATCGCGACGAGGCGCTGCAACGACGGCTCGGTGGCGACCACCCAGTGCGACCAGCCATTGCGCTTCGACGCCTGATAGAGCGCTCGATACATGGCCACGATGACGGCACTGCGTCCGCGGCGTTTGAGGTTCCGGCTGATGCAGAGCCGGGAGATCTCCACGGTGCGATTCGTCTCGCAGAACAGTTCGGTCTCCTGCGGGAAGATCTGGCAATGGCGAAACATCGGCAGGCCGACCATGCTGGGTTGCACCAGACGGGCTGTCGCCAGCAGTTCGCCATCGTGATTGACGACGCCGATATGGATTGAGTGGCGATCGAACTCGTCCTGCTCCATCTGACTAGGGTAGTCCGCGCCGTTGAGAAAGCTCCGTTCCAGACAGTACACCTGATATCGAAGGCGGTAGCTGGCATCCAGAAGGGACGGATCGCCGTCAATCCGACGCCCTTCAACTCGATCGTCCCACTCTGCGATGTGGTCGACGGGCGCGTGGATGTTCGGCGTGGAGAAGTGCAGAGAGTCGGAAGATGCCTGGGCGCTCATTTCGATCATCACGCACACGACGGTGCAAACCTGCGGCCCCGTACTCGCGCGCGTGGTCACGATGAAGGGCCGTCGGCACTCGGCGAAACGCGCTCGATGGTTCGTTCTCGAAAGATTCCGTGCGAAGCCAGCGCGAATGCCGCGCGAGAAAAAAATTGCGGAGCGCCGGACTCATCGCGCGACTGTGTCTGCTCATCGCGCGAGTGTGTCCGCTCCGTGCCAAGCTTGTGAAAGCGCGAGCAGTGAGTCGATCGGCATTCACAATCCGAGGAGGTGACGGATTAGCCACTCCAACAGGATGTTGGCCGCTCGGGCGTCGGTAATCTGAGGGTGCGGGGCGCGACGGCGTGAGCGAAGGAGCGAGATTACCCCGTGTTCTTACGCGGTGTGCGCTTCGGCCGGACAATCGCGATGTCGGTCAGCCGATGATGCGGAGAGTCCGGCTTTGCCGGACTCTGCATCAACCTGGCGTGCCGTCCTCGTCCGCTCCGAGCTCTTCCTCGGCCTGCTTGACCTCCGCGGAATTGGCCGTGGTGACGTCTTCCGTGAGGGCGATCGAGCCGCTCAGCCACTCGGGCTGATCAGGCGACGGATCGCCTATCGATTCGAGGGATTCGACGGCGCCCTTCCTGAGATCCTCATCGATCTCCCGATCCGCATGTGGATACATCGCTTCTCTCCCTGCGGGGGTACGGCCGCGTCAACGAATACGAGGGGCTGGCCGCCATTTTACATCCGCGGGCGAGGCGTTCGTCTACGGTCTTTTTTGTTGCGCGCGCCGCTCGGAAACTAGACCAGTACGCCGTTCGGAAAGTAGACCACCTGCAGGGCGTTCATTCTACGTGGTTCTGACCTGACGACCGCGCCTCCTCTCTCCTCCTTCAGGGTCTTCTATGCAGCGGGAGCCGGCCTGGGCCGGCGAGCGCCCACCGCGTGCCGCGGAGATGGACGATGGTGATGGCCACAATCGGTTCGACGGGATCACGACGGCTCCGCACGGATACGACGCGTCCGCATGCGATAGCTCTTGCCTTTGGTGGTGAGCACGGTAGCGTGATGCGCCAAGCGGTCGAGCAGCGCCGTCGTCAGCTTCTCGTCGCCGGCGAAGACGGTGACCCATTCCGCGAAGGCGAGATTGGTCGTCACGACGGTGGCGCGGCGCTCATACCGATCGGTGAGCAGATTGAAGAGGAGCTCGCCCCCGGTGCGGTCGAACGGCACGAAGCCCAGCTCGTCGACGATGAGGACGTCGACCCGGCGCAGGCGCTGCTGGAGCCGCGTGAGCTCGCGCGCGTCGCGGGCCTCAAGGAGCTGCCGCACCAGGTCGGCCGCGCGGGTGAAAAGGACGCGGCGTTTCTGTGTCGTCGCGGCCACGCCGAGCGCGATGGCGAGATGCGTCTTACCGGTACCGATCGGCCCGGCAAAGATCAGATTCTCGGGCGCGGTGACCCACTCGCCGCGGGCGAGCGTGTGGACCTGCGTCGCGTTGACGCCAGCGGCGGCGGCGAAGTCGAAGGTGTCGAGGGTCTTCACCTCGGGGAAGCGCGCCTCGCGGAGGCGCTGGCGGATCACGGACTCGTGCCGCGAGGCCTGCTCGGCACTGAGGACCTCGTGCAGGTAGTCTTCGTGCGGCCAGTGCGCATCCCGCGCCTGCCGGGCCAAGCCCTCAAAGGCGCGCGCCACGCCAGGCAACTTGAGGGCCCGCGTGTGGCCGACGACGAGATCGCGCACGATCGCGGGGGCGCTCATGCGCCCACCTCGACGAGCCAGCCGTCGTAGTCGGCGGCGCAGCCGCTCGGGATCTCGAGATCACGAAGCTGGGCCGGGACGGCGTCCGACGCGAGGCAGCGTGTGGCGGACGCCGGGGTCAGCGCCAGTAGCAGCGGCGTCCCGGCGACGAGCGCGGCGCGCAGCGCCGGCACGACGAGGTCCGCGCCATGGGTATCGAGCTGGCCGAGCACCTTCGCGAACAGCCGCGCGGCGTCGCGGGGCCCGTGGGCCGCGTGGAGCTGATCCCAGATCGCCGGAAACGGGGCGCCGAGATCCCGGAGGAGATCGGGCAAGACCTGGCGGACCGCCTGGGGCTTGCGCGCGAGCTCGGACAGGTAATGGCGGTAGTCGATCGACCGCTGCCCAAACCGCAGGCGCGGATGCAGAATCCGTTGGCCCTCTCGCCCCACGATCGTCACGGTCGTGGCGCCCGTCCGCACGATGAGATCCAAGCCCGCCCACCGCGTCGGCACGGAGTAGAAGGCCCCCTCGAGGCGCACCAACGCGCGCGGGGTCACCGTCGCCAGCGTCGTCGCCTCCGGCGCGAACCCGGTCGCGACGGCGCGGAACACGCGCGGCTCCTCGGCAAAGCGGACCCCGATCGTCTGGCCGCCCGCGTCCCGCGTGGTCTCGACGCGCGCGTCCAGACGGGCGAGCAGCGCCGCATTGATCGTCGCCAGCGTCAGCCCACTTGGAATCGGCACGAGCGCCTGCTGGCGGATGGCCTTGCCGCGGGCCTCGACGCCGCCCTTGTCGTGGCCCTCGCCCGGCCGACAGAAGCAGGCCTCCAGCACATCGTGCGAGGCGAGTGCGCTGAACCGCGGGGTCAGTAGACGCGCGCCGCCGACCAGGATTCGGACGACCGCCGCGCGCAGATTGTCGTACGCGACGCGGGCCGGGACGCCGTCGAAGTGCGCGAACGCGCGCACGTGCCCGTCGAGAAAGCTGATTTGATCCTGTCGCTCGTAGATCCACGCGAAGTCGCGCCCGGAGTACATCAGCCGCATCAGAAAGAGCCACGCCTTCCGACGGACCCCGTTCAGATCGACCAGCACCTCGAAGAAGTCGACTTCGGCGAGATCGCCCGGCCGATATGTCAACGGCACGAAGACCTCGCGGCGTTGCCGCTTCCATTCCGCCACCGCGGCACGGACCACGGTGACGCCGACGCGGTGGCCCTCGGCCACCACCAACTCGTGCAGCCGCGTGGCCGTCAGCCGCTGTTTCCCGCCCGTCCAGTGGGCCGACTCGGCGAACAGCGTCTCGACCCGTCCGGCCACGGCGTCCCACACCGGCCGGGGCCGTGGCGTGGCCTCGACCCGCGCCGGGGCGGCTTGGTCCAGGTACTTCCGCACCGTCACCCGCGCCAACCCCAACTCGCGCGCGACCGCCCGCTGCGACCGCCCCTCCACGAGCACTTTCTGCCGCACCACATGTACTTGGTCCATCCTGAGCATCCTCTCCAGCGGACTCCGAATCCCTCGATCCGGTAAGCCCGCCATCAGGCCCTCAGGTGGTCTACTTTCCGAGCGGCGATTGGTCTACTTTCTGAGCGGCGCGCCCATTTGTAGGGATCAGCCTGACAAAGATGCATCGCTCGCTTGCCCAGCCTAAGCTGGCGCATGGTTCACGCGAAACGCTCGCCTGCCTAGTTAAAGCGTCGTCGGGAGCGGGTGGGACTGACCAAGACAGCCATGGCTACGGAGCTGGGAATTGTTCAGTCGACGCTGTGCCGGTGGGAGGCTGGAGAACGGGAACCACACGATGATCACTTGACGAGAGTTGAGGCGGTCTTACGCTTGGCCGATGAAAGATTGGGCCAGCCAGAAGCTGCAGGCGTCGATCAACATTGCGGCGTTCGGCTATTGCGCGGCGACAATGAGATCTGCCGGGCAAAACTAGTTGACGCCCAGCGATCCGGGCGTCGCGCGTCGAGCCTATGGTGACGCTGCGAACCGAACAGTGCCGGTGTCTTTCAAGCCGAGGTCACAGGTTTCGAGTCCTGCTGGGCCAACTAAGAATAGTAGGCCCACCCCGCGACGCTGCACAGTGCCAAAAAGCCAATCACACATAACCACTTGATTCGGCGGCGGAACCTGTCGCGATGACCACTCCCAAAGCGGGAATCTGTTGAGAGCGCAAAACTGCGAAGCTCAAGCTCACGGCTCGGCAAGTATCTATACGGAAGGCCGGCGCTATCCACAAGACGGGCTCCACTTGTGAGGTACCGATCTCGATCCCTCTCTGGGGCTTCAGCAAGTCTGGCCATTTCGTAACCTCGGGTCGGTCTATACATAGAAGATGATTACCGCGATCAATGTGACCGCAATCGCAATCAATGCAGCTATTACCAGTACGAGAGTGATAGGGTTCGACGAAGTGCTCGCAAACTCAAAGCCCTGCGGAACAATTGGCTTGCGGTCCCTCCACTTCGAGTCAGCGACTTCCGCCTTACGCGCACCAAGTTCCGGCATTACGCGCCCCCATGCTCGATCATCGAATGACCCTCGGGCGTCCCGAGGATGACGTTCACGGATCAACTCCTCTAAAACACGCTGAATGAAGCGAACACTACGGTTAATGCCACTGCAACCATCAGGGCCGCACACGAAACGTAGTTCAGCCACTTCACAACAGCTGCAGGTCTGTTCGTTGCGTCATGCACTCGATTATCGAATCGAAGATAGTGGTCGTCGATTAACTGGAGCTCGCGGTCGAAGGCTGCTTGGCTAAAGAGAAACGACAAAAGGGTACTCATCATACAGATGGCATACAGCAGCCAACTTGAATAGAGGACTGGAAGAACAGAAGGCGGAGTTGATGGAACCAGTTCGCCGATGAAGGATATCGAAAGCGCAAGACCGCCCGCGGACAGCGCCAAGACAGCCTTATCGAACTCGATGTAGGCGCTGCGCCGGCCTCCCTCAAGGCCCGTGCGGTGATGCCGATATACCTGCGCGTCTGGGACGGCCATTCGAAAGTCTCAAAGACTGATCATCAAGAAAATCGACTCTTTCAGCCCAGCGTGATGGGAATGTCCCATGACCGACTTCAGACGGAGTATGCGCCGATCCCACGACCTCCGCAATACTCAGGTGCGATTCGATTTGACGACAGCATCCGACCCGCATCCCCGCGTTGCCCTTTTGCAGAGCACGCCTCACGGCGTCGTGGCAGTCAGCCGCTTACCCGGAGGGGGGAATCGAACCCCCCTGACCTTGCGGTCACCGGATTTCGAGACGCTTCTCTTCCGTATGGCGTTCCGTCGAAATCCTAACGATCTTCGATTTTGCTCAGAAATCCTAAGCCTGAGGACTGCGACGCGTTGGCATGGCTACGAGTCCTGCGCTCGCCATGGGGACAATTTCGGGGACAGTGAACCCTGGCTCCAAGTGACCGTTCATCTGTCACCGAGTGCGAGACTTTCGCTGGCACGGACGTCGCGACCCGAACGCACTCAGGGTTGTTCGGATCCCCGATACGGTTCGTTTGTACCGAGTGGTGAGGTAAAGGGGCAGAATCGGCCGGTTGATGCGGTCAGTTCAGCTCCGGAAGGGAAGCGAGGTTCGAGATGAAGCCTGTTGCCTGGTCTTGCGTGATCCTCTTGATTGCGGTCACGGACGTCGTCAACGCGCAGACGACCGTGAGGGTTGGCTACCTTCCCGCGACACACGATACGCTGCTTTTCATCGCCCTAGAGGAGCGCCTCTTCTCAGCCCAAATAGCCGTCGATCCAAGGCAGTACAAAGCATCCCCGGACATCCTGAAAGATCTCGCCGCTCAGCACATCGACCTCGGTATTCCCGGAATCGCCGCTCCCGTCAACTTTATTTCGTCGGGGCAACCGTTCTCGATCGTCGGCGGCGCCGCGGCGGAATCCGCTGCGGTAGTTGTTCCGACCGCGCGCGCTGCACAATTCCTCGGCAAGTCCCTCTCGGCCAAAATGGCCGCGTTTCGAGGTCTCCGAGTCGGAACAGTTCGGCAATCCACTGGCGATGCTCTGTTTAGAAAGGCAGTTCGGGACGCCGGGCTCGTGACAGTCGTCAACATCCGAGAGTACGCCGATCCAAACGCGCTACTGGCCGAACTCCGAAGCCAGTTTATAGACGCGGCGGTGCTGTGGTCTCCACACATGTCGAGAGCTGAGGAGGGGACGTCCCCCATGAAGATCGTCATGTGGATGGACGAAGTGCTCCCATCCCATGTGTGTTGCCGGCAAGTGGTCCACGACGGGTTTCTGGCTTCTCGGCGTCAGGCGGTCGTGCATTACCTGGCAGGCATCATTCGGGCGATGAAATTCTATCAGGAGCCGAAGAACAAGGAGCGGATATTGGCGATCGCCGCCAAGTGGATTCCGGGCAACTCGCCGGCGATCCTTGAGAAAGAGCTGTACATCGCGGACGCCGATCACCACAACCATCCGAGGACGACGCTCTCAGCTGATCTGAATATGGACGGGATCAGTACATATGTCAGCGCGATGGCTAAGACGACTGGACTCAATAGCTCGAAGACGGGGCCAGTGCTGGCTAAGGTCGATCGGCGCGCCCTGGTGGAGGCCTACCGCACGCTTGGTCTGTCCGCGTCCGAGGCCGAGCGATGCGTGAGTCAAGGCTTCAGCCGATGCGACACCGCATCGATCCGTTGACGCCACACTGCGCCTGAAATGCGATTCCACTCTGATGCTCCAGCGCTTTGGGCGTCGCTGTCGATGGCCGCGGCGTTTGGCGTGCAGTTCATACAGAGCGATACCGATCTTTCGATCGCACGGACGGGAGCGCTTTCGGGAGAATTGTTCACTGGACTGTTGACACTGTGCGGCTTGGCAACTACCGCCCTTGCCGTTCGCCACACATGGATGGTGCGTTCCCGCGACACCCAGGGTCGGGCCTTGCGCGAGCTGTCTGTGAAGAATGACGCCGACGCAGGCGCAATCGAAGAAGTGAAAGGTCGCTATCGGCTGATCGATTCGAAAACACTCTCTCTGAAGTCGGCGTTGGGAACTACGACTATCCTCTGGACTGCTTTTGGTTTCGTTGTCCTCGTGACGTCAAAGTCTAGTCTCGTTCCGGCCGATGTGCTCCCTTCGCCAGCAGTCGTTTTTGACTTCCTACAGCTGAATGCCGCCCGGCTGATATCGGCCACCGGATTCTCTCTGCTGCGCCTTGTTACCGCAATCTTGGTCGGCTCGCTGCTGGCCGTCGCTATGGGGTTGCCGCTGGGTCAGCATCAAGCGCTTCGGCGAATGTTGGATCCTGTCGTTTCGACAGTGTCAGGGCTTCCTCCGATCGTGTTGGGCGGCGTGCTCGTTGCGCTGCTCGGTCCCCAAACACTCGCAAGGTTGATCCCGCCGCTCAGCGTCGCCGGATCGGATCCGCCCTTCTTCATACCGGAGCTGAAGAACCGGTGGTTCTTCGCCTTCTATTTCCAAGAGAGCGTGCAGCTGATCTTGACCACGTGGGCGGTGTTCTGGCCCGTCTTCACCGCCGCGGTGTCGGCATCGGTGCACTGCTCGGTGTCACTTGTGGAGGCCGCACGACTCTCGCGGGCCACCCCCAGCCAAATTGTGCGAAGGGTTATCGCGCCGCAGTCGCTGCCGCAGGTCTTTGCCAGCATTCGAATCAGCCTCGTCGTCGGCTTCATCGTCCTGATGTGGGCAGAGACGAGACCATCCGACGCTGTCGGGCTGGGCAAGTGGGTTTACGAATATTGGGATAGCAGCGATGTCAATGGGGTATTCGCATGCATCATTCTCGCGCTGGCGATTGTCGTCGTACTGTCCAACGCAATCGATGGCGCGCGGCGGCTGCTGACACCGTGGTCTATCGAGGTCCTCGAGTCGAGGGCGCTGTACCTCGGCGGTGCCTCGCGAGACGCAACGTCCGACGCTCCGGTCGAGACATGGACGCCACGGGGCCGGCCGACCAACTTTACTCCCGCTGGTGTCGCGATTGAAGTTAGTGACGTCGAGAAATCGTATGGCCCGATCAACGCGTTAAACATGCGCGGCCAGGCACTTCAGATTGCCAGCCGCCCGGAGGGCGTGGTCGTATCGATCATCGGCGAAAGTTCGCACGGCAAAACAACGCTCGCCCGCCTCGTAGCAGGCCTGGTTCTTCCCGACGAAGGCCCCGGTCGCATAGCGCTGTTCGGCACCGTAAGCTGGCAGCGCGGAAAGGTGAATCGCCAGTCTTGCCGGGTGGCCTACGTGTTCCAGGACTTCGCGTTGTTCCCGCACATGACAGTTGAAGAGAACATCCGCTATCCGGTCCTCTGGAACGGCGGGACGAACTTGACAGATCTGGACCGGGACATCGGGAAGCTGCTAGGCAACCTGCGGCTCAACGGATTCGAACAGCACTATCCCAGTCAACTCAGTGGCGGACAGAAACAGCGCGTCGCAATCGCGAGAGCGTTGCTACAGTACCCGGATCTGCTGATCCTCGATGAACCCTTTGCCAGCCTCGATCAGCCGTTACGTGGCGAGATACGAAAGCTGATTCGCGCCTATGCGCGCGCGACGGGCGTCGTTGTGCTCAACATCTCCCACGATCGCCACGACGTGCTCGAGATGTCCGACGCGGTGCTCTACATGCGCAGAGGCCGGATCGCCGATTACGGCACGCCGATGGAGATGTTCTTCGGGCCGCGGAGTACCCATATCGCGAAGTTCCTCGGTCACGTGAACATTTTCGACGCAACCATCCACGGCGCAGTCGCCACGCTCGAGGCCCTTTCGTTGAACGGTCGCGCCATTGAGGCGCCGTTACGGATCCGCGAAGTGTCCGGATCTGCCAAGGTGAAGATATTGATCCCTGCCTCATGGTTCAATCTGACGCAGGCTGGGCAGGACGTTGTGCGGCTACAGGTCGAGGACTATAGGCTTATCGGCTTCACCGGGGAGTTAACGTTGCACAACAGGAATGGCTTTAGATGTGTCGCCGCCGTTCAGGATGACGACCTCAGGGCTCTTGGCCGCCCGCCGACGATCGGCGATGAATTGGAATTCACAGTCCACGGAGCGATCCCCATACCGGAACACGACCTACCGGAGGTGGTGTCCATATGAGGCGACTCGCGTTCGCCCTCTGCGTCACAATCATCGCACCGACCATCGTGTACGCCGCGGATGTATGCACCGCGACACCAAAGACGAGCCGGATTCCTCAGGAGGGATTGACTCAGTTGCTGGGTCAACCTGGGCAGCTTTCGCTTCAAGACGCGATCATCGTAGGCGCATGGACTGTCTCGGCGTCGGCCCGGGCGGACTTGTTCACCTGTGAGCGCTGCTGTTTCGACAGCGGGATCCGTGTGATCGATACAGTAGTAAGGACAGCGCTGAGCATTTCGGACTCGACAATTCTCGGCGTGACCTTTCTCAAGAACGCGACGTTCGACCAGCCGTTCACAGTCCGCCGCTCTAGCTTTGAAGGTGGGGTGCAGATCTTTAGCACTTTGTTGCGCAGAGGGGCGAACTTCAGCGAGTCGGTGTTTCGCGAAAGGGTGGAGCTGGAGGAGAGCGCCTCAAACGGACTCATGGACCTCTCGAAGACGGACTTCTGGCAAAGTGTCGATGTCATCGACGCCGACTTGTCCAATTCGGTGCACTGGGAGTACAGCCATTTTCATGCCCCCGTTGCGCTGCGCGAATCAGTGTTTCTTGCGCCGCTGATTCTTCGGGGAGCCAGAATTAGTCGCGAATTCTCGTTCGAGCGCTCGAACATCGTGGGGGGCGTAGATTTCAGATTCAGCCGGTTCGGCGGCTGCGACGAGGAACACCTAGAGCATTGCGACCCCGACACGCAAGGCATCCTGGCGATCAACGAAAGCACGTTAACCGGGCCGCTGTGGCTCCAAAGTGCCTTTCCGCGAGTGCCCAGACCGCGACGGTCCACTCACACGCTCGAGATCACAGGCAGTTCCGTCGAGTCGCTTCAAGGCAAGACATGGTCCGAACTCCGTGACCTTCTTGAACCAACGCTCTCGGACATTGTGCGCGAGCGCGGGCGGAGGCTCTCCGAGGTTGCGAGCACGCTAAGCCAATTGCAGAACGGCTTCGAACGGCAGGGCCTGGCGGACCAGGCGGCGGAAGTCGAAATCTATCGTCGGCATGTCGAAGCGCTGCAATCTGGCCTCATTGCGCTGACGCAGTTTCACCTCCTCAACATCACAAGCGGCTACGGCCAGGCGCTTTGGCGTCTGCCTGCTTGGTGCATCACATGTGTCCTTGTGTTTGCCTGCGGGTTTCGCGCAAAGCGAGGTAGGCGGAGCCGAACAGGCATCCTAGAGGATCTGGAAGTCAGCACGCGTTTGTTTATGAATCTCACGACTCCGGCCGATGTGGCCGAGCGTCTGCCCGGAGGCAGGGCGGCACTGAGGTGGGCGCAGTCTGAGCAAGTGTTGGGGTTCATCAGCCTCGCTGTAACCACGACAATCCTGGGAACCTTCATCGCCAAGTAATGGTGGCTAGAGCAGTATCGCCTGGTGCTCTGAAAAGAGATCAGGCGCACTGGAGTAGAAACCACACTTGGATTCCCGGGGACAAGAACCACGATGGCTCGACGAGTTCTTGACATTGTCCTCTTCACCAATGTGGGTGTCGTGTCTGCATCCATTGCAGCCTGGCGCGCTGCGCCACCGCTAAAGACTGGAGTCGACCTGGGACAAGGAGTAACGCTCGGGCCGGTCCCCCTGAGCGTCGCCGACTACGTGTTCGATCTGTGCTATCCGCACGCGCTGAAAGCGAAACCTGTCCGCGCGTTCCGTTCTCTGTACGCCTTCTCCCGGCGCGACGACGCCGACCAATCGGGCCTCACATGGGCTGGAGGGGGGAATCGAACGCCCATGACCTTGCGGTCATCGGATTTTGAGGCGGTGGAATCGTCGGGCAGATGGAGTCACGCCGCGTCCCCTCGTACTCGATGATGGTCAGACTAGATCTTGAGCGACCGCTCCGAA
The DNA here is from genome assembly GCA_035293405.1 of Vicinamibacterales bacterium. Classification (GTDB taxonomy): domain Bacteria; phylum Acidobacteriota; class Vicinamibacteria; order Vicinamibacterales; family UBA2999; genus Gp6-AA40. Next base: position 20,894 of record DATDOE010000099.1, on the reverse strand, counting down.
CAGAAGTGATCGCACGTCGTCGCACACTCTGGTCGTCGCTGCTGCGGTGCCGTACAGCAAACGGGTGTCCGCTGGACCGGCACCAGCGGACACCCGCCTTCCGAAAATCCCATCACGACGTCGCCTCAATCCGCCTGACCTACTTCCTTCTTGTCCGACTCTTCGTCTGCGTTCCGTCCTCCCCAAATCGATTCCCAAAGGTCCTGTACTGCCAGCGTTGCGGCCCGCGCTTCGTACGCCAGGAACCCAACACCGCCCAACAACAGCGCACTGACTAGGATCCAGTGCGTCACTACCCCATGGATACGCCGCAGATTCAACTTATGTCGCTTTCCACTCTGCGTGCCCATAAGGGCACCCTCCTTTCAGACTAGGGACTGTCCGCCTGAATTGACAAACTCGCACGAGCCTCAACAAGAACCTGGCGATCTCGAGTTCCGAAATCTCGACGGGTCACACGCCCCATGAACTCAACCAGACCGTCTTCGAGCATCGCAAAGTTTTTGTTCGCCATTTCTTCTCTCCTTTTCGACGTCGGGGGACCAATCCCCGACAGAACAAAGATACTCATCCTGGCGACTAAAGCCAGCCCATGCAATGACTTATAAGATCTGGAATCGTGTGACCGCACGTTGTGGCTTTGCAACGGACAAAAGAAGATTGCGTAACATTGACTGCAATAGAATCTCGTCCCATGCCATTTGGAGCTCAACCAGACCATCACACTATTTTGCCGAGTGCCGAGACCCAACAGCGGCTTAGGGACATCGTGCTTGGGCGCATGAGAGCAGACGGAGAGCGCGAGACGTGGATGCAAAAGCTCTTTGACCAGCTCTTCACTTCATCCATCGAAGCCGCCGCTCAGACCACCGCGGTATCTGGTGAAGGGATCTCGTTGGAAGATCTGGCAACTCGGATGGGTTGCTCGAAGGATAGAGTCTCGCAGACTCGGAGTCGTGCGGTCCGATGGCTTGAAGAACTATTTCGGAGCGGAGCATGTCGAGATGAGGAATTTGCGATAACCATCTCCAAAGTCGCGCCTGCCCTTCGGTTCAGGCGCAATGAGCGATCGATCGACTACGTGAAAGCCTTTTGGGCGCCGTACCTCGAGGGAAAACGCGCAGTGGCCTACTATCCCGAGCCACAGTTCTTCAAAGATGACCGAGACACGTACTATCGAAATCACAGGATCAATGATTCCGCTGCAGCAGCGGCGAGTCGTTTCTTCACAGGTAAGTCGGCCGGCCTTGTCCCGAGCCAGAGCTTTGTACCTTCGGGCTTTGTGGTGGCGCTCGTTCAGCTGTTTCATGCTTTTGCCAATACGAGGCAACTAGAGTTGACGGCCCAACGACTACGGTGGGCCGAAAGCATGCAAGAGCAGAAGGCCAACGTAATTCTGATGGGCACTTCGAGCAGCGTTCGGGAGATTGCGCTCGCGACCGATGCATTCCTGATGGCCTCCAGCCGTGATAACGAAGGCCGCAACGCCGTCACTCTTCCGAAGGTCGGTAGTTACGTCGATCACTCGTACAAACCAGGCGACGGACTGGCGACTGTACTGACGAAGTGGGTCGTGGTCACGAGACTCCGAAGAGAAGACCAGTTCGTAACGGTTTTCTCGGGTCACAGTCGCGCCGTTGAGATGGCCGTGAAGTTCTTCACCGGCGTAAAGCTCGGCAAGCTGGAGATTGCGGATGTAGCGAAAGCCTTCGATGACGAATTTCGCTTTGAAGGTGAGTTTCAGATTCTGCTCGGAACCGACATGACTTGGACACAGGGCGAGCTGACTACGAGAGCGCTTTACCTCGGTGCTGTGTACAGGGACAGCCACCATAAGTGTATTGTTCGCCCTGATTCGAGCACGATAAGGCGCCGCGCGGTCAAGCAGCGCCGCCCCACGCGCCGCAACAGAGATTCGGCAACCCGGCTTGGCGCCCGGCGCGACCGAGGCTCGACCAAACGTGGGCGCCGCTAAACGGCACGCCGGATTCAACGTGGGTGTCGGCTTTAATATCGAAGATGCCCTTGCGAAACGTGGCGCTCACGCTTCCTAGCACTACTTTGTCACCTTCGGAGCGGCGCATTCCGGCGGAAGCTGTCGAGCATCGAGAGGAGCCGCCGGCTGTGGATGACGTAGAGCAGGCCCATGATCTCGCGCACCCATCCACGGACAACGGGTAGCGTGGGTCGGGGCTCGACGACGGCGCCTCCGCGTTCGATCTGTAAGAAGGTGAACGCGACGGCCGTCAGGACGACGTGGTGCGCCCAGCCCTGATAGGTGCGGCCCTCGAAATGATCGAGGCCGAGGTCGTCTTTCAGTTCGCGATACTGCTGTTCGATCGGCCAGCGGCTGCGGGCGAGCGCGACGAGGTCGACGAGCGCCGCCGTCTCGGGCAGGTGGAGCAGGTAGTACTTCCGTTCGTCGCTCGCGGATCGTTCACAGAGCAACCACCGGTCGCCGCGCCCCTTCGTCGGCCGGACGCGCAGCGCACAGAAGCGCGCGGTCAGCGGACCCGCGGTGCCGGTGCCCCAGGTCACGGCCTCCCACGCCTCCTCGGGGGCCGACTGCGCAATGGCCAGCGCGGATTGCGGCCCCGGCACGCCGACGACCGCGCACACCGCTTCGCCGCGAATCGCGACGCCATACGAGAGTCCCAAACGTTCCACGCCGGCGCGGAACTCCGCGTTGCTGCCATAATCCGCGTCGACCACCACGCCGGTAATCGTGAAGCCCGCCTGCAGGATCGCGCGCACCTGGGCCAACGCGATACGCCATTTCTCGCGAAACTGCAGCGTCGCCGGAATGCCCGCCGTCGCTCGGCGCGGCGCATCGTCGGTCCACGACACGGGCACGTAGAGGTCGAACGCCAGCGGCCACGTGCGCCCGTCCGCGATCAACGCACTCGACACGGCCACCTGGCAATTGCCGATCTTGCCGAGTGCGCCACAGTACTGCCGCTGCACGCCCACCGAGCGCGTGCCCTGCTTCGGGAAGCCCGTGTCGTCGATCGCGAGAATGCCGGTGCGCACGGGCACCACCGTGCGCAGGTGCGCCCAGACGCGCGCCGCGTCCCACGGGGAATGGGTGATGAAGTGCTGGAGCGCCTGATACTGGCCGGGATCGCTCAACCGCCCATGCATCGCCTGCATGGACTTCCGCTCACTGTCGTTGAGCAGGCCCTCGAGATACTGACTGGCGGCCTCTCGTTGCGGCCGTCGGCTGAAGCAGGCGCTGAACCCATCGAGGTACTGGCCCAAGCGCCGCAGCAGCGCCCGCGCGGGCCCCGTCGTCACGTCCGCAGCGTACGGGATGCGACGCGTCAGTACAAGAGCAATCTCATCGAACGCCGTGGATCAGAGCGAGCGAACCTGACAAAGTAGTGCTAGCCGTCGGACGATGTCGCAGCACGTCAACGAGAGAGCCGCCGCTACGCCCGTGCATGCGACCTTCAGGCGGTTCTGTGGCATCCTTCCACTACCAAGCTCATGGCTGGCGAAGACATCACGGTGGTTGGGGACGGCGACCTTGAGGAGAGAATCCGCAGCGAGTTGGCTCAACCGCTCGGGGCTGAGCGGCAGCGCAAGTTCCGGCGATTCTTCCTCGCCGCTCTCGGGAGCGTTCCGTGGGTCGGCGGGTTCCTGTCGGCAGCGGCGTCTTTGGACGCAGAGCGCGAACAACAGACAGTGAACGAGCTCCAGCAGGAGTGGTTAGAAGAACATCGAGCAAAGCTGGCGGAGCTCGGGAAAACCCTGCTCGAAATCATCGGGCGCCTCGAAACGCTCGGCACTGAAGTCGAGCAACGGATTCAAAGCCCTGAATATCTTGGCCTCGTCCGTCAGGCATTTCGAGTTTGGGATCAGTCCGATACCAGCGAGAAACGTCGACTGATTCAAAACCTATTGACGAACGCTGGAGGAACGCCCCTGACCGCTGACGACGTAGTGCGGCTTTTCATCCAGTGGATTGACTACTATCACGAAGCGCACTTCGCAGTAATTCGTTGCGTGTTTCAGAACCCCGCCTGCACGCGCGCAGAAATCTGGAGTCACGTCCACGGCAACGAAGTCCGCGAGAATTCCGCTGAAGCCGACCTGTTCAAGTTGCTAATTCGCGACTTGAGCACGGGCGGCGTCATCAGACAACACCGCGACACCACAGAGGATGGGAGCTTCGTAAAGCGAACTCCCGTTCGTCGCCCGAAAGGATACGGCTCACAAGTCATGAAGTCCGCCTTCGATGACGTCGAGCAGTACGAATTGACGGAACTCGGAAATCAATTCGTTCACTACACGATGAATGAAGTCGTTCCGCGTCTTGGTGCGTAGCGGATGCCCAAGATCGAGGGGACGGCATTTTTCGATCGGTGGTGCCATCGCGGGCATCATGCAGACCCGGTGCGAGCTGTAGCCTGCTCCCTTCGCGCCAGCAGAGTTTGTTCTCGCTTGGCCACATAGCCGATGAATTGTGCTGGGTAGCGTTCCCGCAGCCAGTCCACGGACGTTGTGACCTCAGCCCACGCCTGTTCCTTCATCAGCAACCCCGTGAGCTTGTACACGACATCCGACAGCTTCGCATTGTGGGTCGGTCGGAAATCATCCCACTTGAGGCTCAGAGCAGCCTTTAAGCTGTATTCCCGTTTGCGCTCAGCATCTTCACGTTGACGCGTTACCTCCGAGTCCTCCCATGCCGCCTGCAGCTCGATCAGACGTCGGCAGTGGGCGATGGCAGCTTTCGGATTTCCGCGTTGGGTGTTCTTGATGTCGTCCAGTAATTGTTGGACCGCCTTGGCGTGTGCTTCGCGGGCGTCGTTCAACTGCTCGCGAGTAGTGCAGTCCTCGTCTGTCTCTCCCGCCCAGTAGTCCACCCAGTTCACGCACCCTGTAGGGAAACACCCGTCCGGCCTGATTCTTCGTCGTGCCAGGGTCCAAGCGGACTTCTCCGGTCTTCCTGTCAACCGATCGCCATTCGAGCGGCAGCACTTCGCTCTGCACCCGCCAGCCGGTCACGTAGGCGAACCGTGCGACCGGCTGTAGCGCCGCCGGCAGATGCCCGATGATGCTGTCGATCATCGCGTCATCCACGAACCCGGTCCGCACGTTCCGCTTTTGCAGCATGCGGATCTTCGGGAGCCTCCCGTGGTACTTGTCGGATTCGCTCGCGAGCCGGAACGCGCGCCGGACGATCGCGAGCTCGCGGTTGATCTCTGCCGGTGATGCGCCTGCCTCCAGGCGACGGCCCGCAAACGCTCGGATGTCCGCGGTCGTGATCCCGCTCAGGGCTCGCCCGCCAAACACCGGCTTGAGATGCAACCTTATCCGCCGCTCTACTCCGTCCGTCGAGCGCTTGCCGTTGACGGTGTAATCGTCCACCACCTCCTTGACGGCATCATCGAACGTGAGGCGCGTCGATCGGGCCGTGATGGGGACACCCTTCGAGATGTCCCCTTCCCGGTCCTTGAGTAGTGTTCGGGCTGCGTCGTACTTCGTGAGGCCCGTGCTTTCCTCGATCCGCTCTCCGTTCCGGTAGTTAGCGGATTTGGTAGAAGGCTCCGCGCTTGCGAATCTGGCCCATCAGTGACCGCCTCTCATTTCTGTCCACCTGCGACTGCCCGGCCATCCGTGTGGAGTGGCGTTTGATTGTCGGCCTTCAACCGCTCGAGGACCTCGGCGAGGCCAAGGCCTACGTACTCGTTCAATGTGTCCAGAACCAGCAGCATGGCAATGTTGCTGACTGCGAGCGCGATCGGGCAGTACTCGTCGGATGCCGCGACGTCGAGGACAAACGTTGCACGCTTGCGCAGAGCCGCGAGCATGCGCGTCAGACTGAATGGGCCTGAGTGAACGACATCGCTTCCCAAGGCTCCGTAGAGCACCTCGTATTCGTAGGAGTACTCAGAACCGGCAATCTCGAGAAACATCTCTTCAACTCGGATCCTCGAACGTTTGCCTGTTGCACGCGAGAATTCCCAGGTTGGACGGTCAGATCGAGTGTTCCCGAACACGTGAGTCGCGATGGCGCGATGATACGCGTCTGACTCCATGTCGAGTTCACCGCAGGCAGACTGGTATCGATCTCGAAAACGATCGAACAAAGTGATGATCCGCTCGTACACGACACTCGTGAAAAGGGCGTACGCATGGAGGCGCCGGCGGCCCTCACCGCGGTTGAGCCACTCAAGAAGGCACGCGTTCTCGAGCAGCACACGTGTTAGGGCCATCGCGCTCTCACCGTCGCCAAGCTGGCAAAGCGTCGCGATTGACCGCTTGGTCGTCGCAGCCTTAATTGCCAGCGCACAAACAAACTGGTCGGTGAGGACTCCCGGCGAAACGCCTGGGGGACGCGGGATCGCTGAGTCTGGACGCGTCATCCCTCGAAAGGATGCCTTCGCACGTTCAACAGTCGGGTACAACTCTTCGATACGGCGATGGATTTCAAGGCTGCGCTCGTACTCCGCAGCGGTCAACAGCGATTCGAGCGGTTCCTCTGGCGTCACCAAATTACCTCGAATCCTTTCTGGCCGCGGCCACTCTCCACGCCTCCGCAATCTCTCGTGCCGCGCCGGTCTCCCGCACGAGCTGCGAGCGCACGAGGTTCTCGTCCGAGTAGCCGGACCGCACCTGCTGAGAGAGTTGATTACGACTGAAAACCCAACCCCTTCGACACGGGAGCCAGCGTCAGCACCACTCTGGCAATGCCGTGGTACGGCACAGTCAGGCGATCAAGTTTGTAGGGTGGGGCCCCGGCCTTCGGTCTTCCGCCGAATGTTTCTTCAGCGTCTTTGGATAGACCTCAAGAACGATCCACGTGGCGTCGGTATGGATGACCGTGCTCACCCTGTAGAAGGTGCCGTCAGTGAGGTGGATCTCCATAGTTGGCTGATCGGAGCCTTCCTTCGCTTTAGATGCGACGTCTTCCGACAGCCTCGTCCGAAAGTATTCCTGGTTGATCACATCATCCTCACAAGCGCTCTACGCGATCGACAGCGTGTCTCCAAGCGTGTCCCTCACGCCTCGTATTCTACGCACTTTACGTTATCCGTCGTAGATGCGTCGCGATCAAGTTGCCACAACAACGACGCGGATCATTCAACGATTCGCGCGTACGCAAACAGACGCACAGAGCCTTTTAATTTAAGTCCTGTGCGTCTGCCAGTTTCGCCACTCCGGCGCAGCGGTGAATCAGTGGTCTACGCGGATTCGCAAGGCGCTCTAGCCAATCCGGATCTCGCGTTTGAACACCGCGAGCACGAGCGCGACATCGATCAGCGCCAACGCTGACGTGACGAAGCTCTCTCCACCGGATACGCGCGGCAGACCGAACCAGACGACGAAGCCGAGCAGCGCGAAAACTGTGAGCGCCCTTGGCCCGAGCTCACCCGATAACCAGCCCCAGACAAGGAGGGCTGGAAGAGCGAGCTTGGCGATCAATCCTGCAAGGCCGATAGCGCCCATTGTTCTTGTCGCGACGTCAGAGTGCTTTTGCGCCGAGCACGCCGGGGTCCCCGCCGCGCGGACTTTGCGCGGTGGGGTGGCCGCGGCTGGGGAAACCCGGCGACAGGACCCGAGGAGCGTCAACTCGACTCACTTCAAGAGTCGTGCGGCGGTGATTGCCTTTCATTCAATCAGGCGGGTCTAAAGACCCGCCACTACAGCGCGTCCTCGAAGATGCGGGCCAGCGCCTCGGCGTCAGCCGGACGCGGCGACAGCTTCGTGAGACGTTCCTGCGCGAGCGTGCCCTCGACCAGCGCCGGAATATCCGTGGCCGTGTAGCCCACTGCGCGAAGACCATTCGGCACATTCAATCGCTGCATGAACCAGGTGATGCGGTCCGCCAGAATGCGTCCGGCATCCTCCACCTTGCAGCGCGACACATCCACGCCGAGTGCGCTCGCGGCTTCGAGATGCCGCTGCGGATTCGCCGATGCGGTGAAGCGGAAGACCGCCGGTGCGTTGAGAATCACGGAGTATCCGTGCGGCACGAGCGCATGATCCGTCGGGTATCCCGGAGCTCGGTAACTCCTCACTCCTCCGGCCACGGGGTACGCCATCGCGTGTGGCAGGTGCACGCCGGCACTCCCGAATCCGATACCGGCAAACGACGCCGCGAGCATCATGTTCGCGCGTGCCTCCTCGTCCGATGCATCGTCCACCGCGCGCACCAGGTGGCCGGCGATCATCCTGAGCGACTGCAGCGCCCACACGTCGCTGATCGGATTGGCGCCTTGATACGGCGGGCGCTGCGCGGGACGACCGGCGCGCGGTCGATCCGTGAACGGAATCGCGGTGTACGACTCGACCGCGTGGCACAGCACGTCGAGCCCCGCCGACGCGGCCACCGCGGGCGGAAGCGTCTTGGTGTGCTCGGGATCGAGATAGCCGAGCGTCGGCTTCAGATACCGACTGGAGATGCCGGTCTTGACGTGCCGCTGCGCCAGATCGAACACCGCCACGCCCGTCGTCTCGCTTCCCGTCCCGGCCGTCGTCGGAATCGCAAACAGCGGCCGCAGCGGTCCGGGCACGGGCACTCCCTTGCCAATCGGCGGGTTGACGTAGTCCAGGAAGTCCTTGCGCGGATGGGTCGAGTAGAGATTGGCGACCTTCGCGGTATCGATCGCCGAGCCGCCGCCGACGGCGACGAACGCGTCGCACGACTCGCGGCGGGCCACCTCGATCGCATCGAGCATGGAGGCGTCGGTGGGCTCGACGCGCACTTCGTCGTAGAGCACGGCGAAAATCTTGTTGGCCTCGAGGGATTCGAGCACGGTGGCCACTGGTTGAAGCCCACCGACCACACGGTCCGTCACCACCATGACCCGCTGATGGCCGCGATCGGCGAGATCCATGCCGATCTCGCTGGTCACGCCCATGCCGTAGCGCACGGACGAAGCCGCCATCTCGAAGGCCATTTCCTTCGCGTCGGACATGCAAAGGACTGTACATCGCGGCACAGAAGAAACGCATACGCCCGTCGCGTCGTAAGTCTGTCCAGCCTACCCACTTCATACCCGGGCCCATTCGTACCGATGATCAAGCCGTTCCGCCGATACCTCTGTGTACTCGCCCTTTTGACAATTTCGGCGCCCGAAGCGATGGCGCAGTCAGCGATTCAGGACGGCGCCGGCGAACGGCGCACCATCCAGGCGGTCCGGCTCGATGCCACCGAGCGCATCACCCTGGACGGCAGGCTCGACGAAGGGATCTGGCAGCGCGCCGTTCCCGCCCGCAACTTCATCCAGGTAGACCCGGAGAACGGCACGCCGGCCACAGAACCCACCGAGGTTCGCATCGCCTTCGGCAGCGACGCCCTCTACCTGGGCGTCACCTGCTACGACTCGGAGCCGAACCGCTGGCTCGGGTACGAGACGCGCCGCGATCAGTTCCTGGGATCGGACGACCGCTTCATGTGGACGATCGATACCTTCCTCGACGCCCGGTCGGGCTACTTCTTCGAGATGAACCCGTCGGGTCTGATGGCGGATTCGCTCTTCGGCGTCAACGGCGACAACCGCGCGTGGGACGGCATCTGGAACGCGCGCGTCCGCCGCAGCGAGATCGGCTGGACGATCGAGATCGAGATTCCGTTCCGCACGGTGAACTTCAATCCCGACAGCGACACCTGGGGCATGAACTTCCAGCGTACGGTCCGCCGCAAGAACGAGGACAGCATCTGGATGGGGTGGGCGCGGAACCAGGGGCTTCGGCGCATGACCAACGCCGGACACGTCACCGGCATCTCCGACGTCACGCAAGGTCACGGCCTCGACATCAAGCCATACGGTCTGCTCACGGCCGAGGCCGCGCCGGGACAGGCGAAGCTCAAGGGGGATGCGAACGCGGGCATCGATCTCTTCTACAACCCCACGCCGGGCCTGCGGACCAACCTGACGATCAACACCGACTTCGCGCAAACCGAGGTGGACCAGCGTCAGGTGAACCTGACCCGCTTCTCCCTCTTCTTTCCCGAGAAGCGCGACTTCTTTCTCGACGGCGCCATCTTCTTCGACTTCGGCAGCACCAACGGCGACCTCATCGTCAATCCCTTCTTCAGCCGTCGCATCGGCCTGAGCGCGTCGAGCACGCCGCAGAAGATCGACTTCGGCACCAAGATCACCGGGCAGATGGGCGGGCAGGACGTCGGCATCCTCCACGTCCGCACGGCGGCGGATGAGGATGACGGGCTGATCGGGGAGGACTTCACCGTCGCGCGCGTCAAGCGCCGTGTGCTGCGGCAGTCCTACATCGGGGCGATGTATACGCGCCGAGACGCGCGAACGGACGGCCTCGACGCCAGCCATACCGTCGGCGTGGACTTCCGGCTGGCCACGAACAGGTTCCTCGGAACGCAGAACCTCGAAGCCACCGGCTGGATGCTGCACGCCAATCGGCCGGGCGTGAGCGCTGGCAACAACGCGTTCGGGACGCTCATCGCCTACCCGAACGACCGCTGGGACGTTCGGGCCGATCTGCGGGAGGTTCAGCAGAACTTCGATCCGGCGATCGGGTTCGTCACCCGTCGCAACTTCCGCCGCTACCAACCGAGCCTCACCTTCGGGCCGCGCCCGAGCAACAACCGGCACGTCCGCAGGTTTCTGCTCGGCCCCACGCTGGACTTGAAGACGGACCTCAGTAACAACCTGCTCGAGCGGACCGTGGGAGCGACATTCCTCGAAACGCAGCTGCAGTCGCAGGACTCATTTGCCTTCGGGATGACCTCTACTCATGAGCGTCTGGACCAGCCGTTCCTCATCAACAGGGCTATCACCCTACCGGTCGGGGCCGAGTACGACTACTCACGTGTATGGGTGCGAGGGCAGACGGCCAACCGTCGAGTGCTCGCGATCAACGGCCGCTACGAGACCGGCACCTTCTACTCCGGTAGGCGGAACCAGACGGTGGTCGCCCTCACGCTCCGCGCTCGCCCAGGCTACATCGTCTACGTGAACGGGGAGTGGAACGACGTGAGGCTGGTCGAAGGCCGCTTCTCATCGAACCTGTTTCGACTCGTCGGCGAGACGCAGTTCACACCGTTCATCGCCCTCGTCAACAACGTGCAGTTCGACACGAGCAGCCGCGTGATGGGCTGGCAGTCACGCTTCCGTTGGATTCTCAGGCCCGGAAATGACCTCTATGTGGTCTACACGCACAACTGGGTCGAGGACCCGATCCTGGACCGTTTTGCCACTCTGGACAGACGAGCCGCCTCTAAAGTGTTGTATACACACAGGTTCTAGGCAGTATTGACACGATCAGTCTGGGATATGCTGATGGGTGGGGACTCACGACGCGTCGCTTCTCCGCGACACCCTCATACCACGTCGTGAATCCCCGAGGCCCCAGCCGGCGGTTTCGCCCCGCCGGCTGTCGGCCACTAACCTCTCGCGGAGGCTGAAGCCTCCGCTCTACCAGACGCTTCAATGAATCGTTTCACGCTCCGGTGATGTCTTCACCTGGACCGGACGTTCCGCGGCCATGACCTTCTGAATCATCTTACTGAGGTCGCTCTCGGCGATATCGAACGGGCCGGCGACGATCGCCCCTAGCGACAGCTCCAGCGCGATCACGACTCCGCCCTGCTCGAAGGGGTTCACAATCCAGCTGAAGCCCCGCAGCGCGACCGGTCGATCGGGAGCTACGTCCGGGTTCTTGGCGCGCTCGATGGCTCGCAGCATCCCGACGAGGACCGCGTTCACATCACCTTCGGTCCAGGCCCGCGGCTCGCGGCCCACCGGATTGATCACGTAGGTGGTCGCATGGTTCTCGCCGCGCAGCCACACATCAACGGAGATATCCATCTCTGTGATCACTGTAATTCAAAATGCAAAATTCAAAATGCAAAATACGGGCATCGCTAGGGAGCATCGAGTTGCGCTGAAAGCTCCCCCGGGATATTCGTCGGAGCCTGGCAGGCAAAATTGCGGCAGACGTACGCCGTGGCTCGACCTTCCCGCTCCAGCATGTGTGCGACCCACGGCATCCGACGCGCAAGGGCCTCGCGATGCTCCGGCACGACCGGGATGACGATGGCCGCCGGCATGTAGCGCCGCCTCACGACCTCGAGCAGAGCCTGCGTATCGGCCCGCTCACGATCGCCAGCGATGACGATCTGGGTTATACCCGCATGATACGTCGAGAGCGCCGCGAGCATCATCGGCACGGTGCGCCCAGACTGCGCCGCCCGCGCGGAGAAGATGCCCAGCGTCAACTCGATTTGGGAGTTGGGAGTTGGTTGTCTTTCTTGGGAGTTGGGAGTTGGCTCCAGGTTCGAGTTGGGAGTTGATCCTGTCTCTCCTACGAGATGTGCGAGGGTCAGCAGATTCAGTACGCTGACTGAGCTCGCGGCGGGCTCGGCCCCGTCGTAGTCCTCCTTGAGCCGCAGCAGAACGGACTCGTCCTTCCCCGTCGTGCTGAACCACCCGCCGTCGATTGGGTCCCAGAAGAGCGCGTCCTGCCGCTCCTGGAGCGCCAGCGCCCACTCGAGCCACTGTGGATCGCCGTCGGACTGGAACAGCTCGAGCAATCCGAAGATCAGATAGGCGTAGTCTTCCGCGTAGCCCTCGACACCGGCATCGCCTTTCCGGTACCGACGCAGCAGGGTCCCGGTGGACGGGTTCCACAGGTGCGTCCGGATGAACGTCGCCGCCCGCTTCGCGCCTTCCAGATAGGCCTCAGCCCCGTCGAGCACACGACCCGCTCGCGCGAAGGCGGCGATCATCAGGCCATTCCAGGCCGTCAGGACCTTGTCGTCGAGGTGCGGTCGAGGGCGGGTGGACCGCCGTGCCATGAGTGCGGCCCTCCCCCGCTGCAGCGACTGCTCGACCTCTTCCACGGAACGGCCTGCGGCCTCGGCGACGTCTTCGAGCGCTCGTGCGGCGTGGAGCAGGTTCTTGTGCGTGAACTCGGCCTGCGGGTCGAACGGCGCATTGCCGTCCGGACGGACGCCATATCGGGCGATGAACACGTCAGCGTCTCCGCCGAGCAGCTCGCGGATCTCGTCCTCCCGCCAGATGTAGAACGCACCTTCCATCTTGTGCGGGTGGGCCTCATGAGCGTCCTCGGGAGGCACGCTGTCGGCGTCCTCGGCCGAATAGAACCCGCCCCCTGGATCGGCGAGATCGCGGCGCACGTAGTCCAGTGTGTCGGTCGCGACGTCAGCGAAGAAGCGATCGCCGGTCAGCTGCGCGGCCTCGACGTAGGCCAGCACGAGCTGCGCCTGGTCGTACAGCATCTTCTCGAAGTGCGGCACCCGCCATTCGGCGTCCACGGAGTAGCGGTGAAAGCCGCCGCCGAGGTGATCGCGTATCCCGCCCAGGGCCATCGCCCGCAGCGTGACGAGTACCATGTCGCGCGCTTCGGTCGTGCCCGTCCGGGCAAACTCGCGCAGCAGGAAGAACAGCTCGCTCGGCCGCGGAAACTTCGGCGCGGTCCCGAACCCGCCAAGGCGACGGTCGAACCCCACGGCGAATTCCTCGACCGCGCGGGCAAGGACGGTCGTGGCGGCGATCGGCTGCCGCTGCCCGTGGGACCGGATGGTCCGCAAGCGATCGGTGATGGTGGCAGCCGATTGCTCCACCTTCTCCCGCTCCTCGCGCCAGACACGCGCGATCTCGGCGAGGATGTCGGTAAAGCCCGGCTTGCCCCACTTGGATGAGGGCGGAAAGTAGGTGCCGCCATAGAACGGCCTGAGCGAGGGCGTGAGCCACACGCTCATCGGCCAACCGCCGGATCCGGTCGTGGCCTGAACGAAGGTCATGTAGACGCGGTCAACGTCGGGCCGCTCTTCGCGATCCACCTTGATCGACACGAAGTCCCGATTGAGGATGGCGGCAACCTCCCCGTTCTCGAAGCTCTCGTGCTCCATGACGTGGCACCAATGGCACGTCGAGTAGCCGATCGATAGAAAGATCGGCTTGTTCTGCTGGCGAGCGACGATGAACGCCTCGTCTCCCCATGGACGCCAATCAACCGGATTGTCTTTGTGCTGGAGCAGGTATGGGCTGTGTTCGGACGCGAGACGGTTTGGCATTGTGTTATGGGCGACGTGGGGCGGGCATTTTCAACAGCCTCGCCTTGATCAGCTGAAATTGCCGGGTGTCGCGAACCCCGCCATGGTGCGAGGCCACGGCGGCTCGCAGCTCCGCGATCCGGTCCTGCGGCGACGGGTGGCTCGAGAAGAAGGCCTCAACGCTGTCGGGGTTGCGGCCGGCTTCGCGTTTGAGGATCTCGAAGAGCTCCACCATCCCGCGGCCGTCCCAACCGGCGCGCGTCAACAGCCTGAGTCCCACGCGATCCGCGTTCCGCTCATCGTCTCGGCTGAACTTCAGGAAGACACTGCTGGCCAGGAGCTCCGCGGCGACTTGAGCGGCGCCGGCGCCGCCGCTGTTGCCCAACATCGCGCCCAGTAGGGACAGGCTCCACTTCGCCATCGTGACGGTGGTGAGCTGATTGGCCGCATGCCGCTCCGCGATGTGCGCGATCTCGTGCGCGAGCACCCCCGCGACCTGCGACTCGTTCGTCGCCTTCTCGAGCACGCCGCGATGAATCCAGACTGGACCGCCCGGCAAGGCGAACGCGTTGATCTCCCGGGAGTTCGCCACCGCGAAGGTGTACGGATACTTGGGCCCGGAGGCCACACGAGTCAGCCGCCGCGCAACATCGCGGACGTATCGTGTCACCTCGGCATCGGTGACTTCCGGGGTCTCCTTCCGGACCTGGGCATTGGCCTGCTTGCCGACGGCGATCTCCTGTTGCACGGAGACCAGCGTGATCCCGACGAGCGCGGTGAGCGCGAGACCGGAGAGGGTCATGTCCTTGGTGACGGCGCCGCGGGCATCTCGTCCGGCCGCCTCCGTCGCATTCGTGCATAGGCTGCGGTGAACTCCACGCCGTACATGAGGATGATGGCCGAGACATACACCCACAGCAGGAAGACGATGACCGCGGCGAGCGAGCCGTGGATCATCCGCAGACCCGGGCTGGCCCCGATGTACCAGGAGAAGCCGGCGAACGCGAGACGCCACAAGACACCGGTCAGGACCGCGCCAACCCACACGTCACGAAAGCGCGTCTTGGCGTTCGGAATGAAATAGAACACCAGCCCGAGCCCGACGACGAGCAGCGCCGTGGCCAGGTTCCGGACGGTAAATGTCTGGAGAACAGTGAGCCAGTGAAAGCTCGAGAGCATGGCGCCGAACCAGGACGCCTGGGCCATCTGAACCAGTCCGACGAGCAGGAGCCCCAGGAGCATCACGCCGCCGGCCGCAACGAGCATCAGAAACGACACGAGGCGATGCTTCAGGAAGCTGCGCTGCTTCTCGACGCCCCACGCTTGATTCACCGCACCGGTCACCGCGAGGAACACGCCAAGTGATCCCCAGACCAGCGCCAGCAGTCCCGCGATGCCGAGCTGAAGCCTGGACTGTTGGAAAGCGTCGATCTGACTGGTCACGAAGTCGAGCTGCGTCGGGAAGTACTTGAACACGAAGCCCAGCACCGTGAGGCGGTCCTGTTCGTTGGCGGCGACGGATCCGAGCAGGGAGACGAGGAGGAGCAGGAAGGGAAAGAGCGAGAGCAGCGCGTAGTAGGCGATGGCGGCGGCGTGGGTCAGATCGTTGCTGTTGACCAGACTGACGAGCCCGCGCCACGCGGCCAGACCAGAAAACCGGAGCTCGGCACGGACACGGCGCAGCAGGCGCTCGGCAGCCACGGTGTCAGCGAGACGCGCCGCCCGATCGCCGCTGCGTACGCTGGTCCGTGATGTCGTGCTTCTTCATCTTGCTGTAGAGCGTGGGCCGGTAGAGTCCGAGAATCTGCGCGGCTTCCTGCTTGTTCCAGTTGGTCCGCTGCAGCGTCTGCACGATCGCCATTCTCTCAATCTCGGCCAGCGTGCGGTGCGGAGGAATCGTAAACTCCTGCGCGGCGGCGCTCTCCTCCCGGATCGACTCCGGCAGGTCGCCCGGCGTGATCTCCCCGAGCTTGCACACCAGCACGGCGCGCTCGATCGCGTTCTCCAGCTCGCGGACGTTGCCGGGCCACCGGTTGCGAATCAGCAGATGATAGACCGCCGGTGAGATTGAACGCACGGACCGCTGGTAGCGCTGGTTGTATTTCGAGAGGAAGTGATTGCACAGCAGCGGAATGTCTTCGGTCCGCTCACGCAGCGGCGGCACGCGCATCGCGATGGTGTTGATGCGGAAATAGAGATCCTCGCGGAGCTTGCCTTCCTTGAGCGCCACCTCGATGTCGATGTTCGTCGCGCACATGAGGCGAAAGTCCACCGTGACGAGCCGGTCGCTGCCGATCGGCCGGTACTCCCGTTCCTGCAGGACGCGCAACAGCTTCGTCTGGAGGTAGGCCGGCATCTCGCCGATCTCGTCGAGGAGCAGCGAGCCGCCCTCGGCCAGCTCCAGCAGGCCCACCTTGTCGTTGACCGCCCCGGTGAAGGCGCCCTTCTTGTACCCGAACAGCTCGCTCTCGATCAGGTCCTTGGGGATGGCCGCACAGTTGATCTTGATGAACGGACCTTTGACGCGGTTCGAGTTGTGATGAAGCGCGTTGGCGATGAGCTCCTTGCCGGTGCCGTTTTCGCCCTGGATCAGGATGTTCGCGTCGCTGGCGGCGACACTCTCGATCAGATCGAACAGATCCTTCATCATCCGGCTTTGCCCGACGACGTTGGCAAAGCTGTACTGGTCGCGCATCCGCTCTTTGAGCTGCTGATGCTCGGCCCGCTCCTCGGTCCGATCGGCGGCCTGACGGAGAAGGTCGATCAGGCCGTCCTGATTGACCGGCTTCTCCAGGAAGAAGAAGGCGCCGGCCCGCCCGGCCTCGACCGCGCGGGTGTTGGTGCCTTCGCCGCCGATGACGATCGTTTCCGGCTGGGGATCGATGTCCTTGAGGTCTCTCAGGAGTTGGATGCCATCGATATCGGGAAGGGACAAACCGGTCAGGACGACGTCCGGTCGCCAGTGCCTGAAGACCTCGCCGCCCGACTTGCCGGTCTGAGCGGCACGAACCTCATAGCCTTCGGCCTCCATGACCTTCTTGAGCCATTCGGTCATGGCCGGCTCGTCGTCGATAGCAAGAACGCGCCTGCGGCGCTTATTATTCAAAGACATGCGGCCAGGTTGATGAACGCCTGAAGAACAGGCTACCACACCGTCTGCTATTCATACACTCATCGGTAACACGATGTCGAATCAGACAAAGGGCATTATTTGCGTAGGAATTACACCCAACTTGGTCTAGGAGACTACCTATAATCCCCACGGCCCCGCATGGACATCCTCGACACGCACGCCAATAGAGACAGCCCGCTTTTCCGTGAGAACCACCGCCGAATGACGGCGCTCGTGGCCGAGTTGCGCGCCCGCGTGGCGCGCGCCCGTCAAGGCGGGGGCGAAAAGTACGTCCAGCGCCATCGCGAGCAGGGCAAGCTGCCGGTCCGCGAGCGCATCGACAAGCTCCTCGATCCGGGATCCCCCCTCCTCGAGATGTCGGCCCTGGCCGCGTGGGACATGTACGACGGCGAGGCTGCCGGCGCGGGCCTCGTTACCGCGATCGGCCGAGTCTCCGGACGCGAAGTCGTCATTGTGGCCAACGACGCCACCGTCAAGGGCGGCACCTACTATCCGGTGACAGTGAAGAAGCACGTGCGCGCGCAGGAGATCGCGCTCGAGAACCGGCTCCCGTGCGTATACCTCGTGGATTCAGGAGGCGCCTTTCTCCCGCTGCAGGCCGAGGTCTTTCCGGATCGCGATCACTTCGGGCGGATCTTCTTCAACCAGGCCCGTATGTCCGCGCAGGGCCTCGCGCAGATTGCGGTGGTGATGGGCTCGTGCACCGCCGGCGGCGCCTACGTGCCCGCGATGTCGGACGAAACGATCATCGTCAAGGGCACCGGGACGATCTTCCTGGGCGGCCCGCCGCTCGTGAAGGCGGCCACGGGTGAGGAAGTGACCGCCGAGGAACTGGGCGGTGCGGACGTGCACACGCGTCTGTCCGGCGTCGCCGACTACCTCGCGGAAAACGACGACCATGCGTTGCATCTGACGCGGACGATCGTCTCCACACTGAACTCGGCGAAGGCCCTTCCCGCCGACATGACGACGCCTGAGGAGCCGGCGTACGACCCGGCGGAGATCTACGGAATCGTCAACGCCGACGTGCGGAAGGCGTACGACGTTCGCGAAGTCATCGCTCGCCTGGTGGATGGCTCGCGGTTCGATGAGTTCAAACAACGCTACGCGCCGACGATCGTCACCGGCTTCGCGCGGCTGCAGGGGTTTCTCGTCGGCATCATCGCCAACAACGGCGTGCTGTTCTCGGAGTCGGCGCTCAAAGCCACGCACTTCATCGAGCTGTGCAACGTCAGGGGCATTCCCCTGATCTTCCTGCAGAACATCACCGGCTTCATGGTCGGCCGCCAATACGAGCGCGGCGGCATCGCGAAGGACGGGGCCAAGATGGTGCATGCCGTCGCCAACTCGGTGGTCCCCAAGTTCACCGTCGTGATCGGCGGCTCGTTTGGCGCCGGGAACTACGGGATGTGCGGGCGCGCGTTCGATCCGCGCTTCCTGTGGATGTGGCCGAACGCGCGCATCTCGGTGATGGGCGGAGAGCAGGCCGCCGGTGTGCTGACGACGGTGAAGCGCGAGCAGCTCGCGCGCGATGGCAAGACGCTGAGCGCGGAAGACGAGGAGAGCATCCGGGGCCCGATCCTCGAGAAGTACGAGCAGGAAGGCTCGCCCTACTACTCCACCGCACGGCTCTGGGACGACGGGATCCTCGATCCCGTGGACACGCGCACCGCGCTCGCCCTGGCGATTTCCGCGGCGTTCAACGCTCCGATTCCGCCGCCGAAGTTTGGCGTATTTCGGATGTAACGATGTTCGACCGCATCCTGATCGCCAATCGCGGTGAGATTGCCGTCCGGGTGATCCGGGCGTGCCGCGAAATGGGCATCGAGTCGGTGGCGGTGTACTCCGAGGCCGACGCCGGTGCGCTGCATGCCACGCTCGCCGACCGCGCCATCGCGATCGGGCCAGCGGCGGCTTCTGAGAGCTATCTCTCGGTGGAGGCGATCATGGCGGCCGCACGCGCCAGCGGTGCGCAGGCCATCCATCCCGGATACGGCTTCCTGTCCGAGAATCCCAGCCTCGCCTCCGCGTGCGTCGAGGCGGGGCTGACATTCATCGGTCCGCCGCCCGAGGTCATCGATCGGATGGGCTCCAAGATTGCCGCACGACGTCTCGCCCAGGAGGCTGGCGTGCCGGTCGTGCCGGGGGACACACCGTCCGATCAGTCTGACCAGGCCATCGCGGTGGCAGCCGCGCGCATCGGTCTTCCTGTTCTCCTGAAGCCGTCGGAAGGCGGCGGCGGCATCGGGATGAAGGCCGTGCACGATGCGGCGTCGCTCGGCGGTGCGATCGCGCAAGCCAGGCGCGAGGCCACGGCCGCCTTCGGCGACGGCACGCTCTACATAGAACGCCTCGTCTCCACGCCGCGGCACGTCGAGTTTCAGATCCTCGCCGATCACCACGGCCACGTCGTCCACCTCTTCGAGCGCGAGTGCTCGATTCAGCGTCGTCATCAGAAGGTCATCGAGGAGTCGCCGTCAACGGCGATGACTCCGAAGCTCCGGCGCCGCATGGGCGACGCCGCGGTCGCCGTGGCGCGCGCGGCCGGGTACCGGAATGCGGGAACCGTCGAGTTTCTCCTCGAGGGCGCGGGCGACACCGCACGCTTCTATTTCCTCGAGATGAATACCCGGCTGCAGGTGGAGCATCCGGTGACGGAACAGGTGACCGGAATCGATCTGGTCCGCGAGCAGATTCGCGTCGCCGCCGGTGAGGCCCTGCCGTGGCCACAAGCGTCCTTGAATCAGAGAGGACATGCGATCGAAGTGCGCGTGTACGCAGAGGATCCGGCCAACCACGACCTCCCGCAGGCCGGCCCGCTGCTGCTCTATCGGGAGCCGTCGATGCCCGGCATTCGCGTTGATGCCGGCGTCATCGAAGGATCGGAGGTCTCGGTGTACTACGACCCGATGCTCGCCAAGCTCATTGGCTGGGGAGACACACGAGAGTCCGCCCGCCGCCGGGTGATCGCGGCCCTGCGCAGCTATCCGATCCTTGGTATCCGTACCAACATCGGCCTGCTGCTCGAGTTGCTCGAGCACCCGCGGTTCATCGCCGGCGAGCTCGACACGGGCTTCCTTGACGCTGAGGGCAACGAGATGCGCGCCCGGCTGACGCACGACGCGACGCCCGCCGTCCTGGCGATCGCGGCCGCCGCACGTCGTGTCCGGCTTCAGCCCGACCACGCGCACCGGTCTTCTGCCGACGTCGATCCGTGGACCTCCCTGCGGGGCGCGCGTGTCTAGTCCGGTGGACGGGGAGGCCATCGCAGTGGTCGCGCTCGGCGATGGTCGATATCAGGTCAGCGAAGGATCGCGAAGGCGTGTGGCGTTCGCGGTGACCGCGCGAGACACGTGGGTATTTCTCGACGGCCGCGTCTACGTCATCCCCGCGGCGACCGGGCCCGGCGCGCGGCCGGCGGCGAGCGACGATGCGACGGCGCTGGCGGCGCCGATGCCGGCAACGGTGATCAGCATCGAGGTCACGCCCGGGCAGACGGTCACGCGCGACACGGTGCTCATCATGCTGGAAGCGATGAAGATGGAGCTGCCCATCAAGGCGCCGCGCGACGGCCGCGTGATCGCGATCGCCTGCAAGCCTGGCGAGATCGTGCAGCCCGGTGTGCGCCTGATCGAGTTTGAATGACAGGCGGGTCTAACCACCTTCGCTCTGCGAGCTACGGTGGTCCGCCGTAGCCTTGGCGAAGGCGGAAGACCCGCCACTACGATCGTCGGGTCCAGACAGTCTTGTAGAGGCGGG
>DATDOE010000098.1:0-150040 GCA_035293405.1 Vicinamibacterales bacterium | reverse complement strand
AGGCCGTCGATGAACTCGACGTAGAGGGCATCCTGGCCTTCGCAGAACGCATTCTGCCGCGCGCCTCAGACCTCTGGGTGCAAGCCTCGCTCGATTACAAGCAGCGGCTGCAGCAGCTGTTCTTCCCTGAAGGAATCGCGTACGACGGAAATCGGTTTAATCGAACCGCCGCAACCGCGCCATTTTTCAAGTACTTGGCGCGGGGTGAGAGTGCTGAAGAAAGTTTGGTGAGCCACGCAGGAATCGAAACCCCTCGGATGCTTTCGCTCATCGCGTCCCACATGCTCGAGCCCCGCCGCCTTCCTGTAGACTGTCCGGCGCCATGACACTAAAGATAACCCTGACGATCGCGTCGTGCGTGCTCGGCACGGCGTTGGCTCTGGCCCAAAGTGAGGCGCCACGGCTGCCTCCGCCGCCGGCCAATCCGCCCGCGCCGTCCTTACAGGCCGCCGGTGATCCCGGGTATGCCGCGTTTATCGCGATGTGCAAGACGGCACCGCCGGCCCGGGGCGGACGCGCTGGGGGCGCAGGACGTGGCGCCGCCCCCGGCGGTCGCGGCGCTCAGCCGCCAGGACCCAGGGACTACACGGTGACGGCGATCCCGGGAGTCATCGCCGCGGGACAGCGGTGGAAGTTTCTCTGGCAGCAGGCCGGCAACAACGGCGATGGCATCGTCGGCACCAACGACGGCGCTCTGCTGTTGGCGCAGAACGACAGCAGCGTGGTCGTGAAGCTCGATAAGAACACCAAGACGTCAGTCGCCTACTCGGACACCCACACTGGCGGTGCGCTCTCGATGAACGCCAAGGGCGCGTTGTTCATCAACGAGCGCGGTCTGCACCAGGCCATCGTGCAGCTCGCGCCGACGCGCACGGTTCTGACGAACAGCTATCAGGGCGACCCGCTCGACTGCACCGGCGGAGGTCTCAACGATCTCACCGCCGACAGCAAGGGTGGGGCGTACTTCACGATGGGCGGCGTCTACTACCCCAGCCCGGCCGGCGTGGTCACCAAGTACGGCGAGAACGTCACTCCCAATGGGATCATCCTCAGCGCGAACGAGAAAACGCTCTACGTGACCAACGGTCCCACGCTCGCCGCGTTCGACGTCCAGCCGGACGGATCGCTCACCAACCAGCGCGAGCTCGCCAGGCTCGAAGGCGGCGGCAACGGCGACGGCAGCACCATCGACGCGGCCGGCCGCATCTACGTCACAACCAACCCGGGCATCCAGGTGATCACTCCAGAAGGCAAGTACCTTGGCCTCATTCCCACACCGCGAGGCGTGATCAGCACCGCGTTTGGCGGGAAGAACAAGAAGATGCTGTACGTCCTCGCGCGCGGCGCGCAGGAAGCGGACGGCACTGAAGTCGCCAATGCCGCCCAGGTGTATGTGATCCAGATGATCGCGCAGGGCTACAAGGGCCGCGCGAAGTAGCGCGAGTCACGCGACGCTGGCCACGTCGATCTTCCGCGCGTCGTCGATCCCGTAACGGAGCATGGCCAGGCGCTCGAGGCCATAACCCACGCCCACCGCCATGTGCCGCTTCGGGTCGCCGCCGACGTGGCTGACGATCCGATCGGTGAAAATCCCCCAGGCCAGGACCTCGGACCACTGGCCGTCGGTATCCACCTCGAGATCCCAGGCCTGGGTGCACATCGGGTACTCCGTCGGCACGATCTTCACACTGCGCCCGGGGAGCACCCGGTCCACCGATTGAAGAACACGGCCCGTCATCTGCCAGGGATCGAGCCGCGCACGGTCGTCGAGCCAGAATGCCTCGCTCTGGTGAAACGCCTCGAGGTGCATGGCGTCAACGCGGCCGGCGCGGTAGGCCTTGCCTGACGCCCAGACGCGCAGCGGCTGACCCTCGTAGCGCACGGTCAGGAGCAGCGGCAGCGTCAGGTCGTACCTGAGGATCCGCCCGTCATCGATGCGATGCAGCTCGATCGGATCGACGTACATCGCCTCGTTGCCGATGGTCTTGCGCGCTTCAACCAGGTCGACGACCTCGGGAAGCGTCTGTTCGGCGAAGTCAGGATAGACGCCTCGTAGTAACTCGAGGATCTGCCCCACCGGGTTCTCCGGAAGATCGGTCAACTGCGGACGGGCCAGGAGCTCGACGACCTTGGCCGGAAGGTCGGGCCGGATCTCCTCGGGGCCGATTCCACGCTGTTCTGCCATTTCCATCTCCTTGCGCAGCTTGTCTCGGATGCGCTGCAGGCGCTTCCGCATGGCGGCTTCCTCGACTCCGGCGTTGGTGGCGAGCCGGGCAGTACTCCAGTGCCCGTGGTACCGGCGATCGCAGAGCTGCCGTTCTTCCGGAGTCAGCATCAGCAACGCGGTCGCGAGCCGATGCCGCTGCAGATCGGTCCAACTTGTTTCTGCCTCATCGAGCACCGGCACCTCGGGGACGTCGTCCAGCCGCAGCAGAGTCAGGCGTCGCGCGCGCCGCATGTTGAGCGACACCGAGATCACGATGCGGCGCAGCCAGCCCGGAAACGCGGCCGGCTCCTGCAGGTCGCCGAGACGCCGAAACGCCCTGAGATACGCCTGCTGGGTCGCGTCCTGAGCGATCGACGCATCATGCAGCACGCCCCTGGCCACGGCGTACGCCATGGTCTGCGTGGTCTGCACCAGCCGTCCGTAGACCTCGATGTCACCGGCCTGGGCACGAACGACGAGATCGCTCAACAAGGCCTGACTCCCAACTCAACTCCCAATCCGAACCTGTTCCAACTCCCAACTAGCCAAAGGACACGCGCCCTCGGAAAGTGTGACATCGTGGGGCTCGGCATGGCGCTCACCGCGACCATCTACAACTTCGACGTCGAGCTTGCGGACACCGATCGCCAAGTCTACGAGTCGCTGGCGCTGCGAGTCGCCCGCCATCCCTCGGAGTCCGAAGAGTATCTCGTGGCGCGTCTGCTTGCGTACTTGCTGGAGTTCGCGGAGGGCATCGAGTTTTCGCGCGGCGTGTCGGATCCAGACGAGCCGGCGATCGCCATTCGCGATCTGACTGGGGCGATCAACACCTGGATCGACATCGGCACGCCCGATGCGGCGCGGCTTCACAAGGCATCGAAAGCCGCCGGCCGGGTCGCCGTATACACGCACAAGGACCCGACACAGTTCCTGAACCAGCTGACAGGCGCCAGGATTCACAAAGCAGAGGCGCTGGAGCTCTATGCGATCGACCGGGCCCTGGTGGGAGCGCTCGTCGCGCGGCTCGAGCGGCGCGTCGCCTTCAGCCTGTCCGTCACCGATCGTGAGCTGTATCTGTCGATCGGCACGGACAACCTCGTCGGGAGCGTCGTGCGGCTGAATCGCGAGGCGTGACTCGCGCGGGCCGCACGCTACTGCAGGCTATAGAGGACGCCGGCTTCGCCTCTCGCGGCAATCTGCTGATCGAAGAGCTGAACGAGTAGGTCACGCCGCGCGAACAGCGCGTCGCTCTCATCCTTGGTCAGAATCTTCCCCATCGCCTCGGCAAACGCCGGGCGGGCGAGCCCGCGCATCCTGTCGAGGAAATTGCGCTCACAGCGAATGAGCAACTTCGGCTGCTGAAGCTGCTTCCCGGTTCGGAACGCGCGCGTGTGGTCGATCATCCACAACCTGCCGTCGCTCTCCCACAGCATGTTGCCGGCGTTGCGATCCCGGTTCTGAATGAGCTCGTCGAACACGCGCATCAGGTTCAGATAGCCGTCGGTCCGCACCGGGTTCGGGCTGATGGCCTTCGTCTTCTGGCGCGCTGATTCGTTGATCACCGGCGCGTCAATCCACCAGGTGACGGCGGATGGCTTGCCGCCCACCACGCGCTCGACCGACATGGGCACATTCGTGAGGCCCAGGAGCCTGGCCAGGCGATACGCGGCAATGTTGTACCGGTAGCTGTCCTTGAAGTTGACCTCGGTGTGCTTCGGGTCGACGTCGAAAAGGGCCTTCGCGATGTCGACGTGCTGGATCTGCGCATCGTGCGTCACGCGGCCATCCGACAAGGTGACACGCCGCGCGTCGGTGACTCCCTTCGGCGCCTTCTTCGTCCCCACGATGGAGGCCTGGAGCAGGAACTGCTCCATGTCCTCGGGCGCGAGGACCACTGCAGACGGCGGCGCCTCGGTTTGGGCGAAGCAGGGAGACGACCACAACACGAACAACAGTGGAAGCAGGGACGCGCGCGAAGCTGCTGTCATGAGAGTCTCTCCTGATCGAGTCGCAGTAAGGTCCGCGTAGCGCCAGACTCGCCGGCTTTGCGTTCCTTCGTGTTGCGTAGATATACGGGTAAACCGCGGGAACGGCCATGGGCGGAGGATGGGCAAACCCTGATCTGTGGATGGGCGCACAAGTCTTGGCCTGTCAACGATATGGGCACGGGGATGTGGAGGATAAGATCGGGGCGCCCCATGGCGCTGGCTGTCGGTGCCCCGCCTCGGCCCGTATGAGATCGTCGCCCCGCTCGGCGCCGGCGGAATGGGCGAGGTGTATCGCCCGCGCGACGCGAAGCTGGGTCGCGAGCTGGCGCTGAAGCGAGGACCGCGGTCATAACGACGAGGGCGAACAGGGTTGGGGGTGGGGTCAGAGTCGGGGTCAGAGTCGGGGTCTGACCCCATCGGTAAGGAGCGACGCGCATCGCTCGCCGATGGCCACGCACGTGGCATGCGTCGGCGCGTTCACGACATCCGGCATGATCGACGCGTCGGCCACTCGCAGACCTTCGAGGCCACGCACCCGCAGTTGAGCATCCACGACGGCCTGGGGATCGGACGCGGGACCCATGCGGCAGGTGCCCGCGGCGTGATAGATGGTGTCGGCCTTCTCGCGGACGAAGCGCTCGAGGTCGGGAGTGGACGTCACCTTCGGCCCCGGCTCGATCTCGGCGCCGCGCAGGCGGTCGAACGCCGATGACCCGCCGATCAACCGCGCAAGGCGCACGCCTTCGACCAGCGCATCCACGTCGGCCTGCGCCTGCAGGTAGTTCCCGCGAATGAGCGGTGCGACGAAGGGATCCGCTGAGCGGAGTGTCACGACGCCGCGCGACTGCGGCCGCACCAGCGACACGGTAATCGTGATGAGCTCATCGGGCTGATCGAGCCCGCGGCCCACATAGAACTGCAGATCGGACGGCGATGCAGACATCGATGACGCGAAGAGTCCAGCCGTCACGGTCGATCCAGGCAGCGTCGAGCGGCCGTTCCAGCGAATCGACAGCTTCAAGTGATCCTGCAGGTTGCGGCCGACGCCCGGCACATCCGCAACAACCGGGATGCGATGCCCCAGGCGCACCGCGTCCCCGATGCCCGATCGCATCAGCACCTTGGGCGAATCCACCGCACCGGCACAGAGCACGACCTCGCGATTGACTCGCACGCGCTCACGGCGGCCCTCGTACATGTACTCCACGCCGACGACGCGCCGGCCCTCGACGACCAATCGAGCCGCCTGCGCCGGCGAGCGGACTTCGACATTCGGCCGCGCCAGCGCCGGCACGAGGAACGCCGTGGCCGCGCTGTGCCGCCGGCCATTCAGGATGTTCTTCTGATAGAAGCCGGCCACGCCGTCGGGCTCGGGACCGTTGAAATCGTGCCGCTCATCCGCACGAAAATCCTGTTGAGTGGCGGCGACGAGAAACGCCTCGTGCGCGCGATGGGGATCGATACAGCGACTGACGGCGAGTGGACCGTCCGCGCCACGGTACGCAGAGGCGCCAGTATCGTTGCGCTCGGAGCGTGTGAAGAGCGGCAGCAGGTCGTCGTATCCCCATCCGCTGTTGCCGAGCGCCTGCCAGTTGTCGAAGCACTGGCGATGCCCCCGGATATGCACCATGGCGTTGATCGCGCTCGAGCCGCCGTAGGCCTTGCCTCGCGGAAAGCTGATGCGCCGATTGGCGAGGCCGGCCTCCAGCTCGGTGGCGTACGCCCAGTCGTAGCGCGAGCCGATGAGCGACAGCCACTTCCCGGGCGTCGTCATGGCGAGGTCGTCCTCGCCCGAGCTGCCGGCTTCGAGCAGCAGCACTCGCACGGACGGATCCGCCGACAGGCGATTGACTACGACGCAGCCGGACGAGCCAGCGCCAATGACGATGTAGTCAGGGTCCGGAGATGAGTTGTGCACGCCCGATCAGACTATAGCCGCTGACCAAGTGCTGTGGACGTCGTAGAGGCGGGTCTTTAGACCCGCCTGCATGCGTCAGGCGAAGCGCTTGAGCCCGCGCTCCCTGGCCTTGCGCATCTCTTCGTCGCGGTTCCGCGGCGGCGCGCTCGTCTTGATCGAACGGACCAGCCGCTGCGCGGCCATCGTCACTTCATCGACGGCGTGGCTGAACGCCGCTTCGTTCGCGCGCGAGGGATGGGTCGAGCCGCTCAACTTGCGGACGAACTGCAGCGCCGACGCGCGAATCTCATCGTCGGTGGCGGGAGGCTCGAAGTTGACGAGGGTCTTGATGTTCCGGCACATAGGCGTCTCTCTGGAATCCAGTTTAACAGGCGGGTCTAAAGACCCGCCTCTACGGATGCTGCGCTACAGCTCACGGGCGGTCCACGCAGGCGGGCCAAGAAAGACCCGCCTCTACGGCTGTGCGCGCTTGCGGCGGGCCGTCGCGCGTGCGTGACCGCCCGGGTCCTGGAACACGAGGTCCAGCGTCTCGCCGGTAACCCGGCCCTCGACGCGGATCTCAGCCGGCGCGTCATCGAACTGCGGCGTGTGCCTGGTGCTGAAGCGAATCCGATCGCCGTTGATCTCGCCGTCGTGGATACCGGCATCGCCCGTCGGGTAGTGCACCGTGCCATACAGCCGTCCGCCGACAACTTCGAGATCGAGCCCGATACGGAATGGCTCCTGCCCCTTCTTCATGGCGTCGGCCGTCCACTCTCCGGTGACGTCGGCCACCTGCGCCGGCTGACTCGGCGACGAGCTCACCGCGGCCGCCAGCGCCTCGCGAATGAATCGCCGCATGCTCTTGTAGAGCGGCGCGTCCCGGCTGGCCGGCTTGGCAATGCTCACGTGATCGTCGTCGAGTGGGATGGCCACTTCGCCTGGCACGTGAGGCTCGGCGCTGGTTTGATCGACGACCATGACTCCCTTCGGCAGCGAAAAGCCGAAGATGCCTGGACGCAGCTCGCGCGTCTCGCAGAAGGTGCGGCAGGCGAGCTTCCGGTCACCCTGGAAATTGAGAAACCAGGCGTGCAACTCGCGCAGGCGCGAGTGATGGGACTTGAGCTCGCCGACCTGCTCGTTGGTGCGCAGCACGAGCCGGGCGAGCTCGGCGAAGCCGGCGAGGTCCGCGCCGGCGTGCGGCGTCGCCAGGAACGCGATGCCGGCGGTGCGGGCGGCGATCGACTCCCATCGCTCCACGCCGAAGCTCGTGGCGTGCCGCAGAATCTGCTTCACGAGGATGCCGCCCATGCTGTGGGTGACGAACACGACCGGTCGGTCGCCGATGCCTTCGTTGGTGAGCTCTTCGAGGATGGAAGTACCGCGGTCGGCCAGCGGCATCGACTCGCTGGTCCACGCCGATACGTCCGCCCGATAGCCCAGCGTCCACACGCCCACTGTGGGGAAGTCCGCGCCGATCCATGCCGGCCAGAAGGCGTGCTGGTCGTCTCCCATCCAGGTCGAGTACGAGCCGC
Organism: Vicinamibacterales bacterium; assembly: GCA_035293405.1. Classification (GTDB taxonomy): domain Bacteria; phylum Acidobacteriota; class Vicinamibacteria; order Vicinamibacterales; family UBA2999; genus Gp6-AA40. Next base: position 142,414 of record DATDOE010000098.1, on the reverse strand, counting down.
CGCCCAGTCCGTGCACGAAGACGACGTCGCAGGCGCGCGATGGGGACTCGCAGCCGGCTACGGCGGACAGACCTTCACGGTCGCGGAATCGATCGTCGGGGGCCATGGTGTCAGGCGGGTCTCGGTGTCGGGCGGGTCTGCCGCCTCCGTCGCAATTCGGCTACGGCGCGCCAAGAAAGACCCGCCTCTACAAGACTACAAGACAGACAGGGGTTCGAGGGGCAGGCGACCGGTGCTGTCGCCCAGTTTCTCGGTGGGCACACCGACTTTGTCGAGCACGGTCAGCAGCAGGTTGGCCATCGGCGTGTCGCGCGGATAGCTCACGTGACGCCCGGTCTTGAATGCGCCACCGAGCTTGCCGGCCATCAGGCATGGCAGATCGGAATGGCGATGCAGGTTGCCGTCGCCCATGCCGCCGCCATAGAGAATCAGCGAGTGGTCGAGCAGCGTGCCGTCGCCGTCTGGCGCGGCCTGCAGCTTCTCGAGGAAATACGCGAAGAGTTGGGCCTGATAGGTATCGATCCTCGCCTTCTTGCCAATGAGCTCGGGATCGTTGCGGTGATGCGACACGGCATGGTGCTGTTCCGGCACGCCGATCGCCGCGAACGTGCGCGTGCTCAACTCGCGCGACATGATCATGCTGAAGACGCGCGTGATGTCGGCGCGGTAGGCCAGCACCTGCAGATCGAACATCAGCTTGGTGTGGGCGTCGAAGGTGTCGGGAATATCGGTCGGGCGCTCGGGCAGCTCGATCTCCAGTGGCTGGCCTTCGGAATTCTGGATGCGCTGCTCGACTTCCCGAACCGACTCGAGATACTCGCCGAGCTTGTTCTTGTCGCCGGCGCCGAGACTGCTGGTCACGCGGCTCACTTCGCCGCGCAGCGAATCGAGGATGCTGCCTTCCGTGCGCGTGCGCGCCTGGCGTGCCGCCGCACTTCCGCCATCGCCGAACAGCCGATCGAACACGACGCGCGGATGCGACTCGGTTGGATTCGGGGTCGTCGCGTTCCGCCACGACACGGTGTTGATGTAGAAGCAGTCGCCCGAATCGCACGCGCCCTGCGTCGGATAGTCCACCGAGAGCTCGATCGAGGGAATCCGTGACGTTCTGCCGATCTCACGCGCAATCAGCTGATCGGCGGTCGTCGCCAGCTTCACTTCCACGCCAGGCTGCGTCCGATCGTAGGCGTGGATGCCGGTCAGCCAGACCGCCGAGGCGCGCGGGTGATCGCCGGTGCCGTCGCCGAAGGTGTCGGCCTGCAGATGCGACAGGCCGCTGAGGACGTTGATGTGATCGCGCACGTTCGCAAACGGCTGCAGGATCGGCGTCAGCTCGAAGCCCGGGCCCGTGGTGGCCGGGTTCCATTGATTCTGAATCACGCCATTGGCGATGTAGATGAACCCGAGACGAGGCGTGGGCCGGAAGGACTGCGCGGCAAGCGCCGGCACCATGGCGTCGAGCATCGGGAGTGCCACCGCGGTGCCCATCGCGCGAAGGAATGTACGGCGGGGTAACGCTCGCTTGGTGATGAACATGGCTACTCCGAAGCTTCCCGCATCTGAAACGGCCGGCTCTTCACGACGCCCAGCACGAGTGACGAGAGCGTGTACTTGCTCTGTGCCGACTCGCGCACGATGGTCCGCACCGAGGGCGAATCATAGTATTGCAGGTTGCGGCCGACGGCGTACATCAGGAGCCGCTCGGCCACGGTGTGGATGAACTGATCGGGTTGGCGCATCAGCTCTTTCTTCAACCCGGCGATACCCTCGAACCTGGTCCCTTCGGGAAACACCCCGGACGCATCGATCGGCGCGCCGCCGTCGGCATCGCGCCATCTCCCGACGGCATCGAAGTTCTCCATCGCAAAGCCGATGGGATCCATCCGGGCATGACAGCCCGCGCAGGACGGGCTGGCGCGGTGGGTGGCCATCGCCTCGCGCATGGTGAGTGCCGTACCCGGCTCGGACCCTTCCGTCTTCAACGCCGGAATGTCCGCCGGCGGCGGCGGTGGCGCGGCCGACAGCAGGTTCTCGAGCACCCACTTGCCGCGAAGCACCGGAGATGTCCGGGTCGAGTACGACGTGATCGTCAGCACACTGCCCTGACCCAGCAGTCCACCTCTGACGCTCCCTTCGGGCAACGTGACCCGACGGAAGTAGCTGCCCTTGATGTTCGGGATGTTGTAGTGGCGGGCCAGCCGCTCGTTGAGGAACGTGTAGTTCGCCGTCAGGAGATCGAGGACGCTCCGGTTCTCGCGGAACACGCTGTCAACGAACAGCTCCGTCTCGCGCCGGAGCGCCTGTCGCAATGTCTCGTCGAAGTCGGCGAACAGGACCTCGTCCGGCTGCTTGGCCTCGATGTCGCGCAGGAACAGCCACTGCGCCGCGAAGTTGGTGACGAGCGATTCCGAGCGCGCATCCGCGAGCATGCGGCGGACCTGCTGCTCGAGAACCGCGGGATCCTTCAGCCGTCCCGACACCGCGAGCTGGAGCAGTTGATCGTCGGGGATGCTGCTCCACAAGAAGAACGACAGACGCGAGGCGAGCTCGAGATCGCCGACGCGAAACACCGTACCCGGTGCGGTGCCGGCGGGCACACGCTCCATGCGAAAGAGAAACTGCGAGCTGACCAGAAGCCGCTCGAGGGCCTTCTGAATGCCGAGGTCGAAGCTGCCTTCAGCGCGCCCTGCCGCGTAGAAGGGCATCAGGTCCTGGAGGTCCACGTCGGACAGCGGACGCCGATAGGCCCGGCGAGCCAGCGTGGACAGAATCTGCTTCGCACACGGCAGCTCGTCGGACACGCCGGAGGGCCGGCACACGAAGATCCGGCGGCGGCTCGGCGAGTCGCCCGGTGCGGTGACTTTGTACGGGCCGCTGATGGTCACGCTCGCGATCGCCGGCTGCGTGCCGCGGCTCCTCATGCGCGGCCGCAACGTCGCTTCGTCACGGGCCTCGGAATGCTGCACGAAGGACACGCCCACAACCTTGGGACCCGCGGTGAGCGGAATCGAGAACTCGCGATCGAGATCCGGAGGAGGACCCCCACCACGTCGTCCACCGGCCGCCGCTCGTCCAGTTCCCCCCGCGCCCTGTGCCCTTCCCGCTGGCGCGTCCCCCTGCCCCCGTCCCGCTTCCCCCTGTCCGGTGAGCGTCTCCAATCTCACGCGCTCACCGTCCACGGTGATCTCGAGCTGATGCGGCTCGCGCGGCGCCGCGGCGAGCTCCACCTTGATGACGTAGGTACCGTCGACGGGAAAGTCGCTTGTCACCGCGAGACCGCCTCGCGTGCCAAACGGCAGCTCGTCGACGCGCTCGTCCTGGGGATGTTCGGCATCCAGCTTGTGGATGTTCACGAGCACCGGCATCGCCGGATCCCCTACCGCCAGGCGGCTGATCTTCCGCGCCGCGTCGAGATACCGCTCCATGTTGCTGGGCGACACGAACAGCAGGTCGGCGATGTTGTCGAAGCCGCTGCTGATGTTGTCCGGCGGCAGCAGATAGTCGACGCTCACTTCCTTCGGCAGCGCGGCGAGCGCCAGCAGATCGCGCACAGTGTTCTGATACTCGGTGCGGCTCAGACGATGCACGAGCGGGAGCTTGCCCAGGCGCGGGCGCGACGCCGCCGCGCGGTCGAGAGACGACTCGAGAGACGTGGCCACCGCGTCGTACGTCGCCTGGTCGGGTCGAGGCGCGCCCAACGGCGGCATGGCATTGGTGCGAAGCTTACGAACGACCTTCTCCCAACCTTCTGCTCCGGCCTCCACGCTGGTGAGTCCGGCCGGGTCGATCACGAACCCCGCGGTCTTCAGCCGCGGGTTGTGGCACGTCACACAGTATTGGGTGAGGACCGCTGCGGGCGCGGGCGACGCGGCCGTCACCGGACGACTCTGCGCCGCTGTCGCTTGCCCGCGGGCGAGCACACCTTCGGACCGCATGACCACGGCCATGACAAGGGCGCCCGCCGCCGCGCCGATCACGCTCGCCGTCCGGCCGCTCTCGAGCATTGAGGCAGGTGTATTATGCGACGGCTGGCACTCGCGAGGAACTCATGAAACATTCAGGCAGGTGGCTGTTCATCGCCCTGTGGTGCGTCGCCGGTAGCGCTGGATCCGCGGCTGCACAGGCCGATGCCCGGCTGATCGACGCGGTCAAGCGCGAGGACGTCGTCACGGTGCGGTCCCTGCTGGCCAAGCGCGGGGACCTGAACACGGCTCAGGCTGACGGGTTCACGGCGCTCCACTGGGCCGCACAGCGCAACAACGTTCAACTGGTCGATCTGCTGGTCGCGGCCGGTGCGAGCGTGAAGGCCTCAACCCGCTACAACATCACGCCGCTCTATCTCGCCGCGCTCAACGGCAATGCGGCGGTGATGGAACGTCTGCTCAACGCGGGCGCGGATCCGAACGGCACGTCGCACGAGGGCCAGACGATGCTGATGACCGCGGCGCTGGCGGGCAAGCCGGACGCCGTGCGGCTGCTGCTGACACGCGGCGCGAAGGTCAACGCCACCGAACCGTACAAGGGACAGACGGCGCTGATGTGGGCCGCGTCTGAAGGCAACGCCGCCGCGACGGAAACGCTGATCGAGGCTGGCGCCGACGTGAAGGCCAAATCCACGGGTGGGCTGACGCCATTCCTCTTCGCCGTCCGCAATGCCAACCTCGGCACCATCGATGTTCTTCTGAAGCACGGCGCCAATGTGAACGACGTCGCGCCTGACGGCTCGAGCGCGCTCGGCATGGCGGTCGTCAATGCGTACTTCGAGCTGGCGTCAGTGCTGCTCGATCGAGGCGCGAATCCGAATCTCGCTGATCCGCGCGGATCGCCGCTTCATACGATCGCGTGGCTGCGGAAACCGGGATCGGATGGCGCCGCCGGCGTGGGCGGAACACCACAGGGTGTTCCGGTGACGACGGGCAGGGTGACTGCGATCGAGCTGGCGAAGAAGCTGCTCGATAGAGGCGCCAACCCGAACGTCCGCGTCGACTGGCAGGAGCCGGTGTTCGGCAAGGAAGGCGGCACCGCGAGGAACCCGCCCAACATCAAGCTCGGGCGACATCTTCTGAGCTACATCGGCGCCACCGCGTTTTACGTCGCGGCCAAGAACGGGGACGTCGCGCTGATGCGACTCCTCGCCGACAGGGGCGCCGACGCGAAGATGCCGACCAAGGCCGGCATCACGCCGCTGATGGTGGCCGCGGGGCTGGACTACTGGGAAGGCGAGAGTCCTGGTCCGTTCACCGGCGTCTTCGAGAGCGAGCGCCTGGAGGCGGTCAAGCTGGCACTCCAATTGGGCAACGACATCAACGCGCACGCCACGTTCGGCTCCTATCGCATGGACGGCGACGTGGGCTACACGCTGCTCTACTACCCGCACAACATCGACGAGCTGCTCAACCTCGGCGTCGGCGATCCGCGCTGGAGCGGCAGCACGGCGCTGATCGGCGCGGTGGTGTCCGGCCAGGCGTCGATCGTCCAGTACTTGGTGGACCACGGTGCGCGCGTGGATGCGCAGACTGTCCTGGGCTGGACGCCGCTCAAGGTGGCGGAAGGCGTGTTCTTCGCCAACGCGAAGAAGGAGTTCCCAGCCGCGGCCGCGATCCTGCGGAAGGCGATGACGGACCGCTCACGCTGACGTCAACTCCGTGGTGCGTCGGGTGCGAACGCGTCCTGGAGCGTCGAGCGGTCGGGGGTAGCCGTCCGAACGCTTTCCGGCATGCCGAGAGCTTCGCGGAGCGAGATGCCGGCCGCCGAGTGGCACAGGAGCCGCTCTACGCTGTTACACTTCTCCGGTTTCAACGTATTAGCAGGTGTCATGAATGTGCTGACTCGTGTGTTGGTTGTCGCCGCTGTGCTCGTCGGCTTCTCGGGGTCGCCTGCCGCGCAATGGCCGGATCACAAGGCCGCGCGTGCCCCCCGACTGCCAGATGGCAAGGTCGATGTGAACGGACCGGCGCCTCGGACGGCCGATGGCAAGCCCGACCTGTCCGGCACCTATCGGAATGTTGGCCGGCCGGCCGGCTCGCCGCGTGAAACCCTCAGTCTCGACGAGAAGCCGCTGGCCACGTTTCGCGACATCGGCGCGGGCTTCAAGGATGGCCTGCCGCTGAGGCCGTGGGCCAAGGAGCTGCTGGACAAGCGCAACGGCAACAACAGCAAAGACAACCCCGACGTGTGGTGCCTGCCGCTCGGCAACCAGCAGTTCAACGTGCACACGTTTCCGAGAAAGGTCATTCAGGCCGCGGACATGGTGCTCCTCCTCTACGAAACGCATCAGGGGATTCGCCAGATCCACATGGACGGCCGCCCGCTGCCAACCAACGATCCGCAGCCATGGTTCTATGGCTACTCCGTCGGACGATGGGACGGGGACACGCTGGTCGTCGAAACGGCTGGGTTCAAGGATGGCGGCTGGCTCGACATCATCGGGAGTCCGCTGACCGAGCAGGGACGCACTATCGAGCGGTTCCGTCGGCCGAATTTCGGGACCATCGAGATCGAGCAGACGATCGACGATCCGAAGGCCTACACGCGGCCGTTCACGACGAAGCTGACGTGGCGCCTCATGCCGGACACCGACATCATGGAGATGGTGTGCCTCGAGAACAACCAGTCGATTCACCACCTCGTCGGCGCTGACGGTCCGGTCACGCAGACGGGACCATCGAAATAGCGCGGGCGAATGGGCCGCCTGAAGGCGGCCCCCACGAAACCTAAAGGCCGTCCCGGCGTGGAAGGAAGATCTGCTTCACGCCGCCCTTGATGCGCGCCAGCTGGCGGCTCGGGCTGAGGGCGCGGCGCCACTTCTGCCAGTTTTTCGCGCGCTGCTGACTCGAACGCGTTGACGCCTTCTGGCGGCGCTGCTCCTCCTTGGCCTTGAGGCGCTCGTCTCTCGCCCCTCGCTCCTGCTCGCGCTGGTCATCGCGGGCATGAAGGATCTCCTGCTTGGACGCGTCGCGCTCACGCTCGAACGCGGCGTGCTCGATGTCGAGCGTGTCCATCAACAACCATCGCCCGATGCCTGCGTTCGCTGCCGCGGCCAGCTGCGAGACGAAGCCATTTGCCGGCGATCGGCGAGTCAGCACGTGGTCCGGCTGGCAAGGGCCTGCCGCGGCCAGCCGCTCGACGGCGTCCACGAACACGGGTGTGGCCGGCGACTCGAGGCCCATCGGGCGGACGAATGCGGTGATGAATCGCTTGTTCCGCTCGTCGCGCTCGCGCGATCCAGCCAGCACGTCGGCGAGCTGCGCAAGGTGCGCGTCGACATCGGGCGCGGTCTGCAGGAGCCCGCCGCCGACCTTCAGCAGGTAGCGGAAATGGGCCATCCCGTCCTGATGAATGCGATACGCCGGCAACAACAGCGTCATCACCGGCCGGCCAACGATGGCGGCTTCGAGAAATGCGCTGGTGCAGAGGCCGACGACCGCCTCGCTGAAATAGAGCGCGTCGAAGTAGTCGGCCTTGGCATCGCTGTCGATCGGCGTCCGCCCGTGGAGCACCACGTTGTCGAGGCCATCGAGGTTCACGTCGTTCCACTCGCGGACGCGCTCAGGATGCGGGCGCACCAGGACGCCTGCGTCTTTCAGCCGCGGATTCGCGCTCGAACGAAGCGCCTCAATCCATTGCCGGACGAACATCGGCTCGACCGGATCCGGCACGGGGCTCATCGCCGAGCACACGTAGAGCACGAACGGGCGCGAAGGGTCGAGGCCCATGCTCTGACAGAACGCGTCGCGACTGCGAGCAGGCCGGCGATCGAACCACTGGTCGTAGCATTGCGCGCCGGTGACGACCACGGCCCCAGCCGGCAGGCCGTGCATGTCCACCGCTTCCTGCTTCTGAACCTCGTTCCAGACGATCGTGAGATGCGGCTGGATGTGCAGCAGCGTCTTGCTGGAGAGATGGTCCCAGCTCATGATGCAGGCGGCGGTTGGAATGCCCAGGGCCTTGGCTGCCTTCAACTGCTCGATCTGCAGCGAGCGCGAGAACGTGAGCGAGGCCAGCAGCAGGACGTCGGGCCGCTGTTCCTCGAGCCACCGCTCGATGGCCGCGCTGCGCGGCATCCTTCGCTCGAGCCACTTCAACGTACGGGCAACGACCCGATGCCCCACCACGGCCCCGACGGGGCCCGATGTCAGCCAGCGCACGATCCTCGGCGCACGCTCGATGTTTCGGAGACGAAGCTTCGGCGCATCCGCATAGCGAGGATCCAGATAGCGCACGTAGTCGAGCGCCAGCCGAACTTTCTGCGCGAAGGGGAACCATGCCTCGCTGGCGGGCGACGGCGTCCAGCCCCATGACACGGCCGTGTACTGGGCGGCAAGACCCTCGACCAGCGCCTGACCACCGAAACGCTCGGGCTCGTCGGCGAGGAGGTGGACCTGGTGGCCACGGTCGGCCAGCGCACGGACCACCGACTCGAAGTTGCGGAACGACGCGAAGTGCAGCGCCGAGAACACCACTTTCATGCGTTCCGCCGGGCGATCCCCCGCAGGTTCTTGCCGTAGCAGCCGGCGTTCACCAGAAACTGCAAGACGTCGGCAATCTCCGCCAGGCCCTCGTCGCTCCGGTTGAGCACCTCACGGCGGTACCAGAGGTAGTCCTCGATATCGAGACCCTCGGTGACGACGAGCTCCGGAGCGAGGCCGTGACGCACCATGAGATCGCGAAGCGTTGACGGCGTGTAGTAGTTCAGGTGATGCGTCGGCCAGATGAAATGTGCGTTCGCGCCCATCAGGAGGCGCGACGCGGAATCGAAGTTCGGCACGTACAGGAACAGGATCCCACCCGGCCTCAACAGCTCCGTACACTCACGCATCGTCCGCCCGGGATCGAGCAGATGCTCCAGCACGTCGAAGAGCGACACGGCGTCGAACGTTCCTGGCGCGAGTCCGGCGTCGTCCAGCGCGACGGCTCGCAGGTCGAGGCCGCGGCTTCGCCCGAAGTCGATGGCCGACGGGTTGAGGTCGAGACCCACCGCCTCCCATCCCTGTGCCTTCGCCGCTTCGACAACGAATCCCGTGCTGCACCCGACGTCGAGATAGCGAGGCGCACGTCCGGATGGCACACGCAGGAATCGGTTCATCAGCCCGACGCGCTCGGTGCCAAAGCGGGATACCCGATAGTCGTGGCTGTTGATGCCAAGGTCTCGAACGATGTCCTGGTAGGCCTGCGAGGCATACACCGTGGTGTAGTGCGCCTCATCGAAGGTCGGATTCACGAACACAAGGTCGCACGCGCGGCAGCGGACGAGGCGCATGTAATCCTTCTCGAGCTCGAGGACGGCATCGGTCGCGCCGCAGGTCGGGCACGCGCGCGGCGTGAGCAGCTCCTCGGGAATCCGTCCGAAGCGCGCGATCAGCTCGTCGATCGGATGCGTGCGCTTCTCGATCAGGCTCTTGTACGAACCGCCCGGACGCAGCTTCGCGATGTCCACGGGCTGGTACTCGGACAGGCGCCGGTACGGGATGTCGAATGAATCAGACATGGGTTCCGCGGCGGCGTGCACTCAACACGGCTTCGACCAGGCTCGCATCCCAGGGGGTATCAACGTCGAGAGAATCCTCGGCACTCATCACGAGCGCCCGGCAGTCGTCGCCATATAGAGAGCCACCCTCGACGACCGAGGCGCGAACGACGAGCACGGCCGGGCCGTTGCGGGCAAAGAGACGCGGCTTGTCCTGCCGCCGCGTCACCGACGGCGTGTCGAGAAACGACTCGAGCCGATCGCCGTCGAGCCTCAGCACGGATACCGGGTTGAACTGGTGCGGCACTTCCACGACGGAGACCACGGCGTCTGCACCCGAGCGTTCGAACAGGTCGATGCCGGCGTCAATGTGTTCGGCGCGCCTCAGCGGCGACGTCGGTTGCAGCAGGACGATCGCGTCCGCAGCAAATCCAATGTCGCGCATCGCAGCGAGGGCGTGCTGCACGACCGGCAACATCGGCGTGTCGTCAGCGGCCATCGACGCGGGGCGCACGAACGGGACCTCGATTCCGAGTGCCCGTGCGGCGCTGGCAATCGCCGGATCGTCGGTGCTCACGATGACGCGCGTGAGCCGAGTCGCATCGCGGACGGCGTCCGCCGTGTACGCCAGCAGTGGCCGGCCGGCTACGGGCGCAAGGTTCTTGTTGGGAATGCCCTTCGATCCGCCCCTGGCCGGAATGATGCCCAGTAACTGCATCAGTACCACAGCCGCTTTTGTACCTGCAGCGGCGCCTCCGCGAGCACCGAGACGATGCGACCGCCGGCCTGGCCGTCGCCATACAAATGATCCGACGGGTAGCGGCCGTGTGCGATCTGCGCGCGCACCGCGGCGGCGATCGCCTCGCGGTCGTAGTCGACGTCCACCACGTTGGTGGCCCGGTCGCGCCGATGCTGCCGGGTCCCGATGTTCACCGCCGGCACGCCGATGAACGCGCCTTCTCGAATGGGCGCACTCGAGTTGCCGACCACGCAGGCGCTGCCAATCATCAGGCGCACCCACGTCTCGATGGGAAAGTTCTTGTAGAACCGGATGTAGTCGGGACGATGGCTCTCGCGGAACTTCCGCATGCCGCGGGCGGTGTCCTCCGAACCGGCGTCGGCATTGGGCCACAGCATGATGGTCGGCATCCGAAGATCCTGCAGCGCCATCAGCGTCTCGAACACCTGCTTCTCGCCCTGTCCGTACTCGGTCGTGACCGGATGCTGGGTCACGAGCAGATACGGCTGATCGAGGCGGATGAACGCGCCGGCACCCTCGCGCTCGAGCCAGTCGGTCGAGCCGAGCGCGCCGTCCCGCTCCACGATCTCGGCGACGAGGTCGATGCGCGGGCAGCCCACCATGTGGACGGTGGACGGATCCTCCCCCATGCGGACGATGCGCTCGGCCGCCTGACGGTTGGCGGGGAAATGCAGGTGCGACAGCTTGGTGACGGCGTGGCGAATGCTCTCGTCGATGGTGCCGCTGATCTCGCCGCCCATCGTGTGCGCCACGGGAATGTTCATGTACGCGGCGGCGATGGCCGTGGCGATGGTCTCGAATCGATCGCCCACGCTCACCACGACGCTCGGCTTCAGCATCTCCAGAATGGTCGGGAGCTCCAGCAGCCCCAGCCCGGTGGACTTGGCCATCGTTCCAGGGGTTTCGCCCTCGACGATCATCGCGACCTTGGCATCAGCCTCGAAGCCATCGGCTTCGATGACGTCGATCACGGACCCGAAGCGGTCGAGGAGGGCGGATGCGCCGACAACGAGCTGGAGCTTCAGGTCGGGGTGCTCACGCACGGCGAGCATCACCGACTTGATGCTGCTGTAGTTGGCTCGTGAGCCGATGACAACGCAGACCTTTCGCATCAACCCATCACCGGATATGTCCTGAGAGCAGGGACTCGTCGAGGCCCGCTTGGCTAACGCAGCGCGGCACGCCCGACGAGCCTGAGATTACCATCGGCGTCGAACTCGGCCAGGCCTTCGGCGACGCCACGCTCCACGATCTGCGGCCACTCGTCGGCAAATCGCGGCCGCACGTCGGGCGGAAGCAGGAGCACCGCCCGGTCGTACGCCAGACGGTAGGCGCGCAGCCGCGCCTCGAGCTCCTTGGTGGTCATCGGCGACCACTGCGTCGCTCCGGGTTGCGCCAGGCACATGTGGTTCAGGTTTCGACTCTTGAGAAACACGACGTTGAATCCACGGGCGGCCAGCCCGCGCACGAGCGAGGGCTGATCGAACGTCTGCATGTGCAGCGGGTTCAGCGAGGCGAGCATCGACTGCGCGCCCTTCACGAACTCCGTGTCCTCGGGCTCGTTGTAGAGATACACGTATCCGCCGGGATTGAGGTGGCTGGCAATCGTGTCGAAGAAGCGCGCCGGCCGGACCGCGTGCGTGAACATGTGGTTGCAGACGATGAGATCGAAGCGGCCTTCGAAGGGGATGGTGAACTCGTCGTAGTCGACGAGCCCCGGCGAATCGATGCCGTAGACCTCCTTCAGCAGGAACCGCTGGCTCTCCCAGATCGGCAGCGTGAAGACCTCGGCGCCGAAGAGCCGCCGCAGCCCTTCCGAGATCGTGCCGGTGCGAGGCCTGATCTCCAACACCCTGCCGCCCTTCGGCGCGACGAGGGACGCCAGAAGATCCAGATGCACGCTGTTCTCGAATCGATCTTTGATCAGGCCCTCGAGGTGCTCGCCCTTGGGCACGCGGAGGTGATCGGATACCCAGACGCCCCTCTTGGCCATGCGCGCGAGCTGCTGTCGATCCGCCGCGGTCAGCGGCGACGGATTGAGCAACGGGTTCTTGATCGTCCCGCCACCCTTTCCGGTGACTTCTCCAAAGTGTTCGAGCAGATGTCGATACCGGCTGCCGAACGGGCGTCTGGTGGCATAGACGATGCCGCAGGCGTGACACAGCGCGTAGTCGTAGCGCGCGGCTGTCGCATCCGGCGCGCTCTTGAGCAGCACGAGCTTGTTGAACGGATTGACGATCGTGCGCTGCGCATGCCCGCAGGCCGGACAGGCGTCGAGCGTGAGCCATTCGCGGCCGGCGGGGTCAGGTGGTGGACCCTCGACCGGCTCCCACTCGCGCCGCTGCGGCTCGTCGACCGCCAACGGCACTGAGCGAGCCGCGAGCCGCGGCGCTTCGGACTCGCCCGAGCGCGTGCGCGACAGACGTCCGAGCTGGAAGTTGTATTGGAGCAGGCGTGTGTGCAGCTCCTCGCGCAGCGTGCGCGATTCGTCCTGGACCGCCTGCAGCTCTTTCTGAAGGGCGGCGACGCGCTTCTCCGACGCCGCGGCCAGCTTCATCGACTTTCGACCGAGCTTGGCGGACTCGTGGCTCGCCTCCGTCGCCGCCTTGATGGCCTTGCGGACGGACTGCAGCAGGTCGGGTGCCTCGGTGAGGAACCGAACAAGGCGCCCTGGAGCGCGGACCAGGTTGACGAGCTTGTGCGGCAAAGGAAACGGCTGGGCCAGCCTGGCCCGGACTATACCACACGGGTTTCTGCCCTACTTTGAAGTCCGCGTGCTCTCGTGCATCGTGTGCGAATGCTTCCTTCCGCGCTGCGGGTCGCGGCGCCCGGCCACTTGCGCTCCGACTTGCTCGGCGGCCGCATCTCGCTCCGCGAAGCTCTCGGCATGCCGGAAAGCGTTCGGACGGCTACCCGCGACCGCTCGACGCTCGGGTCGCGTGCGCTCTCGCGCACGCTCAACCTCCCTGATGCCCTCGGCCGCCTCACCCTTTCCCCTCTGACGCGTGTCGGCAAGCCTCGAATTGCTTCGCTGCGCGAGATGCCGGCCGCCGAGCGGCGCGTAGAGCGCGGGTTCGGCCTGCGCGGTACGAGTCCCAGCGCTTGATACGACCACAACGCCCTGAGTCGTGCGCTGTCGTCGGGTTCAGGTCGGTGGCTGATAGAGCTGAATCAGGTTGCCGCAGGTGTCCGCACACACCGCGATCGTGACAGGACCCATTCGGGTCGGAGGCTGCGTGAAGACGACGCCCAGCGCCTTCAGCCTCGTGAACTCCTCCTCGAGGTCTCTGACCTCAAACGCGGCGAGCGGAATGCCCTGCGTGAAGAGCGCCTCTTGGAAGGTCTTGCCCGCTGGATTGGCGTTGGGCTCGAGCGACAGCTCGAGATCGTCAGGGCCGTCCGGTGAGATGACCGTCAACCATCGGTACTCACCCGCGGGCAGCTCACGTTTCTTCACGAAGCCGAAGATCTCCGTATAGAACTTCAGCGCCTTGTCCTGATTGTCCACCATGATGCTGGTGAGCTTGATCCTCATGCGTCTGAGTCTGACAGACGCGCAGTTTCCTGCTTCTCGAAAACTGCGAAGGCGGCGCCCATCAACGTCAAGCAGCCAGGTGTCAGCGCTTTGGGCAGCACGCCGGGAGCGGCCATGACCGAACGAATCTGCCGCCTGTAGACCGATGGCGCCACGCCCACACGGCGAGCGAACAGGTCGCTGAAGCTCCCGAGGCTGGTGAAACCGACCTCCATGCAGACGTCCGTCACGGAGTAGTCGCTCACGGCGAGCAGTTCCTTGGCCCTGTCCACGCGGGCCTGGATCCGGAACTGATGTGGCGTTTCGCCGAACACCGCCCGGAACAGACGAATGAAGTGAAACGGCGACAGGGCCGCGGCCTTCGCCACTTCCTCGATCGTGAGCGTGCGGTCGTGCGTGTCGCGCAGGAGATCCCTGGCGCGGCACAAACGCGCCAATGCGCTGTGTGTGAGCATCCTTGGCCTAGCGCCCCGAACCTGGTGTCCAGCCGTTTCCGAGTCCGTACGGGAGGGTCACAAACGGCGCGGCCTCGACGTGATGAATCATTCCGCCGCGCACGGAGAAGGTCTCCATGGTCACGAGGTTCTGCAGCATGCCCGGGGGCGCATCCGGTGCGGCGCCGCGCCGGGTGCCGTCGTGGACGAACAGCGGGAACGTGCCGACGGTCTGCTTCTGCTCGTCGAGAATCAGCGCACGCCGCGGGCGGATGCGCTTCATGTAGGCGAAGATCTTCGAATCGATCTGCTGCGAGCAGGTCAGCATGCTGAACGTGAGCGCTGATTTTCCCTGCTCGGTGTTTGGATCCGGCAACTGAGGACCGGGCATCATGCGTCCGCCGGGCGGCGGGTTGTTGACCGTGCGATACCCGTTTTCGTGACGGACGCAGTCGTCGGCGAACGCGCCGATCTTGCCGCTGTCGCCTTCGAGCGCATCGAAGTACGAGTTGGCGACCCGCAACATGACCTCGCGCGACACGCGCTGATTGGCCGGCACGTCTTCGGTGAGCACCGTCCTCGGCGTCGTGAGCAGCTCGATCGCCTGCGGCGCGATGCCGCCGGCGTGGAGCTGTTCGATCTCCAGAATCTTGCCGCGATCGACCTTGAGACGGATGGCCGCCAGCGTATCGCGACCCTGTACCTTGAGTCGCGTCTGCAGGGCAACCTCACCTGCCACCGGATCGGCGACGTAGATCTTGAAGCTCGTGGGCTCGGTCTTCGACCGCCACAGGACGCCTTCACCGACGGTCATCACGCCGGTGTTCTCCGTCATCCGGACATCCGGGGCGAGCGCCGGCACGGCCTTCGGATCGCGCGTGTAGATGGCGTTCATGTAACCGTCGATGATGCCGACGAGACAGGCGCGATCGCACTCCCTGATGGCGCCGGCGTTCCACACCGGCTCCTGCGCGGCCACGATCGTCGTCGCAACACAGAGCACCAACGCGCCGATCAGCCTGAGCCTTGTCATGAACCTGTCTCCTGGCTGCTAACTTAGCCGAGCTTCGGCTGACGCTTCAATAGCGGAGGTGTGGCACGATGTGACATCGAGATTCCATGACGACTCCCGGACCCGATCTCATCGTCCTTCACGAGCATCCCGAGTGGCAGAAGCCGCTCTTCGCCGCACTGGCGCGTCGCGGCCTCTCGTTCCTGCCGTGCGACGTCACGCGGGCGGCGTTCAGCAACGTCGAGATGCCTCGCGCCCGGCTCTATTTCAATCAGGCGAGCCCCAGCGCCTACATTCGCGGCAACACGCGCGCGGTTCCGCTGGCCCTCGCCTACATGCGATCGCTCGAGCTCCTTGGCGCGCGGGTGCTGAATGGCGCCGATGTGTTCGCGCTCGAGCTGAGCAAGAGCGCCCAGGCGACGCTGCTGCGCACGCTCGACATCGACTGTCCGCGCTCGATCACGTTCAACGACGTTCACGCACTGCACGCATACGAGGAACTGGTGACGTGGCCGGCGCTCCTGAAGCCGGACCAGGGCGGCAGCGGCGCACGCATCCAGGTGGTCGATTCGATACGGCAGGTCGAGGAGATCTTTCGCCGCGATCCGTCGGTGTGGCTGCCGGACAACCTGTTCCTGCTGCAGGAATACCTGCCACACGATCCCGAACAGGGTATCGTCCGGCTCGAGTTCCTGGGTGGCGAGCTGCTCTATGCGATGCGCGTGAAGACGCACGGGCGCTTCAACCTGTGTCCATCCCCGGTCTGCAATCCGGACGACGGTGACGGCGTGTGTGCCGTGCCACCGCACGACGCGGTGGACGCCCCGCCGGTGGAGTTCCATCCATTTCCCGACGTGCCGCGTGAGGCAGTGGACACGGCAAAACGGATTGTGAAGGCGGCACGGCTCGACGTCGGCGGCATCGAGTATCTCGAGACCGACGCTGGCCGGCGGGTGTTCTACGACATCAACGCCAACTCGAACCTCCGCCCGTCGGTGGCTGAGGCGTTTGGCTTCGATCCCTTCGAGCGGGTCGTCGACTATCTGGAGCGCCAGCTCCGCTGAGTCAGGCCCCCTTCGGCAGTCGTTTCAACAGCGCATTCGCCTTGCGGAACCAGGGGCGCTCGCGCCGCTGGAGATACCGCGGCATCGTCGGCTTCTTGGCCAGGATGCGCTGGGCCCACTCGCGGGCTTCATCCGTCCGCTTCTGCGAGGCGAGAAACGTGGCGTAGTTCAAGTACGTCTCGGACAGCGTGGACATGCCGGTTGCCTGCTGAAAGAGCGCTTCGGCCTTGGTGGGCTCAGCGACGTTCGCGTAGGCATGGGCCAGCAGCGCGATCGCGCGATGCGAGTCGTATCGTGGATCGCGTGACGTCACGTACTCCAGGTCGGTGACCGCGGCCGCGAAATCGTTCAGATGAATCTCGGCGATGCCCCGGCGATAGATCGGGTCGTCATTGGTGATTCGCGGCGAGATGGCCTTGTCGTAGCACTCGCGCGCGCGCGCGAACTTCTCCTCGTCCAGCAACAGGTCGCCGAGCTCCTCGTAATTGCCGGGCGAGGGGTTCTCGAGGACGAGCGCCTCGAGGTGCGTGATGCGCTTGCGCCGCCCGAAAGCGTCGAATGCTCCTCGGAGGAGGCCGAGATCCGGCACTACCTCTACTGCGATGTAGACGAGCGCGCCCGGTGGACCGAGAAAGATGATGACGTAGAGCCACAGCGTCTCCGGACGACGGCGAATGAAGTGCACGATCGCCAGCGCCTGCAGGATGACGCCCCACGGGAAGAAAAAGGAAAGGAATGCCACGTCTCAGCGGCGCAGTATACCCGGTCGTACGTAGTGTCCGGCTTTAGCCGGACGGAAGTGCAATGTCCGCTCTGGCACTCAGGCGGGGCGTCTTCTTGCTGATGGCCGCGACGTAGAACTTCCCCGCCTTCAGGTCGGTGACCTCTGCCTCGGTCAGCGTGACTGTGCCGGACATCTGCGGCGCTGCCGACTTCGCGAGAACGTACGCGACGCCGCCGTTCTGCCGGTTCGCTCGCCGGTGAAGATACACGCCGGCGACTTCATCGCGCGCGCCGGACAGCTTCACGTCGTAGCCAAGTTGACGCGTCTGCTCGTTGAAGGTAAATCGCGCGGCAGCCTGGAAGGGAACGTTCGAGGGCGGCATCGATCTCGCGCCGGTTGCCACGATCTGGATCTGCACGCCCGGCGCGGACTCGGGACTCGGGATTCGGGATTCGGGACTCGGGACTGCCCCAAGCGCCGGCGTCGTCGCCGGGGCACGACGATGATGTGTGGCCTGCTCGAAGTCGAAGGCCAGCGCGAGCAGCGTGGCCTCGGAGAACTGACGGCCGAGCAACTCGATGCCCACGGGAAACCCTCCCGCGGTGAAGCCTGCAGGCACGGTGATGGCGGGAAAACCGGTATTGGCTGACAGCGCGGCGTTACTCCCTGCCTGGTTGTTTCCGACGATCGGCGCAATCCTGCGTATGGTCGGATACGCGATCGCGTCAAGGCGTTCGCGATCCATGACCGCAAGGACGGCCTTGGCCAGCGTCTCGCGCGCGGCGAGTCTGGCCTTGTAGTCGTCGCCGGACAGATAGTCGTCCGCGATCCCATTGGCGACGTCGAGAATTCCCTGCAGCGACGATGAGTGGAGGCCAGACTCCAGCAGTTCCTCGATCGACTTCACGTGCGCACCGGCGCTGCGCAGGTAGTCGCCCAGGTAGGCGTTCAACTCCTGCGTGAGGAGATTCGCTGCCGCCACCTGCTTCGCCAGGTCCGGGACCACGACGTCGACCGCGGTCGCTCCGCGCGCCTTCATCTCGTCGATCGCGCGGCGGACGATGGCAGCCACGTCCTCGTCTTCGGGGGCGGTACCGAAGAACTCGGTGAGCACACCGATCCGCGCGGTCTTGAGTGCGCCCACCTTCAGCGCCGAGGTGTACGTGCGGGGCATCTTGCCGCCGCTTGCGCTGGTCGTGAGATCGCGCGGGTCATAGCCTGCCGTCGCATCGAGGATGAGGGCAACGTCCTCGACGGTGCGTGCCATGGGTCCACCGGTGTCCTGCGTGTGCCCGAACGGGATGATGCCGGTTCGGCTCGACAGACCCGCCGATGGCCGCAGGCCGACGATCGCATTGTGGGAGCTGGGAATGCGAATCGACCCGCTCGTATCGGTGCCCATGGTGAAGGCCGCGAAGCAGGCCGCGGCCGCCACGCCCGACCCGCCGCTCGACCCGCCAGGCGCGCGCGTCAGGTCGTAGGGATTCAACGTCTGACCACACAGCGAGCTGTGGCTCGTGAGACCGAGGGCAAGCTCGTGGAGATTGACCTTGCCGATCACCACCGCGCCGGCCCGACGGAGCTTGTCCACTTGAAAGGCATCCTGCGCGGGGACGATGCCGGTGAGCGCGAGCGAACCGCCCGTTGTCGGCATGTCTTTGGTTTCGAAGTTGTCCTTCAGGAGAACCGGGATGCCGTGCAGCGGCCCACGCGGACCGCGTCTCATCCGCTCATCGTCGAGTGCCCGCGCATCGGCCGGCGCGTTCGGGTTGGTGGAAATGACGGCGTTCAACCGCGGGCCCGCCTGGTCGTAGGCCGCGATGCGATTCAGATACAGCTCGACGAGCTGCGCGGAGGTGATTTGTCCAGAGGCCAGTGCCGCTTGAAGCTCGCTGATGCTCTTTTCGGTGACGTCGAACGCGGTCGCGCTCTGCGCTCGCACCAGCCGACTGGCCGCGGCGAGGGTGAGCGCGGCACCCGACGACCGCAGAAATGATCGGCGCGTGGTCCTCACTCGGACAGCCTCGCCGGCCTACTTCGAGACTTCGATGAGGCGCGCGCTCAGCGTGCCCGGCGCATGACAGGTCTGGCACGTCAGCTTGACCTGCGTGCGGGCCGAGGCGTTGTCCTTCCATTGCTGCGCCCGCGTCGCGTATGGCGTGTTGGGGAGAAGCGCCACCATCCGGTCGACTTGTGCCGTGGCCTCCTCGCTGCGGCCTGTCCGCTGCGCGCTTTGCGCCAGGCCCGAAAGCACCTCGCCTTTGTGATGGAGCGGCAGCTTTTCGATCATCGCTCCCTGCAGCTTCCACAGCTGCTGATACGCGTTGTAGGCCTGCTCCCAGGCTGTCGCCCGTTCTGCCGCCGGCAACCGATCGGCCAATGTTGCCAGTGAGCCGCCCGTGACCGCGAACACACCGACGTTGCCCGGCCCCAGACGCGCCGCTTCCGCGAAGAGATCGAGCGCGCGCCGGTAGTGCTGCCGGAACTGATCCGGCTGACTGGCGTCATTGGCCACGACCGCGCGCGTCAGCACGGTACCGCCCTGCCAGGCGAGCAGACTGGCGCGGTCGCCGGGCCGACTCACCAGCAGCAGCTCGATGTTCTTTTCCGCGCGGGTCAGCCGGGCCAGGTCGTTCTGGAGGAAGCCAGCGAAGATGTCCTCCCTGACGAGCGTGTGCATCGTCAGGCGGGTATCGGCGATGGGAGGTTCCGGTGCCTGGGCCAGGCTGGCCGCCGAGATCATGGCGAGGAATCCCAGAGTCAGCAGAGGTCTTGTCATAGGCGAAAAGTACACCGTGGGCCTCACGACACACAAGCCAGGTTGACGGCTTCTTGGCATCCATTGCCGTCCCCGTGGGGCTGAACCTGCGGGGGCGTGGTCACGATCGCTCCGAATCAGCGCGTTCGCCATTCGGGCGCCGACTGGTCCAACCCCTGTTGGGCAGAGCGGCTCGTTCGTCGTGCCTTCGAGAGTCGCCACAGTGTGACCCACGACATGACGCAAATCGCGGCAACTACGGACATTTCAGTTGGCGTGGTCCGTTCGAACGGGTACATCGCGAATCCTCCCAATTCGCCGGAGGCCTGCCGAACAGCACGAGCGTGATGAGGCAGCACCAAAGCGGCAACGCCCAGCTACGTCCTCGGATTACACCCGCACCTGCGACAACGCCGCCGACTCCGTAGAAGAGCTGAAGCGCAGACGATAGACGCCAATGCCATGCTCAGTTGCTCGCATCGAATGAGCCACCCTGTTGGGAAGCCACCACTTGGAGAGTCTGTGCCATCTCCGGCGTGCGCCAAAGCCCCGCAACGGCCAGTATCGCGAGCAATAGAGAAAGGAGGGCTATACCGATTCCGAGTAGTTGCATGGGAACCCGCGCTGCCATATCAACGTCGGCGATGAACGCGCCGCTCACGACTCTGCCGACGGCTCCAACGCCAACGCATCACCAGCGGCGCTTCACAATATCGCGAGGGCCGTCTGGTGCATGCGATGTTAGACGTCACGGCTCGTGCGTCGCCAGTAAGAGCCGATCAATTTGTCGCGGACTCAACGCCTGCCCGAACCTCGACGAAACGAACTTCCGAACGCCCAGAGCAGCGCTCACGAAATGCGCGTATGTCCGATCCGAGCCGCGCGGCACTTCTATGACTTGGCGAGGTAGCCCAAGGGCGCGGATCGCCGACGCCGCCCGGGAATCATAGATGAAGAAGAGACTTGGTCGATGGAAATGCAGATACTTCGAAGCCAGTGACCGCTTGTTCTTCCTGGTCAGATCGTAGAACACCTTTACCAAGTGGGCGTGTGCGTCCAAGATCAATGCGACGTTGGACTCGTCGACGGCCTCGAACCTAGAGAGCTCGTTGAGCCTGCGATCGAGTTCGGAGACTCGCAGAGCCCGAGGGACGGCCTCGGTGTAGAACCGGTCGTTGGACAACGCGGCGTCGTTTGCCTTGCCCCTACCACGTTCAACCGAGGCCGCATAGGCTCGACCAATCAACCAGACCTTCGCCACAATCTCGGCATCGACATCGTGCTTCGGGTGCCGTTTGCATAGGTCGTACAGGGCCTGATTGCCGATCGACCAGACATCGTCTTTGCAAACGCGCAGCACCGTCTTCCGATTGAGCTGCATGCGTGATTCGTTGACGTCTAACTAATATTGGGCCGAACTTGATAATCAAATGTGGTTGTGACGGCTGCAATGTAGCGCTTTCGCCGCCGGCCGTTCAACGGACAGAAGCCGTGTGTCAGCCACGCCGGTGTATGCCGCGACTGCGGGCGTTGGAATTGGCTCTACTCGCGGCGGCAGCGGAAGAGCAAGAGCGGCAGGAGCTTTCCCGGCGTGCGGCTTGGCGCGCCGAAGCGCGGAGCGCAAAGGCGGGAGCCGGCGCCGGGCCGACCGGCACGCCCGTGACCATCTCGGTCCGCCTGAAGGCGGACACTACGTACGTCTTCTTCCAAAAAGACGAAAGGCTACGTCCGTGCGTTGCTCGCCGGGTCTACACAGCAAGACCCGGCCTACGTCTCGCTACTTGTCTACGCGCAGCCGCTCGTCGTGCCGCAGTTGGCGCACTTGTAGCAACTGCCGCTGCGGATCATGATCGAGCCGCACGTGCTGCACGGCGGCGCGTCCTCCTGGTTTTTCATCGCCGCGAATTCGGAGGTCTTGGGTTTCGCTGGCGCGGCCTTGCTCTCGGGCCGGCTAAAGCCGGCCCCCACGGGCGACGCGGGTCCCGAATCTCGAGTCCCGGGCTCGACGGCTTCTGTCGGATCTTCGCGCATGTTCACGCCGGCGCGGAACTGGGCTTCCGGCGACAGGAACTTGGTGGCCATCCAGCGGAAGATGTAGTCGACGATCGACTTGGCGAAGCGCACCTCGGGGTTCTTGGTGATCCCCGACGGCTCGAAGCGCGCATGGCTGAACTTGTCCACCAGCGCCTGGAGCGGCACGCCGTACTGCAGCGCGTAGGAGATCGCCTGCGCGAAGGCATCCGCGAAGCCGGAGATCGTCGATCCTTCCTTGGCCATCACCAGGAAGATCTCGCCCGGGGTCCCGTCCTCGAACATGCCGACGGTGATGTAGCCTTCGTGGCCGGCGACGTCGAACTTGTGGGTGATGGCGCGACGCTCGTCGCGCAGCTTCCGCCGCTTCGGCGTCTCGACGATCTTCACCACTTCCTTCACCACCTCGCGCACCTCGCCGCCGATGTTGCGCGTGTCCGCCACTTGCGCCCGCGAAGTGTTGAGCGGCTGCGTCCGCTTGCTGCCGTCGCGATAGATGGAGATGGCCTTGGCCCCGAGGCGCCACGACTCGATGTACGCCTGCTCGATGTCGGCGACCGTCGCCTCGCGCGGCACGTTGACGGTCTTGCTGATCGCCCCCGAGATGAACGGCTGCGTGGCGCCCATCATCCGGATGTGGCCCATGTACTGAATCGACCGCTCACCGTTGGCCGCCTTGAACGCGCAGTCGAACACCGGCAGGTGCTCGGCCTTCAGGAACGGCGCGCCCTCGATCGTCTCCTGCTCGTCGATGTGATGCACGATCGCCTCGACTTCAGGCGCCGTGTAGCCAAGCGTCTGAAGCGCCATCGGCACGGTGCCGTTGACGATCTTCATCAGCCCGCCGCCGACGAGCTTCTTGTATTTGACCAGCGCGATGTCGGGCTCGACACCGGTGGTATCGCAGTCCATCATGAAGCCGATGGTCCCGGTGGGCGCGAGCACGGTGGCCTGCGCGTTCCGGTAGCCGAAGTCCTCGCCGAGCTCCACGGCCTCGTCCCACGCCTGCTTCGCGCCCGCGAACAGATCCGCCGGCACGAACTTCTGGTTGATCTCGATCACCGCGTCCCGGTGCTTCCGCATCACGCGCATGAAGGGCTCGCGGTTGGCCTCGAACCCGCCGAACGGCCCGCCGTGATCGCGCGCCACCTTCGCCGACTGCGCGTAGGCCTCGCCGGTCATCACCGCGGTGATGGCCGCCGCATAGGCACGGCCCTCGTCGCTGTCGTAGGGCAGACCGCGCGACATCAGCAGCGCGCCGAGGTTGGCGTAGCCCAGGCCGAGCGGGCGGAACTCGTTCGAGTTCCTCTCGATCGCCTTGGTCGGATAACTCGAGTTCGGGACGATGATCTCCTGCGCGGTGATCAGCGTGCGGCATGCCGCCTTGAACCCTGAGACGTCCAGCTCGCCGTCCTCTTTCACGAACTTCATCAGGTTGATCGACGCCAGGTTGCACGCCGAGTCATCCAGGAACATGTACTCGGAGCACGGATTGCTGGCGTTGATGCGGCTGGTGTTCGGGCAGGTGTGCCACTCGTTCACCGTGGTGTCGAACTGCATGCCGGGATCGCCGCACACCCAGGTGCCTTCGGCGATGCCGCGCATCAGCTCGCGCGCCTTGTAGGTGTCCATCGGCGAGCCGTCCCGCACCGCCTTGGTCTGCCACTCGCCATCGTCGAGGACCGCACGCATGAAGTCGTCGGTGACGCGAACGCTGTTGTTGGAGTTCTGGAAGAAGATCGAGGTGTAAGCCGTGCCGGTGAAAGAGCCGTCGTAGCCGGCGTCGATGAGCGCCCAGGCCTTCTTCTCTTCCTCGACCTTGCAGCTGATGAACTCCATCACATCGGGGTGATCGGCGTTGAGGATCACCATCTTCGCCGCGCGGCGCGTCTTGCCGCCGGACTTGATGACACCGGCAAACGCGTCGTAGCCCTTCATGAAGGACACCGGGCCGGATGCCGTGCCGCCGCCCGCGAGGTGCTCCTTCGACGAGCGGATCGCCGACAGGTTGCTGCCCGTGCCCGAGCCGAACTTGAAGAGCATGCCCTCGGTCCTGGCCAGCGTCAGGATCGAGTCCATGGTGTCCTCGACCGAGTTGATGAAGCAGGCCGAGCACTGAGGCGCCTTTTCGAAGCCGCAGTTGAACCACACGGGACTGTTGAACGCCGCCTTCTGATACACGAGCAGGTGCTTGAGCTCGTGGCTGAAGGACATCAGCGCCTCGTCGCTGGCGAAGTACTTCTGCGCCCGCGCCCATCCGGTGATCGTGTCGACCACGCGGCCGATGAGCTGCTTGACGCTGCGCTCACGCTCGGGCGACCCGAGCTGCCCACGGAAATACTTCGAGACGACGATGTTGGTGGCCTGCTGGGACCAGAGCCTCGGAATCTCGACGTCCCGCTGCTCGAAGACCACCTTGCCCTTCTCGTTGCCGATGACCGCCGCGCGAATCTCCCACTCGACCTCGTCGAACGGATCGACGCCGGGCAGCGTGAAATAGCGAGGGAACTCCAGGCCGGGCGAATCAGCGTTCTTCTGCTCCGCACTCTTGACGTCAGCGCTCTTGCGAGCGCGGGTCGAGGAGTCGGGCGACGCATGCGTCGCCCCTACAGTCGTCGCCTGCTGGCCGGCTGCGGCAGCTTCTCGGGCCGGGCCTGTTTCCATGCGTTCCTCCGACATCTTCGATACTCAATAGGACGCACCTACCCCTTTGGTGGCGTCCGAAATTCTGTTCAGTGGTATGCGCTCGAGACGTCCTGTCGGCTTTCTTCTGTCGGCCTAATGCTGGGAGCATCCTGCCTCGTTTGTCCTCGCCGAACGCCCGGCCATAGTGCGCCCGGTTTGATCCTTTGTCAAGCCGCAAACCACAACATATTGCGCTTTTCTTTTAGGGCAGGCGCAATATGTGGACTTCCTATTGTACCTCGTCTCGGTCCAAGGGAGGGATTCCGGGCGGGGCTCAGCGGGGTTGTGGCTTTAGGATCTACGGTTTACATGGCGGTCATATCCGGCCCTGATTCCGGTCTTGAGTTTGCACTGCGCAACTTTCACATGAGCTATTCCGTCCTACGCGTTGCCAACCCTGCCGGAGCTAGACCGGTGCACAGACGTCTTCTCTGGATCACAACGATCGTCGTGGCGAGTCTCGGCTCGCCCCTCGCACAATCGACCGCCACCGATCTCGACGCGTTGATGTCGCGCGTGCTCGAGCGGCGCGACGACAACTGGAAGAAGCTCCAGCAATACGTCCTCGAAGAACGGGAGACGTTTCAGCTGATCGGGCCGGGCACGACCCCGCTCTATGGCAGTCGCCGCGAATCCGCGTGGTTTCCTCGCGACGGCCGCTTCATCAAGAGCCCGCTGCGCGCCAACGGCGTCGCCATCGGCGAAGCCGATCGCCGCCAGGCCGAAGACGACTGGATAAAGAGTGAGGATCGGCGCGAGAAGCGCCGCGCCGAACGGGCCACACGCGAGACCCCCGCCGCAGACGCCGGCACGGCGCCGTTGACCGAAGCCGGCGTGCGCGAGGCGCTCGAGCCGGGGTTCGTCTCGGCGGCCTACTTCCTCAGGTTCAAGTTCGATCCGGGGCAATACGCGCTCGTCGGCCGCGAGCCGATCGAGGGCCGTCCGGCACTCAAGATCGAGTACTACCCGACGAAGCTGTTCACCGAAGGCCGCACGCGTCCGAACAAGGACGTCCGCAAGCGAGACCAGGAAATCGAGGCCAAGATGAACAAGGTCGCCCTGGTCACGCTGTGGGTCGATCCCGCGGAGCAGCAGATTCTGAAGTACGAGTTCCACAACCTCGGCTTCGACTTCCTGCCGGGGCGATCGCTCGTGCGCGTCGATGGCATCAACGCGTCGATGGAGATGGGTCAGCCGTTCCCGTCCGTGTGGCTGCCGCGCGCGATCCGCGTCGGCTTCGACCTGACACTCGCCATCGGCGACGTCGACGGCCGCTACGCGGTGGATTATCACGACTACAAGCTCGCGTCGGTCACGACGCGCGTCCGATGATCACGGGCCTTATTTCTCCGCGTCTCCGTGTCTCCGTGGTTTGTTTGATAGCTGTCCTGGCTGTAGCACCGCGGGCGCTGGCGCAGGAAACCATCGCGGAGATCCGCATCCACGGCAATCACACCACCCCTGACACCGATGTGGTCGGCCTCAGCGGGCTCAAGACCGGGGACTCGGCCAGCGATGCGAGGCTCGCCGAGGCGCAGCAGATGCTGCAAGAGAGCGGGCGCTTCGCAGACGTGGAGGTCCGTCGGCGCTTTCGTTCGATCGACAATCCGTCCGACATCCTGGTCATCATCCTCGTCGACGAGCATGCCGGCGTCAGCGACGATGACCTCACGCCGGGCGCCGGCACCCGACTGCGCGAGGCCGCGCAGTGGCTGCCGATCCTGAATTACGCGGACGGCTACGGCCTGACCTACGGCGTGCGCGTCGCCTTTGCGGACGCGGCCGGCCCCGACAGCCGCCTTTCAGTACCGCTCTCCTGGGGCGGCGAACGTCGCGTGGGCGTCGAGCTGGAGCGCTCGTTCAACGACGAGCGCACGCGGGTTGGCGCGGCGCTCTGGCTGAATCGCCGCGTGAACCCGTTCTTCGAGGTGCCCGATCGCCGCCGGCAGCTGCGGCTGGAGGCCGAGCAGTCGATCGCGAACTGGTTGAAAGTCGGCGCGAGCGGTCGCGTTGCGCACGTGGAGCTCGGCGACGACTACACCACGCGGCACACGGCCGCTGGCGCACACGTCACGCTCGACACCCGCATCGACCCCTCGTTCCCGCGGAACGCGATCCACACACGGATTGGATGGGAGCGACTGGGCTTTACCGGCGGACCTGACCAGCCTTCGCTCTTCGAGCTTCGGCGGTCCGCCGTAGCCTTGGCGGAGGCGGAAGACCCGCGGCTGACGGCGACGAGCGCCGGCCGGTGGCTGGCCGACGCGCGCGGCTACCTCGGCATCGGCGGCTCCACGGTCCTGGCGCTGCGCGGGCAACTCGCGCGATCGGACAGCCCGCTTCCCCACGCCGAGCAGTCCCTCCTCGGCGGCGGCGACTCGTTGCGCGGGTACGACGCGGGCCACCGGGCAGGGGACAACATGGCGGCGGTGTCCGCCGAAGTGCGAGTACCGCTCAACTCACCACTGAGCAGCGGGATATTCGGCGTCAAAGGCTTCATCGACGCCGGCACCACATGGGCGTCGGGCGAGAGGATGTCGGATCAGCGCTTCGAGCGCGGGATCGGCGGTGGCGTGTACATGGGCGCCGCGGTGTTCATCCTGAATCTCGACGTGGCGTGGCCCGAGGAAGGAAACCCGCGGGTGCACTTCGGGTTGGGAGTGAGTTTCTGAAACCTGTCGGTCGAAACTCAAAACTCAAAACTCAAGACTCACACAGCGCTCGCGTGCAAACTCAAACAGAGCCCTTCCAACCAGGCAGTGTTTGAGTTTTGAGTCTTGAGTTCTTGAATTACCGTCCTAACAGTTCAGTGGCGAGCTTGGCGGACTTTTCGGCAGCGGTCTGCGCGTAGACGAAGTTGCGTTCCTTCAGCGCCTTCTCGGCTTCCTCGCTGAAGCTCTTCGCCTGGTCGTATTGCTCCTTGCCACCGAGCGTGAGCCTGCGGTAATCCACGCGATTGAGGTCTCGTGCCGCGCGCGACAGCAGGTCTGCGATCCTGCGCTCGGCCTCGTGGTCGGCGGGCGATGACGCGGCGCGCAGCTCGCGCGGTGCCTCGGCCACCGGCGCTGGTGTGGGTGCCGGCGGCGTAGGCTCGGGCTTCTCGGGCTCAGCGGGCGTCGGGCGGCGCACAGGCGGTCGCGTTGCGGTCACGCGCGGTGCCGACGTGGCCGGCGCGTCCGGGGCCACAGGCGACGACACCAGCGGCTCCTCTTCGATCGGCGCAAACACACGCGACGGCGGGTCCGGCATCACCAGCGGCGGCCCGTCGGGCACGGTCTGCGCACGAGCCTTGGCGCACCCGGTCCCCGTAGCCACCAGGCTCGCAACTCCCAAGAACATCACGAGCCAACGCCCAACGTGCAGCGAGGCACGTCGTGCTGCCGTCGGAACGGGCAGTTGGGAGTCGGAGCGTTGGGTGTGAAGCGCCATGTCAGATTCCGCTCGCGCGCGGCAGGAGGACGCGGAACGTCGTTCCCCGCCCAGGCGTTGACTGTACCTCGACTTCGCCGTCGTGCATCTGAATGATCCGATACACCATCGACAGGCCGATGCCGGTGCCTCGCTCTTTCGTCGTGAAATACAAGTCAAAAATCTTCGACAGGTGCTCGGGGGCAATGCCGACCCCGGTATCTTGCACACGGATTTCAACCCGGCCGCGCGACGCGGGCGCGCTCGAGAGGCGGAGCCCCCCGCCGTTGGGCATGGCCTGACAGGCATTGATGGCCAGGTTCAGGAACGCCTGACGCAGCATGGCCGAGTCGCCGTTCACCGCCGGCACCGACTGCGGTGTTTCGAGCGTCACCTTCACGCCGTGCTTCTTCGCTTCGCCTTCGATAATCGGCAGAATCTCCTCGAAGAGCGCGCTGACCTTCACGGGCTGCAGCCGCAGGTCTTCAGGTCTGGTGAACTTCAGGAAGCCCTGGACCACTTCGTCGAGCCGCCGGATTTCGCTCTCGATAATAGAGACGTGCTCGAGCGCACCGTGGACGGGTGCGGGCAATGGCGTGGCCCGACCCGGTCCGAGGCCGAGCATGCCGCCGGCCGCAGCCATGGCTTCCGGTTGCACGCTCACGGTCGCCATGCCGCGGATCTTCGTCCGCAGCAGCTCCAGGTGAATCATCATCGCGTTGAGCGGATTCTTCACCTCGTGCGCAATGCCGGCGGTCAACCGTCCGAGCGCCACCAGCTTGCGCGAGTAGGCCAGCGTCGATTGCATGCGCGTCAGGTGCGCGAGGTTGCGCGACACGAGCAACACACCGACCAGCTCGCCGCTCGTCCCCATGATCGCATGGGTCATCACGAGCTCTTCATCGGCGGGCTTGGCGGCTTCGTGTCTTCCCGATCCCTGGCCCGTGCCGGGAACATCGATCCTCCCGGATCCCAGGTGCGTGCCGGGGACGCGATGACCGCCGGAGCCTGGATTCGCTAGACGATGACTGCCCGACCCGCGGGACGAGGGCGCCGTCACCGGTTCAGTGTGATGTCCTTGAATCTGTACCGGTCCTCGCGAGAGCCGCGTCGCCAGCGTCTCTTCCACGAGTGTGCGATAGGGATGCCCGTTGGGAAGCAGGCCCTGCAGCGCGCGGCCGATGGCATCGCCGGGCAGCGTGTGCTGCATCGCCGGATTGCTGAACAGCAGTTCCCCTGACGGGTTGAACAGCGCGACAGCATCCTCGAGGTGCTCGACGGCCGACTGGAGATTCGCCTTCTGGCCGGCAAGCAGCATCCGATCCGCGGAGAGCTGCTGGCTGACCGTATTGAAGAAATCGCCCAGCTCTCCGAACTCGTCTCCGGGCGGCAGGTCGAGCGTGACGCCGAACTCGCCCTTGCCGAGACGCGTCAGGCCGCTCCGCAGCACGTGAATCGGACGCAGCAGTAACTGCGCGAAGACGCCGGCCACGAACACCGCCACACCAAGAGCCGCCGCGGCGGTGAAGAACGCGCCCCAGAACAACTCGTCGAGCTCGCTGCGCATCAACAACGTGGACACGCCGATCCGAATTGAACCGAACGCCTCATCACCGCGCTTCAGCTGCTCGTGCACCTCGAGCGTCCGGCCATCGCCCGTGTAGATCTCCTTCAGCTTGTTCAACGGCGTGTCCGCATCGAGCGCCGCAAGGTCGTCCTGTACCGGTAGCTCGCGGCCGACCATCGAACGGAGGTTGGCCACCACGACGACGCTGTTGGTGTCGACGATGGCCGCCGTGGTGATGCTGTCGCCGTAAATGCTGGATTCGATGATCGAACGGAGGCCCGGATCTTCCCGCAACAGCGCATACGGGTCGCCGCTGCCGGTGACGACGCCGCCGGCGCGGTGCAGAATCGTCTTCGCCAGCATCTGTCCGCGCGAGTAGCTCTCGTGCAGGACGACATCGGCCAGGCGCGTCGCGTACAGCGCGCTCAGCGCGACGACGGCCAACCCGACGATGGCCGTGACGCCAGCGATCTGCTTGACCCGGATACTGAGGCGCACTAGGGATTCACGCTCTCTTCTTCCTGCCGTTTCCCACGCCCCCGCAGTTTGTTCAGCTTGTTGTGCAGCGTCTTGAGACTGATCCCCAGAATCTCGGCGGCGCGCGTCTTGTTGTCGCGCGTGTGCTCGAGCGTCATGAGGATGAGTCGAGTTTCCGCCTCTTCCACCGTCGTACCGGGCGTCAGCGAGAGCGTCGGCTTGACGACATCCGGTGATTCGGTAACCAGCGGCGGCAGGTGCTTCGGATCGATGAACTCGCCCGAGCTCAGAATGACGGCGCGCTCGATGACATTCCTCAGCTCACGAATGTTGCCCGGCCAGTTGTACTGCTCGAGGATGCGCATCGCCGCCGCATCCAGCGCCGAGACCTGCTTGTTGTTGCGGGCGTTGAAGTCGGTCAGGAACGACTGCACGAGCAGTGGCAGGTCGTCCTTGCGCTGGCGGAGCGTCGGCAGCTCGATGGCAAACACGTTCAAGCGGTAGTACAAATCCTCGCGCAGCTTGCCGCTGCGGACCGCGTCACCGGGATTCACGTTGGTGGCCGCGATCACGCGAACGTCCACCGATTCCTCGCTGCGTCCACCCAGACGACGGAACTTGCGCTCCTGCAGCACGCGCAGCAGCTTGACCTGCGTCGCCGGCGTCATCTCGGCAATCTCGTCCAGGAACAGCGTGCCGCGATCGGCCAGCTCGAAGCAGCCGGCGCGGCGATCGACGGCTCCGGTAAAGGCGCCCTTCTCGTGGCCGAAGATCTCGCTTTCGAGCAGCGTTTCAGGGATGGCCGCACAGTTGATCGGGACAAACGGCAACTGGGCGCGCGGACTGAGCTGATGAATCGTCTGAGCCACGAGCTCCTTGCCCGTGCCCGATTCGCCCCAGATGAGCACCGAGGCGGATGTCGGAGCCGCCTGCTCAATGATCTGGTAGACCTTCCGCATCTGCGGGCTGCTGCCGATCATCTTGCCAAAGCTGCCGTGCTCGCGGAGCTGCTTGCGCAGCACCTTGACCTCGCGCAGCGTGTCCTGCCGCTCGACGATCTTGTCGAGCAGGATCTTGAGCCGCTGCGGCTCGATCGGCTTGGTCAGGTAGTCGTAGGCGCCTTCCTTGATCGCCTCAACGGCCGTTTCTACCGTTCCTTGCGCGGTCAGAATCACCACGATGTAGTCCCCGCCATCGTCCTTGAGGGCGCGGAGCAGCTCGAGCCCGCCCATGCGGGGCATGACCAGATCGCTGATGATGATGGAGGGCCGGAAGACGGTGATGCGCTGAAGCGCCTCTTCTCCGTCGCCGGCCGCGTCGGTAATGAAGCCCCACGTCCGCACCAGCTCGGTCAGACCGAGTCGGGTGCTGGGCTCATCCTCGACAATGAGAACACGTTCACCTGAGGTACCAGACATCTATAACGAGATACTACCCTGTCATATTTACATGGTCTACGGTCTTCGACGTCCGGTAGACTGCTGAGGAGACTGGATTGTCTGAGCCTCAGCCAGCGGCGCCCCCCGACCCATTCCCCATAACCGCTGTGAACGGGCTGAGTCCGGGGCAGAAACGCCTCGTCGCGGGCGCCGAAATCCTGCTGTGCTCCAGCCTGCCGACCCAGATCGTGATCGGCGGCCTTCTCCGGGCCGCGGGTTGGTCGCCCACAACCGAGCTTGACCAGCTCTCACTCCCCTTCGTGTTCGCGCTGTCCCTGATCGACACGGCCGTCCTGATTGCCCTCATGGTGATGCTGAAGCGCACCCACGGTCAGAGCCCCTCCGAGTTGTGGCTGGGTCACCGGTCGCCGGCGCGCGAGGTGGGGCTGGGCATCGTGCTCGTGCCGCTGGTGTTCCTCTTCGTCGGCATCGTGATGAGCGGCCTGCTTTACCTTCTGCCCGGTCTGCACAACGTCACCGCGAATCCGATCGAGCAGCTCGCCACGGGCGGACCCCGGGACGCCGCGATGCTTGGCGTGATCGCGATCGTGGCGGGGGGCATTCGTGAGGAGCTGCAGCGGGCCTTCCTGCTTCAGCGATTCGAGCAGCACCTGGGCGGGGCCGCGGTTGGCGTGGTCGTCCTGAGCACCGCGTTCGGTCTCGGGCATCTGCTGCAGGGCTGGGACGCCGTGATCACGACGGGCCTGCTCGGCGCGTTCTGGGCGGTGGTCTACCTGCGACGACGCAGCAGCCTGGCGCCGATCGTGAGCCACGCGGGGTTCAACTCGCTCGAAGTCCTCCGAGTTGCGCTCGGCGGATCGTAAGCGGGCTTCGCCGCGCGGAACGACGCCGCGTGAGGCCTTACTTGACCAGCACGACCTGAGAGCGGGTCTGCAGATCGCGCAGCCACTGTGCGACGGTCGTGCGCAGCCGCGCGGCCGAGGCCCGCTGCCGCGCGTCGGCTTCGGCACCCTCGAACGGAATCGGCATTCCGTTTCGCATGAACTGATCGCGGTGCTCCTCGTAGTACCGGCGCACCTCGTCGTCGCTGACCTGTGTCGAGGTGCCGAACCGCTGCGCGAGATACGCCCTGATACGGAGCGTGTCGCGTGCCAGCGCACGAACCCGTGACTCGTCCAGCCCTGTCGAGCGCAGCAGATCCTCGAGCGCAGCACCGGCGCGCATCTTCATCGCCGCCACCTGCTGATCGATCTCGGCGGCGGGGGGCTCGGCCGGCGGAAACCTCGCGACCTCGTTCAGGACAAGCTGACGTTCAACGACCTGCAGCAGCGCCGCGGGATCGTCTGCGGATGTCGCCTCGACGAGCCCGAGCCCCACCCCGGCCTGCACGTCGGTCCGCGTGATCGCTTCAATGCCGATACGGGCCAGGACCTTGTCGAGCAGTTGTTGCGCGGAAGCGAAGGAAGGGCACATCAAGAGGCACAGCGCAGCAGCCAAAGACCAGGACTGAACACGACACACCGAGGCATCCGCCTTCGCGCGGCTTCGGCGGGACAAGCAGAGGCACTGAGGCGGAGTTTTCAAAATGCCTGGCCCAGCAGGATGTGATAGACGGGGCGTTTCTCGGGGGTACCGGGGACCAGCTCGCGCCGGTTGAGGTTGAACCCGAGATCGACGCGAATCGGGCCTATGGGCGACCGATACAACACTCCGAACCCCGCCGCCGGGCGCAGGTCCGTGAAGCTCAGATCACTGGCCTGCTTGAAGACGTTCCCGGCATCGACGAAGCCCGTGGCCTGGAAGGGGCCCACGACGTTGACCCGCAACTCGCTGTTGAGCACCACGACACCGTTTCCGCCCGTGGGGAACCCCGTGGCCGTGATGGTGTCCGCATTGCCCAGGCGATCGAGGGAGAACCCTCGCACCGACGTGTCACCGCCAGCGAAGAAGCGCTCGCTTGCGGGCAAGCCGACCCGCACCTGCACCAGCTCTCCATCAACATCAACCTCCCGCGCGAAGTCATGGGCCATCCCTACGCGTGCACCGAGCGCGAGCACAATCCTGCGCGAGCCGGGGAGACGACGGTAGACGAAGCCCTGCAGATAGGTCTTGATGAATCCGACCTCCGATCCCAGCGCGCGCGGCGCCAGATCGCCGGTGACGATGACCTGCGTCCCATGCGAGGGATCGAGCGCCTCGGCGGCGTCCCGGCTGTCCCTGATGAGGGTGCCGGAGAACTTCGAGATCCGGACTTGCGGGAACAGACGGTCGATCAGCGGCTTGTCTTCCTCGCTGGCTCGTTCGTCGAAGAGCTTCGTCTTCTGGATGGAATAGAGCCCGCTCACGCTGTAGAGCGGGGACACCCGCATCGCGGCCTGGGCCCGCGCCTCACGACGGGAAAAGTTGAAACTCGGCCGAATCCCCTGTTCGATGATGCCTGTAAGCAGCACGTCGGCGGGGGTGCCAAGGGCTTTCGGCTCCCTGTACGTGCCGACCACGCGGTACTCATGAAACCCGCGCGTACTCTGAATCGGCTGCTCCGGGGTGGGTACGAAGACGTCGGACGGCAGCGTATCGCGCGAGCGAAGGCTGACGCGGGTCGAGAGATTCACGGAGCGATTCTTGCCCCACAGGTTGCGCCGGCCGATACCGAAGGAGCCGCGCGGCGCCACCTCGAAGCGCTCCTCGGCCGCGCCCCCCGGGCCGGTCGGCCGCAGAAAATAGCCACCCTCGACGCCGCCGCCCCCGTCGATCGTGGTGGCTGGCGATTCCTCGACCTGCACGACCACATCGCGTCGTGTCTCACCGCCGTGTGACGGCGCCTCGATCTGAATACGGCGGAACAGCTCGAGGGCCACGAGGTTCGAGCGACTCTGCACCATCGCCGCATCGCCGAGCGGGTCACCCGGCTTCACCACCAGCTCCCGCTCGATCGTCTCGGTGCTGATCCGACGGTTGCCCGTGATGATGATGTGGTCGACGATGATCTGCGGGCCCTCGTTGATGGTGAAGGCGATATCGGCCCGGGTGTCGTTCTCCACGAAGGTCGGGGCGGGTGTCACGACCACGCTGTCGTAGCCGCGATCGCGGTACGTCTGCTCGATGAGGTCCCGATCGGTGATGACATCTGCGGTCGAATACGGACGGCCGGGAGCCAGCGTCGTCGCGGAGCGCAGATCCGACACGGTCAGCGCCATGTTCCCCTGGAACGTGACCGTTCGCACGAGTGTGCGTGGCCCCTCCACGACGGCTACGGTCAGGCTGACCTGACGATCCGGATCCGCTGGATCGTCGGCTGGCAGAACGGACTCGACGGGCTTGACGTCCGCGCGCGTGAAGCCTCTCGCGCGATAGATGCCCGTGATCGCCGCCACGCCTGAAGACAGCGCGTCCCGTACGAACGGCTGTCCCTCTTCGAGCCTCACCAGCCGCAGAAGGTCCGGGGTGGGAATCGCGACGTTTCCTTTTGTCGTGATGTCGCGAAGCACATACCGCGGACCTCGGGTGATGCGAAACGTGATGACGAGCTCGCCTTTCCCCTCCTCGCGTGTGTACGGGGCATCGGCGTCACGATACCCGCGCGCGTAGAGGTACGACTCGATCGCACGGCTTGCATCCTCGAGCAGATCCTCATCGACGGAGGCCTCGGAGCGGACCGGCACCAGCCGGTCACGTTCGCTTTCCGGCAGCGGGTCACCGACGAACATCACGACCACGCGGGGACCACGCGTCAGGCTCACCGTCACAAACACGCCATCGTCGGCGATCTGGGCCGCGTGGCTGGCCCGGGCCTCGTAGAAATCACGCCGCCGCATGCGATTCTCCCAGGCTTGCAGGGCGCGCACGATGGCCTGTTCGTCGTAGGCCTCTCCCTCTCTGATGTCTGGTCGGTCGGTGATATTGCTTTGCCCCTCGGCGTCGATTTGCGTGAGCTTCACGCCCAGGATCCTGGCGCGCACGCCGGCGTCGACCTCGAGTACCAGGGTGGCCCGATCCGGCTTGTGGGTCACATCGACCCGTGGAGTGACGCGTGCGGCGGGATAGCCGCGGCGCCGGTACTCGGCCCGCAGCGCGTCGGCCACCTCGTCGGCGCGCGCGGCGCTGGGCGCCCTGCCAAACCGGTCGGTGACGACTCGACGCAGATCGTCGGTCGACAGCCCCGCCTTGCCGACGAACTCGACGCGATCCACCGGATGTGTCGGCACCAGCACGTACTTGACGCGGACCCCACCCGGAACGGGCTCGCTGAAGACCTGAACATCCTCGAAGCGGCTCAGGCTCATGAGGTGCGTGATTGTCTCGCGCACCGCCCGTATCGCGAGCGGCTCGCCAGCGCGGGTTTCAGCCAGCCGCGTGATGACCGGGTCGCTGACGATCTCCCCTTCCTGCTCGAACCGGATCTCGACGACGGTTTGGCCGACTTGTGCCTGTGCGGACACATCGGAATGCAAAATGCAAAATGCAAAATGCAAAACAAAGGCGACGAAAATGCCGCGGCCTTTTGCATTTTGAATTCTGAATTCTGCATTACTCATTTAGAAGGTACGTCGGGCACGCCAGTCGAGCGCGTAGGTCCCGTCTTCGTTGCGAGACAGGATCCAGGAGAAGCGGTCGGTCTGATCGTATTCGAGGAGGATGATCTCGTCCCGGGTGGCGGACGAGAGGCTCCGCGAGTAGGTGAGGTACAAGCGATCCGACAGGCGCTTGCCGACGGTCACCCGCGCGCCGGGATCCATCCGCGACGACTGCGCGTTCGGATCGCTGAGCATCGGCGTGATCTGGAAGGTGTCCACGCCGACGATCTGCTCCACGACGCGGCCCACTTCCGAGGAGACCCTCCCGGTGACCGCGCGCGCCGCGCGCTCGCGCAGCAACCGCTGTTGCGGCGTGTCGGCCCGGTACTGCCCCAACTCGACGTTCCCTTCGGGTGCCACGTCGCTGAACACCAGCGCCAGGACTTCGGGTTCTGGCAGCGGCGGGTCTGATGAGAACACGGGCGTCAGCCGGGCCACCGTGCCCGTGGCGCGCAGCGTGACGCGATAGGTTTCACCGGGGACGCGAATGCGTGTCTCGGCCTCGATGTCGAGGAACGGCTCGATGCGGGTCGGGTTGTTGAAGTCGATCGTGCCGCGGGTGAGGATGTAGCGTCTGCCCTCGAACTCCGCCTCGCCCCGCTCGATTTCCACACGCCCGAATACGAGGGGCCGATCCAGCGTGCCACGGAGCTGCAGATCGGCGTTGGCCACCAGACGAGCGCTTCTGTTCTGCACCTGCAGCGTGGAGGGCGCGTTGATGCGGATATCGAAACGCACGGGGAGGGAAGACTGCGGCGCCGACGGGTTCAGCGAGGAATCGCCGCCGCCGCTCAAGTCGAACAGGCCCCCGCCACCATCGAAGGCGCGCGTGTACACAGCGTCTTTCACCGTGACCTGCCCCGACAGGGTCGCGCTATCGACCGTGCCCTGAAGCGCGAGGTCCGCGTCAACGAGCGAGCGCATCCCTTCGGGGAACCGCAACCGCATGTCGCGGCCACCCATCGTGACGTCGAGCCGTCCAGGGAGATAGCCCTGCTTGTCGATCCGGCCGCCGAACCGGACGTCGCCGCCGCCCAGGCGCGCCGTCAGCCCGTCCAGCGTGACCCCGCGCGAATCGAAGCGCACGGCGCCGTTGATGTTCTCGAGCGCGTGCGGCAGCGAGAAGTGGCGGATGCGGCCGTTGTTGATCTCGAAGGTCCCGCCGACGATGGGGTCTTTGAGCGGTCCCTCCAGGGCGGCGGACAGAATCGCCATGCCGGTGCTGCGGATATTGGGCACGAACCCCTGGAGCACGGCCAGGTTGGCGTCGCCGCTGAGACGCACATTGACCGTCTCGTCGTGCAGGTTGGCCAGGCCGGCGAGGTCGAGCTGCGTGTCCTGTCCCACGAGGCGCATGTCGGTAATCCGCACCGCGTGGCGATCGAGCGCCAGCCGGATCGGCCGCGCGTTGCGCAGGGCGTAGTCGAAGAGCCGCATGTCGACCTGATCGACGGTCACGTCCACGAGCAGATGATCGATATCGTTCAGCTCGCCGACCACGCGTATCGAGCCACTCGCCACGGCAGTGGTGTAGGGCGAGAGTTGCGGGAGAAACACGCGCACGTACGGATCGAGCGACGTGTCAGCGACGGTGAGCGTGACGTCGGCGTCTTTCTCCGGTGTGAGCGCGATCCGGCCGGCCACCGACACCGCCAGGCGGGGTGAGGCGGCTTCGAGCCGCAGCGTCATCAGCTCGCCGTTGACGTTGATGTCGCCGACCACCTGTCCGATGCCTTCATCGGCAACGAAGAGGTCCCGCAGCGTACCCTTCACTTCATAGCGCGGCGCGTCGAACGATCCGCTGCCGCTGGTCGTGAAATCGAGGACCCCGGCCAGCGGCAACCCGAGCCCCTTGCCTGCAGCAACCGACTCGACCGGGATTCCGCGCGCGTCGAAGGTGAACGAGTAGGTCCCATTCCATCCGATGAAAGCGGCACCCGTGCCGCGGCCACCTCCTTTCGTGATCTGCACGTTCTCCATGCGGGCGCCGTCCCCTTCGAGCCGGACCGACGCCGACGCTGACTCGAGGGGCTCGCCGTAGGCAACGGCGTCGGCAATCTCCATCCTGCCGAAGCCAAGAGGCGTGAGGTAATTCCCGAAGACATGGAACTCTCCGGACAGCGTCCCGTCCACGTCGTAGTCGTCGATGTTGAACGCGTGTCGAAGGTCGGCGACCGGGCGGCGCGAGATCTCGATGCGTGCGTCAATCTCCTCACCACCGTCCCGGCGCGGAAAGCCCATGGAGAAGCGGCCAGCGGTCTTGATCGTTGACGCGCCGGACGTGATCGTGACGTCCTTCACATCGACGTAGCTGTTCTGAATCACGGCGTCGCCGCGCACCGCGCCCCACACGACGTCCCAGGCCCGCATCTGCTCGCCGTTGAAGCTGCCCTCGATGCGCGGGCGCGGGAAGGTCTCGGTCATCACGCCGTCGAACGTGCCGTGCCCGCTGATCGGGATGGCGCGGGTTCGCGACCCGAAGGCCGTGAGGATGCCGGCAAACACCCGATCGCTTTCCTGCCAGTCGGCACTCGACACGTGAAAGGGAATGCGGGAGTCGTCGCCGTATTTCGTCCGGCCCTGGAACTCGACGAGCGTGGACTCGGTGGCCACGTGGCCCGGGGCCAGATCAATCCATTCAGCACCGAACGTGTACGGGATCTCCCCGCCGATGGATACCGGTTCGAATGGCGTGAGCGGGCTGAACGGACCGGCGTCTTCCCCCCGCGTCTCTTCCGCGACGATACGCTCGAGCGGCATGGTGCGGGTCATCAACACTGTCTCAGCGGGCGGAGTCAGCCGGAGCACCCCGCCACCAGTGTGCTCCCGGTAGCGGCGAAGCGGCCACTCGAGGACGTTGCTCCCTGATGCGCGACCGGCCAGCCGGATGCCGTCGAGCTCGAGGAAGTCGCTGAGCGTCGTCAGGTCCACGTTCGCGTAGTCGGTCTCGAAGCGCGCCGTCGGGGTGACGCCCTTCGCATTCAGTGGAGCCATCCGGTACGTGAATCGCGCGGCGCCCCCGTACAGCGTGGCCGACGCATCGGTCACCGCCAGCGCTTCCGGGGTCCAGCGAACGTCGCCGTGCAGGTCGCCAAAGCGGTACTGATTGACGCCGAGGGTCGCGCTGCGGAACTCGCCTTTCAGCTCGCGCCCGGTGCGCGTCTGCCCTGGGGCGTTCGGCTGGGGCTCCTTGAACAGGTGAAACGTGCCAGTGAACTGGCTCTCACCCATGAGCGAAAAGGTGTCGCCGGCGAAGAACAGCTCGCGCATCTTCGGGAATTGGATCGTCGACTTCACCTGCATCATCAGCTCAGGCCAGTACGACATGTTGGCGTCGCCGTTGAGGACCGAGTGCGTCCCTTCGGTCGTCAGATCGATGCGGTCGAAGATGACCCGGCCGCCGTCGATCTTGAAGCTCGACGCCATGTCGGTCCGGAACGGCACGTAGTTCTGGATCGCGACGAGACCGTCAGTGAACTTGGCGGAGCCCCGATAGTCCGACGCCGGCTTCGACACCGTCACATCGAGGTTCCGCGCCACGATGCTCCACGGCGTCCCGAAATCCTGGTAGGTGAACTCGCCGCGATATGCGCGGACGTACTGCAGCGTGGTCGTCCACTGGCTCTTGCCACGTGGCCCGTCGCGCGTGAACTTCGGGAAGTTGTGACGCCCGTCTGGCGTGGTCTCGACATGCATCCGCCAATCGGTCATCTCGATCTTGTCGAAGACGACGCGCCGGTTGAAGAGTGTGCGCCACGGCATGGAGACGGTGATCTGCTTGGCGATCAGGAATGGCGTCGATCCGGGGACCAGGCCGTCGATCCGCAGGTTCTCAACGATGTAGCTGCCGTCCCAGAGACGCACCTCGAGCCGGCCGATGTGCATGGGGCGCTGGATGAATCGCGAACCCTGCGTCTCGGCCTGGGACTTCAGCGCCGGTCCGACGTCCATGGAGACCGAGGTGACGAACGCCACCGCCAGGATCACCGCACACGTCGCCACCACGCGGCGCAGAATGCGGCGCGTCCTCTGTGTGTGAGGATGGGAGAGCACGGAAGTCAGAGACTTGAAAGTCACAATGCAGAATTCAGAATTCAGAATTCAGAACGCAAGATGCGACGCCATGTCTGCATTCTGAATTCCGCATTCTGAATTACTCCATCACTATCAGTACAGCGTTTGCATCCACCGAACGCCCTTCGGTCACCCGAACTTCAGTCACAGTACCCGCCTTCGGCGACCGCAGCTCGTTCTCCATCTTCATCGCTTCCACGACCACGAGACCCTGGTGCGCCGTGACGACATCTCCTGCCGCCACCAGCACCTTCACGATCCGCCCCGGCATCGGCGCCACGATCGCGTGCGGACCCGGACCCGCGCTCGCGACAGCCTTCAAGCCGCGCGTGAGACGCGCCCGTGGATCGATCATTGAGACCGGCACGGCGTGACCGTTCACATGGACGATCCGTTCGCCGTTCCCGTGTCCGTCGATCCTGACCTCGTAGCTCTTCATGGGCCGCCTGAAGGCGGCCCCTACGCCAAGATCGTTCGGGGGGCGCCCGAAGGCGGCCTCTACGCCAGGATCGTGGGGGCCGCCTTCAGGCGGCCCGATCAACAACGACCATCGGCCTCCTACATCAGTGACGCTCACCGGCATCGTCCGGCCGTCGAGCGTCACCTGCCATTCCCGACCCTGGCGCTGGACCTCGATCGTGCGGCTCCGCCCTCCCGCCTCGACCTCGTACGTCATCCGCGCAGACTCTCGAGCCGTGCGCGACCTTTCCAGGTCCGCGCCGACGAGGCCGGCTGCTCCACTACGCGCCCGGCACGGGCTTCGTGGGGCGTGTGGGCGCGTGAGGCGTCGGCCAGACACGCCGCAATCGCCGCGACCTCCGCGAGGGACGGATCCACCTCGGAAAAGCCCTCGTTACCGCGCTGTTGCAAGAGCTCGTCCAGAAAGCTGGTGTGACACCGTGCCTCGAGGAACGCCGGCTGGCGGAGCATCCAATGGAAGAAGGGGACGCTGGTGCGGATACCACGCACTTCGTATTCGAGCAATGCACGCCGCAGGCGAGCGATCGCCTGCGGACGGTCCTCACCCCAGGCAATCAGCTTGGAAATCAGCGGATCGTAGAAGATCGGCACCTCGGTGCCGGACTCGGCCCAACTGTCATCGCGGATGCCCGGACCCTGTGGCACACGAAGCGAGGAAATGCGGCCGGGAGACGGCAGAAAGCCCGCATCAGGGTCTTCCGCGTAGATCCGGCACTCGATGGCGTGGCCATTCGGCCTCAACAACTGGTCGGGCCGAACGCTGAGCGCTTCACCAGCGGCGATGCGAATCTGCCACTGCACCAGGTCAACGCCGGTGACCATCTCAGTGATCGGGTGCTCCACCTGGATTCGCGTGTTCATTTCGAGGAAGTAGAAACGTCCGTCCGCGTCCACAAGGAATTCGATGGTGCCGGCGTTGGTATAGCCGACCGAGGCCGCGACGCCCGCCGCTGCCGCGGCCATTCGGGCGCGCTGCGCAGGCGAGACCGCCGGCGATGGCGTCTCTTCGATGACTTTCTGATGACGACGCTGAATTGAGCACTCGCGCTCGACGAAGGGCAGCACCGTACCGTGGTGGTCGGCGAGCAGCTGGACCTCGATATGGCGGGGCCGCTCGATGACGCGCTCGAGATAGATGGAGGAATCGCCGAACGCGGCACCGGCCTCTGAGCGCGCAGCCCGAACAGCCGAATGCAGATCCGCGGGCTGTTGAACGACTCGCATGCCCTTACCGCCACCGCCGGCGACGGCTTTGACCATGATCGGGTAGCCGATGCCACGCGCGATGCTCGCGATCGCGCCATCAGGAACATCGGCCCCGAGTGGCTCCTCCGTCCCCGGGACGACCGTCACTCCTGCCGCAATCGCGGCCTTTCGCGCCGCGGTCTTGTTGCCCATCAGCGCGATGGCCTCAGCGGTGGGGCCCACGAAGGTCAAACCCGCGTCGCGACACGCCGCCGCGAAATCCTCGTTCTCGGATAGAAAGCCGTAGCCGGGATGGACCGCGTCGGCACCGGATGCGCGAGCCGCGTCGATGATGCGGTCGATACGGAGGTAGCTGTCGGCGGGAGGGTTGGGCCCGATGGCCACCGCCTCGTCCGCCATCCGGACGTGACGCGCGGCACGATCGCACTCGGAATAGACCGCCACCGACTCGAGGCTCAGGTCGCGGCACGCGCGAATCACGCGCACCGCGATCTCCCCGCGGTTGGCGATCAGGATTTTGCGCAAAATCGGGCAATTCTAGCATTCGAGCACATGCCCCCCTCTCAGAGGGGCATGTTGCCGTGCTTCTTGGGCGGGTTGCGGTCGCGCTTGGTTTCGAGCGCGGCCAGCGCCGCAATCAGCTTCGCACGCGTCTGACGCGGCGTGATCACTTCATCGATGAACCCGCGCTGCGCGGCGACGTAGGGGTTGGCGAACTTCTCCCGATACTCGGCGATCCTGGCCGCCCGCACCGCGGCAACATCGGCCGCCCCATCGAGCTCCCGCTTATAGAGCACGTTCACGGCGCCTTCAGCGCCCATCACCGCGATCTCCGCCGTCGGCCAGGCGAAGTTCGCGTCGGTGCGGATGTGTTTGCTCGACATCACGCAGTACGCACCGCCGTACGCCTTGCGCGTGATCACGGTGACTTTCGGCACGGTGGCTTCGGCGAACGCGAACAGCAGCTTCGCGCCATGACGGATCACGCCGCCATACTCCTGTTCGGTTCCAGGAAGAAAGCCCGGGACGTCCTCGAAGGTCACGAGCGGAATGTTGAAGGCGTCGCAGAATCGCACGAACCGCGCGCCCTTCACCGATGCGTCGATATCGAGCGTGCCGGCCAGATGCGCGGGCTGGTTGGCCACGACGCCGACCGGGCGGCCCGCCAGCCGCGCAAATCCGACAATCAGATTCTTCGCGAACAGCTCCTGCACCTGCAGCAGATACCCATCGTCGACGATGTGATGAATCACTTCGGCCATGTCGTAGGGCTGGTTCGGCGACACCGGCACGATCGCGTCGAGGAACTCGTCGGCCCGCGCCGGCGGATCCGCGCTGTCGCGGCGCGGCGGGTCGTCGACGTTGTTGCTGGGCAGAAACGACAGCAACTCGCGAATCAGAAGGATGGCCGCCTGGTCGTCCTCGACCGCAAAGTGCGCGACGCCGCTCTTCTCGTTGTGGGTGATCGCGCCGCCGAGCTCTTCCTTCGTCACCTGCTCGTGCGTCACCGTGCGGACGACATCGGGACCGGTCACGAACATGTAGCTGGTGCGCTTCACCATGATGATGAAGTCGGTGATCGCCGGCGAATAGACGGCGCCGCCGGCGCACGGGCCCATGATCGCCGAGATCTGCGGGATCACACCAGAGGCCAGCGTGTTGCGCAGGAAGATGTCGGCGTAGCCGGCGAGGGAGAGCACGCCTTCTTGAATGCGCGCGCCGCCGGAATCGTTGAGGCCGATCACCGGCGCGCCCATCTTCACCGCGAGGTCCATGATCTTCACGATCTTCGCGGCGTTGGTCTCCGAGAGGGAGCCGCCGAAGACGGTGAAGTCCTGCGCGAAGGCGTAGGTGAGCCGGCCATGCACACGCCCGTGGCCGGCCACGACGCCGTCGCCGGGTACGATCTGCTCGTCCATGCCGAAGTCGCGGCAGCGGTGGGTCACGAACGCGTCGATTTCTTCGAACGTGTCGCGGTCGAAGAGCAGGAGGATCCGCTCCCGCGCGGTCAGCTTCCCCGCGTCGCGCTGCCGCTGGAGCCGCTCTTCTCCACCACCCAGCGCGGCCCGGCGCTGAAGGTCGTCTAGAAGCGACACTAGACCTTCGCGGCCTGCGCCTTCTCCCAGTCCTTGAGGAACTTCTCGAGCCCGATGTCCGTGAGCGGGTGCTTGAAGCACTGCTCGATGACCGTCGCCGGCACCGTGACAACGTCGGCGCCCATGCGCGCGGCCTCGACGATGTGAATCGGATGACGGACGCTGGCGACGAGCACTTCGGTGGCGTACTCGAAGTTGTCGAAGATGTCGACGATCTCCTGGACCAGGTGCATACCCGTGGTCCCGATGTCGTCGAGCCGGCCCACGAACGGACTGACGTACGTGGCGCCGGCCTTGGCCGCAAGCCACGCCTGCGTGGCCGAGAAGATCAGCGTCACGTTGACGCGCAGACCCTCCGACGCCAGCGTCTTGCACGCCTTCACGCCGTCCTTGGTAAACGGCACCTTGACGACGATGTGCTCGTCGATGCCGGCCAGGTCGCGCCCTTCTCGCAGCATGCCGGCCGTATCGGTGGCGACCACTTCGGCGCTGACCGGTCCCTTCACCGTCTGGCAGATCTGCTTCAGGATCTTGCGGTAGTCACCAGGCTCTTTCGCGAGCAGCGAGGGATTGGTCGTCACTCCATCGAGAATGCCGATCGCGGCGAGCGGTTCGATTTCCTTCAGGTTGCCGGTGTCGATAAACAACTTCATAGGCACTCCACGAACACGAATGATCAATCACCAACGACCAACCAGCTAGCGCGCCGTCTCTTCCGCACGCACCGATTCGGCACTGACGTTCGGTCTCGGCAGATGCGTGTCGAACGCCTGCACCGCGTAGACGTAACGAACGCCTGGACGGACGGTGCGGTCCGTGAACCGGGCCTCGGTCACCACGGTGTCGGTGAGCGAAGTCAGTGTGGCATCGCCAGCTTCGCCGCGCAAGACCAGGTAGCCGGCGAGGTCGGGCTCGGTGTTGGGCTCCCAGACCAGGTTGATCGCGCCGTCCGCGCTCGTGGTTTGTAGGCCGGCGGGTGCGGCCGGGGGGAAATCGTCGGTCGACGCGACACACGCAGGTGAGGAAGGGTCACCCTCGACCGCGCTCGACCCGGTCCCGCGAACCGCCGTCACCGTATAACAGCGTTCCCGGCCGTCGAGTACGGGCAATGCATCCGAGAACGTCAGCGCCTCGAGGGGCGCGCTGTTCAGGGGGTCATGCGACGGTTGTGGCTCGAGCGCCGTGGCACTCGCCGGCCCTCGAGCTGCCGCGGGCGCGATCTCGCGGTACACGTTGTAACGGGT
Organism: Vicinamibacterales bacterium; assembly: GCA_035293405.1. GTDB lineage: Bacteria > Acidobacteriota > Vicinamibacteria > Vicinamibacterales > UBA2999 > Gp6-AA40. The sequence goes on along the minus strand of DATDOE010000098.1, from coordinate 97,419 downwards.
CGGGCCGTCGGGCAGACCTGCCGCCGTCGAACCCGATGCGGTGACGGGCGGGGCATTGTCGTCGAGCGGCGTGGGCTCGTTCGCGAGCGGCCGTTCGAGGATGAACCCCACGAGACCCCCTGCCGGCTCCCACGTGAGCACGGCTCTGTCGGCGGTGTGGGTGGCCGTGACGTTCTGCGGCGCGTCGGGGAGCAGCGTCAGCGGCAACTCCGCAACGGGGCTCGGCGGGCCGGAACGGCCGCGCGGACTGAAGGCGATCGCCAGATAGAAGCGGCGAAGAGATCCCGTGGGCTCGCTCGCCGATCCGGTGGGCGCCGTGACGGGTGGTGTCGCGGTGGGCGTGGCACCTGATCCCCGTCCGGTGGTGGCCGGTGGCGGGATCGGTTTGGCCACCAGCGCTTCAGCACCAAGCGACTCGCGAACCGTCACAGGGGATCCCTGAGTGACCTCTCCGGGCTTCGGGGGCGCATTGCCCGGTGGAGCCGGCGCGTCGGCCGTGGAAGGTGGCACCGTAACCGTCCCGACCAGCGTCGCCACATCGAGAAACCTGCCCCGGGGCGGCGCTGCCACACCGGTGTAGCCGTACACCTCCACGCGGCCGACATCTGCCGGCATCGACCCGTCGATATTTCGAGCGGGCACCGTGAGGGTCACCAGGGCCTCGCTGCCCCGACGCCGCGCCTCAATCCGCTCGACCGCGGCAGGAATATGGACGATGGGAGCAAGGGGCGGGCCTTTCTTGCCGCATCCCATGGCGGCGGCGGCGCACATAAGAGCCGCGGCCCAACTCCCAATCCCCAACCCGCAACCTCCAACCCCCAACCTCCAACCGGTGCGGTTCTTTGGGAGTTGGAAGTTGGGAGTCGGGAGTCGACGAGCGACAGGCATCTATTGCGACGATACCGCGATCGGCATGTCGCGCGACGACTCCGACGAGGATGCATCGGTCGGACCGCGACGGCCGACCTCTGGCGTCTTGTAGCGCCGTACGTCGATGCCGTATCCGCGCACCTTGTAGTTCAGGATCCGTTCCGTCGTATCGAGCAGTCGCGCCGCCTTCGCGCGGTTGCCGCGGGTGGTTTTCAGCGCGTCGAGGATCATGTCGCGCTCGTAGCCGGCGACCGCATCCTTGAGCGCCACGCGCGTGACGGTGCCCGAGGAGTCCGCCGTCTGCAGCGACGGTGGCAGGTGATGCCCGTGAATCACGCCGCCGTCGCAGACCAGCACGGAGCGCTCGAGACAGTTCTCCATTTCCCGCACGTTGCCCGGCCAGTGATAGGCCATGAGCATGTCAATCGCGGGCGTGGAGATCCGCTTGATCACCTTGCCGTGCTCGCGGGAGAACTTCTCGAGGAAGTGATCGGCCAGCAGCAGGAGGTCGGCCTTCCGATCGCGCAAGGGCGGCACGAAGATGGTGAAGACGTTCAACCGGTAATAGAGGTCCTCGCGGAACGTCCCGTCGGCCAGCGCCTTCTCCATGTCCTTGTTGGTGGCGGCAATCAGCCGCACGTTGACCTTGACCGTCTCGGTGCCGCCCAGCCGCTCGAACTCGCGCTCCTGCAGCACGCGCAGCAGCTTCACCTGCGTGCCGAGGTTGATGTCGCCGATCTCGTCGAGGAAGAGGGTGCCGGCTTCGGCCATCTCGAAACGCCCCTTCTTCCGCGCGTTGGCGCCGGTGAACGCGCCTTTCTCGTAGCCGAAGAGCTCCGATTCGATGAGCGTGTCCGGCAACGCCGCGCAGCTCACCTTGACGAAGGGCTTTTTTGCCCTCAGCGAGTTGTAGTGAATGGCATGGGCGATCAACTCCTTGCCCGTGCCGGACTCGCCGCGGATGAGCACCGTGGTGTTGGTCTGCGCGACCTGCGCGACCTGCTCGTACATCTGCCTGGTGGGCCCGCTGGTCCCGATGATGTTCGAAAAGTCGTAACGCTCGCGGAGCTCTTGGCGCAGGTGGGTGTTCTCATCGGTCAGCCGGCGCCGTTCTTCCTCGACCATCCGCTGGACGTTGAGCGCCTGCGCGATCATCGAGCTGACGACGCCGAAGAACTTCACGCTGCTGTCGTAGTCCCGCTCCACCTTGAAGCGCAAGTCGACGGCCAGCGCACCAACGGCGGCGCGGTTCAGCGTGATCGGAACGCAGATGAACGTGAGCTCCTGCTTCGGACTCTCTGGCCGCCGGGGCGCCAGGTTGAGGAACGCCGGCTCGCGGCTCACGCGAGGCACGACGATCGGCTTGCCGCTCTCCACCACCTTTCCGGTGATGCCCTCCCCGAGCTTGATGCGAATCGTTCGTGCGCGATCCTCGAAGCCCTCGACGGCTTCGACGTGCAGCTCGCCGTCGCGCAGCAGGGTGACCATGCCGCGGACGACGCTGTGATGACGGAGCAAGGTGCCGAGCACCCGTTGTAACGCGGACTTGAAGTTGAGCGTGCCTGAGAGCGCCTGGCTGACCTCGAGCAGTGTCGAGAGTCGGCGCGCGTCGCGTGCGGCTGTGGTGGCGTCTGGTCCCGGTTTGGCGGCAGGCATATCAGGTCTCCTACATTTCTGAGCGGTGATGCGGCGTTCGCAACCAAAGCTGTCGTCGCTCGGAGCCTGGAGCAACGCCTCGACCCGCCAGCACGTCTCGGGGCCTGCGGCAGGAGGGCCGCGGGCCCTCCAAAATCATGACCTTTTTGTAGTAACGGAAAAGTCACACCACGAATCTGTGGGCTCTCCGTTTCCTGCAGTCCCTGCATTGTACCGGATTCCGTGGCAAATGCGAGTCGTTTGCACAACCGGCCGGAATCGCGGGATGGCGCGGCGCTTGCCATGTTCATCGCGCATGACACGCCTCGGCGCATTCACGCTCACCCTGCTGTTCCTGCTCGTCGCGACCTCGTCGATCGCGATTGCCGCCGACTCGATCCCGGATGGACCGCGCCGCCCGATCCGGACGACCGACGACCGATTGCGCAAGCTGCTCGACGAGGGCATGCGCACCTCCCCGACGTTTCGCGCGCTCGTCGAACGCCTCCAGGCGTCGGACGTCGTCGTCTACCTGCGCTGCGATCGCGTCTCGCCGCGCGCGGCTGACGGGCGGTTGACGTTCCTGTCCTCGGCCGGAGGCTTGCGCTACGTCGTGGTACGCGTGACGCATCTGCAGTCGCGCGAGCGTCAGATCGCGATCATCGCCCACGAACTGCGACATGCGATTGAGATCGCCGACGCCCCGCAGATCGTCGACGGCCCATCGCTGGTACGCGAGTACAAACGTATCGGCTATGTCAGCGTCGGAAGCAAGTTGCCCGGCATCACATTCGACAGCCAGGCCGCCGTACAAGCGGGGGTACAGGTGATGAGGGAACTGATGGATAACGAGGACGACTGACGAATCGTTCGGATCGTTCGAGACGTTCGGAACGTTCCTTGGAGTGAACGATCCGAACGATTAAAGGATGTATCGGGACAGATCTTCGTTCTTGACGATGTCGGCGAGCATGCGTTCGACGTAGGCCTCGTCGATCGTGATCTGCTTGTCGTTGAGATCGGGGGCGTCGAACGAGATCTCGTCGAGGAGCCGCTCCATCACGGTATGCAGACGCCGCGCGCCGATGTTCTCCGTGGTGTCGTTGACCCGCGCCGCGAAGTCGGCGATGCGATCCACGGCGCCGGGCGTGAAGGTCACCGTCAGATCCTCGGTGCCGAGGAGCGCCACGTACTGCTTGACGAGGGCATTGCGCGGCTCGGTGAGAATGCGGACGAAGTCGTCGCGGGTCAGGGGTTCGAGCTCCACGCGAATCGGGAAGCGGCCTTGCAGCTCGGGGATCAAATCCGACGGCTTGGACACGTGAAACGCGCCGGCGGCAATGAACAGGATGTGATCCGTTTTCACCATGCCGTGCTTGGTGTTGACCGTGGTCCCCTCGACGATCGGCAGGATGTCGCGCTGGACGCCCTCGCGGCTGACGTCGGGCCCGTGACCACCGCCGGCGCCGTCACGGCTCGCGATCTTGTCGATCTCGTCGACGAAGATGATGCCGGCCTGCTCGACGCGCTGGACGGCCGTGCGACTGACCGACTCCATGTCGAGCAGCTTGGCCTGCTCTTCAGCGAACAGATACTCGAGGGCTTCAGGGAGCTTCAGGCGTCGCGTCTTGGCGCGGCCGCCGAACATGTTGCCCATCATGTCCTTGAGGTTGACGCCGATTTCCTCGACCGACGTGCCGGCGATGATCTCGAACGACGGCATCGCGGTCGTCTGCACGTCCAACTCCACGACGCGCTCGTCAAGCCTCCCCTCCCGGAGCTGCTCGCGCATGCGTTCACGCGTGCGGCCGTTCTGCTCGCGCGTCGAGGCCAGATCCTCACCGGGCATGGGGGGACGTGACGGCGGCAGCAGCAGATCGAGCAGCCGTTCCTCAGCCGCCGAGCGCGCCTTGTCCTTGACCTCCTCGCCCTTCTCCGCGCGAACCATGTCGACGGCCAGTTCGACAAGATCTCGCACCATCGACTCGACGTCACGGCCGACGTAACCGACCTCGGTGAACTTCGACGCCTCGACCTTGATGAACGGCGAGTGCGCGAGGCGCGCGAGCCGCCGGGCGATCTCGGTCTTGCCCACGCCGGTCGGACCGATCATCAGGATGTTCTTCGGGGTGACCTCGTCGGCCATCTCACTGGGAAGCCGCTGGCGCCGCATGCGGTTCCGCAGCGCGATGGCGACGGCACGCTTGGCCTTCGCCTGGCCGATGACGTACTTGTCCAGCTCCGCGACGATCTCGCGGGGAGTCAGCGATCGGGCGGCGGTGGTCGTGCGTTCGGGGAGGAAGATTGCCAACTACAACTCTTCGATCGTCAGGTTCGGGTTCGTATACACGCAGATGTCGGCCGCGATTTTCATCGCTTCCTGCGCGATCTGCCGCGCGTCCAGCGTACTGTGCTGCACCAGCGCGCGCGCCGCAGCCATCGCGAAGCTCCCTCCCGATCCCACAGCCACGACGCCGTCGTCAGGTTGAATGAGGTCGCCGGTGCCGGAGAGCAGGAACGTCGATTCACGATCCGCGACGATGAGCATGGCCTCGAGACGACGAAGGAATCGATCCGTCCGCCAGTCGCGCGCCAGTTCGACCGAGGCCCGCTCGATGTTGCCGCGGTACTGTTCCAGCTTCGACTCGAAACGGGAGAACAAGGCAAAGGAGTCCGCGGCGGAACCCGCGAAACCGGCCAGGATCGTTTCGTTGTAGAGCCTTCGAATCTTGCGGGCGGTGTGCTTGAGCACCGTGCTGCCGAGGGTCACCTGCCCATCCCCGGCGAGCACCGTCCGACCCTGATGCCGCACCGCAAGGATCGTCGTCGCGTGAATCACGTCACGAGTATATCGAGAAGGAGCCCATGGCTCAGGCGCGGCGCTCATGGCGGTGTCAGGCGACGGCGGTCAGAGTCCTATTGAGGACAGTCGAGCGCGACGCCCTGCCAATCGCCGCACGATCCTAAGGAAATCGAGGATTCAGACATGGCAACAGTGTTGCTCATCTACACCGCATGCGACCCTATACAACTCTCCTCGCAACGGCCGCGCTGCTTTTGGCGACGGCCGTGAACCCGGTGGAAAGTGCCCAGCGTCAACGTCGACCGGACGGGAACGGCGGTGGGCGACAACAGAATGGCGGTGAAGCCTCACCGCGTGCGGCTCAGCCTCGCGGTGATCGCGGCGATCGCGGTGCAGACCGAGGCGACCGTGGGCGTCGGGAGTCATCGCCACCGGCCGCGCGGGAAAGCGCACCGCCGCCGCAGGCCCGCTCAGAGGCCGCGCCACCTCAAAGTCAGCCAAGAGCCGAGCGACGCCGGCCGGACAACGGAGATCGTGGGACGGTCGAGCAGCGTGGGACGATCCAACGCGGTGAGCGCACCGCACGAGTGCCCGACGGGAACGGCGACCGCGGCGACCGCAGCGCGCGAGTGCCTGACGGCAATCGCAATCGCGGCAGCATCGGCGGCGCCTCCGATCGAGGCGGCCGCGTGCGCGGTGACAACTCGCGCGTCGCGATTCCGCGACAGGGACCTCCGCCGCAGCGTCGGGACGGCCGGAACGTTTACCGCAACTACGGTGGGCGGAACATCTACATCGTCCCGCGCGGGCGGACGTACAGCTACTACCCGCGCTACTACTACCGCCCGTACTCATTCGGCTACGGGCCGAGCGGTCGAGGGCACTTCTACTTCGACCTGCACTACAACTCGTACATCTGGCACCCGGGCAGCGTGTATCGGTACGACAGCTACAGCTACGGCTACCCGGTCGGCGAGCTCCGGCTCAAGGTCCATCCACGCGACGCGCAGGTGTTCATCGATGGTTACTACGCGGGTCGGGTAGACGACTTCGACGGAGTCTTCCAGTCGCTGCGGCTGGAGGACGGTGACTACCAGGTCGAAATCGTCCTGCCGGGGTATGAGCCGCTGGCCTTCGACGTGCGGATCTTCCCCGGGGAGAAGACCACGTATGAAGGTGATCTGCTGCCCGAGCAGCCCTGAAGCAGTTCGTGGTTCGTGGTTCGTTGAAGCGCGGGGGCCTCAGCCCCCGCGTTTTCGCGTGAAGAAGAAGTACAGCGGAATTCCGGCCAGGATAATCAGCGCACCCAATACCGTGACGCGCGGCGCCGTATAGAACGCGTTGAGCACGATCGCGAGACTGACGATCACGAAGATCGCCGGCGTCCACGGGTACCCGATCACTTTGAACGGCCGCGGAGCGTCCGGTTCGCGCGCGCGCAACACGAACACCGCGGCCACCGCCGCTCCCGCAAACAGCGTGATCGCGAAGCCGACGTAGTTGGCGATCGCGTCGAGGCTGCCAATCAGAATGAGCACGATGGCGAACGCCGCCTGCGCAAGGATGGAGGCGGCCGGCGTCTTGTACTTGGGGTGTATCCGAGCGGCGCTTTTGAAGAACGCATTGTCGCGGGCCATCGCGAAATACACGCGCGGACCCGCGAACGTCCAGGCGTTGACGCCGGCCGCCAGGCTCACGATGGCGACAACCGCCATGATGTCTCCGGCGCGCGTACCCAGCAGCCGGTCGGCGACGACGTCCAGAACGCTCCCCTGCACGCCCGCGAGCTCGCCAATCGGGATGACGTAGAGATAGAGCACGTTGAGCAGCAGGTAGACAGCGGTAACGATCGCCGTTCCCAGGAACAGCGCGCGCGGCACGTTGCGCCCAGGATCGCGGATCTCCTCGGCCATGTACGACGCCGCGTTCCAGCCTGAGTAGGTGAACATGACAGGGATGAACGCGAAGAGCCAACCCGTGGCCGTGACCGGTCCGGCGGATTGCGCCAGGTTCGACGTCTCCCCGGCGCCGGCCGTGAGGCCGAACGCGATGAACACGACGAACGCCGTGATCTTCAGCGTCGTCAGGACGTTGCTGACGAATCGTCCCGGCCCCACGCCGCGAATGTGAATGAACGCGGCGACGGCGATCACTGCGCTGGCTGCCAGCGTGTGCCTGGAGAAGGAGAACACGATGGGCGTGAAGGGCACCGGGATCGCGAGCAGGGGCGTCGCGTTCGCGATGCCCGGCACGAAGCGTTCGAGTGTGGTGATGAGGAACACGGCGCTGGCCGCCATCGCGCCGCTGAAGCCGGCGACGAAGGAGGTCCACCCGGTCAGGAAGCCGGCCAGGGGCCCGTAGGCCTCGCGCAGATAGACATACTCGCCGCCCGCTTTCGGGCGGAGCGCGGCGAGCTCCGCATAGGCCATCGCGCCCATGAACGCGAGTACGCCGCCGCCGATCCACGCGAAGAGAAACCACGGTGCGTCGGGCACCGCGGCCGCGACTGCCGGCGATCGAAAGAGGATGCCGCCACCGATGACGTTGGCAACGATGATAGCGGCTGCGTCGAAGGGACCGAGTCGCCGTTCGAGGGTCTGCGTGGAAGAGGTCGTGGTCGCCACGCGGGCGATTATTAACCACGAACGCCAGGACGGCCGTGGTTATTCGGTGAGCAGCTGGCGATCGATTGGAAACTCGCCCAGCTTCACCCACTGACGGGAGCCGTGCTTGCCGAAAATCTCGACCTTGGCGTCGACGAATTCCTTGTTCTGCAGCATCTGCAGGCGGGACTGCGGCCCGACGTAGCCCCGATCCGATCGCAGCACGAGCTCGGTGCCTTTGGTGCCGGGAGCGAGCCCATCCGGCCCGATGCCGCGCACGAAATGGGCGTCCCATTCCTGCGCCTCGCCAACGCGCCTGAAGACGGCGTTGATCTGGACCCGGGCGATATCCTCGCCAGATTTGTTCTGCAACTTCAGGGAGATGGTGGGCACCAGCTTGTTCTGGCCACCAACGATGCCGGCGTCGTACCACCCTGTGTGGACATCGGTAATGGCGACGTCTTTCTCGACGTCCCGGGAGCGACACCCCCCGACGAGGACGGCGACCACGAGGCAGAGCGTGACGCGCTTGGGCACAGCGGAATTGTACACAGCTACTTGATGAGACACCGTTGAGTGGCGCCGGGTTCCTTCGGGCTGTCGATCACTTCTTTCCCCCGGCCCTTCAGCTAGTACTCCCGTACCTCCACCTTGCGCCGTACCTCGTCAAGCGTCAGCCGCCCGGCGCGGAACGCCGCGAGGTCGCCGCCCTTCACGCGGAAGATGACGGTGCTGAAGTCGGCGGTGTCGCTCGGAATCAGCGGATCTCGCGGCACGTTGTCCCGTGCGGCGACGGTGAGCCACTCGTCGGCGCCAAGCGCGATCGGACCGCTGTTCTCGATCATCGCGTCCACGAGCGCCGCCTTTACTTCGTGCGTATAGCGCTCGTTGGGATCGTCGAAGGCGGCGGAATCCACGCCTTGGGATTGCGCCTGCACGAGCGCGTTGGCGCCGAGCCCACCAACCGCGCGCAGTCCGGCGGCCGGACCCTGCGCCAGCATTTCGAGCTGTCGGACCACCAGCCCAACCCGCTCCCGTTGCCGGGGATCGAGTTCGCCCATCAGGGCCTTGAGCTCCTCGGCGACCTGCAAGGTCCCGCGATTGTCCCTGAGCATGTAGCGGAGGGGCCAGGTCACCGGCAGCCGGAGCGCCGGAACTTCGACGTCGAAGAACGCGCCGTAGCCGTCCAGCCGGAAGCCCCTGACCTCGGGTACTCCGGTGAGCATAGGCGCGTCGGGCATCACGGCCTTCATCTGCCGCAGCATGTTGTCCGCGCCGTTGGAGACGGCGCGCTCCAGCACGCCTTCCATCATGGAGATGCGCTGCCGGCCCTTGACCTGCTCGGCCTCGCTCTGCTGCTGTGCCTGCGCCGTCGCCCCTGTCAGGAGCACGACTACGGCCCCCACGATCCAGCTTCTCACCATAGTTCTCACCGTGTTGGCTGCGAAACGTTGTTGATCAGATAGGTGTTGATGCGATCGATGGCTTCGCGCTGCTGGCGGACCTCGGTGCCGGTCACCCCCTGCATCGTCCCCATCGTCTGCCGTACAGTCGCGAGATCCACACGGCGCTGCGTCTCGATACTGCTGGCCAGATCGACCATGCGCAGCGTGAAGTCACTGCGCTGCCGCGCCTCGCTCTGCTCGAGGAGCGTTTTGACCTGCTGCATCACGTCATCCGAGTTCTGACGTGTCGCGACCGGCGTGGGCGCCACGGTCCTCAACTGCGCCATCTCGGCCCTGAGCCGCTCCTCGACTCGCGTGAGGTCGTCTCGGGACACCGTCGCCGGCGTCGCACTCGGCGTATCCGAGAGCGTGGACGCCTCGCGCAACGGGGGCTGGCTCTGCGTGTTGTCGCGCGAGAGCCCCATCGACAGGCCGGCGGCGAAGATCACCAGTGCGGCCGCGGCCTGAGCCCATGCCGGAAGCGGTGCCCTCCACCACGGCACTTTTCGTTCGAGCACTTTGCCCGTCGGCGCGACAGCCTGGGAGCTTGTAATCTGAAACCCAAGCGTCATCGCGGGAGGCGTCCACGCGGACAACGTCCGGCGCGTGGCGCTCAGCGTATCGATCTCGGCCGCGCACGAGAGACATTTCTTCACGTGCGCCGCGATTGTGTCCCGTTCCGAGGGTTCACACTCGCCGTACAAATAGCCGACGAGCGCGCCCTGGTCTCCACACTGGAAAGTGTCACTCATACGCGTTTCACCAGTTCGGGCACCAACTGCCCCTGTTGCTCGAGATGCCGACGTAACAGCGAAAGCCCCTGATAGAGGCGTGTCTTGACCGTGCTGAGAGGACAGCCCTGCATGTCCGCGATTTCCTGGAACGTCATCCCGTGGTACTCCTTCAGGATGATTGCGGTGCGCTGGTCCTCGCTCAACACGGACATCGCCTGCTCCACGATCGCGCTCAGTTCACGCCGCGCGACGAGATCCTCGATCGACTCGACTGGCCCGGTCCCGGCAGCCAGCTCCATCGAGTCCACATCCTCGGGCATCTGCGACACGGGCGCGCGACGCTGTTTGCGCATCCAGTCGCGACACAGGTTGAGCGCGATACGATACAGCCACGAGGAGAATTTCGCCTGTCCTTTGAAGCCAGGGAGCGCCCGATAGGCGCGAAGGAACGCATCCTGGCACACGTCTCGGGCGTCTTCTTCTCTCCCGATTACCCGGTACGCCAGGGCATAGATCGGCCGTTCCCATCGAAGGACGAGCTGATTGAAGCTCTCGAGATCGCCGCCCTGTGCGCGGGCGACGAGCTCCTCGTCGGTACTTGTCATCTGCGGGAACCCGGGCCCGTCGCCTACTAAGACGGCTGTCGCCACCGCTTGGCCGCGATCTCAATCATACGGGCGTGGGGACCCGGATGGCGCAGGGTTCAGCGGCCAGGCGCCATAAACGGCTAAGTCTTTTGGAGAACGGATCTTAGCCGATGGTAGGCGAGGGTTCGTGTAGAATCGAGCCAGCGTTCCGCTCGAGAATTTCCTTGCCGCCCACGCGACCCACCGACGAGGGTTTCCTCACCACTGAAGAGGTCCTGGACTACCTCCAGGTGAACCTCCGTACGGTCTATCGCCTGATCAAGACGAAGCGGATCCCGGCCGTCCGGGTGGGCCGGCAGTGGCGCTTCAAGAAGAGCGATATCGACGCCTGGCTGGAAGGCCGTGGGGCACAGTCAGCGCCCCCTGCCGCGCCGCCAACCTCACCCGGCAGGCGGTCTCGCGTGCTGGTCGTTGACGACGAGGTCAGTATTCGTGACTTGCTTTCGAAAACCCTGGCCCCCGGATACGACGTGGACACCGCCGTCGACGCGGCCGGCGCCCTCGTGATGCTGCGCGCCAACAGCAATGCTTACGACCTCATGATTTCGGACCTGAACATGCCGGGCATGGACGGCATCGCTCTCGTCGGCGAGGTCAAACAGATCAGGGCGGACCTGCCCATCATCATCATCACAGGGTTCTCGACCGAGCGGAGCGCACGCGAAGCTCTGAACCTCGGCGTCGACGGATACCTGATCAAGCCCTTCTCCGGTCGGCAGGTGATTGCCGCGGCCGCGAAAGCCCTGGGCGCGCCAGCTGCGTGATTCAACTCACCGAGCTCACCAAATCCTTCGGCGATCGCACGCTCTTCGATCACGTCACGTGGCAGATCGACGACGGCGAACGCGTCGGCCTCTGCGGACCGAACGGCGCCGGCAAGACGACGCTCCTGAAGATGCTCGCGGGTTTCGATGAGCCCGACTCGGGTGGTGTGGTCAAGCCGGCGAACCTGACCATCGGCTACCTGCCGCAGGACGGCCTCACGCACGCGGGACGAACCGTCTTCGAGGAAGCGAGCGCCGCATTTCAGCCTCTGCTCGATATCAAGGCGGAGATGCACGACATCGAGCACCGGCTCAGTGACCCGTCGGTGCCGCAGGCGGAGCACGACGCGATGCTGTCGCGGTACGCGGAGCTGCAGGACCGCTTCCGCCTCGGGGACGGCTACGGCATGGATCTGCGGATCGCGACGGTACTGCGCGGGCTGGGCTTCGGGCCCGAAGACGCGGAGCGTCCGTGCGAGACATTCTCGGGTGGCTGGCAGATGCGAATCGCGCTCGCCAAGCTGCTGCTCGGCCGCCCGAACCTGCTGCTGCTCGACGAGCCGACCAATCACCTCGACCTCGAGGCTCGGAACTGGCTCGAGGAGTATCTCGGCGCGTATCCGTATGCCGTGATCCTCGTCTCGCACGACCGCTACTTCCTCGATGCCGTCGTGACGCGGATCACCGATGTTCACCTGCGCAAGCTCACTGACTACGTCGGCAACTACAGCAAATACGTCGAGCTCCGAGACGCGATGCTCGAGCGACTTCGCCAGGCCAAGCACGAGCAGGACGAAGAGGTGGCGCGGGTCAAGATGTTCATCGACCGCTTTCGCTATCAGGCGACGAAAGCGGCGCAGGTGCAGAGTCGAATCAAGCTGCTCGAGAAGGTCGTCCCGATCGAGGTCCCGCCCGAACGCAAGCGTATCCACTTCCGGTTCCCTGACTGCGCCAAGAGCGGCCGGACAGTGCTCGAGCTGAAGCACGTGCACAAGGCCTACGACCGCCTCAGCGTCTTCAGCGACGTCAACCTCCACCTCGAGCGCGGCGATCGCATCGCGCTCGTCGGACCAAACGGCGCCGGCAAGTCCACGCTGATGCGAATGCTGTCGGGCGAAGAAGCGCCAGACGGCGGCACGCGGACGATCGGTCATCAGGTCGTGATGGAGTACTTCGCGCAGGACGAGGCCACGCGGCTGGATCCGACGCTCACGGTGTACGAGACGCTCTCGTCGGGATCACCGAACAACATGGTGCCCGCGATCCGCAACATCCTCGGCGGGTTCCTCTTCTCGGGTGACGATGTCTACAAGAAGGCAGGAGTCCTGTCGGGGGGCGAGCGCACGCGACTGGCGGTCGCTCGCATGCTCCTGCGGCCGTCCAATACGTTGCTCCTGGACGAGCCGACCAACCACCTCGATCTGGATTCGAAGGACGTCCTCCTCGATGCGCTCGCGGACTACGGCGGGACGCTCATCATCGTGTCCCATGACCGCTACTTCGTGGAGAAACTGGCGACCAAGATCATCGAGATCGGTCACGGCGAAGCGAACGTCTACCCGGGAACTTACACGGAGTTTCTCTGGCACAAAGCCGCTCCTCACGGCGGCGCGCCCAGCGCTCGAACACCCGGCGCCAAATCACCGGCCTCGAAGCCCAGGGGTCAAGGGCCACAGCCCGGAGGCCGGGGCGCCGATAACACAATTGACCGGAAACCTGGCCCAGGCGCTCAGAAGGCGAAATCCGAAGAACGGGAGGATCGAAAGCGCCAGGAAAGTGACCGCCGGAAGGTGCAAAAAGCCGCAGAGGCGCTCCAGAAACGGATTACAGACCTCGAAGGCCGCATCGCGGACCGGGAGGCACAGGTCAAGGAGCTCGAAGCGACGATGTCGGCCCCCGGCTTCTACGACAGCCGCGAAGCGTCGAAGCAGGTCATCGACCGGCACCAGGCTCTGATGTGGGAAGTTGGCGACCTCATGGCCCAATGGGAGGCTCTTCAGGAGCACGCCAGCCCATCCGAATCGTAAGTTCGGCCCGTCTGCGGTAACGAAACCCGCAGTACGATTACGGTTCTGTAAGTCGACTGTTCTCAAATCCGACCCGATCCCTCTGGAATCAGCCACTTGGAGTGCAGATTCCGAGTTCTGCGCCGGGCACAACGTTTGCCCAACGCTGAGTGGGCTGAGGTCTGCTCTTGGAGCACGGTGTGATGACCAAATCGCGTCTTCGAGCTTCCCACCGGGCCGCGCCCGGGGCGGAAGGCGTCCGCACCGACGCCCGGCGCACCGGAAGTACGACCGATGCGTTTTTCAGGCACATCGTCTCGGGGATGCGTAATGGCGTCCTGGCGATCACGCGCGACGCGCGCCTGGCGCTGATCAACGACGAGGCCTACAGGATTTTCGGTGTGGCGGCTCAGCCGGAAGATGTGGGTCAGCCAGTGGGAATCGTGCTCAGAGATCACCCCGACGTCGTGCGGGTGCTGGCCGGAGCCTTTGACCTGCATCACCTGCCGAACCGCGTCGAGATGCGGCTCAAGCCCTCGAACAAGGTGATCGGCTACACGCTCGCGTTCGTTCGCTCAGACGACGGGGCGGTGATCGGCGCCGCGATGTTCTTCAAGGACCTGACGCGTGTCGAACAGCTTGAGGAGCGGGAGCGGCTGCGCGACCGTCTCGCCGCTGTGGGCGAGATGGCCGCCGTCATCGCGCACGAAGTGAAGAACCCGCTCGCCGGGATCGAGGTCATGGCCGGTCTGCTGAGGAGAAAAATCCCCGACGCGCCGGACGCACAGATGGTGCTGACCGACATCATCAAGGAGGCGAAGATGGCCAATGCCATCGTGCAGGAGGTGCTGGACTTCGTCCGGCCCATCCGCCTCCAGGTCGAGCACACATCGGTGGTCAGCGCGGTACAGGGCGCGATTCAGCTCGCGGAGTCGAAGGCGCGTCGCGGGGCGGTTGACGTCAAGGTGGCGATTCCCGACGGGTTGCCCCAGATCAACGCCGACCAGCACCAGATCACGCAGGTCTTCACCAACCTCCTGATCAACGCCTACGAGGCGATGGGCGGCAAGGGATTGGTGACCATCTCCGCCGAGCGCGTGCGGCTGGAGGACGGTACCGAGGGACGCGACGCGGTGCTCATCGAGTTCACCGACGACGGACCGGGCATTCCGCAGGACGTGGCGGACAAGGTATTCGACCCGTTCTTCACGACGAAGGCACAGGGCTCCGGGCTGGGTCTGGCCATTGTTCGGAAGATCGTGGATGCACATGACGGGCGGATAGACCTGCGGACCATCCCAGGTCAGGGCACGACGATTCGAGTGACACTGCCGGTAACCGGCGGTAACGAGGAATAGAAGTATGGGACGGATTCTTATCGCCGACGATCACGATTCGCTGCGCCGAGGGCTTGCGCAGGCAGTGGCCGAAGCCGGCCACGACGTCGAGGAAGCGCCGAACGGCAACGCCGCGATCGAGAAGCTGCACGAAGGCTTTTTTGACGTGGTGGTCAGCGACTTGAAGATGGGCGGCAGCACCGGCCTGGAAGTGCTGAAGACGGCGAAAACGCTGCACCCTTCGTCCGCGATCATCCTGATGACCGCCTTCGGATCGGTGTCCACGGCGGTCGAGGCCATGAAGTCCGGCGCCTTCGACTACGTGCAGAAGCCGTTCGAAATCGAGGAGATGGAAGTCAAGATCGAGAAGGCGCTCGAGATGCGCCGGATGCAGAATCAGATCGACTACCTCCGTCACGCGCAGGGCGACATCTACGAATTCGACCGCATCATCGGATCGAGCGGGGCGCTCGAAAAGGTGCTCGCCGTGGTCCGCAAAGTGGCGAAGAGCAACACGACAGTGCTGGTCCGCGGGGAAACCGGTACCGGTAAGGAGCTCATCGCCGGCGCGGTGCATCACAACTCGCATCGGGCCGCACGCAACTTCGTGAAGGTGAACTGCGCGGCCCTCCAGGAGAACCTGCTCGAGTCCGAGCTCTTCGGCCACGAGAAGGGTGCCTTCACCGGCGCGGACAAGCAGCGCATCGGACGGTTCGAACAGGCCGACGGCGGCACCCTGTTCCTCGACGAGATCGGGGACATGAGCCCCAACACGCAGGCCAAGATCCTGCGCGTCCTGCAGGAGCACGAGTTCGAGCGGCTCGGCGGCACACGGACGATCAAAGTGGATGTGCGGCTGATTGCCGCCACCAATCGCGACCTGCCGGAGATGGTCGAATCGGGTCAGTTCCGCGAGGACCTCTACTACCGGCTGAATGTCGTCACGATGGAAATGCCACCGCTGCGCGAGCGCAAGGACGACGTTGCCGCGCTGGCGAATTTCTTCATCCGCCGCTTCTCGGGCGAGCTCAAGAAGAAGATGCAGGGCCTCGACTCGGATGCGTTGAAGCTTCTGATGCGGTATCAGTGGCCGGGCAATATCCGCGAGCTCGAGAACGCGATCGAGCGCGCGATGCTGCTGGCCGAGGGGACGCACATCTCCGTTGACGACCTGCGGCTCGGCGATTCAGGGCCGAGCGGCTCACCGCGCGACAACGCGTCGGTCGTGAAGATTCCGCCCACCGGCATTCCTCTCGAAGAGGTCGAGCGGATCGCGCTCATCGAAGCGCTCAAGATGTCGAACTGGGTGCAGAAGGACGCGGCGGAGCTGCTGGCCATCAGCCCGCGCGTGATGAACTACAAGATCAAGACGCTGGGCATTGACTTCCCGCGCGGCCGCCGCGCGGCGCTGCAGCACCACGAGCCGAACGCCCTCAGCGCGTAGGACCGGAGAGATCCTGACGCGTGAGCGCCAGGATCTTCGTCACCGTGGTCCAGTTCCGGCTCGTCCCGGACACGCCAAGCACTTTCTCGATGAAGTTGTTCGGAAAGCCGTAGAAGCCGTTCGGCTTCGGACGGCTGACGAGCAGCACATCGAGTCCCTTCATCCCGATCGCCTCGAGCGCATCCTTCGCGAGATGCATTGGAAAGCTCGGCTTGGACAGTGGCGGGCGATCCAGGAACGTCACATACAGCTTCAGTTGTCGTGTGCCCTCGAGCCCCTTGAACGGCGACGAGCGCGCGAGCGCCTCGAGCTCACGCGCGGTGCGGTACACGATGGCTGGCTCGCCGCCGGCGAGCTCGCGGACTTCCGCGTTGATCCGTCTGAAGAGCGCGGCCGGGTCCTCCGCCGGTGTGTCGAAGATCACGTTGCCGCTTTGAATGAACGTGGTCACGTTCCCGCATCCCGCCGCCATGAACGCGTCGCGGAGATCCGTCATCTTGATGATCGCGTGTCCCCGCACGTTGATGGCACGCAGGAACGCGATGTAGCGAGTCGAGGGACGCTTCGCCGCGGGCGGCACGGTCAGCTCCTGTTCGCGCGCGGATGCGCTTTCCGGTAGACGTCGAGCATTTGTGCGGCGTTGACGTGCGTGTAGCGCTGGGTGGTGGACAACTGCACGTGCCCGAGCAGCTCCTGAATCGCACGAAGATCGGCCCCGCGCTCCAGCAGGTGCGTGGCAAACGAGTGTCTGAGCGCGTGCGGGCTGATGCCGAACCGGGTGCTGCAGGCGGCCACGTAGCGCGCCACGAGCCGCTGCACGCTCCTGCCGGTGAGCCGGGCGCCTCGGAAGTTGACGAACAACGGCTCACTCAGGGCCCTGGGCTTCAGGCTTTGGGCGTTGGGCTTGAGGCTCTGGGGTTTGGGGTTTGGGCTTTGGGCCGCGCGCGCCACGCCCCCGGCGCGGAGCCCCACGCGATCGGCGAGCCACGCGCGCAGCGACTGCTCGGTTGCGGTGTTGAACGGTATGAGTCGCTCCTTCGCGCCCTTCCCCATGACCCGCACCATGCGCGCCCGCAGATTGACCTCCTCCAGATCCAAGCCGACCAACTCGCTGAGGCGAAGGCCCGACGCATAGAACAGCTCGAGAATCGCACGGTCGCGCCGGCCGAGTGCCGTCGAGCCGTCCGGAATCTCGAGCAGTCGTGACATCTCGTCGACCGACAGATGGGCGGGCACCTTGTGCTCGCGTTTCGGAGCGACTGCCAGGGCCGCGGGATCGGCATCAATCCATCCCTCGCGCCGCATATACCGGCCGAACGCCCGCAACGCGGAGAGCTTCCGCGCCACTGATGCCCGCGCGTGTCCTTGCCGGTACAGGTCCGCCATGAACGCCCGGATTGTACCCAGCTCGAGATGCGCCGGCTCGAGGCTCGCGGGTGTCGTGTTGATGTATTGCGCGGCGAAGGCGAGGAACTGCAGGACGTCGCTCTCGTAGGCCGAGACGGTGTGCCCGGACGCGTTTCGATTCAGCCGCAAGTAGTCGAGGAACGCCTGCAGCTGTGTCTTCACGGCCGGCTGCCCACGGTGGATTCACTCATCCACTGTTCGAGGGCCTCGAGCGCACGGCCTGCCGTCGCGGTCTTTCGTTCGTCGCGCTTCAGCCGCCGCTGGCCAGCCGGCGGGTCGGGAGGCGGCATGATGCCGAACGTGATGTTGGTCGGCTGATAGTGGCTCGGATCGGCGTGCGACACGTAGTAGGCCAGCGCACCGATCGCGGTCGTCCGTGGGGGCACCCGCAACTCCTCGCCGCGTGCAAGCGCCGCGGCATTGCGTCCGGCGATCAGGCCTGAGGCAGCGGACTCGACGTAGCCCTCAACCCCTGAAATCTGGCCGGCGAAGAACAGGTCAGGGCGCGCCTTCGTCTGCCACGTCTCCCGAAGGACCGTGGGTCCGTTGATGTACGTATTCCGGTGCACCATTCCGAAGCGCACGAACTCTGCGCGCTCGAGGCCCGGGATGAGCGCCAGCACTCGAGCCTGCTCACCCCACTTCAACTGTGTCTGAAAGCCGACGAGGCTGAAGTGATCGCCGGCAATGTTGTCCTGACGCAGCTGGACGACGGCGTACGGCGTACGTCCGGTCCGCGGATCCACGAGACCCACAGGCTTCATCGGCCCGAAGCGCAGCGTGTCCCGCCCACGATGCGCCATGACCTCGATTGGAAGACAACCCTCGAAGAACTTTTCCTTGTCGAGATCGTGCACGGTGGCGGACTCCGCCGTCACGACCGCGTCGTAGAAGCGCCCGTACTCCTCTTCCGTCATCGGGCAGTTCAAGTAGTCGCCCTCGCCGTCGTCCACGCCGCATGCGGGTCCGCTGGGAGTCTGACCTCCCTGGTCTGATCCCACACCTCGCAGGCTCCGTCCCCAGCGCGAGGCACGGAAGATCTTGGTCATGTCCAGCGTCTCGGCAAGGACGATTGGGCTGATCGCGTCGTAGAAATACAGATGGTCTGCGCCGACGATCGCCGCGATCTCCCGGGACAATGTGTCTGACGTCAAGGGGCCGGTCGCGATGATCAAAGGGAACATCGACGGATCCTGAGGAATGCCCAGCACTTCTTCCCGGACAACCGTGATCAGCGGGTGCGAGCCGATCGCGTCGGTGATCGCGTGGGAGAATCGATCGCGATCGACCGCCAACGCGGCGCCAGCCGGTACGCGATGCTGATCCGCGGCACGAAGGATGAGCGAGCCAAGCCGCCGCATCTCCTCCTTGAGCAGACCAACGGCGTTATCGAGCTTGTCTCCCCGGAACGAGTTCGAGCAGACGAGCTCGCTGAGCCGGTCTGTCTTGTGTACGGCGGTTGCGCGCACGGGCCGCATCTCGTGCAGTACAACGCGGACACCAAGCGAAGCCGCCTGCCAGGCGGCTTCACAACCGGCGAGCCCGCCACCAATGATGTGAATCATGAAGGGCTCAGCGCCCAGGCCTCTGGCCTCAGTTTACGCGCCCGCGGCTTTTCGACGTGGCCGGCGAGCCGCTCCCGCGGCGGCGCCCGCGGGGCGCCGACGGCCGCCTGCCCTGCGGGGAGACGGCGCGGCACCGCGGCGGGCGGCCAGCAGCTCCTCCGCCTGCGGATAGGTCAGCGACTCGGGGCTCGTGGTCTTCGGGATCGAGGCGTTCGTCGTGCCGTCCGTCACGTACGGCCCGTAACGGCCGGCCAGCACCTTCAGCGTGGCCCCGTCTTGCGTGAGCTCGCGCAGCACCTTCTTCTGCGTCGCCTGGCGTCGTCGGGATACCTTCGGCGCGCGCACCAGAGCGAGAGCGGCGGCAAAGGAAATGCCGAACACGTCCTCGTCCGATTCGAGCGACCGGAACTCGTCTCCATGCTTCACGTACGGACCGAAGCGGCCGAAGTTCGTGGTGATGGGTTCGTTGTCGTCCGGATGCAGTCCGACGACGCGCGGGAGCGACAGCAGCTTCAATGCCTCCTCGAGCGTGATCGTCTGGTCGGTCATGCCGGCCTGCAGCGATGCGCGCTTCGGCTTTTCGACCGGCGCCGCCTTCTGGCCCTTCTTGGCTTTGGCTTTTGGCGCCGGCTCGGGAGTTTCTCCCAGTTGCACATACGCGCCATAGCGGCCGTTCATCACGTAGACGTTCTGCGCCGTCGCGGGATCCACGCCGAGCGTTCGCGGCCCCTCGGCCTTCGCGCGCACGAGCTCAAGCGCCTTCTCGACGGTGAGATCCGCCGGCGCGATGTCTTCCGGGAGTGAGGCGGTTCGACCCGGGCCCCCATCGCCCATCTGGACGAAGGGTCCGAAACGCCCAATGCGAATCCGCAGCGGCTCCGCAGATTCCGGATCGACGCCGAGTTCGAGGACCGGGTAATCCGCTTTCTCCGCGCCGTCGGTGACCGCTGGCAAGAGACCACGGTGCTTGCGATCGCCGAAGTAGAACTCTCGCAGGAACGCGACCCACTCCCGTTCACCACGAGAGATCTCGTCGAGATCGTCCTCCATCTCCGCGGTGAAGTCGCTTTCGACGAAGTCGCCGAAGTGCTCGCGCAGCAGCTTCGTGACGGCAAACGCGGTGAAGCTGGGAATCAGCGCCTTGCCCTGCCGTTGTACGTAGCCGCGACGGACTACCGTGGCGATGGTGGGGGCGTAGGTGGATGGACGGCCAATGCCAAGACGCTCGAGCTCTTTGATGAGTGAGGCCTCGGTAAACCGTGCCGGGGGCGACGTCTCGTGTCGCTTGGCGTCGGTGTCGAGCAGCACGATCGGGGTGCTGCCGTCCCGG
The DNA here is from genome assembly GCA_035293405.1 of Vicinamibacterales bacterium. Classification (GTDB taxonomy): domain Bacteria; phylum Acidobacteriota; class Vicinamibacteria; order Vicinamibacterales; family UBA2999; genus Gp6-AA40. The sequence continues at coordinate 76,829 of DATDOE010000098.1, read as the reverse complement.
TGGATCCGATCGCCGACCTTGCACTGCGGCAGGATCGCTTCCTGCTCCTCGAGCTCCGCCGCGGGATCGTCGCTGCCCTCCACGTAGGCCCGGCGAAAACCGGCGAACTCGATGGCCTTGCCACTGGCCGTGAGTGCCGCCCTCTCGCCATTGGGCCCCTGCGCCGAGATCTCCAGAGACGTGCGCAGGACACGCGCATCCACCATCTGCGACGCCATCGTCCGCTTCCAAATCAGGTCGTAGATTCTGAAGGCGTCGGCGTCAATCGTGGCTTCGAGCTGGCTCGGGGCCAGCCGGAAATCAGTGGGACGGATCGCTTCGTGGGCTTCCTGCGCGTTCTTCACCCGTGTCTGATACCGCCGCGCGCCGTCGTAGTACTCGCCGCCAAACATCTCACGAATGACGCGCGCGGATTCGTTCAGCGCCTTGTCGGACAGGGTTGTCGAATCGGTGCGGTGATACGTGATGAGGCCTTCCATCTGATCGTTGCCGACCTCGATGCCTTGGAAGAGCCGTTGTGCCACCTGCATCGTTCGCTCGGCGGAGAACCCGAGCTTTCGGCTGGCCTCCTGTGTGAGCGTGGACGTCGTGAATGGCGGAGCGGGCCGTTCGACGCCGGGCTTCTGCTCGAGCGACGTGATGGTCCAGGGCACGTTCGCGCGAATCGCCTCGACGAGCGCACCGGTGGTGGCTTCGTCCAGCAGCCGCGCGTTCTGATTCTTGAGGGCTCCGGTTTGTGGATCGAAGTCCTTGCCGGTCGCGATGCGCTGATCACCAAGACGCACCAGCGTGGCCACGAACTCGCGGCCGTCGCCTTTCAGCCTGGCTTCGAGGTCCCAATAGACGGCATGCCGAAACGCCCGCCGCTCTTCCTCGCGCTCGACGATCAGCCGCACGGCGACACTCTGGACGCGCCCCGCGCTCAGCCCGGTTTGCACTTTCTTCCAGAGCACCGGCGAAAGGGTGTAGCCGTACAGGCGATCCAGAATGCGGCGGCTTTCCTGGGCCCGGACCAGGTTCTCGTTCACATCTGACGGGTGCTTGAGCGCGTCGTTCACCGCTTCTTCCGTGATCTCGTGGAAGACGATCCGATGGACGGGGATCTTTGGCTTGAGCACCTGCGCGAGATGCCAGCTGATCGACTCACCTTCGCGGTCGGGGTCGGTTGCGAGCAGCAGTTCGGATGCCTCTTTGACCGCCGACTTCAGATGCGCGACCTGCTTCTTCTTGTCGGCCGGGATCACGTAGTACGGCGTGAAGTCCTGGTCGACGTCCACGCCGAGCCGGCCCCACTCTTTCTCTTTGATCTCCTTCGGAACCTCGGCCGCTGACTCGGGCAGATCGCGAATATGGCCATAGCTCGCCTCGACCCGGTACTTGCTGCCGAGGAAGCGGCCAAGGATCTTGGCCTTGGCGGGCGATTCGACGATAACCAGCGGTTTTCCAGCCATTACAGATTCGCGACCTTCTCGTGACTCAAGCCGTGACACTAGCACGTTCACGACAGGCGGACGAAACGGCCGCCTCCGGCCCGACGGATGAAACCGGCGAGCTCCAGCTCGATGAGTCGTGGCAACAAACGAGGCACGTCCAAGCCCGAACTGGCGGCCAGCTCGTCCAGATCGTAGCTCTGGCCGGCCTCCATGTTCTGCAGGATCGGATTGCGTGATCTCGCTGACACGGAAGTACTTGCCCTGCCGGCGCCGACGATTGCCGGCGCCGGGAGCCCGAGCTCCCCGACGATGTCGTCCACACTCTCGACGACCTTTGCGCCGTCCTTGAGAAGGGCGTGCCCGCCGCGGTTGCGTCCACTCAGGACGTTGCCCGGCACGGCCATGACTTCGCGGCCTTGTTCGAGCGCACACGCGGCCGTGATAAGCGAGCCCGACTTCTCAGAGGCTTCAATCACGACGACGGCCCGCGACAGGCCGCTGATCAGGCGATTGCGCATCGGAAAGTGGTGCGGAAGTGGCGGGGTCCCGGGCGGATATTCGCTGACGACCAGGCCCGTTTCGGCGATCTGCTCCGCGAGACCTCTGTGTTCACTGGGATAGATGTGGTCGACGCCCGAGCCGAGCACCGCGATTGTGCGGCCGGTTTTGAGCGCGCCACGATGAGCGGCGGAGTCGACGCCACGGGCGAGACCGCTCACGACGGTGATGCCGCGAGCAGCAAGGTCGGCGCCGAGGCGGGCCGCGGTTTCAAGCGCAACCGAGGTCGCTGCACGCGACCCAACGATTGCCACGGCCGGCGCATCCGTCGATGACAGCTGCCCTCGATACCAGAGCACCGGCGGAACATCGGTGATGGCTCCGAGCTCGATTGGGAACTGAGGATCGTTCCACGGGAGTACGTGGATGCCCGCGGCCTCCGCGTGCCTGCGAACCGCTCGCGCCGTGTCGAGAAGAGGCGCGGCGCGTTCAAGGAGCTCCGGATCCCGAGCGTGAAAGCGCTCGGTGAGGCCACGCCTGGACAGGTCATCGAGGAGCGACAGGGCCACTGCCTGATCGAGGGTCATACGCGACTCCCCGCCCGCGATGCGGGCGCGTGACAGGTGGGAGCCGCGACAGCGATGGGCTGGAAAGGCAAAAGCCGGGAGCCCATGTGGACGCAGATCGCCACCTGATGCACCCGGCCTGATTGTCTCGAATTATAGGCAGCGACTTTCGAATTCGCAACCGCGACGCGACGCGCCCCGAAAGGAAATAGGACGATCGTAACGGCGGCCCCCGCGATTCTCAGGGTAAATGACGGCGGCAGCGTGGTACGTGGCTTGCTCCGCTGGCTAAGCTCTTGGATGTTAAAGCGCTTGCGCCGTGCGCGAGCCAGTGACTATAGTGAGGGTTCACTCCCAATATGCGCACAGCCGCCTCGATTGTCGCCCTGCTCGTGGCGCTTGCGGCCGTGCCGCTCGCGGCCGATGCCCGCACGGACGCCAAGAAGCAGGTCGAGTTCGGGATCACTGTCGCGCAGCGTGGACTGTGGCGGGAAGCCATCTACCGTTGGGAACGTGCCACCCAGATTGATCCGACTTACGCCGCCGCGCACAACAACCTCGCCATCGCGTACGAGCATGAAGGCGATTTGAACAAGGCTCGGGCCGCATACGAAAAGGCCCTCGAGCTGGAACCGGGCAATGCGCTGATCAAGCAGAACTACGAGCTGTTCAAGGAAATCAATGACCGCACGACGCGTCAGCCTAGTGAGTAGTCTCGCGGCGGTCGTGCTGGCCGCGGCCTGCACGAACTCGTTCGAGATCCCGATCGAAACGCCGATCCGGCCCAAGCTCGACGTGGCGGCCTTCCAGCGCGTACTCGTGGCGGGCTTCATCGCCGGCGGTACCGAGGACGTTGACGGCAACCTGGAAACCACTCGCCTTCTCCGCAGCCAGCTCCGCACGAAGTCGGAGCTGCGCGTGATCGACTCCGACGTGCTGCCGCTCATGGATGTAGCAACCGAGGGCCGCAACGGTGACGGAGGCGCCCAGACCCCGGCGCCAGCCCCGGCCGCCATCAAAGAGGAGAAGGACCTCGAAGCGTACGAGCATGTGTTTGCCAACGTCGAATACTGGAAGCGCATTGGCGAGGAGTACCAGCAGCCGCTGATCGTCACCGGCACGTTGATGTTCACTCCGCTTCAGCGCAATCAGATCGTGCAGCGTGAGCAGGAGGTCTACGATTCGTTCGGTCGCCGGCGCGTCGTGCCGGTTCGCACGTATCAGGAGCGAAAGGGCTTCAGCCTCGACGGCCGCTTCATCTTCATCGACGGCCGCAGCGGGGCCACGTTGCACTCCGAGAGCTTTGGCGAGCAGATCCTCTACAACGCGAATCAGACGACGCCCGCGCTGTCGTCGTACTTCGAGCTGATGGATCGCCTCATTCCGAGCTTTCTGAGCACGCTCAGCAGCCAGAAAATCAAGGGCACCCGTATCCTCCTGCAGTAGGGCGGACCCTCAGGTCCGCCTGTAACCAGCACAGGTCCGCCTGTAGCCAGCACAGGTCCGCCTGTAGCCAACACAGGTCCGCCTGTAGCCAGCACTGTTCCGCCTGTAGCCAGCACTGTTCCGCCTGTAACTTGCGGCGGGCGTGAATCTTGCCAGGTCCGATGGAGATCTGTTAGCCTGTATTGTTTGTGCGGGCTGGCCGACGCCTACCCCTTGACCACCAACCAGTCCGACTGAGGTAACGCTCGTGTACGCGATTGTCCAGACCCGTGGCCGGCAGATCAGATTGACTCCCGGCGCCGTCGTCGAAATCGATGGGCCGCCAGGAGAGCAGGGATCCGCGTTTACGTTCGATCAGGTGCTGCTCGTCGAAGGGGACGCAGGCGACATCGTGGCCGGTGCCCCGTTTGTGGCCAATGCGAAGGTCCTGGGCGTGGTTGACGGCGAGGCTCGCGGACCGAAGGTGCGCGTCTTCAAGAAGAAGCGCCGCAAGGGCTTCCGCAAGACGCGCGGGCATCGCAGCATTTTTACGCGCGTGCGGATCACGGAGATACAGGCGTAGGACTCTGGGCTTTAGGCTTTAGGTGCGTTTCAATGGCTCATAAAAAAGGGCAGGGCAGCTCACGCAACGGCCGCGACAGCAATTCGCAGCGCCTGGGCGTCAAGCGCCACGACGGCAATGTGGTGACGGGCGGATCGATTCTGGTGCGCCAGAAAGGGCGCCGCTTCGAGCCGGGATTGAACGTCGGCCTCGGCAAGGACCACACCCTGTTCGCGAAAGTCGACGGCAAGGTCCGCTTCGAGGACCACGGCCAGCACGGCCGCAAGATCAGCATCATCCCCGTAGAATAGAGAAGGCCTCTCCGCTGAGGCCTGAGGCCTGAGCCCTGATTCCTTCTTATGTTCGTCGATGAAGTCGACATCCACATCATCGCTGGCTCCGGTGGCAACGGCTGCCTGAGCTTTCGTCGCGAGAAGTTCGTGCCACGCGGCGGCCCGGACGGCGGCGATGGCGGCAACGGCGGTTCGGTCTACATCACTGCGATTCCCACCAAGAACACGCTCGTCGATTTCCGGTTTCACCCTGAGTTCAAGGCGCGCCCCGGCCGTCACGGAGAGGGCTCGAACCGCACCGGCCATACCGCGGAGGATCTGGAGATCACGGTCCCGATCGGCACGCTGGTGTTCGAGAAGGACGGCGACACGACGCGTCTGCTCGTGGATCTCGCGGAAGAAGGCCAACGCGTGCTCGTCGCACAGGGCGGGCGCGGAGGACGCGGCAACGCGAAATTCGTGTCGTCGACCAATCGCGCGCCACGACGCACCGAGCCCGGGCGGGAGGGCGAAGAGAAGCTCCTTCGCCTCGAGCTGAAACTGCTCGCCGATGTCGGCCTCGTGGGATTTCCCAACGCCGGCAAGTCGACGCTCATCTCCCGCATCTCCGCGGCGCGACCCAAGATCGCCGAGTATCCGTTCACGACATTGGCGCCGAACCTCGGCGTCGTGTCGCTCAGCGACGATCGCAGCTTCGTGGTCGCCGACGTGCCCGGCCTCATCAAGGGCGCACACGAAGGCCATGGGCTCGGACAAACATTCCTGCGCCACATCGAGCGCACGAAGGTGCTCGTGCATCTGGTCGATGTCTCAGGGGCCTCGGGACGCGATCCTGTGGAGGACTTCGACGTGATCCGAGACGAGCTCGCGCAGTTCGATCCGAAGGTGGCCGCCAAGCCGCAGATTGTCGTCGCCAACAAGATCGACGCGCTGGACGATCCGTCTCGGCTCGAGCGGCTGGAGCGTCACGTTCGGAAGAAGAGGCTGCCCTTCATGCGGATATCCGCCGTGACGGGCGAAGGCCTTCCCGATCTGCTCGAGGCGCTGTGGCGCACCATCGTCGCCGAACGCGCTTCCACGATCGAACGCGAGGCAGCGCCGGCGGAGGACGAAGGGATCGACTTGCTCACACCCGCGCGGCTGCGACGCGACGCATGAATGCGTCGCCTCGGCTTGGCCTTCTCGGCGGCACGTTCGACCCCATTCACTTCGGTCACCTCGACGCCGCCGACGCCGCGCGTCGCTCGCTGCATCTGGACGAGGTCCGCCTGATCCCCTCGCACGACCCTCCGCACCGGCCGGCCGATCCGCATGCGTCCGGCTTCCATCGTTTTGCGCTCGTGGCGCTCGCGATCCAGGGACAGCCGGCGTACCGCGCCGCGGAAACGGAGCTGACCCGCAAGGGCCGCTCGTACACGGCGGACACTCTGCGCGCGATTCACGCAGAGGGGTGGCGGCCATCGCAGCTTTTCTTCATTCTTGGCGCGGACGCGTTTGCAGAAATTGCCACGTGGCGGGAGTTTCCCGCCGTGCTCGACGCCGCGCACTTCGTCGTGGTCGCCCGTCCGGGCACCACGCTCGACGCCGCCGTCGCGCGCACACCGGAGCTGCGTGGACGGATGCGCTACGCGCGGGACGGAACGCAGGCGACAGCGGCGCCGTCCATCTTTCTCGTCGAGGCACACACCCGAGATGTGTCGTCGACAGCGATTCGCGCGCGGCTCGCCGCCGGGCAGTCCATCGACGATTTGGTGCCCGCCTCGGTCGAGGGGCACATCCTCGCGCATCAACTGTACGGAGCGGTAGGCAACTTGCATGGCCAAGACCAAGGTATCCAGAGGTAGCGCAGTGAAGAGTGCCGCCGCGAGCGCACGCACCGCCCGAACCACGAAAGGTCGCGCGCCGCGATTGCCGAAAGCGGTGGCGGGCGCCGTGCGCGCCGCACAGGACAAGAAGGCGGAAGACGTCGTCGTGCTCGATCTGCGGAAAGCGGACGGCTTTACCGACTACTTCGTGATTTGCACCGGCGGCAACCCGCGCCAGATCACGGCCATCGCCGACTCCGTGCGCGAGACGCTGAAGAACGAGTTAGACGAGCGACCGGCGCTGACCGAGGGCATCGACAGGTCTGAATGGATCCTGCTCGACTACTTCAACTTCGTGGTCCATATCTTCAGTCGGGAGTGCCGGACCTTCTACGGCCTCGAACGGCTGTGGGGCAAGGCCGAGCGCTATGAGGTGGCCGACGAGGGCAACGCATGACCAACTGCGACTCGTCGTCGATGCGCTCCTTGCGATTACGCTCGCGCCGACCTGCGCGGCGTGCACACGAGTGCTCGAGCAACCCACCTCAGGCCCGGTGTGCGCGCCCTGCTGGGCCACCGTTGCCCGCCTGACGCCGCCGCTGTGCCGCCAGTGCGGCGGCACGCTGCCATCCTGGCGCGTTCTCGATCATCTCGATCAGCGATGCGCGTCGTGCCGGCGACGCCCGGACAGCGCGATCGCCGCCGGCCGCACAGCCGGCGACTACGAGGGCGCGCTTCGTGAGATCGTCCATGCGTTCAAGTACGAGGGAAGACGCGCGCTGTCGTCGCGCCTTGGCGGGCTGATGCGAGAGGCCGGTCACGACCTCCTCGATGACGCCGCCTGCGCCGTGCCCGTCCCGCTCCATCCCTGGCGCCGCTTCAGGCGCGGCTTCAATCAGGCTGGCGATCTCGCGGCGGCGCTGCAGGTGCCGGTCGTCCACGCGCTGTGGCGCACACGCGCCACGGCACCACAGACGGGACTCTCGGCGTCAGGGCGGCGGCGCAACGTGAGCGGCGCGTTTACGCTGTCGCCTTTCCTCTCACGCCAATCCCGCCAATCGATGCTCGTCGATCAGGCGATCGTGCTGGTCGATGACGTGAGAACCACCGGCGCCACTCTCGAGGCATGCGCCAGGGTGTTGAAGGACGCCGGCGTTCGCGAAGTACGGGCGCTGACCGCGGCGCGCGCCGCACCGCCCGCGCATCATGCCAGGCGGGTCTGAAGACCCGCCTCTACACGGTCGTTCGTAGCGGCGGGTCTTGAGACCCGCCGGCTGCGGTAGAGTGAATGCGCATGTCGTCGTATCTGACCGTACTCGGCGTCTGCGCGGGCATCGCTGTCCTTGCGGTGGCTGCCGGCGCGCAACGTCCCCGACTCCTGACGGTCGCTGAGCGAAGCGCGTTCCAGGAGACGAGCCGCTATCAAGACGTGCGCGCGTTCGTGGATGCGCTGGTGAGCCAGACGCCCCGCGCTCGCGTCGAGATCTTCGGCCGATCCGAGGAGGGTCGCGATCTTCCGCTCCTCGTCGTGGGAGACCCGCCAGTCCCGTCGCCACCAGGAGCCGCGTCGTCGCTGCCCGTGGTGTTCGTGATGGCCAACATCCACGCCGGCGAGGTCGAGGGCAAGGAAGCCGTCTTGCACCTGGCGCGCCGCATGACGCTTGGTGATCTCCAGCCGCTCCTCCGGTCGGCGGTCTGGCTGTTTGCGCCCATCTACAACGCCGACGGCAACGAAAGAGGGAACCTGGAGAATCGCTTCGAGCAGAACGGCCCGATCGGTGGCGTGGGAACGCGCGAGAATGCCAACGGCCTCGATCTCAATCGCGATTTCATGAAGCTCGAGACGTCAGAAGCACGGGCGCTCGTGGCCGTCCTGACTCGATGGAACCCCGATGTCGTGATCGACCTCCACACCACCAACGGGTCGCACCACGCGTATCACCTGACCTACGCGCCCGGGCTCAATCCAAACACGGACAGCCGAATCGTTGGATACGCTCGCGGCCGCCTGTTGCCCACCGTGCGCGACCAGATGGAGCGCCGGCATCGATTCCGCTCGTACTACTACGGCAACTTCGCACGCGCGGAATCAATCGACACCGAACGGGATCGGCTGTCCGACCTCGAGAAAGGCACCCGTGTCTGGCGCACGTTCGACCATCGTCCTCGGTTCGGCACGAACTACATGGGCCTGCGCAATCACATCGCGGTCCTTTCCGAGGCGTACAGCTACTTGGATTTCGAGGGACGGGTAAAGGTCACCGAGGCGTTCGTCGAGGAGATCATGCGCTTCGTGGCCGCGAACGGGTCCGAGGTGCGAAACCTGGTCGCGGCGGTCAATCGGAGCTCGAGCGATGGCGCCACAACCGGCGCGGCCGGCGTCAGCTTCGAGCTGCGCCCCAACCCCGGCCCGGTCGAGATTCTTGCGGGGACCGTCGAAACACAGGTCAATCCGCGATCCGGAAAGCCGATGACGGCCATGGTGGAATCGTCAGCCACGCCAACGGTCATGGTCGACTACGGCACTTTCGCAGCGACGCGTGTGCGGCAGATGCCGCCGGCGTATGTCGTGCGGCCGAGGGCCGATGGCTTACATCAGTCAATCGCCCGGCTCCTCGAGGAGCATGGGGTTCGCGTAGAGGAGCTCGCCGAGCCGGCGCGTATCTCAGTGGACCAGTTCGTGATCGATGAAGTGCGGCACGCTGAGCAGGCGTTCCAGGGGCATCATGAAACGTCGGTGACGGGACGATTCGACCGGCGAGATGTGGATGTCCCGGCAGGATCGATCGTGGTGCGCACGAGCCAGTCGCTGGGACGGCTGGTGTTCTACCTGCTCGAGCCCGAGAGCGACGACGGCCTGACGACGTGGAATCTGTTGGAAGAGGCGCTCACCGCAGGCGGCACCCATCCGGTCCTGAAGGTCAGAGGAGGTTTTCCACTGCCGCGTACACGTCCACTGCCACTTCTGCTCGATCGCGATCGGCGCTGAGACGCACCCACCCTTCGGCGGCCTGTCTGAGATAGCTCTCCCGGACCCGCCCCAGAAGAGCGAGATCGCGCTCGTACTTGTCGCGGTCCGCCGTCTTGCGCCGGGCCGACACCTCGGGCGCGATGTCGAGGAGGAACGTCAGGTCAGGTTGCGGCAGGTGTCGCTGGATCTCGAGCAGCCATGCGGGATCGAGTCCCTGGGCTTCGCCGTAAGCCACGCTCGATGCCAGGTAGCGGTCGCAGATCAGCACGGTGCCGCGGTTGCGCTCGTCCTCGATCTGAGGCTTCAGCTCGTAGCGGTTGGCAATGTAGAGCAGCTGCATGACGTCAGCGCCATAGTCTCGACTGCCGCGAAGCGCGCGCTCGATCTCGCTGCCGATCGGCGTCTCGTAGGCGGGAAACGACAGCAGCCGCACGCGGCGGCCGGCGCTCAGACGATCGCGCAGCAACTCGGCCTGGGTCTGCTTGCCACTCTGGTCCAGACCCTCAAAGGCGATGAGGAGTCCCTTCACGTCTCGAGGGCAAGCACGTCGTCGATCGTCTGACGACGGCGGATCACCTTCCATTGCGTCTCTTCGACCAGCACCTCGGGCGCGAGGAACCGACGATTGTAGTTGGAGGCCATGACCGCCCCGTACGCGCCGGTATCGAGCAGCGCCACCACATCGTTGACCTGCAAGTCGGGCAGCTCGCGATCGCGGCCGAAGACATCGCTGCTCTCGCAGATCGGACCCACGACGTCCCATGCGCTCGACGGTCCCTCGCGCGGGATCACCGGCACGATGCGATGGAATGAGCCGTAGAGCGCGGGGCGCATGAGCTCTGACATCCCGGCGTCGAGGACCGCGAACTGGCGGCCGTCCGGATTGCGCTTCGTATCGACGACGCGCGACACCAGCGCGCCAGAATGCCCGACCACCGCGCGTCCGGGCTCCAGCACCACCGGCACGCCGATGCGGCGCAGCTCCGGCAGGACCGCGGCGGCGTACTCCGCCGGCGTAATCATCGGCCGCCCTTCGTACGAGATGCCAAGGCCCCCTCCGAGGTCGACGTGCTCCAGGGTGAAGCCGTCCTTGGTGAGGTCCAACGCCAGCGTGACGAGCGCTTCGGCGGCGTGTCGCAGAGGTTCGGCGGTGGTGATTTGCGAGCCGATGTGGATGTGCACGCCAACAAACTGCAGGCCCGCGAGGCCGCGGCGCTGCGCGTAGATGGCCCGCGCCTCCTGCAGCGGCACGCCGAACTTGTTGCTCTTGAGTCCGGTTGAGATGCCGGGATGACTACGCGCGTCGATGTCCGGATTGACGCGAAGCGCGACCCGCGCCACGCGCCCGACGGACTGCGCCAGCGCCGCGATGCGATCGAGCTCTCCGGCCGATTCCGCGTTGATCGTGCCGATCCCCTTGATAATAGCGTCCTCGAGCTCGTCGCGCGTCTTACCGACCCCGGTGAACACGATGTCCTTCGGATCGAATCCGGCCCGCAGCGCGACGTGGACTTCTCCCCCGGAGTTGGCATCCACCCGGCTGCCCATCGCGCGCAGGAGCCGCGCGATCGCGAGCGTGGAGTTGGCCTTGAAGGCGTAGTGAATCGCGTGCGGGTAGTCGCCAAACGCCGCGTCGATCTCCTGGTAGGCGTGTCTGATGGCCCGCGCACTGTAGACGTAGACCGGCGTGCCGACCCGTTCGACGATCGATTGCACGCTGACGCCGTCGCAGAGGAGCCCCTGTGCGGAGGATTGGAACGGTAGGTACACGAGCGTCCGCATGTTATCATGCGCCCATTCCCGCCAATTCCGCTTCGTGCACGTCACGCTTGGCTTCCGCGGGACATCACGTCAGACATGTCCGCTGACGCCTCGTCCACACCGCCCTCGCTCGCTACCGACGAGATCATTGAACGCTGCCTGAACGGCGACCAGGCGGCGTGGGAATCGATCGTCCGGCTGTACCGCCGCAAGGTGTTCAACGTCGCCTATAAGTTCGTCGGCCGGCACGACCAGGCCGAGGACCTCACGCAGGACGTGTTTCTCAAGCTCTATAAGTCGCTCGACACCTTCGACCGGCGGGCGAACTTCCAGACGTGGCTGATCAGCGTCAGCCGGAATCTGTGCATCGACCACTATCGAGCGGTCCGCAAGGAGCGCGAGACGATCAACCGCGACGTCGACCCGGCTGACTATGCACCGGTGTCCACCGACACCAGGGCCGATACACAGCTCGAACAACGCGATCGCGTGCGCCTGTTGCGCCGCGCGTTGGACAAGCTCGCCCCCACGCTGCGCACGGCGGTCATGCTCCGGGACATTCAGGAGCTCACCTACCAGGAGATCGCCGACCAGCTCCATCTGCCGGAGGGCACCGTGAAGTCGCGGATCAACAGGGGCCGAACCGAGCTGGCGCGGCAGATTCAGAAGCTGCGCGATCAACAGGATGCAATCCCGAGAACCGGAGTATCAGGATGAATCTGACCACCGACCGCAACCAGGACGTGTCCATCGTGCGTGTCAACGAGACCCGCCTGATGTATCCGATCCTGTCGGAGTTCGCCAACACGGTCACGTCGCTGATCGGCGGCGGCGATCGCAAAGTGCTGCTCGATCTGTCGACGGTGACCTACGTGGACAGCGCCACGATCGGCTGTCTCATGGACCTGTACCGTCAGGCGAGCGCCGCTGGCGGCGCCCTCAAGCTGTCGGGCGTACAGAAGCGCGTGGAAACGATGCTGTCGATGACCGGCGCCCAGAACTTCCTCGAGATTCACGCCGACGAGGCGTCGGCGATCAAGAGCTTCGGGGCATGACCATGCGAACGATCAAAACCACGACCGGCGCCGAGATCCCGCTGGACGGTGACCTGCTCGCCATCATGGAAACGCTCTACCGCGAGGTAACAGCCAAGCGCGAACTGGAGCGCTCGTTCGAAGACATGGTGCGCGAGATCACCCATCTGATCGAACAGATGGACGAAGGGGACCGTCGTGCCTACCTGCTGGAGAGCCTGTTTCTGAATACGGTGAAATACGAGAACGACAAGCTCGAAGCCTACATGCGGAAGATCACGAAGTAGGCGGTAGGCGGTAGGAAGTCGCCCTACTGTCTACTGCCTGCTGCCTACTGTCTGCTAGTTCGCGCGCGCCACTCCGGGGACAGGCACCGGACCGGTCGCGTCCGAAGACGCCGGCTCCAGCCCGCTCTCCACCAACGTCCACGCCTCACGATCCTCGAGAACCTGTGCGGCAAACGCGGTGTGCAGCGCGTGCCCGCCTCGATGGGCCACGAGGTGTCCGATGATCGGGTGCCCCACCAGCGCCATGTCGCCGATCACATCCAGGATCTTGTGGCGCACGAACTCGTCGTCGAACCGGAGGGCGTTGTTGAGCACGCCCGTATCGCCGATGACGATGGCGTTCTCGAGCGAACCGCCCAGGGCCAGACCCTGCTGGCGGAGCATCTCCACTTCCTTGAGGAAGGTGAAGGTGCGAGCCGGCGCGATCTCATCGACGAACGAATCGCTCGTCATCCGGATCGTGCGTGACTGGTGCCGCAGCAGCGGATGGTCGAAGGCGATGCTGTAGGTCACCTTGAAGTGGTCGGACGGATAGAGCGCAATGCGCTTGTCGCCGCGGGTCAGCGAGATCGGCCGCTGTACCTTGAGAAACCGGCGCGGCGCCTCGAGCACCTTCACGCCCGCTTCCTGAATCAGATAGACGAACGGCGCGGCGCTGCCGTCCATGATCGGCACTTCGGGCGAGTTGAGCTCGACGACGGCGTTGTCGATCCCGAGGCTGACCAGCGCGGCGAGCAGATGCTCGACGGTGTCGACGCGAACCGCGTCGCGCATCAACCCGGTGGCGTAATTGATGCCCCCGACGTGATTGACTTCAGCTGGAACCTCGAGACCACCCAGATCGGAGCGCCGGAAGCGGATGCCGGAGCCGGCCGCTGCGGGCTTCAAGGAAAGGGTGACCTTCCGGCCGGAATGAAGGCCGATTCCTGCGCAAGACGTGGCGCGCTTCAGTGTCCGTTGTGCACTCATCAGGCTCCCAAACCGACGGGACGAGAACTGTGAGTTGAGCAAGCCGAGTGCCAGAACTGGCTGCATTCAGCTGACACGCATAACTAACATGGAATCATACTGTTGCCAGAAGAATTCAGCCGTTTCAGCCTCCGAAGATCCGCTGGTAGTGGCCGGTGGGCCACACGAAACGATCAAGTAGATGTGTCGCTTTTACCACATCACGTGGACGAAACTGCGCGGTCCGCGAGGAGCGGGCGGAGGAACTGGGCGGTGGCGGACTTGGGGTGGGCGGCGATGGCTTCCGGTGAGCCGCACGCCACCACCCGACCTCCCCCGCCACCGCCTTCGGGGCCCAGGTCGACGACGTAGTCCGCGCAGCGAATCACATCCAGGTTGTGCTCGATGACGACCACGGTGTTCCCCTGGTCCACCAGCTTGTTGAGGACGTCGAGGAGCTTCCGCGTGTCCTCGAAATGGAGGCCGGTCGTCGGCTCATCGAGGATGTACAGCGTCCGTCCCGTGCTTCGGCGCGACAACTCCCGCGCCAGCTTGACCCGCTGCGCCTCGCCGCCACTCAAGGTCGTCGCCGACTGCCCAAGCTCGATATACCCGAGCCCGACATCCTCCAGCGTGCGGAGCTTGTTGGCAATCGGCGGAAAGTTCTCCAGCAGCGGCAGCGCTTGATCGACCGTCAGGTCGAGGACTTCCGCGATCGACTTGCCCCGGTACTGGATCTCCAGCGTCTCCCGGTTGTAGCGCCGGCCCTTGCACTGCTCGCACGTCACGTAGACATCCGGCAGGAAGTGCATCTCGATCGCGATGACGCCGTCGCCCTGGCAGGCCTCGCACCTGCCGCCTTTGACGTTGAACGAAAAGCGCCCCGGCTTGAACCCCCGCGCCTTGGCTTCCGGCATCATCGCGAACAGCTCGCGGATGAATGTGAACATGCCGGTATAGGTAGCGGGGTTGGAACGCGGTGTCCGCCCGATTGGCGACTGGTCGATCTCGATGACCTTGTCGATCAGCCCGACGCCGTCGATGCGATCGTGCGCGCCCGGCTCGGCCGCCGCCCGATAGATCGACTTCGCGAGCGAGCGATAGAGGATGTCGTTCACCAGCGTCGACTTGCCCGAGCCGCTCACGCCGGTGACGGCGGTCAACGTGCCCAGCGGAATCGACACCTCGATGTTCTTCAGGTTGTTCGCGCGCGCGCCGCGGATCACCAGTTCGCCTTTTGACGAGGGCCGCCGGGTCAGCGGCGTCGGTATCGAACGCTCGCCGCGCAGATACGCGCCGGTCAGCGAGCCGTTTCCATCCTGCAACAACAGGGCAGGCTTTCCCTGGAAGATCACGTGGCCGCCGTGCTCGCCCGCGCCCGGGCCGAGATCGATGACGTAGTCGGCCGTCCTGATGGTCTCCTCGTCGTGCTCGACCACGACGACGGTGTTCCCGAGATCGCGCAGGCGCGTCAGCGTTGCCAACAACTTGCGGTTGTCGCGTTGATGCAGACCGATCGACGGCTCATCCAGCACGTAGAGGACGCCCGTCAGGTTGGCGCCGATCTGCGTGGCGAGCCTGATCCGCTGACCCTCGCCGCCCGAGAGCGTGGCGGCGCTGCGGTTCAGCGTGAGGTAGCCGACGCCGACGTCGTAGAGAAACCGCAGCCGCTCACGAATCTCGCGCAGCACGCGGCTGGCAATCAGCGCCTCGCGCTCGGTGAGCTCAAACGCGTCGAACGCCTCGACCGCTTCGCTGATCGGCAGGTTGACGTAGTCGGCGATGCCGCGCTCCTTCACTCTGACCGCCAGGCTCTGCGGCTTGAGTCGCAGGCCGTGGCACGCGGGGCACTCGCGGAGCGTGCGATAGGGCTCCAGATCTTCCTGCACGGTCCACGAGCCCTCCTCGTATCGCCGCCGCAGGTTGGGGATCACGCCCTCGAAGCCACGCCCAAACGGGTCCTGATCCGCGTCGCGGCCTCTCCGCTTTGGAAGCTCGAACTCCTGCTCGCCGTCGTCCTCGTCGTCGCTGCCGGCGGCGGTACGTACGGTCTTGGCGACGCCCTTCATGACCTTTGCCGTCCCGCCGGGACCATAGAGCACCAGATCACGATGTTTCTTCGAGAGCTTGGCGAACAGCGCATCCGGATCGATGCCGTAGGTTTTTGCCAGCGTCGTAACCGCTTCCTTGACCAGCTTTCGGTCGCCTCGTACCCAGGGCGCGATCGCGCCCTCGAGCAGCGACTTCGTCTCATCGGGCACGACCAGACGCGGGTCGAAATCGTAGGTCGCGCCGAGGCCCTGGCAATCGGGACACGCGCCGTGCGGCGAGTTGAACGAGAACGCCCGAGGCGTCATCTCGGGCATCGAGATGCCGCAGTGCACGCACGCCAGACGCCTGGAGAACAGCTGGTCGCCTCCCTCGAAGGTGTTGACGACGACGATCTCGTCGGCGAGGTTGAGCGCGACCTCCAGTGACTCCGACAGGCGGCGCTCGATCCCCGACTTGACGATGAGGCGATCGACGACGACGTCGATGGTGTGATTGCGGCGGCGATCGAGCTTGATGTCCTCCTCGAGGGATCGGAACTGGCCGTCGATGCGGGCCTTGGTAAACCCGCGCTGCCGGAGCGTCTGCAGATCCTTCTTGAACTCGCCCTTTCGCCCTCGCACGATTGGCGCCATCACGTTGATCCGGGCATCGGTCGGGTACAGCATGACCAGGTCGAGGATCCGCTCGAGCGACTGCGACGCGATCTCGCGGCCGCAGTGGTAGCAGTGTGGTGTGCCGATGTTGGCGAAGAGGAGCCGGAGATAATCGTAGATCTCCGTCACCGTGCCGACGGTCGAGCGCGGGTTCGAGCCGGTCGTCTTCTGCTCAATGGAGATCGCCGGTGACAGACCATCGATCAGGTCAACGTCCGGCTTCTCCATCTGCTCGAGGAACTGCCGGGCATAGGCCGAGAGTGACTCGACGTAGCGCCGCTGCCCTTCGGCGTAGATCGTGTCGAAGGCGAGGGACGACTTCCCCGACCCGGACAGGCCGGTGATGACGACCAGCTGGTCACGGGGCAGGTCGACATCGATGTTCTTGAGGTTGTGAACGCGGGCTCCGCGTACCGCGATCCAATCGTGTGCCATACCGGCAGTCAGGAATTCCGTGGAAACTCGAAACCAACATTGTACCACCCTGGTCCCGGCCCACGGTCAAGTGGCTCTGGCGGCGCTGGGTCGCGCGAGTCATCAATAATAGGCGCGTGCGTCTGCTCTCAACGGCGGCTGCGCCCGCCCTGGTCTTCGTGACCGTGTGGGCGTTCCGGTTTCTGTCGATGGGAGCACTCGAGAATGATCACTTCGTGGCGCTCGCGCGAGCGCACCAGATGCTGCACGGCGACTGGCCGGTCCGCGATTTCTTCGATCCGGGACAGCCACTCGCCTACCTGACGTCCGCCGCGGCGGCGGCGCTCTTCGGGCCGACGCTGCTGACCGATGTCGCCCTCGCCACGACGCTCCTGGCCCTCGCTTCGGTGCTGACCTATACGCTGGCGTATCGCGCGTCCGGGAGTGTCCTCGTCGCGACCGCCGCGGTCGCGGTGGGACTCGCCGTCTCGCCGCGCTTGTACAACGCCGGCAAACTGCTCCTTCCCCTCGGAGCGGTCGGACTCGGGTGGCGATACGCGGACGCGCCGTCAGTGCGGAGACTCGCCGCGCTGGCCGTATGGAGCGCGCTGGCGTGCCTGTGGCGCCATGACTACGCGGTCTACATCGCCGTTCCAGTGATGGTGCTGCTGATGCTCACCCACGATCGAACGCTGGCCCGCCGTCGCATCGTGTTCTACGCCGGGCTCTGCACCGCGTGCCTCCTGCCCTGGTTCCTCTACGTCCAATGGGCCGGCGGTCTCGGTGCGTACCTGGCGTCGGCCGTCGGGTTCGTCGTGACCGAAGGACAGAGAACCGTCGCCTGGTGGCCGGACGACGTCCGTCAGCGCTCCGCGTTTGTCGCGCTCATGGGCATTCCGATCGTCGCAATGGTCCTCGCTCGTCGATCGCGAGGACCGCTCACGTTCGCCCACATCGCCTATGCGGCCGCCATAGCCCTCGTCGCCAACATCGTGCTGCTTCGTGACGTGATCGTGACGCGGATGCCAGACGTGATCGGCCTAGTAGCCGTACTGGCGGCGTGGATCGCCGGCCGGGCGATTTCGAGACAGCTCCTGCGAACCGCAGGAATCGTCGCCCTGGCCCTCGTCAGCGCCTTCATTGTCATCAGACTCGCGTCGCAGGGGTACGGAATGCCGACGCCCGCCAAAGTGGCCCGCCGCTTTGCGACCGTGTCCGATCTGCTTCGACGTGGGGCGCCGGAGGTCATCCCGAATCGGGAACGGCTGCCGCTGATCCGTTACCTGGAGTCGTGCACGCCGCCGACCTCCCGCGTGCTGGTCAGCGGGTTCGGGCCTGAGATTCCGGTACTGGCACATCGGCCCTTCGCGGGCGGGCTGGCGACCTGGATTCCGGGCTATTACACACACCCCGCCGAGGTCGAGCGTGCCGCGGCTCGACTCTTACACGAGCGGGTATCGATTGCCGTGATGCTCGAAGGGGCGGCGGCGTTTACCGAATCGTGGCCGGCGCTGGCGGCCGACCTCCGCGCGCGTCACTTCGTTGAACGCAGTTGGCGTCTCGACGGCACCACCGTCGTCGTATGGGTTCCCGATGACGTCGCCGCGCGTTCGCCGTCGGCGCCGCCTTCTTGCTGAAGCCGCTATCGCGGGGGTTGTGACGTGCCGGCACGCAGGCGCGAGTGCCAATAGCCGTAGGACATGTAGAGCAACGCGCCGATGGCCAGCCAAAGACCGAACCGCTCCCACGCCGTCCGAGGCAGACCCGTCATCGTGTAGAGACATGCCCCGGCACCGAGCACGGTTACCGGCCACACGAAGGGCACCCTGAACGGCCGTGGACGCGCCGGATCGACGTATCGCAGCACGAGCACGCCGATGCACACGATCGCGAACGCCGACAGCGTCCCGATATTCGTCAGGTCGTAGATCTCGTTCTCGTCAGCGAGCAGCGCCCCACCGGCCACGACGAGTCCTGCGATCCACGTCGTGATGTGCGGCACCCTTCGTTTGGCACTCAGCTTCGCCGCCCACGGCGGGAGCAGCCCGTCGCGCGCCATCGCGAAGAAGATCCGCGGCTGCCCGTACTGGAAGACGAGCAGGACGGCGGTGAGCGACACCACGGCGCCGAATGAGACGATCCAGCCCGCCGTCTTCAGCCCCGCGACATCGAGCGCTTTCGCCAGCGGATCGGACGCCCTGAGCTCCGTGTAGGGCACGAGTCCGGTCGCCACGATGCCGACGATGACGTAGATCACCGTACAGACGGCGAGCCCTCCAAGAATGCCAATCGGCAGATTCCTCTGCGGGTCCTTGGTCTCTTCCGCGGCAGTGGAGATCGCGTCGAACCCGATGTAGGCGAAGAACACGATCGCCGCGCCCTGATGAATACCCGTCCAGCCATTCGGTGCGAACGGCACATAGTTCGCGGTGTCGATATGCATGGCGCCGACCACGACGAACAGCCCGAGCACCAGCAGCTTTACGACCACCATGATGCTGTTGGCGCGAGCGCTCTCCTTCACGCCCAGCAGCAACACCCAGGTGACGAGCATGACGATCGCGAACGCCGGAAGGTTGACGAGAAGGGGCACGCCGAGGACGCGCGGAGCAGTGTCCATCAGCGCCTGTACCGCAGGATCGGAGCTGAGCATCACGGCTCTGTACCCATGTGTGAGGTACGGAGAGAGCGTGATGCCAACACCGCTGAGAAGTGAGTTGAAGTAGCCGCCCCAGGCAACGGCGACGGCGATGTTGCCCACGGCGTACTCGAGGATCAGATCCCAGCCGATGATCCAGGCAACCAGCTCGCCGAGCGTCGCGTACGAGTACGCGTAGGCGCTCCCCGCCTGCGGAATCATCGAGGCCAGCTCGGCGTAGCAGAGTGCGGCGAGGCCGCACACCACGCCAAGGAGCATGAACGACAGCACGAGCGCCGGGCCCGCGCCGGCGCGGACGACGAAGCCATCGGGCCGGATCTCACCGGCCGCCGCGGTTCCGATTGAGGAGAAGATCCCCGCGCCGATCACGGCGCCGATGGCGAGCATGACCAGGTCGCCGGCGCTCAGGACGCGCTTGAGGGAGTTGACGCCCTCGATGGGCTGCAGGTCGGCAATGGCCTTACGGGCGAAGAGCTGGGACATGCTGGTCGGTAACTCTAACCCGGATGTCCGGCGATGGGCAGATAAGGGCCGTCGTCTCGAGTCCCTTTATTCGGATGTGTGGACGGAAGCTGCATGCGGAGGGTCGCGGGCGTTTGGCCGTGCTCTTGCTCCTGCACGGCCTCGATGGCGGCTCAACAAATCGTCCGGCCTCCCAGTCGTCGTGAGGTCCTGATTGGGAAATCACTGGCCGTCTGCGTGCATCCGTTCGCGGCGTGGCGGCTCTCGCGGCGGCGCATCCGCTTCGTCATTCTCGCCGGCTACTTCGTGACCGGATACGCCGCCGTCCTCGCGGGCCTGGTGCTGCTCACGTAGGGGCGACGCATGCGTCGCCCCTACTCAAACCGATAGGCGGTTTCGTTCGAGGTCACCGCCAGCTCGCCGCCCGGTCCAAACGCGACGCCGACGAACCCGGTACCCGACGCGACCAGCTCCGGCTCGCCGTCGAGATCGGGCAGTCGATACAGCCCGCCGCTACCAGCCAGGGCGTCGATCACGTGCAGCACGCCTCCATCGGGCGAAAACGCCAACCCTTGCGGGCGGCCAAACGGCGTCAGCAGCGAGCGCACGCTCCCGTCGCGCCCGATGCGGTACACGTGGTCGTAGGACGCGAGCGTGGGCGCGCTGACAAAGAGGTCTCCACTCGGGCTCATGGCCAGGTGAAATGCGGCGACGCTGCCGGGCAACGTGGCAAACGGTTGCGGCTGGCCGTCGCGAATGCGGAAGATCGTCCCGGACCGGTCTCCCACATACAGCGACCCGTCCGCATCGAACGCGAGGCCGCATGCGACGCCGAGATCGGACGCCACCCGCTCGTGGGAGCCATCTGCGTTGACCCGATAGACCGCGCCCTCGAAGCGGCTCGACACGTAGAGCCGGCCATCGGGTCCGAGCGCCATCGAGGTGGCGTTCACGATCCCCGACACGAACGGCTCGCGCGTCCCCTCGCGAGTCACACGGAAGATCGAAACCGGCGCCTCCTGGCCACGCGAGCCGCTGTAGGTGACAAACAGATTCCCTCTTGCATCGAAGACCGGGCTGTCGACCTGGTGCAGTCCCGTTGCCCAGGCGCCGCCGACCGAGACGTAGACCGTTTCACCGGCCACGTCTTCGATACGGATTGGCCTCGGGCCGCTGTCGAGATCGGAAGGCAGGGCGATGACAATTCGCGCGCTCGACGCGAACAGCACTCGTGCCGGCTGATCGCCGACGCTGATCTCAGGGATGCGGTCGACAGGAAACCCGCGTCCCCGCAGCGTGACGCGACCGCCCTCGACGGCGCGAAGCGGGGACACGGAGGAGATGGCAGGACGGGGGGACATCGACTAAGTGGGAAGTGTAAAGTGCGAAGTAAGTTTGAAGTTACTCGGCGCCTTACACTTTACACTTCGTCAGCTTTCGTCGAGAGACAGGTTCCAGTACAGGTAGTCGCGCCAGCTCTCAGGAGCAGAGTGCAACTCGAACGTGATGCGGATAGCCGGTGCGGAATCGGGCCGGCGTGGCGCCTTCAACAGACGCATGCCTGCCTCAGCAGGCGTACGGCCGCCCTTCAGCCGATTGCACTCGACGCAGCAGGTGACGATGTTCTCCCAGTCCTTGCGCCCGCCGTGGGCCACCGGCACCACGTGATCGAAGGTGAGCTCGGGGGTCGGGAGCTTCTCGTGACAGTACTGGCAGGTGTGATGGTCCCGCGCGTAGATGTTCGCCCGCGAGAACGGGACGTAATCGAACCTGCGTTTGATTCTGACGAAGCGGAGGAGGCGGATGACGGATGGCAGTTTGAAGCTGACAGACACCGCCCTTATCTCGCGGTCGTGGACCGCGATCACCTCTACCTTTCCCTGGCACCAGAGCGTAATCGCCTTCTGCCAGTGAACGACCTTGAGAGGCTCGTACGAGGCGTTTAGAAGGAGTGCCTGCTCCATTCCTGTGCAGTCATGATGCCCGGACGGCGCCTGTGCTGTCAAGGCAACTACACCTTGAAGCCTATGCGGCACAGCATGTTACGCCGATAGAATAGTCAGAGTGAGAGTGAACGACCACCGCGTGCTGAGGGCATCGGCCCGGCTGATTCTCCTGTCCGTGATCGCGGGCAGCGCGGCGTGTGCGACGACCGGCAGCGTACCGCGACCGTTCCCCGGCGCGGCACTGCCTCCGACCTCCTCCAACGTGCCGGCCACAGCCGAGAGTGCGACTCCAGACGCGATCGTGAGCGCCGTCGTCAGCACGGCGCTGACGCTTCGCGGGACTCAGTACCTCAATGGTGGGAGTGAGCCGTCACAGGGCTTCGACTGCAGCGGACTCGTCCAGTGGGTATTCGCTCAGCACGGCACGTCGCTGCCGCGCGAAGTCCGCGAGCAATACGACGTCGGCCGGAAGATCGACTCCGACGAGGTGCGACCTGGGGACCTCGTCTTCTTTCACACGGTCAGTCGCGGGCCGTCACATGTGGGAATCGCGTTGGGGGGAGGCGAGTTCGTGCACGCCCCGAGCTCACGCGGTGTCGTGCGAGTCGAGCGCTATACGAGCGGCTACTGGTCGGAGAGATGGGTCGGCGCTCGGAGAGTCGAGTAATCATCAAGCTGCGCGCGGCCCGGACTTCCCGTCTTTCCTGCGGCCGTACCAGTCGAGCAGAGCGATAGTCGAGACGATCAGAATAATGCCGCCCATCACGACAAAAAAGAACGTCATGCGTCCTCCGCCGCGACGAAGAAAAAGGTGAGTCCCATGAGTGCCGCCCACACCGCGACGCTGCCGATGGCCAGTCCCCACGAGAAGGGCCGGTCGCCAAGGAATTGACCGAAGAGCAGCGACCCTACGGCGAAGTTCGCCAGCTCAGGGAGACTGTCGATTGACACCCTCCTCCGTCCCGTCGTCAATCGTAGCATCGTCGCCATCCGTGCTCACGAACTGAAGCGAGGGGTGTGCCGCGCGGAAATCTGAACAGAAACAGCGTGGCTCGACGCTGACGGCGCTGTTCTTGCGATGCAGGCGGCACCTCTGACGTGAGGAATCTGCAACGAAGTCCGGCCGCGAAAGAGTGCGGAGCCACGCCACGAAGATCATCCAGGTGTGCAGTTGTTGCGACAGCGGCGCCGGATGACTTCGGCGGAGTCTGCCGCGACGGACTACGCGGCGCGGAACGCGCCCTTGCGAACGAGCTGGCGTGAGGTGTGCGGCAGGAATTCGCGAACCGTCAGATCGTCTTCAGTGAAGGTCGTGGCATTGCGAGTCATCTTGACCGGCTCCACGGGGCAGTCGGGATGCCCGACGACGTCAGGCTGTGGGTTCAGCACTTCGGCGTAGCGCTGCGGGTAGGACGGAAACGATCGGAAGGCCGTGCCGACCACACCGCCGTACCGCGCGGTGAGCTCGGCGAAGTCGTATTGGAGAAACTGGTAGACAT
Organism: Vicinamibacterales bacterium; assembly: GCA_035293405.1. Taxonomy (GTDB): domain Bacteria; phylum Acidobacteriota; class Vicinamibacteria; order Vicinamibacterales; family UBA2999; genus Gp6-AA40. The sequence goes on along the minus strand of DATDOE010000098.1, from coordinate 53,561 downwards.
CGGGATCCGGATGGCTGGCGATATACCGCTTCGCCATCTCCACCACGTCCTCGAAGAACCGCTGGCCGTGGCAGTTGGCGGAGCAGGTGCCATCCGCGCGCTCCATTCGGCGGATGCCGGGCCGCTCAGGGTCGATGTGGTAGAGCTCGTGCACGATCGTGTCGAGCTTGGTGATCCAGTCCGGGTAGCCCGCGTAGTGGGCCTGCTTCCGCGTGCTCGCCAGCGGCTGTTCGCAGAAGCGTGGCAACGCGAACGACACCATGTAGTCGATGCGGTCGTTCTCTACCGTGACGATGGGTGACTTGGTGACGAACCACTCCGAGCGGCGCGTGAGCACACCGGTGTTTCGATCACGCCAGTAGTAATAGCCAGGGTCGCTTGCGGGAAGAGAGACGCAGTGGCAGGTGGCGTACGGCCCCTCAGCGTCGGCCCGGCCGGCGCGGGCGAAGACCAGAACCCGTGACATGTCGAGAAAAGAGAGCGTCGGCACCCGCGAAACAATGTCCGCCATGAGCTGCTCGATGCGCTCCGTGTAGTTGATCATGCCGTGTCATGCACAATCTCGGCATTTCCCCATACAAACTTCAACTGAGCCATGCACAGAATTACTCCTGAAGCGGCGGGGCGGTCGATTCGGGCTCGGGAACCGAATCTTCCCCCTCGGGCGCTGGACTGGTTGCCTCGTCAGGCGCACTTGGCGGCATTGGGTCCGCTGACATTTCTGGCTCGACGGTTGGCACCGCGACGCGGACCGGCGCCGGCGGCTCCACACTGCCCATGCGCGCCAGGATGAGTTGCTGGCGCCGCCGCAACCGCCCCGGCGGGCGGGCCGGGCTGTAGAGCCGCGGATTGATAATCGCGCCAGCGAGAAGGGCGGACTGCTCTCTCGAGAGCGCCGATGCCGGCACACCGAAGTAAGTCCGCGCCGCCGCTTCCGCGCCCCACACCTGGTCTCCCCACTCGATCACGTTCAGGTAGATCTCGAGAATGCGCGCCTTCTGCAGCGCGACCTCGAGCCGCCGCGTGATGATCAGCTCGCGAAGCTTACGCAGCGGATCGCGCGACGGCGACAGATACAAGTTCTTCGCGAGCTGCTGCGTAATCGTGCTCGCGCCACGAATCGGCCGGCCGCGCTCGATGCTGGTTTGAATCGACTGCTTGATCTGCTCCAGGTCGATCCCGTCGTGCTCGAAGAACGCGCCGTCCTCAGCGACGATCACCGCCCGCTTGAGCTGCTGAGAGATCCGCGTGTAGGGAACCCAGCGCTGGACTCGACGGACGGGGCGCCCGGCGGCTGCGGCTTCTCGTTCACGGAGCTCCATGAACGCCGTCGACGCAGGATTCCTGGTGGCCAGCGGCCGGACGTCAGGAAGCGTGAGATAGGTGTACGACAGCACACCGAACGCCGCCGCGCCGATGCCCGCGGCGACACGGAGAGCCGAACGAATCTTCAACAACTCACGAGTCCAGGCTCACACAACGCCAATGCCGTTCAACCTCCCACGACGATCTTGATCCGCGTGCCCGGCTGTGGCTGCGAGCCCGGCGCCGCGTGGTTCATCACCGCCACCGTGGTCGCCGTGATCGCGCCGGCCGACCGTTCCGCGAGCGACGCCCACGTATCGCCGGCGCGGACGACATGGAAATCAATGCGGTTGGGATGAATCGCTTCCGCCTCGGCCGCGCTGAGCGGCCGGAAGGTCCGGATGCTGCTCACGAAGGCCGCATCGGATCGATCGAACAGCGCCGGCGCCACCAGTCCCGCAATCAGATAGATCGCGCTGCCGTGCGCGATGTGTGCGGCACGGCTGGCGACCTCGCCCATCCCCTCGATCTGTCCCTGATACACGCCGATGAAGGCGTCGAGCCCGTTGATGGTGGCGCGTTCGCCCTGCACGGCGCGAAAGCCGGCCATCTGCATGCTGCTCAACGCAACCTCCTGCACCGTACGGCCCTGTGGCTTGGTCACGATCTGCAGCAGCATGAAGACGTCGGCCTCCGGCGCTTTCGCGACGACCTGTTGAGGGCTGTTGGCAACGTCCCACTTCGATGGAAAGTCGATGCGGAATCGGAGAGGCGGGTGAAGGAAGGTCGAGCCGCGCGTGATGCCTTGTTCGGGATTGTCGCCGAAGACCAGGCCGTCGATCCGCTGCGACAGGGCGTCGCGGTTGGTCACGAAGTCGTTGCGGCCGGTCTTGAGCTTCGTCACCGTCGGCGCGATCTCGGACACACGCGAGAGCGGATCGGGATGCGTGGACAGCCAGTTCGGGACACCCTTGCGATCGCCCGCGGCTTCATCGAGACGGCCCAACGTTGACAGCATCCCGGGCACGCCGGCCGGATCCCAGCCGCCCCGTGCCTCGTATCCGGCACCAAGCTGGTCCGCCTGCAGTTCGTCGGCGCGCCCGTACTTCAGGAACAACAAACCAAGCGCCTGCTCCGAGATCTGCCCGAACGGCCGGGCCGCGGGCACGAAAACGCCAAGGGCGGTAAGCCCGAGCACGCCACCGATCGTGCGCGTGTACTGCCGCGCGGAATGCCGTGCCGTCACGTGGCCGATCTCATGGCCGAGCACGCCGGCCAGCTCCGCCTCGGTGTCGAGGAACGGCAAGATCCCGCGCGTGATGTAGATGAATCCGCCTGGCAGTGCAAACGCGTTGATCGCCGGCTGATCGACGACGGTGAAATGCCACGGCAGGTTCGGCCGTTCAGACAGCTTGGCCAGGCGCAGGCCGATGTCGCTGACGTACTTCGCCAGTGCCGGGTCGTTGTAGAGGCCCATCTCCGCCTTGACCTGGGCGTCGGACTCCTGGCCCATGGCGATCTCCTGGGACTCGCTCATCAGCGTGAACTCGCGCCTGCCGGTCACGGGGTTCGTGGCACAGGCGACGACAAGCGCCAGGAGCACGGCGGACAAGAGGATCGCGGGCCGTAGCCGGCGCACGTTGCCTCCTGGTCGTCGGCCCGCTGCGGATCGGACCACCTCACGGACTCCCTAGGCGCTGGCCATCGCCGGCCGCAGCGCCGCATTCGCCGCCGCGACTCCGGCACCCTCCGGCACGCGATGGCCCTGGCTGACAAGCGCACCTTCGAGCGCGGCGAAAAACTGCAAGAGCGTTTGCGGCGTGGAGCTCGCGCCCATCAGGCCCACACGCCAGATCTTTCCAGCCAGCGGTCCGAGCCCCGCCCCAACCTCGATGTTGTAGGTCGTCAGCAGCGTCTTGCGGACGGCGGCTTCGTCGAGCCCGGCCGGCGTCCGAATCGTGTTGAGCGTCCACAGACGCTCGCCGTCGGGCGGCAGCAGCGACAACCCCATCGCCTCCACGCCGGCGGCGAGCGCGCGGTGATTCCGTTCGTGCCGGGCCTGACGCGCCGGAAGGCCTTCCTCTTCGACCATCAGCAACGCTTCGCGAAGCGCGTATATCAGCGTCGTCGACATCGTGTGGTGATACTTCCGGCCGACCCAGTAGTCCTCGAGCAGTTTCAGATCCAGATAGAAGCTGCGGCATTTCACGAGGCGCTCGCGCGCGGCGCCCGACACGGCAATCGGGGCGAGTCCCGACGGCGCGCCGATGCACTTCTGCGTGCACGAGTACGCGATGTCGACGCCCCAGCCGGCCAGATCGACTTCATGCCCGCCGAGCGACGTCACCATGTCGACGATCGTCAGGGCGCCCTTCTCGCGCGCAATGGCGGCCAGCTCTTTGACCGGGTTTCTCACGCCGGTTGACGTCTCGGCGTGCACGAAGCCGACGACGTCGGCGCCTTCCTTCGTCAACTCGTCTCGCAGCCGCTGCGGGTCAACCGCGCGCCCCCACTCGACGTCGATGCGGCGCACGCGGGCGCCGTAACGCTCGAAGATCTGCGCGAGCCGATCGCCGAAGTAGCCGGTGACGATCACCACACCGCGCGTGCCATCGGCCACGGCGTTGGCCACCGCGGCTTCCATCGCCGACGTGCCGGTGCCGGACGTGGCGATCGTCAGCGCCTTGCTGTCGGCGCGGAACACGCGCTGCAGCGATGCCCGGACATCGTCCAGGAGAGGAACGAAATCCGGATCGAGGTGGCTGAGGACTGGCGCGGCCATCGCGCGCATCACGCGCGGGGCAATGAGGCTGGGGCCGGGGCCGAGCAGGATGCGTTCAGTCGAAGGTAGTGGCATGGGTATCAGTCAGCGTGTGTGTATATCAGTCGATGTAGAGCGCGGGCTTCCGCCTTCGTCAGGCTTCGGCGCGACAAGTCTAGCCTGCGCGTGTGGCCCCCGCGCCTGGCAATGCACCGATCTCATCGAGCTGGCCACGAATGATATCGACGATCTGTGACGTCACGGGGCGAAGCGGTGGCCGAGGAGCGCCACCGGCATATCCGATCAATTCTAGCGCGGCCTTGAGACCGGGCACGCCGTAGCTGCTGCCCACCGAGCGCGCGAGGGGCATGAGCCGGCGCTGCAGGGCCCGCGCCTCATCGAGACGCTGCTCGCGGACCAGCGTCACCATCCGCGCGCACTCGTCCGGCACGAGCGAGGCCAGAGCCAGGATGGCGCCGTCGCACCCGGCGAAGAGCGCATGCACGAGCGTGGTCGCCGAGCCGGCCAGCACGGTGAAGTTCTCAGGCGTGCGCGAGACGTACTCTGCAATCTGTCCGATGTCTCCGCCGGACTCCTTGATGCCGACGATGTTCGGGTGCGAGGACAGCCGTTCGACCGCATCGGGCAGGAGATTGACGCCGGTGTAGATCGACACGTTGTACAGGAGCACGGGAACGGGCGCGGCATCGGCCACATCGGTGTAGTGGCGGACGAAAGCGTCCGTGGTCATCTGCGGCTTGAAGAAGGACGGTGTGCGGACGAGGACGGCGTCAACGCCCGCGGCCGCCGCGCGACGAGTCGCGGCAATCGTGGCCATGGTTGACTCGCGGCCGGTGCCTGCGATCAGCGGTCGGGTGGATGGCACGCCCTCGCGAACGATCCCGACAATGCGATCGGCTTCGGCATCCTCGAGCTGCGCCGCTTCCCCGTTCGATCCGAGCACGACGAGCCCGGTCAGGGACGAGGTCATCCACCGTGCGACGTTGTTCTTCAGCCCGCCTTCGTCCACCGTGCCATCGTCGCGGAAGGGTGTGGAGATGGGCGTGAAGATGCCGGCGAACGGTTTCATGGCTCCAATTGTACAGGCGCGCGGCCCGTGCTCTGCACCAGCAGGTTGACGCCGAGCACGACCGCGAAGATCGCGGCCGCGGGCGCCAGCGTCCACGGCGCGTCGCCAAGCATGGCGACGTTCGACGCATCCTGCAGCATCGTGCCCCACGTCGGCGTCGTATCGGGAAATCCAAGACCTACATAGGACAGCGTGGCCTCGGCCAGGATGAAGGCCGGAAGGAGCAACGTGGCCTGCGTGCGCACGTAGCCGCCCGCGGCCGGCATCAGGTGACGGGTCAGGAGCCGGGCGTTGCTGGCGCCCGCCGCCCGCGCGGCGACCGCATACTCTCGCTCGCGCTCCGCGAGAACGATGGCGCGCACGCCGCGAGCGACCATCGGCCAGCCGAGCAACGTGAAGATCGCGGCCAGGAGCACGAACACCGTCGATGCTGGGAGCACGAGAGGCATCACCGCACGGAGCGCGAGCGCAACGTAGATAGCCGGGAGCACCAGGACGAACTCGGAGAATCGCGAGAGCACACCGTCCACCCATCCTCCGGCGTATCCCGACACGCCGCCGATGAGCGCTCCGAGCAGCGTGGCCGCGAGCGTAGCCAGTGCGGCGAGCGCGAGCGTCGATCGCGCGCCGTGAAGCAATCGCGAAAAGATGTCCCTGCCGTACCCATCGGCGCCGAGCAGCAGCAGCGGCGCACCCCGATCGGGCTGGGCGGATACGAGCGCGCCCGCCGTGAACCATTGCAGCGGCGCACTGGTTGAGCGATCCTCGTCGAAGCGGCGCTCCAGCCGGCTGACCAGACGCCAGGCGTGCACGTGTGGCGCCGAGAGCCCCTCATCAAAGACGTGAATGCGCGTGGGCGGCGCGTACAGGAGATCGTTGAAGCGCCGGTTGGGAGGATTCGGCGACAGCCACGGCGCGCCGAGGGCGGCGAGCACGATGACCCCGAGGAGCACCATCCCCGTGCGCCTCACGCGTCCTGTCCTTCGCGGATGCGGGGATCGGCGGCGGCCAGGAGCAGATCGCCGGCCAGCGTGCCGAGCCCGAGGAAGCACGCACCCATCGCCGCACACGCGGCCACGAGATACACGTCGCGCGCGCGCAGCGCCTCGTACATCAGCAGGCCGATGCCCGGCCAGGCCGTCACGTATTCGACGATGAAGGATCCTGAGAGAAGGGCGCCGATGACCAGGCCATAGACGGCGCAAATCGGCCGGATCGACACCGGCCAGGCGTGCCGCCAGATGAGGCCACTGCGCGGAACACCGCGCGCGATCGCAGCCAGCAGGAACGGCTGACGCACCGCCTCCGACATGGACTGGCCCTGGAGCCGCTCGAACATCGCGGCAATCGGCAACGCGAGCGCCAGCGCGGGCAGCGGCACATGCCAGGCGACGTCGGCGATCCATCCGGCCCACGAGAGATCGAGCGCGCTGGACGAGGACATCCCGCCAGTGGGCAACCACCGGGTTCGGGCGGCGATGAAGACGAGGACGAGCGACGTCAGGAGCGGGGGCAGGGAAATACAGACGATCGAGATGCCCCGCACGAGCGAGGAGAGCCAGCCGCCACGCCGGCTGCCGGTGAAGACGCCGAGCGAGATCCCGACCAGCGTGGCGATGGCGAGGGCCACGGCGGCGAGTATCGCCGTGTTCGCCGCGGCGCGGATCACCAGCGGGCCGACGGGCCGGTTATGGAGAAAGGAGTCGCCGAAGTCGAACCGGACGGCACGCGAGACCCACAGCCCCCACTGCCCCACCGGACTACGATCGAGATCGAACCGCGCGCGCGTGTTCTCGACCTCGGCGCGCGACGCGAACGGACCGAGCTGCGCGGTCACGTCGCCCGGCGCCAGCCTGGTGAGCAGCAGCGCCGCGGACGAAGTGCAGACGAGCAGGACGATCGAGAAGGCCAGCCGGCGAATCAGGAAGCGCGCCATCAGGCCAACGACGTCACGGGGCGGTCACGCTCAACGAATCGGCATTCCACAGGACGGGCGGCCGCATCACGGATGGCACCACGCCCACCGTGCGCCGGCTGTGCGCATAGTACAGGCGTGGCGCGGCGAAGTACAACGCCGGCGCGTTCTCGGCGAGGATGCGCTGCACGTCGTTGAAGATGGTTCGCCGGCGCTCGATGTCGAGTGTGGCGGCCTGCTCGAGCATCAGCGTATCGATGCGCTTTTCCCATTCGGTGGCCGGCGCCTTCTGGTCCAGATTCCAGAAGTGCGAAGACCCTGAACTCAGCCAGAAATCGAGGTTGCCCGCCGGGTCCAGATCGGTTGCCAGCGGTCGCATGTAGATCGCATCGTACTGACACTTCAGCATGCGGTCGATCATCGTGCTGATCTCGAGCGGCACCACGTCGAGCGCGATGCCAATCTTGGCGGCCTGCTCGCGCAGCACGGTCGTGCCGCGCTCGTAATAGCCGATCCCCTGCTGGGTGATCACCGTGAAGCGGGCCTCGGTGCCCGCCGCATCCTCGACCACCATGTTGCCGTTGCGATCCTCGAGGCCGATGCCCTTGAGCAGCTCGCGGGCGCGGGCCAGATCGTAGGGAGAGCGCGGCACGTTGGGCGAGAACCACAAACGGTTGCCGGGCGTGACCGGCCCCCAGATCGGGACCGCCTCGCCAAGGAAGACTGTCTGCGCGAACTCCTCACGGTCCACGGCATGTGAGATCGCCCGTCGAAACTCGGGCTTCTGCACGAAGGCGAAGCGGGGGTCCGTCTTCTTGATCTCCGGCTTGAGGCAGAACCAGAAGGCATCGGCATCGGGCCCGACCCCAAGCTCGATCAGCGTGACGTTGCCCTCTTCCTCGGCACGACGGATCGGCACGTAGTCGTCCGGGCGCAGCTCGCTGTGCGTGAGGTCCGTGGTGCCGGCCTGCAGCCGCAGGAGCTCGGCGTTCTGGTCGGGCACCATCTCGAGCACCAGGCGATCGAGATACGGCAAGGCGCCCCCGTCCGGCGCCTTACGCCAGTACCGGGGATTGCGGTCGAACACCATGCGCTCACCCGGCCGGTACTCACGCAAGAGAAACGGGCCGGTTCCGACGATGTCTCCCGGCGGCGTGGCGGTATCCCACGCCTTGGCCAGGGTGCCCGCCGTCAGGGCCGCCTCGAGCTTGTGTTTGGGCAGGACGGGCAGCATATCGAGCAGCCGCACGCCCGGGCCCGAGGGCGCGGCGTAGGTAAGAACGACGGTGGCGGCATCCGGGGCCGCCGCTCTGATTGGCTGCCCCCCCACCATCAGGCTGCTGGCCACCACGCTCTTGACCTTCGGGTCGTAGACGGCCTGCACCGAAAACAGCACGTCGGCCGACGTGAACGGCGCCCCGTCCGACCAGGTCACCCCCGGTCGGAGGTGCAGCGTGTGGGTGCGGCCGTCCGCACTCGATTCCCACGTTTCGGCGAGCCAGGGCTCGAGCTCAAAAGTTGACCGGTTGACCCGCACCAGCCGGCCCTGCATGAAGGTGCTGATCATGTCGGAGGTCTGGTCGCCGGCCACGAGCCGATTGAACGACCGCGGTACGCCCCTGGTGGAGGCAACGAGTTGACCGCCGCGGCGGGGCGGCTGCGACGCGGTGCTCGACTCCGGCGCGCCGGAAAGACAGCCCCGCCAGAACAGTCCACCGCCCACGAGCAGGCTGAGACTGACGGCGACGCCGAGGAAACGGAGCGGTGAGTGGATCAATCTTGGCTACCCCGGCCAATTTCTTGTCCGCGAAAGTTTGTGTGGAAATTTCAACACGTTAAGTACGCAGATTTTGCGTGCAAGCCTTGAAGCGCGAGTGTACGGCCAAGACCCTGCCTGCGACGAGGTATCGGCTGCGCCAAGACAATGCCTCAGTACGGAGACCGAACCCTAATCGCATCATCGAGTTGAGAGCAGGTATACACCCAAGTCCCTAGGTTGGCACTGCCTCCGCAATATGTAGTCGCCAGAACGGGTGGGGATTAGGAGTCATATGGCGGCCACACTTCACATTGAATCGCAGACCATCGAACACCGGCTCGGACGCAGCGTGTCGATCGACCAGGCAGCGCTGCTCCTCAACGTCTCCCGCAGGACGATCTACAACCGCATTCGCGATGGCCGTCTCCAGACGATGCGCACGCTTGGCGGATCCCAGCGCGTTCTCATGGAATCGATTTACGAGCCTGGGGCCAGACCCCAGGTGATCCCGTCTTCGGACACGCCGGCCGCGTCGTTCGCGGTTCGCTCGGTTACAGGCAACTGACAACAACCGTCCCCCCGGAAGGTTACGCCAATGCCGACCTTGTCACGTCTCCTCGCGTCTCACGCTCTTCGCCTGACGCTCTGCAGCGTCCTCATCGCGGGCGTGCACATCGCGACGACGAGTGAAGCGGACGCCCAGTCCCGGCGGCGCGCGCGTGTGTCGCGCGACCTGGAACAACGGTTGACCGCGGGAGACACCAACGCCACGAGCGTGATTGTGACCGGATCGCCGGCTCGCATCGCGCGCATCGCGGCGCGGCATGGCCTTCGGATCCACAAGCTGCTCGACACGGGCGCGGTGCTCAACGTGCCGGCGGGCGCGCTGGCCGGCGTGGCCGACGATGCCGAGGTCGATCAGCTCACCACCAATCACATCGTTGAAGCGCACATGGCGGTGACCAATCAGACGATTGGCGCCGACCTGGTGCAGGCCGGCGGCTGGGCGCCGGGCATTCAGGCGCTGACGGGGAATGGCATCGGCGTGGCGGTGATCGATTCCGGCGTGGCGTACATGCCGGAGTTCCGCGGGCGGATCATCGCCAGCAAGGACTTCACGGACGATCGCGGCCCGGGCATCGATCTGAACGGGCACGGGACGCACGTGGCCGGCATCATCGCGGCGTCGGGCGCGAACCGGTTCGACGACACGCGTGGCGTGGCGCCGGGGGCGAACATCATCAGCCTGAAGGTGCTGGACGCGAAGGGCAAGGGCGTGGCCGGCGACGTGATCGAGGCGATCGACTGGGCGGTGAAGAACAGCCGGCGCTACAACATCCGCGTGATCAACATGTCGCTTGGTGGGGCGTCACATCAAGGTTGGCGTGACGATCCACTCTGCCAGGCAGTGGAACGTGCCTATCGGGCAGGAATCGTAGTCGTCGCGTCCGCAGGCAACTTCGGAAAGACTGCTGACGGACGCTCCATCTATGGCGGCATCACCACGCCTGGTATCTCACCGTTTGCGATCACTGTTGGCGCCCTGGACACGAAGGGGACCCCTTGGCGCTCTGACGACGAAGTGGCGACCTACAGCTCGAAGGGTCCCACAATTTTCGATCGTCTAGTCAAGCCAGATCTGGTTGCGCCGGGAAGCAGAATAATGAGCCTAGCTGCTCCTGGTTCGACCATTGTCCGTGAACATCCGGAGTTGGTAACTGGCTCTGGAATGCACTCTCGCTTGCAGCTATCTGGAACCAGCATGTCGGCTGCTGTCGTCTCTGGCGCAGTCGGTCTGTTACTTGACCGCCAAAGCCATCTCGGTCCACTGCCGGTACGGATACTCCTGCAGTATTCCTCGGAGTTTTCAAACGCCGGGATTCTTTCCAGTGGGAGCGGCAAGCTAAACGTACTTGCGGCGCTGTCAATGCCCCGTCCAGCGCTAGCTCCAAGTATCGCCGGCGAGACCCAAGCCCCGGGCCAGCTGGTTTTTGCTGCCCGGCCAAGTTTCACGTCAGACGACGGTAAGAAGATTCTGTGGGGCAACGCGGAGAACATCCTCTGGGGGAACGCCAACAACATCCTATGGGGCAACGCTGAGAACATTCTCTGGGGCAACGCGGAGAACATCCTCTGGGGCAATGCAGAGAACATCCTCTGGGGCAATGCGGACAATATCCTCTGGGGCAACGCGGAGAACATCCTCTGGGGGAACGCGGAGAACATCCTCTGGGGCAACGCGGAGAACATCCTCTGGGGGAACGCAGAGAACATCCTCTGGGGGAACGCAGAAAACATCCTTTGGGGGAATGCAGAGAACATCCTCTGGGGGAATGCAGAAAACATCCTTTGGGGGAATGCAGAGAACATCCTCTGGGGGGACTAGATCAGCCATAACTGAATGACTTTAAATACTTTAGGCCGACTACTGGAAGGAGTAAAACCATGCACACGCTAATTATCTGGGGAGAGTAAGCCGATATAACGCTCGGCAGGGCTACCTGCCGCGCGATGAACAAAGGCTTTCCTCGCTCCCGCTTCGGCCAGTTGTACCTTGGCGCGGTCATCCTCGCAGGGTCGAGTATTGCGATCCTGTCGGCGAGGGAGGTCTATGCCAGGGATGTCTGGAATGACTGGGTGGTGCTCGCGGCACTCACGCTCCTGACAGGTTCGTTTACTGTCAAGATTCCAGGATTACTGGCCCGCATCTCGGTCTCGGACGCTTTCGTCTTCGCATCCGTACTTGTCTTCGGGCCGTCTGTAGCAACAGTAATAGTCGCTATCGATTCGATCGTAGCTACGCTCTGGATGCGCCCAGAGCATCGGTCGTTGTTGCGCTCGCTGTTCAATCTGGCTAGTGTCGCCCTATCGATCTGGATCGCCTCTCAAGTCTTCTTCTGGCTTGCGAATGCCACACCGGGCCAAGTTCTCGCACTTTCGCAACTGGTTGGACCCCTCTTTGCGCTTGCAGCGCTGTACTTCTTAATCAACAGTTGGCTCGTCGCGTTTGCGCTCAGCTTCGAGAAGGACGCAAGTGTCATCGCACTGTGGTGGGACAACTTTCCATGGCTTAGCCTTAACTATTTCGGAGGCGTCTCAGTCGCGGCACTGCTCGTCTCACACACACGCTCGGTCGACATCAATACCGTTGGCATCATCCTTCCACTACTTATCATCACGTACTTAACCTATCGAACTTCCCTAGCCCGCTTGGCCGATGCGCAACGGCATATCGCCCAAGTCAACGACCTGTATCTCTCAACCATTGAGACGCTCGCGATGGCGGTCGACGCCAAAGATCAGATCACGCACGGCCACATTCGCCGCGTTCAGACATTCGCTGTTGAACTCGCCGCTCGCCTCGGTGTTCGCGAAGGGAGCCAACTTCGGGCAATCGAGACAGCTGCCCTGCTTCACGACATGGGGAAGCTAGCAATTCCAGAGCGCATCCTAAATAAGCCTGGAAAGTTGACGACGGCAGAGTTCGACACGATGAAGCGTCATGCGGACATCGGCGCTGACTTGCTTTCCTCAATCCGCTTCCCGTACCCTGTCGTTCCTATCGTGCGACACCACCACGAAAGCTGGAATGGGACTGGTTACCCGTCGGGAATCTCCGGGACAGACATCCCCTTGGGAGCCAGAATACTCTCCGTCGTTGACTGCTTTGACGCACTAACTTCTGATCGACCATATCGACCACGTCTGACCAACGACGAAGCGTTCTCGATCCTTCGAGACCGCAGTGGAGTTATGTACGACCCATTGATAGTCGACGTATTTATCAACGCATTTGACGAGATCGCACCAGCCGCAATCAGGGCTGGTCAACTCGCAAAGAGCGTGGCAACCTTCCATAACGACGAGCCACGTGTGGGGCACGGTCCCAGTCACCGTGACGCAACAAGAGTCGGCCCGCTGAGCGCAGCGCTCGCTGCGTCCCGTAACGGGCTCACAGAGTCAGATTCAGTCGAAGCAGCGATCGTGGCTGCATTCGCTCTCGTTAGACAATTCACGCCGGCCAGTGTGTGTGTGTGGTTCGAGTACCAACAAGAGCGGGACTCATACCGCTGTGCGAGAGTCTTTGGCGACTCATCTCAGCTCCTTCGAGGCTTGACCATACGCAACGGAGAACGTGTGACCGGATGGGCGGCAGCAAACCGCCAAACAGCTGCTAACTCCGATGCCGTCCTCGATCTCGGGCCTCTCGCAGAGTTGTTTAGCCCGACGCTCCGATCCGCGGTCAGCTGTCCCGTCACCGTCGCCAACGAGGCCGCCGGCGTACTAACGGTCTACTCTGAAAGAGAAGAAGGCTTCGCAGCTGCCCACGTGCACGCTCTTGAACATATCTCCGAATCCCTCGCTCTACGGCTAAAGTCCAGGGGTACATCAAAAGTCCTGATCTGATCTCTAAACTCACAAGGACCTTGTGGAGGCGGCATGGAGTTCGACCTTGACAGAGTGCAAGAGCTCTTCGACAAGGGCCACTTCTCCATCATCTCGCAAACCGCCGGCATCGACATTCCCAGGCTAAGACAGCTTCGTCCGGAACTCCGCTCGTTGATTGCGCACGCATGCGTATACACAGGGCGAGTCAAGATCGCGCAGGAACTCGCCGCCTCACTTCACGACCCGAACACTCCTCTATCTACACGCGCAGAGTCCCACATTGTGATGGGGCTAATTCGAAAGAGAGAGGGTCGCGTTGAGGACGCCAGCGCTGAATTTAGGCACGCGATTCGTCTCGCAAAGGAAGGGCGTGACAAGCACGCGCTCGCATGGGCTCAGGCGCACCTCTTCCGCCTACTCGCGATAGGTTGTCCGGAGGCTCACCTTACGGCTTTACTGGCGGATGTTCGACAGTGCGTTTCTAGTGCCGGTGACGCGCACGTCACGGCCTTTCTTCACGATTCGGTTGCCCTAATGGAAGCTCAGAGAGGACGGGCAATCGAGGCCGACCGACATCTCAGAGTTGCGCGAAGTCTCCTGATGCTGCGGCCAAATGTGTGGCTAGAACAGCTAGTAGCGCTGAACGCTTCCTGCGTCGCGATCATCGAGTGCGATGCCGATAGTTTTGGCCGGCATATCTCCGACGCTAGGACCTTCGCTCGGATAACCGGGCATGTGAGCTCCGACGCCGCCATCGAGACCAATGATGCCCACGTGGCCCTCGTCAGCGGCAACTTCGACCATGCTCGCGTATTGCTTGAGAGACTCCTTCAATCGCCAGCGAGCATCTACGTCGAACTCGCAGCGCTCGAAAGCGTCGCGCGAATGAATCTGGCGCTCGGCGATCTCACCCGTTGCGAAAATGCTTTGAAGAGACTTGACCTGCTCCGACGAGACGATTTGCTTCTGAGCTTTAGCTTCCGTAGTGCAGCAGCTATAAGCGTCCGGTTGCTCATCCGCCGTGGGCAATGGTCTGCTGCGGCGAGTCTGGCCCAATCGCAGCTTAGCGAATTCGCTAAAGTGAACGACACCTTATCCCTTGCGGCCCTAAAGACTCTGCGAGCAGTCGCTCTAGGTTACTTGGGGGACACTAGCGAGTGCTCTCGAGAGCTAGTCGATGCAAGCCGATTGGGTGCCACAAGCCTCAAAGAGCATCAGGCAGAGTACGCCCACGCTTGTGGTCTAGTCTGGAGGCAATTCCGTAGAACGGAGTCATCGCCGTTCGCGTCCCGCAGCTTTCGTATCTGGGCAGAACATCGCAATAAGTGCGGGCCTCTCGAAGCGATTACCGCAAGTGGCCACGAAGCTAGCAATAACGCCACCGCAAAGAAACTTCTCGAGAACCTTTCTCCAGATGACCAGCCTGTCGTCCTGGAGCCACCAGATCAGCTAGTGGTGATCGATCACTTGGCTTCGGCGTTCGACTTAGCCTACAGTCCGCGACTTCTTGGCCACGAGCTTCTACACGCAATCAGGTCCTGCGATCTATCTCCCAGCGCCCGAGTCTCGATCACCGCCCAGACGATCGTGCAGGAACCGAACAGCCGCTCTCTCCCCCTCGGTGACGTTCAGGGGAAGCGAGTCGCGCTAGTCTGTGAAGTCCCCGACGACCCCATCAAGGCCATCCTCCTCGGCGACATCCTCCGCATCGGCGGTGCCGCCCTCGCCTTGGAACGTTCGCGTGAGGAAGAGCGCCGCCGCGCCGCTCTATGGCCGGAGGACCCAGTCGAAGATCAGGGCGGCGCCATCTTCCTCGCCGAAGAGATGCAGACCGTCCTCGCCACGGCGCGTCGTATCGCCGCGACCAACGTGCCAGTCCTCATCACCGGCGAAACAGGGACAGGCAAGGAAGTTCTCGCCCGCACGATTCACGCGTGCTCGCCCCGCGCCAAATCCACGTTCCTGCCCTTCAACTGCACCTCGACGCCGAGGGACATGCTGGACTCGCAGCTGTTCGGCCATCGTCGCGGCGCGTTCACCGGCGCCGTCGATCATTTCCAGGGCGTCATCCGCGGGGCCGGCGGCGGCACGCTGTTCCTCGATGAAATCGGTGACACCAGCCTGGAAGTCCAGCCCAAGTTGCTGCGCTTCCTCGAATCCAACGAGGTGCACCCGATTGGTGAGACACAGCCCTCCCGCGTCGACGTGCGCGTGCTCGTGGCCACCAACGCCGACCTGGAAACACTCGTCTCCCAAGGCCGCTTCCGCGAAGACCTCTTCTACCGTCTCAACATCGTCCGGCTGCACCTCCCGCCGCTGCGCGAGCGTCGAGTGGAGATCCCCACGCTGGCAAACCATTACCTCCGAAAGCACGCGCAGGAGTACGGCAAGGGGGACCTGCGCCTGTCGGAAGACGCCATGGAGTACCTGGTGCTCTATCGTTGGCCGGGGAACGTACGGCAGCTGGCCAACGAGATGCGCCGCCTCGCGGCTCTCGCCGAAGCGGGCGCGGTGCTGATGCCGGAACATCTCTCACCGGAAATCGCCGCGTCACGCCGGACTATTCCGGCGTCCGAGCGCGTGCTCGAGCCCACTGAGGTCGTCGTGCGGCTGGATCAGCCGATGGCCGCGGCCGTCCAACACCTCGAGCAGGCCTTGCTGCAGTACGCCTTCAAGAAATGTCACGGACGCATCGAGGACACGGCCGCGATGCTCGGCCTGTCGCGAAAGGGCCTCTACCTGAAGCGGCAGCGGTTGGGCATTGAGCCGCCGGAACCGACCTCCGCGCTCGCTGGCACCTGAGCCCGATCACCCGATTTCTTTTCAAGGCTCTATTTTTCGGTCGCCATCGCTCCCCTTTCTCATGACCACCGGATGTGACGCGCTCCCCCGAGTGCAGCCGGTGGCCGTAATCGGCAATTCCGAGCGCGCGGCGCGTGGCCGGGCCCCTCCGGCCGCGCGCCGCGTGGATACGTGTCCCTATGCTCGTGCGCATTCACGATCTCAGCCTCGGCGGGTGCCTCATCGAGGCCCCGTTCAACGTCGAGATCGGCCGTCGGATCACCCTGCACCTCGACCTGCCAGGCGAGGGCCGGCTCGTCGTGCAGGCCGAAATCGTCCGGCTGCGGGCCAACTACGGATTCGCGGTGAAGTTCGTCGACGTGGACAAGGACATTCGCGGTCGCCTCGAGCGCGCGCTCGAGCGCCTGCTCGCCGTGTCGCCAGGCGAGGACTGGACCCTCGACGGCGGCTTGAACGGCGTCTGAGCGCGACGACGGCCCTCTGGCTTTTTTTCGAGGCCCTCTATTTCCCGGCCGCCTCCGGTCCCCTTTCTCGATGAACCCCCGTGACCAACACACTCGATCCACCTGCGCACGCGATGACTGATTCCGGCCCGCCCGATCGTGAGGACGCGCGCCAGTCACCGCGCGCCGCCGGCCCCTTCGAGGCCTACCGCCTCGGCGCCTCGGACCTCCAGGTCCGGGTCCGCGACCTCAGCGTCGCCGGCTGCCTCGTCGAGCCGGACGAGGAGATCTATCGCGGCCGCCACATCAGGCTGCAGATTGATCTGCCCGGCGAAGGCTGGATCACGGTGCAGGGCGACGCGCTCCAGCGCGAGGGCCGCGCCTTCGCGGTGAGATTCATCCACCTGGACGAGCCGACCCGGGCGCGCATCGAACGCACCGTCGAACGCCTCTCCGGACCTCCTCCATCGTGACCACCGTGACCAACACACTCGATCCGCTGGCCCGCTCGATGACTGATTCCGGCACGTCTGATCGTCGGGATGCGCGCCCGTCGCGGCGCGCCGCCGGCCCCTTCGAGGCCTACCGCCTCGGCGCCTCGGACGTCCAAGTGCAGGTCCGCGACCTCAGCCTCGCCGGCTGCATCGTCGAGCCCGAGATCTACAGAGGCCGCCTCATCAGGCTGCAGATTGATTTACCCGGTGAAGGCTGGATCACGGTGCAGGGCGACGCGCTCCGTCGCCAGGGCCCCACCGTGACGGTGAAATTCATCCACCTGGACGAGGCCACCCGCGCGCGCATCGAGCGCACCGTCGAACGCCTGTCCGGTCCTGCTCGATGGTGACCACCGTGACCGACTCGCTCGATCCCCGTGTGCGGCCGCCGGCGGAGCTCGGCAGCTCCGATCCGGCGATCTCGCGCCGCGAGTCGCCGCGTCTGGCCGGGCCTTTCGACGGCTATCGCCTCGGCGCGCTGGACGTGGCGGTGCGCATCCACGACCTCAGCACCGGCGGGTGTCTCATCGAGTCTCACAACGAGGTCGCCGTCGGCCGCCGCATCAACCTGCGCATCGAGCTGCCCGGCGAAGGCTGGGTCACCCTGCTCGGCGAAACGCTGTACATGCGGGAGAACTACGGCTTCGCGGTGAAGTTCGTCGAGGTGGACGAGGCCAACCGCGGACGGATCGAGCGCACCATCGAGCGGCTGCTCGGCAGGGCGCCCGAAGACGACTGGTCGGTTGACGGGCTCTGAGTCCTTCGCGAGACCGCTAGCGTTCGAGATGCTCTGAGTCGCGCTCGTTGTCGATGCAGAAGTACTCGTGGATCTCGCCGCCCGGCGAGCCGTCGTAGTTGGTTTGCTGCCAGTTGATGTGCCAGCCGCCGGACCACGGCCGCGTGTACGCGCCTTTGTCGTCCACCGTGAACTCGTATCGGATGCGATTCATGTCGAGACGCGTGTAGCGTTCGACCAGGTGAAGAAAGCGCGTGTGCGGCATCCCGTTCCTGAACGCCCAGAATTTCTCGTTGAAGCCCACCGTATCGACGACGAGCGTGTCCCCGTCCCAGCGGCCGATCGCATCGCCGAAGTAGCTCGGGTTCAAGTCGTCCTCGGAGGGATGCGTGCGGCCCGGCTCCATCGCGATCCGCTTCCAGTCGCGGTTCTCACCGTCGAGGACGAGGATCCGATTGAGCTCGGGCTGCTGCACGAACTCCGTCCCGTTCGGCGCAGTGAGAAAGCGGATGCCGCCGGCCGGCTGGCAGCGCGCGTGCGGATCGTCCAGGCCGTCGCGGAAGCGGCGGTACTCGTACAGCGCCTTGGCCCACGGCCGGAACGGCACGTCTTCGATCAGCAGATTGGTCGGCAGCGCGTTCCCCGTTCGCCCGACAAGTTGTCCGTTGAAGGAATTCCAGAATCCCTTCTGGCCGCGAACGGCGCCGAGGTTGATCTGCCCGTTCGGCAGGCGCGGAGCCTCTGCGGCCGGAGGAGCCGCCGGCTTCGGCGACGCTTGCCCGCCGCGCGCGGGCGCGGGGGCCTGCGCCTGTGACGGCATCGGCCACGCGACCACGATCGCGAGCACGATCGCGACGACGGCCGTGATGACGAGGCGGCTGGAGCCGGTCACGGAATGGCCCCTTCGCTCGAGCCCGCGCCCAGCTTCTTGCCGGTGCTGGCCATGATCACCGTGCGGGCGTTGGCGAGCGGCTTCCCGTTCTTCGCCCGGGTCCCGGTGACGATCACCATGTCGCCAATCTTCATCGTCGTACGCGTCCAGCCGTTGCGCTGAATGACCGCCGGCGCGCCCATCTCGAGCGCCCAGTTGGTGACCTTGCCGGTCTCCTCGTCCCTCACGTCGATGTAGAAGAAGACATGCGGGTTGTGCCACTCGATCTTGGTGACCGCGCCCTTGAGATTGGCCGGCTCGCTGCCGTACTCCGCCGCGAACGAGTGGTGCGCCGAGAGCGGAGCGGCCAGCGCCGCCGCGACACCGAGCGCCAACAGAATGCGAATGCGCATCACGGGCCTCCTGCTACCGGGAATAGTCCCTGTCTCGCGTGATCTTGAAATCGCCCTTGGCCGTACCGGCGGTCCAGGTGCCGGCCAGCGTCCGTCGATCGGATCCAATCTTGTCCAGCTTTCCGGCGGCGACATAGCGCGTCACCGTTCCCGACTTGTCCTTCAACTCCACGTCGAACGTCACGTTCCAGTCGGTCGGCCTGGCAATCGCCAGCGTGAGGTTCCGAAGCGGCGCGTGATCGAAGCCAGGGTTGGCGATGCCGGTGACGTTGGCGCCGTCGGGCGTGTAGTCGATCACCACGGTGAGATCCTGGCGGGCGGCGGCACCGAGCCCCCAGTCGCCGTGCCACGAGCCGACCAGCGGATGGCCTTCCTGGGCAGACGAGGTGACGGCAAGGGCAAGCCCGGCGAGGAAACACAGGGTCCGAACGCGTCGCCGCATCAATCCTCCAGCCTGGAGACGAAGAACGTATGTTACTGCCACTGCCGCATCTCGATGCGCAGCTGCCCGCTGATACTCGGCCTCGCGCCGGCAGGCGAGTCCACCTTGATCGCAAACGTGAGCGCGTCGCCCTCGAGCACGGTGTCCGCGGGAGTGGCAGCCTCGTTCGGGGTCGCGTTCTGAAGGCCGTATTCCAGCCGCCACCCGGCCGGCGCGTTCTCGTCGCGCCATGCTTCGACAACGACCAACCGGCGGAAGAGATACCCGCCCTCGAAGTGCCTTTTCAGCCAGAGCACGCCGTCGATTTGATAGATGATCGGGTGATAGGGAGCGTGCGGATTAGCCATGCCTCACCTTCTCCCGCTCCTTCTCGGCCTCGAGCGCCTCCCGAGCGGCCCTCCGCTCTTTGGCCCTGCGCTCGGCATTCAGCCGATGGCGAAGCTTGACCGCCTGCTCGCGCTCGGAGAGCACCCACCGATCGAAGCGCTGATCGTGCCGCAGCGCGCGCAGGCGGCCGATCGCCCAGTGCCAGAAGAATCCGAGGACGTCCGGTGAGGCCGTCAGGGTCTTCAGTCCATTCATGGCTTCGACGTGCTCCACGAACCGTGGCGTGGCCGCCACGTCCAGGCCGTGCGGGCGCACGAACGCCTGCACGAACGGCTTCACCACCGTCCTCGTCTCCCGCGAGAGCGTGTCACTCAGCCGCTCGAGGTGATCGTCGAAGCCCTTCCCGACCGTGAGCAGCCCGCCGGCGGTGTTCGTGAGGTAGTGGTAGTGGACGGTGCCCAACTGGTTGTCTTCGAATTCGGGGTCGAGCAGCGTGTGCACCTCGCGCCCGACGATGCCCGCCTCGATGAACGCGCTGGTGATCAACCCGACGAGCACGGCGCTGTGATACATCGAGTCGAAGTAGTCGGCCTTCGACACCGGATCGAGCGGGTTTCTGCCCCAGAGCACCGTCGGCCCCATCGTGGTGAGATCGATGTTGTCCCACTCGAAGAGCCGCGACGGATGCGGCCGCACGAGGATGCCCACGTCCTGCAGATGCGGGAGGCGGCTGGCGCGGATGCGTCGAATCCATTCGACGACCAGCTTCGCCTCCGGCGGACTGTGGTCGAACAGCGTCGAGCACGCGTACATGACGAAGGGCCGGTCGCCGGGCAGGCCGACGTGCGCGCAGAAGCTCGCGCGGTCGCGCGACGGCTGCCGGTTGAACCACTGGTCGAAGCACTGCGCGCCGGTGACAACAATACACTCGGCGGGAAGGCCGTGGAGGTCGAGCGCTTCCTGACGCTGGACGTCGTTCCACACGAACACCCGATCCGGCCAGTCGCGGATCAGCGCCTTGCTCGACAGGTGATCCCAGCTCCACACGCAGAGCGCGTTGGGAATGCCCAGCCCGCGGGCCGCCCGCTGGTATTCGATCTGCGATGAGCCCAGGTTGATGAGCGGCGTGATGAGCACGACATCGGGCATGCGCGACGCGATGTATTCGCGGATCGCCGGATCCTCCGGCACGTAGCGCTCCAGTTTCCGCAGCACGGCCACCACGAGGCGGCGCGCCGGCTCGCCGATCCGCCGGACGATCCGGCCCGCGCTGACGAAGATGGCCGGCGTCCGATCGCGCGAACGCTCGCGCAACGTCAGCGCCCGATCGAAGATCCGATGCTGGTAGCGTAAATAGTCGAGGCCGAGGCGAAGATGACTGGCCACCCACGCATCGTCATCCGCCGCGCGGGGGGGCGCTTCGCCGTAGGTGAGATTCGGGTAGGTGGCGGCGAGGGTCTGTACGAGCTGCAGTCCTCCGACCGCCTCGTCGCGGTCGGCGGCCAGATGAATGTGGTGGCCGCGTTCGGCGAGGCCCCGGAGCACGGACTCGAAGTTGCGGAAGTACGTGAAGTGGCGCCCGAAGAAGAGGATCTTCACCGCCTGTTAGTCTACGCGAGCGATCGTCCGCGCCTCGCGCGACGGGCGGAGCGCTCGGATTTGCTAGACTGACCGGCTGAGGTCATTGGTGGAATACACGTATGTCCTGGGCGTTCCGAACTTTGCCAACTACGAAGCGAGCGCGTCACTCATTCGCGTCCCACGCGGGGGCGGCGAGATCGCATACGTGTCGATCGGAGAGGACCGCCTTACTCGGACGAAGCACACCTACGCGTTTCCGCTCAGGGGCATTCAGTATTGTCTCGAGGCGTTCGGGCTGGAGTCACTCGAGCAGATCGACTTCATCTACACCGACTACGCGCGGCTTCCACGCTGGTTGAACAGCGGGCCCGGCTACCGCAAGCTCGAACACGACTACCTCAAATTGCGCCTGCGCTATCCCCGCGAGCGCATTCGGGTCGTCGATCATCATGACGGGCATGCCGCATCGGCGTTCTATCCCTCGCCGTTCGATGAGGCGGCGGTGCTGGTCGTCGATTCGCTCGGCTCCCGGCTGAACACGCAGACGCTCTATCACTTCCGCGCCGATGGCGCGCACGAGATCGAACGGGGCGATCACTGGGGCATCGGACGCCTCTACTCACTCGTCACCGGATCGGTGCTGCCGTACGGGCCGGAGAAGGGCTTCGGCAAGACGATGGGTCTGGCGCCGTACGGCGCGGCGCATCCCGGCCCGGTGCTGGAGTTCTCGGCGCGCGACCAGGGTATGTCGTCGGATTACAGCGCCTTCTTCAGCCGTCCTCCGCTCCCGCGCATTGTCGCCGCGGGCGTGCGCCGATGTGAGGACCGCGAGCGCGTGCTCGATCCGTACTTCGCGCGCGCGGCGTACGACGTCCAGCTGGAGTGCGAGCGGCAGATGGTCCGCATGGCGGAGTACGCCTACGAACGCACCGGCAGCCGGAACCTGTGCATCGCGGGGGGTACGGGCCTGAACGGCCTTGCCAACGCGCGAGTGCTCCAGCGCTCGCCGTTCGAGCAGGTGTGGGTGCCGCCGGGCTGCTCGGATGCCGGTCTCTCGCTGGGTCTCGCGCTCTGGGGCTACTTCCGGGACGTCGCCGGACCTGACCGGGCGCGGGTGACGGTGTCGATGACCTCGCCGTACACAGGACGGTCGTACGCGCGCGAGGCGATCACGCGCATGCTCGACCACTACGGCATCGCGTATCGAGCCGTCGAGCCCGAGGCCGTCGCGCCGCATATCGCGGCGGGGAAAGTGATCGGCTGGTTCGAGGGTGGCTCGGAGTTCGGCCCGCGCGCGCTCGGCCATCGTTCGATCCTGGCCGATCCCCGCGAAGCGAGCATGAAGGACACGCTGAACACGCGCGTCAAGTTCCGCGAGCCGTACCGTCCGTACGCGCCGAGCGTGCTCGCCGAGCATGCGCGCGAGTGGCTCGACCTCGACGCCGACAGCCCGTTCATGCTGATGGTCGTGGACGTGCGCGAGGACAAGCGCGCCCGCGTGCCCGCGATCACCCACGTAGACAACACCACGCGGCCACAAACGGTCACTCCGGCGGTCAATCCCCATTACCACCGGCTGATCAGCGCGTTTCATCGCCTGACCGGCGTCCCGATGGTGCTGAACACCTCGCTCAACATCAACCGCGAGCCGATCGTCGAGACGCCAATCGACGCGCTGATCTGTGTGTTCGGCACGGCGATCGATTTGCTGTACATCGAGGGTCTGCTCATCGAGTGCCCCCCGTACGGCAACCCGGAGATGGTCGCGCGGCTCACGGCCGACCGCACGCAGACGCTGGCCGAGGAGTGGACGGCGATCACCGCGCGCCATCTGACGCGCTACGACACGGCGGAGCGCGACGCGTATCTGGCCGAAGAGAACCGGATCGCCGAATGGCACCGCGAGTATCGTGCGAAATACGAGCTGGAGCAGCGTCTCGCCGTCTGGTCGGCGACACGGGCGAAGGTCGTCATCGTGGGCACTCGCGGACACACGCGATGTCTCTACGAGTACCTCGATGGGGTCGCCAGGCTCGATGTCGCCGCCTTCGTGCCGATGGACGATCAGCCGGGCGAGCCCGGCGAGCTGAGCGTGTACCGTGAGGCGTCGCTCGACGCGGTGGACTGGCCGGCGGTTGACGCCGTGCTGGTCTCGACGCACGAATACCAGGCCCTGGCGCTCTCGCGGCTCAGGCCCCTCGTCAGACCCGGCGCCGACGTGCTGGCCATGTACGACGATGCCGGCGACAGCCTGCTGCACGTGCTTCCCGGGCGGTGGCCGGTCGTGAACGCGCTACCGAGCACCGGGACTCGCGCGGTCGACGTCGTGCCCGGCAGCATCGACTTCGAGTTCAACACCCTGCCGACGCGCATCGCCGAACGGTACGCCTTGATCGTCAGCTATCACTACTGCCATCCGTCTGGCGGCTGGCTGAAGGGCACGAAGTCGATCACGCCGGAAGAGCTCGACGCGCAGCTCCGGGTGCTCACGCAGAACTTCGTCTGCACGACGATTGGTGAGCTGATGAACCCGGCCGCCGATCTGCCCGAGACGGTGGCGGTCGTCACCTTCGACGACGGCTTCAAGGACGTCGTCGAGCACGCGCTTCCGCTGCTCGAGCGGTGGAGCGTTCCGGCCACTGTCTACTGCTGCTCGGCCCCGCTTCTCGAGAACACCGTTCTCAACGTGCACCGCGTCCACCTGCTGCAGGCGAAGCTGGGGCTTGATCGATTTCGCGAAGCGTTCGAGGAGCTGCTGGCGTCGCGCCCGCCCGTCGCCTTCGAGCCCAACACGCATCCCGGGCTGCTCGGCTTGTATCCGTATGACGAGGAGCCGACGCGGCGATTCAAGCGGCTGCTGAACTTCGACCTGCCGTACCACGAGCTCGACCCGGTTCTGCGGACGCTCTTCGAGCGCTTCATCGGGCAGGACGAGGAGATCGCCTCGAAGCTGTATCTGTCGGCATCCGATCTCCGGCAGTGTCAGGATGCCGGTCTCGAGATCGGCGTCCACGGCCACAGCCATCGCGTGCTGAGCCGTCTCACCGGGGAGGAACAGCGTATCGAGCTCGGCACCTGTGTGGACCATCTGCGCGAGGTCTGCGGGCTGACGGACGTCCACGCGTCCTACCCGTACGGAATCGACGGCAGCTGGAACGAAGCCACCAAGCAGGTGGCGGCGGCGCTGGGGCTCGCGAGTGCGTCAACGAAAGTCCGCGCGATCGTGAAGCCGTCGGATCTTCGCCGCCGATGGGAGCTGCCACGCTACGACGTGCGTGATGTCTTCGATGCCTCAGGCACGCTCGTCTCCGATCGGCTCTCGGCGCTGTTCACCGCGGATTGAAGGGCGTCTCCGCGGTGGTCGCTCCGCGGGTGTGAGAGAGTACGCGCATGCAGAGGCTGACACGCCGACAGGCGATCTACACCCTTGGCGCCGGCGTGTTCGCCGCTGCGCGCCCGTCAGCGCAAGCCGCGGCGTTCGAGTTCGATGCGGTCGATCATGTCGAGTTCTACGTGTCGGAGGTAGAGCGCGCGCGGAACTTCTTCGCCGCGCTGTTCGGCAACACCGTCCTGAAGAACGCCGCGGCGTCCAAGAACTACGTCAAGATCGGCTCGGCCTACCTGGCATTCGAGCGGCCGCGTACCGCGGGCGGACCGCTCATCACCGACCATGTCTCGGTCGCCATCCGCAACATCGAGATGGCGCGGGTGCATACCTTCCTCGACTCGCGCGGTATCGCCTACCGCGACTACCCCAGCGGCCGGGACACGGCCATCGTGGATGCTGACGGCATCCGGACCCAGCTCTCGCCGGAGAACGGCTGGAGCTTCCTCGAGCCGCCGACCTTTGCGCCCGACCTCGTCACGCTTCAAGAGGAGCCGGTGTTCCGTCCAACGGGCATCGAGCACGTCCTGCTCAACGTCGCCGATCTCGAGGCGTCCGTCAGGTTTTACGAGAAGGTCTTCGGTGCGGTCTCCCGGCGCGACACCAACCGTGTCTGGTTCCAACTGGGACGCTCCCGAATCGGCTTGCTCGAGACACCAGAAGGACAGCGGCCCGGTGTACATCACTTCTGCGTCTCGGCCGAGCCGTTCAACTACGACGCGGTCGTCGCGCGCCTCGCCGCGCGTGGTGCGACAGTCGAGCCGCCCGAGCGGCCGGGCGTCCCATCCTTCCGCGATCCCGACGGGATGCTCGTGCAGGTCAGCACAGCCAGCTAGTGCGCCACAAGTGGCAGCTAGCGCCGTAGCGTTTACGAACGCGCAACGAGCGCGCGTACGCCACCGCTCTCCTCGAGGCCGTGGATGTGGATGTGCGCGATGTTCGGGTGATTCAACGACGCGAGGTCTGGGCTTCGCCGGTGAACCGTGCGAGACGTTCGGTGTCGCTCGCGAACGCGTCAGGGAGGACTTTGAGGGCGACGTCTCGATTCAGCTTCGTATCGTGGGCGCGAAACACCTGGCCCATGCCCCCCTCGCCGATCTGGGCGGTGACTTCGTAGACGCCGAGGCGGGTGCCGGGGCTGAGAGCCAAACTGTGTTGGGTTATACGGGCGGGATGCCAGTGCCGACGGGATTCGCCGCGCCGCCGTAGTGCTGGCCGACCGTGCTCAGCACTTCGATCATCGAAGATGCGCCTGTGGCTGAAGAGTCCGGCACGAACGGTCGAAACAATGGGTATGCCTGGTGATCTTGCTCTCTTCTACGTTGCGCTTGGGCTCATTGTGACGGTGATCGCGGCCTTCATCGCACGGGCGGTGCGTCTCACGCAGGCCTCCCTGAGGACTGCATCTCGCCATGTGGACCTGACCAACCCCGACGTCGCCAGATCGGTCCACGACGAGATACGTCGACGAGAGCTACCGTGCCCCCGATGCGGAGGGGAGACGTTCGCCCTTCTGGGCACGGGGAATCGGTATGCGTGTGAGATCTGCCACTTGACGTTGACAGGGCCGGCGCACATTCCAGGTTCGTCGCCGCAGGACGAGCCAGTGCATCCTTCGTAAACGTCAGGCGCCGACGGAGCCGGCGCAGCCATTCGCAAGGTGTTCGGACTACCGGCACGGGCCGTGTTGAGGAGGTGTCGATGCGGCCAGTGGCTCAGCGCGAGACATTGGTTCCGAGTAGCGCCGCGGGCTCTCCGAACCGTCACGGCCGGTTTCCGAAAATGCTCGGCGACATTTCGCGAGTGATCCGGATTTCGAGGAACGCTCTTCTTGGACAAGTTCGAATCCTGTCAGGACAGGTCGGTCGTCTAGCTAGCGCCCTCCGAAGAACGACGGCAGCCGCATGTCGCGCATCGTTCGCAGTCCCGGCGCGGCGGTGAGTACGGCTGGAATCGAGTTCACGGTGATCGACGCGGTGGCGATGTCGCCGTGGATGCCGCCCTCGACCTTCGAGTAGATCCGCGGCGACCCTTCGATCAGGATCGACTCGTACGATTCGGGCGCGCCGAGATACGCCTCGAGCCGAAGCGAGATGCGCGGCTCCCCCTTCACGTAGCCGGCCCCCTCCTGAATGATGCCGCACACAAGGCCGGAGCCCACCGCCAGCAGCGTGCTCGCCACGTCCCGCTCCGCCACCTTCGGCGTCACCTCGTCGGTGATGCGGTCGAGCGTCCAGCCCATCGCGTCGCCGATCATCTGGATCGATTCAGTGAAGCCCACGTGGCGTACGGTCCCGAGCCCGACCTGCTCCGCGAACTCCCCCAGCGTGAGCCCGGCGCCGATCTTCTGCTGGAACGGCAGCCGCCGCACCCGCGCGTCCTGCACGCGCCGCACATCGATCCGATCCACTCGCTCGCAGACCGCCGACAGCGCAATCGGCAGCGCGTCCATCGTAAAGCCGGGATTGACGCCGGTGCCGAGCACGGCCACCTTGGCCCTTCGCGCGGCGGCATCGAGCTGTTTCGCCAGCCGCCGGTTGCGCGGCGCCGGATACGCGGCCTCCTCCGTCGTCGTCACGATCGGCACGCGGCGGCGGAGCACCTCTTCGAATTGCGGCAGCACCACCTTGAGCGAAGAGCTGGTGCACATCACCGCCACATCGGGCGTCGCGGCCTTGATGGTCTTGCCGATGTCGGACGTGACCTTCACTCGCACCTTGCGACCCAGCTCGATCACGTCGCCAAGGTCGCGGCCCACCTTCTGCGGATCGACATCCACCGCGGCGACGATGCGAAAGCCCTTGCGCGCCGCGACCTGGCGCGCGACGGCCGCACCGATCGGTCCCAACCCCACGTGCATCACACGAATCATGAGCGTCGATTATAGGTAAGATTCGACGCGTGCCGCATCGAGTCTGGCTGCTGTTCACATGCGCGATCGTGGCGATCGCGATCGGCGGGTCTCAGGTAGGCGGGTCTCAGACAGGCGGGTCTAAAGACCCGCCTCTACGAACACCGTCAGACCCGCCTGTACGAACGCCGTCAGACCAAGGCGGGTCTAAAGACCCGCCACTACAGCCTCTCGTACAGGCGGGTCTTCAGACCCGCCTGTTGAATAGCGTCCAGAGTTACGACCAGCCCGAGCCTGGGGCCCGATCGCCACGAAACGCCAACTACGAGATCGACGTGCGGCTCGATCACGCGGCTCGCACACTGCGCGGGCGCGAGACGATCCGCTGGCGCAACATCAGCGCGACGCCCACATCCGAGCTGCAGTTCCATCTCTACTGGAATGCGTGGCGAGATGCGGAGTCCACATGGCTGCGCGAGCGCCACCTGGTCGGCACGTCCACGACGCTGCCGCTTGACGGTTGGGGATCGACCGACGTGACCGCCGTTCGCCTCCGCGAGCCGTCGGGCTCCACGCGCGACCTCACGTCTCAGATGCGCTTCATCGCGCCCGACGATGGGAATGCGCGGGACCGGACGGTGATGGCGGTGCCTCTCGGCCTGACCATCGAGCCGAACGAGACCGTACAGCTCGAGATCGAGTGGACCGGCAAGGTACCGCAGCCCTTCGCGCGCACGGGATACGTCGGCAACTACTACTTCGTCGCACAGTGGTTTCCCAAGCTGGGCGTGTTGGAGGATGCGGGCTGGAACACTCACCAGTTCCATGCCGCCACCGAGTTCTACGCCGACTTCGGCGTGTACGACGTCAGGATCACGCTCCCCTCGTCGTTCGTCCTCGGCGCCTCGGGCCGGCGAACCGGGCGGATGGAGAACGGCGACGGCTCGGTCACGCACCGCTATCACGGTGAGGACATCCACGACTTCGCGTGGACCGCGAGCCCGGACTTCCTCGATCTGTCACGGACCTTCACGCACGAGACGCTGCCGCCGGTCGAGATGCGCCTGCTGCTGCAGAAGGAGCGCGCGGGCCAGGCCGATCGCTACTTCGGGATCACCGCCGCCACGCTGAAGCGATACGGCGAGTGGTTCGGCGCGTATCCGTACGGTTACGCGACGATCGTGGATCCGGCGTTCCAAAGCGACAGCGACGGGATGGAGTACCCCACGCTCTTCACCGGCCGCTCGCGCTGGCTGACGCGGCCCGACGTGCAGACGCCGGAGATGACGACGTCGCACGAGACCGGGCACCAGTGGTGGTACGCGATGGTGGCCAGCAACGAGTTCGAGCACGCGTGGATGGACGAGGGGATCAACACCTACGCCACTGCGCGCGTGCTCGACGAGGTCTTCCGCCGGAATCGCGTGGAGCAGAGGTACTTCGGCACGTTCATCCCGTGGAGCTTCCGCGACATCCCGTTCACGCGTCTGGACAACGACCGCATCAACGGCTACCGCGACAATCCCAATGCCGACGTGCCGGCGACGCCGACGTTCCGCTACTGGCAGGGCAGCGCGGCGATCATCTCCTACAACAAGACCGCGCTCTGGCTGCACACGCTCGAACGCCACCTTGGCTGGCCGATGATGCAGCGGATCCTGTCCACCTACTTCGATCGCTGGAAGTTCAGGCACCCCACACCGGCCGACTTCTTCCAGGTCGTGAACGACGTAAGCGGCCAGGACCTGACGCCGTTCTTCGAGCAGGTCTACCGGAGCTCCAACACGTTCGACTACGCCGTGCAGGAGCTGAAGAGCGACCGGCGCGACGATGGCACGTACAGGACGGTGGTGGTCGTGCAGCGCCTCGGCGAAGCGATGCTTCCAGTGGATGTCGTCACGACGTTCGCCGATGGGCAGCAGGTCAAGGAACGCTGGAACGGACTCGATCGCCGCACGATCTACGTCTACGAGCGGCCGTCTCGCGCGACGAGCGCCGAAGTGGATCCACAGCGCGCGCTGCTCGTCGACGCCAACTACACGAACAACAGCCGCACGCTCGAGCCGCGAAGCGGCGAGGCCAGCACGAAATGGGCGCTGACGTGGATGGTGTGGCTGCAGGACCTGATGGTCACTTGCGCTTTTTTTGTCTAGTTCTTGGTTCTTGGTTCGTGGTTCGTGGTCTTTGAGGGTTGGGAGTTGGCTCGGTGTTCGGGTTGGGAGTTGGGAGTTGGGAGTTGGGAGTTGGGAGTTGAGAGTCTTGGGAGTTGGGAGTTGGAGCAACGGATGGCGCCGAGTGCTCAGGGCGCCAGCGCTGGCGACCGGTGCATTCGCGCTCACCTTCCTCCTGGCGCTGCCGCTGGCGATCACGATGCGCGGCGTGCTGCAGACGCACCTGGGCAGCAGCCTGGTGGCCTCCAGCGTGGCCAGCGGCGTGAACTACGACTGGTGGCAGGAGTTCACCTCGCAGGCGACGGGCCTGGGCCGGACCTTCTCGCCCACGATCATCGGCTTCGCCACCACCCTCGACAGCGTCAGCGGCATCCTTGATGGCCGGGGGCGAATCGCCCTGGTAGCGGGCGCGCTCGCGCTGTATCTCGCCGGCTGGACGCTGCTTGCCGGCGGCGTCATCGACCGCTACGCGCGGCAGCGGCCCACCCACGCGCACGGGTTCTTCGCGGCGTGCGGGTTCAACGCCTTCCGGCTGCTTCGCCTCGGCGCGGTGTCGGGAATCGTGTACTGGTGGCTGTTCGCCTACGTCCACCCCTGGCTCTTCGACGAGTGGTACGTCGATCAGACCCGCGGCTCGAGCATCGAGCGCAACGTGTTCCTCCTGCGTGTCGGACTCTACGCAGGGTTCGGGTTGGTACTCGTGTTCACGAACCTGATCTTCGACTACGCCAGGATACGGCTCGTCGTCGAGGACAGGCGCAGCGCGATCGGCGCGCTCGCGGCCGCCATCCGCTTCATCTGGCGGCACCCGGGCTCAACGATCGGGTTGTATGCGCTCAATGGGGTGACGTTCCTCGCGCTCATCGCGGTGTGGGCGCTCGTTGCGCCAGGCGCGGGCCTCTCGATCTGGCTCGTGTTCCTGGCCGGACAGCTCTACGTGCTCGCCCGGCTCCTGCTGAAGCTGCAGTTCATGGCGTCGCAGACCGCGCTCTTCCAGTCGAAGCTCGCCCACGCGGCGTACACGGCCGCGCCCGCGCCGCGGTGGCCCGAGTCGCCGGCCGCGGAGATCATCGCGCCCGGCCTACCGGCCACATCCTCAGTCCTTTCTGAGCGTCGCGATCGGATCGACATGAGCGGCGCGCCAGGCGGGAACTGACGCGGCCAGCACGCATGACGTGACGATAACGAGCAGGCTCGCGGCATACGCCACGGGATCGAAGACATGGACGAGGCGTCCGATCTCCGAGGCGGCTGGCGTGGCCATCAGGACGATGGCCAGCGCCGCGGCCAGGCCACCACCGGCCGCGAGGCCGATACCGACCGGGCGGAGCGATTGTGACAGCACCAGCCCTGCGACATTGCTCGTGGTCGCGCCCAGCGCCATGCGCACGCCGATATCCTTCGCGCGCTGCTCGACGATGTACGACAGGACGCTGAACAGGCCCGACACCGTCAGCACGAGCGCCAGCCCTCCAAGTACGACGGCCACCCAGAAGGCGATTCGCAGGATGTATGCCTGCATTCCGGCAAGGGTCCGCATGGAGTTGATCTGGCCCAGCCCGGGATCGACTCTCGTGAGATCTTCGAGCAGCGCCTGGCGCGTCTGCTCCAGGTCGCCGCGGACGCGGAGCGTCAGCGACGTCCCCGGGCTTTCGGGGCCTGTCGGCACGTACACCCCCGACGACGGGAAGAAGTCGGACGCGAGGGGGCCGCCCACATCGCGCACGACGCCGACGACCGTGTACGCGCGCGATGGCTCCGCCTTCGCGCCGCGCGTGTCGGCGGACGAGAGCGGTGCAGCCGCCGAGTCCGATCTCTGAGCCTGGAGGCGCACCACCTGCCCGACGGCGTCGCGGTTCGGCCAGAACCGGCGTGCGACGGTTTCGGTCACGACCGCGACGCCCGACTCCGCGGTGCGTTCCGCCTGAGTAAAGCCGCGGCCTCTGATGACATCGATGTCGAGCACAGTGAAGTATTCCGGCGACACGGCGATCAGGTCGACCGGTGCTCGACTTGACGTCTCCGCCACGGCGAGAGTCCGCTGCGATGACGCGGCCACCGCCGTCACCCGGGGATGAGTCATTACCGCCTGGAGCAGCGCGGCGCGCCGTGCCTCGTTGACGATAAACACCATCAACGTGTCACTCGTCCGCACGCCCGGATTCACGGTTGCGGCAGCCAAAGCGCCTCGCAGAAATATCGCGGCGCAGATCAGCAGCAGGGCCGATGCACCGACCTGAACGGCGATCAGCGCGTGCCGTGCGCGCCCCGGCCGTGCGTCCTTCGTCACTTCGCCGCGCATCGTCCGCACCAGTTCGAGGCGCGTCGCCTGCAACGCCGGGACGAGTCCGAAGAACAGCGTCGAGACTACGGCGCCTGCCACCAGGAACACCAGTACCCGCCAGTCCGCGGCTGGCGCGCCGATGCTGAGCTGATCCGCGAGCTCTGGCGGCATCGTCGTCGCCGCCGCATAGACCGCACCCTCGAGAAACAGCCGCGAGGCGGCAAGGCCGCATGCGGCCGCGGCGAGCGCAAGGAGGAGGCTTTCGGTGAGGAGCTGCCGGATGATGCGCCGGCGCGAGGCTCCGAGCGACAGCCGAATGCCGATCTCACGCTGGCGCGAGACACCGCGTGCCAGTTGCAGGTTGGCGACATTGGCGCATCCGATCATCAGGATCAGACCGAAGGCAAAGAAGATCGGCGAGAAGACCAGCAGCGCCTCGCGCGCATCGTCTGGGGATGTCCCTTGTCTCGGTCTCAGCCTGATGGCAGCAGGACGTCCGGGAATCGTCTCGAGATCGATTCGTCCCGACGCCCACACTGTGAGTGCGGCCGTCGCGGACTCCGGCGATACCCCCGGCTTCAGCCGCCCGACGACGTCGACGGGGATCTCGTCCGGCCTCCCTGCATAGTGATCGCGGAATCGTCCGGCGAGCGCGAGTGGCGCCCAGTAGTCGGGCGGGCCGATGCCGAGCCCTCGAAAGCCGTCGGGCATGACGCCGACGATCTCGTACGGCAGTCCGTTGACGCGAAGGTTGCGGCCGACCACCAACGGATCGCCTGCGAACAGCTTGTTCCACCCCCGATGACTGAGCACGATCACCGGCCGGCCGGCGGCGCGCTCGTCGTCATCAGGCGTCAGCGGGCGGCCGAGTACCGCCCGGACCCCCAGCACCTGGAAGAAGTTTCCAGTGACGAGGGCGCCGATCAGCGGGCGGCCCTCGCTGCGCGTCCGGACGGCGCGCAGCATGGCGAAGGCATCGGTGAACACGCTGGTCTCGCTGCGGATCGCCTCGTAGTCGGACTGCGTGAACGGCAGCTGCTCGTCTGTGCCGGGAGCCGCCGGCCGTTCCACGGCAAACAGCTCGTGCGGGCTCCGCACCGCATCGCGGCGAAGAAACGCGATGTCGTAAATCGTGAACACGACCGTGATCAGCCCCAGGCCCAGTGCCACCGTCGCCACGATGGTGAGGGCCGTAAGGGGCGCGCGCCGGAACGTGCGGAATGCGTAGAGGATGTCGCGCACCAGGGTATCGACGAAGGCGGTGCCGCGAGCGTCGCGGCACTGGTCGGCCGCAAGCAACACCGAGCCGAAGCGGGCCAGCGCCTGGGTGCGAGCGTCCGCAGGGCTCAGGCCGTCCGCGAGGTGCTTCTGCGTCTCGCGCTCGAGATGAAACGCGAGCTCCTCGTCGAGCTCGCGTTCGACGCGGCGAGGAGCGACGAGTGCGCGGACGCGGAGGAACAGATCGCGGAGCGTCATGCGCTCAGGCCAGCTTCATCACGCGCGCGATGGCCGCCGACATGCGCTCCCATTCGCCGGCTTCGACGGCCAGTTGCCGGCGTCCGGCGGGGGTGAGCTTGTAGTACTTCGCGCGCCGGCCCAGCTCCGAGATGCTCCACTCGGCGTCGATCCAGCCCTTGTGCTCGAGGCGATGGAGCGCCGGGTAGAGCGAGCCCTGGTAGATCTGCAGGACGTCCTGGGAGATCTGCTGGATGCGCTCCGAGATCGCCCAGCCGTGCAGCGTGCCGGTCTGCAGCGTCCGGAGGATGAGCAGGTCGAGCGTGCCGGGCAGAAGATCGGGGACAGGAGGCCGGGCCATGGTATCGACAGACGACACTAACCGCTGATGGTGTCGACTGTCAACACCAAGCCATGGAGCAAGCCATGGAGCCGGTCCGGCTGAAGCCGGACACTACGGCGGCTATTCTGTCGCCACGGGCTTCGACCGGCCCTTCGGCTTCCTCATGATCAGCACGAGCGGAATCATGATCAGGAAGAGGATGCCGAGCAGGCGGTAGATGGTCACGAACGCCACCATCGCCGCCTGCCGCTGCACCATCCCCGCGAGCACGACATACGCCTGGTTGGTGGCGGTCATCGCATCGGCGCCGCGGGCCATGAAGCCGGCTTTCAACTGCGCGATCACGCTCTGCGTCGTCGCGTCGAAGATGGTGACGTGCTCACCGAGCACGGCCCCGAACAGCTGCCGCCGCCGGGCGAGCATCGTCCCGGTGACCGCGATGCCAACACCTCCGCCGATGTTCCGCATGAGATTGAACAGGCTGGTCGCGTAGCCCATGCGCTCCGGGGCGATCGTGGCCATCGACACGGTGGTGAGCGGCACGAAGAGCAGCGACATGCCGGCGCCCTGCAGGAGCTGCGGCCAGAAGATGTCCCAGTAGCCGGCGTTCAGATTGAGCTGCCCGAGCCAGAGCATCGTCACGCCGCCGATGCCCAGCCCCAGCATCAGCAGCTTTCTCGCGTCCACCCAGCCGGTGAGGACGCCGACCAGGGGCATCATGAACAGCGACCCAATGCCGCGCGGCGCCATCGCCTCCCCCGCCGCCAGCGACGAGTAGCCGTAGAGCGTCTGCAGCATGATCGGCAGCAGCACGAGGCTGCCGTACAGCACGAAGCCCAGCACCGTCATGAGGAACACGCCGACCGAGTAGGTGCGATCGGTGAACAGGCGCAGATCGATGATCGGATGGCTCGCGCGCAGCTGATAGAAGATGAGCACGACCAGCGTGACCGCCGAGATGATCGCCAGCGACGTGATCATCGTGGAGGCGAACCAGTCCGCCTGCTGCCCCTTGTCGAGGACGAACTGCAGGGCGCCGATGCCGACGATCAGCATGCCCATGCCCCAGTAGTCGATGCCGCGCGACTCGCGCTTCAGGTAGGCCGGGTCGAAGACGTAGAGGCGCGTCATGATGAGCGCGGCAATCCCGACCGGCAGGTTGATGTAGAACACCCAGCGCCAGCTGTAGTTCTCGGTGAGCCAGCCGCCGAAGACCGGACCGAAGATCGGCGCCACGACGATCCCCAGACCCCAGAAGCCCATGGCCCGGCCTCGCTCTTCCGGCTTGAAGGACTCGAGGAGCACGGCCTGCGAGAGCGGCTGCAGCGCGCCGCCGGTTGCACCCTGGATGATGCGGAAGATCACCAGGGACGCCAGGTTGGGCGCGGCGCCGCACAGGAAGGAGGCCAGCGTAAAGCCCGCCGTCGACGCCATCAGCAGGTTCTTGCGGCCGAAGCGGCTCGAGAGCCAGCCCGTCATCGGCAGGATGATCGCGTTGGCCACCAGGTACGAGGTGAGCGCCCACGTCGCTTCCTCGGTCGTCGCCGACATGCTGCTCGCGATGTGCGGCAGCGACACGTTCACCACGGTCGTGTCCAGCACCTCCATGAAGGTGGCGAACATGACGGCGACGGCGACGATCCAAGGGTTGACGACCGGGCGATCTGTCACTGGGGTTTGTAATTCAAAATGCAAAAGTCAAAATGCAAAAAAAGAGACCCCTCGCGTCCGGCATTCAGTTTCGGTTTTTGCATTTTGCATTTTGCATTTCGCATTACCTCGTATCGACGGTCGGCACCACCGACATGCCGGGCCGCAGCAGATGCTCAGGATCCTGGCCCTGATTGAGGGCGATGCGCACAGGGACACGCTGCACGACCTTGACGTAGTTGCCGGTCGAGTTGTCGGGCGGCAAGAGGCTGAAGCGGGCGCCGGTAGCGGCGGCAAGGCTTTCGACCTTCCCTGCGAACTTCCTTCCGCCGTACGCATCGACCTTGATCGTGACCGGCTGCCCGGGGCGCATGTGCTCGACCTGCGTCTCCTTGAAGTTGGCGGTGACCCACACGCGGTCCAGGGGGATCAGCGTCATCAGCGGCTGTCCCTGTTGAATCAGCTGGCCGATCTCCACGCTCTTCCGGCTGACGGTCCCTTTGACCGGAGCCTTCACCGTCGCGTATTCGAGGTTGATCTCCGCCTGTTTCACCACCGCCTGCGCCTGCATGACGTGTGCGTCGGCAGCGGCGGCGCGCGCCTTCGTGACCTTCACCTGATCGGGCGCGGTTTGTGCCGTGAGCAATTCCGCGGATGCCTGCTGCACCCTGGCGTGTGCCTGCACCAGGCGGCTCTGCGCCACGCGAATGTCGAGCTCCGCTTCGAGCACCTGCGCGGCGGCGGAATCGGCGGCAGCCGTTGCCGCGGCAGCTGCGGCAACGGCCGCATCGAACTGCTGCTGCGCGATCTCGTCCTTCGCCAGCAGGGGTTTGAACCGTTCGACGTCCCGAACGGATTTGGTGGCGTTGGCGGCCGCCTCACGCTGGCGCGCTTGCGCGGTGGTGAGCTTCGCCTTCGCCACCTCGATCGCCTGTTCGGCCTCGATGACTCCCGAGGCGGTCTGCGCCACGCCGCCGGTGGCCGTGGCCACATTGCTCGTCGTCGTGGTGGATGTAATCGGCACGCCGGCGCGGGCTGCTGCCGCCGAGGCCTCGGCATCCGCGAGCTCCGCGCGCGCGTGCTCGAGCGCCACCTGATAGTCACGCGGATCGATCTCGACCAGGACCGTGCCCGCCTCGACCGGCTGATTGTCCGCGACCATCACGCGCAGCACGGTCCCTCCGACGCGCGAGGCGATCGGCGTCACACCAGCATCCACCTGGGCATCGTCGGTCGATTCGCGGCCGATGCTCGACCACCACCACACACCCGCAGCCAGCGCGGCCACCACCACGACCGCGATGCCGATACGAATCCTCGTGTTCATCGATTGTTCGAGCTCCCGAGATACTGCCGGACCGCCTCTTCAGCCGTGCCGAGCGACCGGGCGAGCATCGCCTTGGCCAGGTTGAAGCTGTACTGCGCGTTGATGTACTGCTCGCTCGCGAGCGCGACCGCCTCCTGCGACTGCACGACCTCGATGTTCGAGACGACGCCGGCCGCGAAGCGATCGCGCGATTGCGTCAACTGCAACGCCGCCAGCTCGCGCGCGCGGGTGGCCGTCTGCAGCTCCTCTTCGGTCGCCTTCACATCGAGGAACGCGGTCTGGACGTCGTAGTAGATCTCGGAGCGCACGTCTTCCGCCTCGGCGCGCCGCTCGCGGAGGTCGGCATCGGCCTGCGCGCGCCGGCCCTGCAGACGTCCGCCTTCGAAGATCGGGACGTCGATCGTGCCGGTCAGATTGAACGTCGGCAGTGCCGTCGATGCGGTCAGGCCAATCGCGCCGTAGTCGGCCGTGACGCGCACGGACGGAAGCGCTTCGCTCGACACGGCCCGGCGCGCTGATTCCGCCGCCTGGACGCGTTCGAGCGCGGCCAGATAGTCCGGCCGTGTCTTGTACGCGCGCTCGAGCGCCTGATCGACCGTCATCTCGGGAGCCGGCACGATGGGAATGTCGTCGCCAAGCACGAACGTCTGCCCCAACGGCAGACCGATCACGCGCGCCAGCTGCAGCTTGCTCTTCTGAAAGTCGTTCTCCGCGGCGGTCGCACGCTGCCGCTCCGTGCTCAACCGAACTTCCGCACGCACGACGTCGATCCCGGCCACCAGCCCGTTCTGCCTGAGCGAGTCGGCCTGGCGATGGAGGGCGTCGGCGGTATCGCGCTGCGCCCGCGCCGAGTCGGCGCGCGCGCCGGCAGCAAGGGTCTGCAGGTACAGATTCGCCGCGACGAGCACGACCAGATCGCGCGCGCTGCGGTACGAGTGACGGGCGGCCGCAAGGTTGTGGCCTTCCTCGCGTACTTCGTTGAGCGCGCTCAAGTCGAGGACGGCCTGCGAGAGGAAGACCCGCGCGTCGAAGACGTTGAACGGTCCCACGATCCTCGGGAACTGACCGCTGAGCGGGAAGCCGAACGCTTCGAGGTTGCTCTTCCGGCGCGACTCGGACACGCGGCCGGTGACATTGGGCAGCAGGTGGCTGAGCGCTTCCATGCGCGTGCCGGCGGCGCGCGCGGTGCCCTGTTCGGACAGCAGGACGCCCAGATTGTGCCGAAGAGCCCGCTCGATCGCGTCCGCGATCGAGAGCGACAGGCTCTCCCGTACTGCCATGCCCTCGGGCACACCGCCCGCAAACGGGCTGTTCGATGGCAGCGACGGACGACTCTGCCCCCAGACCGGGCTCGACAGGACAGGCGACATCAGCGTCGCACAGAACGCCGCGGCCATGGTGCGTCGAATGATGTGTGTGGAGATCATCTCTCCCTAGTTAACCATTTCCCCGCCTCATCGTTGTACGGGCATGGACAGGGAGCGGCAACGCGTCGATACGCGCCCTGATGACGACGGGCACGACGACGGCGGACATGGCGGAGCCTGTCGGCGCTCGCGGGTCGATCAGTTCTCGCAGCCGGAAGGACCCGGCGCGACGCCGAGGACGGTGCAGGAGCAGCTCGGCCTGAAGCTGGATTCGCAGCGCGCGCCAGTCGAGACACTGGTCATCGATTCGGCGGCGCGCCCGACCGAGGACTAGGCGTGCTTGACCTTCAGCACACCGATCTGCAGGAGCACGCCGGTGAAGTCATAGATGCGGCGCTCGTGGATGATCGTGCGGTCCTTCAACCGGTGCACGACCGCCATCGACATCTGGAAGCGCTTCCCGGTGGGCTCCAGGCCGAGGAACTCCCGCATGTGGGTGGCCTCGACGCTGTGGATCGTGATCACCCGATCCCCGTCGATCACCACGTCATCGACGGTCATCGTCAGATCCAGGAAGGCATCGAATATCTTGTTGAGCGCCTTCTCCGCGTCCCGCCCGGCATGAACGCCTGTGCTCGGGCTCTCGATCACCGCATCGTCGGCGTAGTCAGCAGCGAGGGTCTCCGCGTCGAGGTCCTCGTACGCCTCCTCGCGCCGCTTGAAGAAGGCGAGCGTTTCGTCGCGGGTCATGCCGCTTTCTGACCGCTGCGCGTTGTCTTCCGGACGCTGCGCGTTGTCTTCCGGACGCTGCGCGTTGCCGAGCGTCGTCACCTGCTCGCGTGTCATAGCGCCTCCTTCGACGTGCCGACTGTACTGCCGCCCGGTGGCGGCGTCTACTTTTTCAGGAGTCGCGGCCACCCGTCAATAACCGCCACTGGAGCCGATGAGCTCGCGGCGGTATTCAGGAGAAACCGCTGGCCGTCTCGTGTGACGGCGTACTGGTAGCCCACCTGCAAGGCGATCGGGGCGTGGAAGAGCGCGCGGGCCGCGTCCGATTGAAAGCCGGAAGTGGTTCCGTCGACGGCCACCGACATCATCGTGTTGTCGGGAGCCAGATAGAACAGGACGCGGCCATCCTGGCGCCACCTGGGATACGAGCCGCCTGTCGTGGACAGCTGCCATTTGCCGCCGGGGCCCGGGAAGGGCGCCACATACACTTCCAACCGGCCGGATGCGTCAGAGGAGTACGCCACCCAGCGTCCGTCGGGAGAGAACCGGCCGTAGTTCTCGTCGAACTCCGTGGCGATGAACGGATACGGCTTGCTTGGGCCGTCGAGCGGCTGCACCCAGATATCGTTGCGGGTCTTCGCGCTCACGCGGTACAGGAGAAAGCGGCCATCCTGGGACCAGCTCATCGCGTCCTTGCTGAGGCCATCGGCGAGCAGCGTGGTTTCGGTGCCCGACCCATTCGACGCTTTGACATACAGGTCGCGCTCGGTGGCCTTCCGCTGCGCGTTGTAGACCAGCCGATCCGAGCCTGGCGACCAGATGGCCGTGCGCTCTTCTCCCGCGTCGAAGGTGAATCGAGTCCGGATGGCGCGCGTCAGGTCGAAGAGCCAGATGTCGCGGGTCCGCCGTGCGGCATCCATGATGGCAAGGACCGCCCGCGACTCGTCCGGAGCGATCGAGACCACGCCGTACGGACGGTCGGGCATCAACTGGATGCGGTCGATCACGGACACCGCATCACCGCTCAGGGCCATGCGCGTTTCGTCGAACGGCTGGGCCACCAGGCTGTTTCCACGGACGAACAGCAGATGGCCGTTCGCGATACCCACCGGGGTCACGTATCGGTCGGTATCGAAGAGCAGCGTCCGATCCTGTGAACCAAGCCGCGCCGCAAACACCCTGCGGCGAGACCCGCCTCTGACCTCGGCGCCAATCGCGGCGACGAACAGGAAGTGCTCGCCATCCGGGAAGAAGACGGGCAGGCTGTGCAAGGCTTCGTCGGGAGCGAGAGCCAATGCGGCGGTCAGCGTGCCACCGGTGGACGCGACCTGCTGAAGCCCGCTCGTCGATCCCAGCACGATCACACCGGCCGCACTCCAGGCGCCACCGAGGGCGAGCGGCAGGGCCAACGGCAAATCGCACAGCACCGTGGCCGGCCCTCCGGCGACGTCGATTCGTCTGAGCTTTCCATTCGAGACGAACGCAAGGGAACGGTTGTCCGGCGACCAGAAGAACGCGGACGCCTCCTCGGTACCCGGAAGGATGCGGGAGTCGAGCGTGTCGAGGGCACGCACCCA
The DNA here is from genome assembly GCA_035293405.1 of Vicinamibacterales bacterium. Taxonomy (GTDB): domain Bacteria; phylum Acidobacteriota; class Vicinamibacteria; order Vicinamibacterales; family UBA2999; genus Gp6-AA40. The sequence goes on along the minus strand of DATDOE010000098.1, from coordinate 13,094 downwards.
GAGCGCCTGCTCACCGGCGTCGGTCCGCGCACGCCCGGCGACGAAGCGGCCGTCTGGCGACACGGCGATTGGAATCTCCACCGAACTGGTCAGGTCAGGGCGCCAGCCCTCGGGTGTTGAAATCGTAAAGCGAAGCAGACGGCCCTCTTCTGCCGCCGGCCTCATGTAGATCAACCAGCCCACGAAGAGCGCGATCACGCTGACCGGTGCGATGACCCACGCGAGGCGCCCGTAACGCCGGCGCGGCGCTGCCGCGAGCGTGGCCATGCTGATGGGACCTGACGAGGACGAGGATGAGAACGTGTCGAGTGCGAAGGCGAGGTCGCCAGCAGACTGAAAGCGCGCCGCGGGGTTCTTCTCGAGGCAGCGGCCGACGAGCCGTTGCACGGACGCAGGGACAGCCGCGCCACCAATGGACAGATCAGCCGGGTCCTCTTTGAGGATCGCCGTCATGGTCTCGGCCGGCGTGTCACGTCGAAATGCACGCCTCCCCGCGAGCATCTCGTACAACAACGCTCCGAAAGCAAAGATGTCCGCGCGATGATCGGCCGGAAGCCCGCGCACCTGCTCGGGCGCCATGTAGCCCACTGTGCCGAGTACCACTCCGGGCGTCGTCGGAGGCGGTGTCGTCGGCAGCATGCTCCCGCCGGCGAACGCGGGTTCGGGATCGACGAGCTTTGCCAGGCCGAAGTCGAGAATCTTGACGTGACCATCCGAGGTCACGAACACGTTCTCCGGCTTCAGATCGCGGTGGACGATCCCGCGCTCGTGCGCGGCCGCCAGCCCGCGCGCGATCTGGACGGCGTACTCGATGGCCTTGCGCACCGGCATCGCGCCGCGATCCAGTGCGCTCCGCAGCGTCTCGCCATTGAGCAGCTCGCTCACGATGTACGGCCCGGTCTCGGTCCGGCCGATGTCGTAGAGCGCGAGGATATTGGGATGGTTCAGCGCGGCAGCGGCTCGCGCTTCCTGTTCGAAGCGCTGCAGTCGATCCGCATCCGTGGATGACGATGCGGGGAGCACCTTGACCGCGACGTCGCGTCCGAGCCGCCCGTCGCGCGCGCGATACACCTCACCCATGCCGCCGGCGCCGAGCGCGCTGGTGATCGTGTATGGACCAAGCTGACTGCCCGGAGGGATTGGCATTCGCGACGTGGCTGTCGCGCGATTATAGGGCGGGAGGCGCGTCCTCCCGTCCTTTGCTTTCCGCCCTAGGAGCGGTTTGGATACACGTCGAACGTGCGGCCGTTCCACGTGACCCGCTCGGTCTTGACCTCGAAGCGCTTCGGGTCGCGGTTGCGGTGCCCGTGGGCCGTCACTTTCGAGCCGACCGGAATCACGTTCTCGGTCAAGCCCGCACTCCTGGTCACTGGAGGCGACGCCAATGTGAGATCCCACACCTGTCCGTCAGCACGGATCTTCATCGTCGCGTGGGGGCCCGAGAGACTGACGGGGCCCTCGACCGTACCGGTGATCTCGAACTCCTCGGTCGCGTTGCCCGCCCATCCATGATGAGCCGCGATCGGGAGTGGCGACAGCACGAGCGCGGTCGCCGCTATCCAGGAAGAGAATCGTGAATGCATGCGTGCCTCCTACTACGTCCGCCTGAAGGCGGACACTACGTACCGGTCCGCCTGAAGGCGGACCCCACGTCGACAGATGCTACCAGCCCGGCATCAGGTTGAAGCCGAAGATCCAGCCTCGCCCCGGGCGCTGCAACGGACGTACGAAATCGAACTCACCGACGGCGAAGCCGAACACGTTCACACGCAACGCGACCCCGGCTGACGACACCCCGTCTCTCGTGCCGCCGAGAAACGAGGGCCGCTGCCCGCTGCTCCACGCACCGCCACCGTCCGCAAAGAGCGCCACTTCCACCGGTACCGGGCCGTACATGTTGCTCGTGCGACCAAAGGGGCGCAAGAGCGGAAACCTGAACTCGACGTTGCCGACGAGCATGCGGCTGCCGAGCAGTCGATCGATCGCGGGACAGTTGCTGGTCCCGTTGGCGATGCACTCGCTCGCGTCAACGCTCGTCACGTCGTAGCCTCGCACGAGCCATGGATAGCCGACGTTCAGCGGGAAGATCCGGGAATCCTGCCCGCCGCCTCCATAGCGCCCGTAGTGCATCACGCGCACGGCCAGCGTATAGAACGACGCCGGCATGAAGTAGCGGCGATAGTCGGCGAGCACGCCCGTGAAGTCCAACGTGCCGAACGTCGGGGAGACCTCGAGGCGGGACCGCTGGCCCTGCACCGGGCTCGTCGCGCCGAAGACCGACGTATCGAACACGTACGCGGCCGACCCGGTGCCGAGCGAGAGTGTCCGGTCCAGTGGCGTCGTCTCTCTCGAATTCTCGAACACGGCGCCCGAGATCAGCGAGAACGTCGTCGTGGTCACGATCTGATCGAATGAGATCTGGCTGGCCCCGCCCTGGAGCTCGACTCGCTGTACGCGATTGAACGGATACGACACAACACCGGACGCGCTGCGCTCGGTTTGCCTGAACACGAACAACTGATCGGTCTGCAGGAGGTCGCCGTTCGGTGCGCGGGCGATCGAGCTCTGGAAGCCGCCGCTCTGATACGGGAGCTGGCCGCCGACCAGACCCCAGTTCCAGCGGCGGGCGGTGTTGAAGTACCCGACCTGCGCGCCGATGTCCTTCACGCTGGTGCCCCCGCCGAGGCCGGAGTTCAATTGCACCGCCGTCATGAGCGTGTGATTGCCGAGCATGTCGCTGAACGACAGCGCCAGCCCTCCACCAAACGATGTCCCGAACCTGCTGACGCCCACCCCGACGACCGGCTGGGCCACGCCATTGAGTTTCAGCTTCGCCCGGTACGGCTCAACCTCGTTCGCGGTCGAGGGCTCGGGCAAGCCCGTCTCCGGCGCCGCAAGCAGTTGAGCGACCTCGCTGGGCTTCCGGTTCCCGGGCGGAAGCACGGCGGCATCGATCGGCAGTTCCTGGCGCGGGCCTCCCGCGGATCCATCAACCGTGAAGATGTGGTACTTGCTCGCTTCGTACAGGCTGAACGCCACGGTGCCGGCGCGCGATGCCACTGAGAGGGCCGGACTGCCTGCGGTAATGCCACTCACTCCGGTGGCGACCGTCGTCAACTGCGTGACGGGAGCGCCTCCGGCTCGAACGCCGACGCGATAGACGTTGGGAACACCGCCGTGGTCCGAGATGAAGTAGAGCGACTGGCCATCGGGCGACCACTGCGGGTTGAGATGCTTCCCGCTGGTGAACCCCGACACTTCCTCGACCGCGCCGCCCTCAGCGGCGACGACCGCCAGACGATACGGACCGATCGCCAGCGTCGACAGATCGCTCGAGAATCGATCGGTGGCGAAGGCGATCTGCCTGCCATCCGGCGACCAGGCCGGCTGGATCTCGGCAAAGGCATCGTCGGTCAAGCGCCGCAGGCTGCCCGCGGCGAGGTCAAAGACGAAGAGATCGGTCAGGCCGCGCTGCAGACCGGTGAAGCCGATGGCATGTCCGTCGGGCGACCACGTCGGGTTGAGCACTTCATCCACGTCGGGCACCGGGATCTCGCGGACGGTCGATCCGGTCTGCGCGTCGAAGATCGCTATCGCCGCCCGTCCGTTGGTCACCGTGGCCACGGCAATCTGACGGCTGGCGCTGTCCCATCCGCCAGACGAGTTGATGAACTGAATGCTCGAATAGTGAGGGTCGGTGGCGGTGCTGGTCAGCTTGCGGACGATGCGTCCGGTTGATGTCTCGGCAATGTACAGGTCTATGGAGAAGAAGCTCCGTGTGGACAGAAATGCGATCCAGCGGCCGTCGGGACTGATCGACGGGCCGACGTTGAGATCGGCACCGAGCTCGTCGCCAGCGATCACGATTCGCCCCACCTCGCTCAGCGGTGATGCCGTCGTGAGGACAGGTGCGTAGGTCTGGAGAATCGACGCCTGCCAGTCGCTCGACAACTCCTTCGACTTGATGCTGAGGATCTGCTCGAACGCGCCATCGACATCACCGGTTGCCGCGGCTTCCCTGAGCAGCTGCCCGATGACCTGATCGCCCCACCGCCCGCCGACATAGGCCCAGAACGCGTGGCCCCATCGATAGGGGAAGTACTGGGATTTGTTGAGATCCTTGATCGCCGGGAGCATCTCCTTGCGGGCTGCGTCGCGCAGCCACATCGCGGTGTTCGAATCGACCGGCCCGATGGACAGGTACTCGGCCATGCCTTCGACGAACCATAACGGCAGCCGCTCGAGGCCGCTTCGTCCTGGCGCCGAGTCCGGGACTGATGTGATGTCGTACTGGAAGGCGTGAACGAGCTCGTGGCCGATCACGTGGTCGGTGTCCGTCAGAGGACCGGCGAGCGGCAGGACGATGCGCCGCCGAAGTCCCTCGGTGACGCCGCCGGTGCCCTCGGAGAGCTCGCCTCCGATCACGTTGGTCTGCTCGAAGTCGGTGTGCGACGCGTAGAGCACGAGCGGCTGCCGGCCTCGCAGCTGGTGGTCGAGCAGCCGCTCGAGCCGGACGTACCATCGTTCGGCGAGGCGGGCGGCGATGTCGATGCCGGCGCGCTCGCTCGGATAAAAGTAGATGTCGAAGTGCTCGGTCTTGAGGACCTGAAAGTCGAACGACTTGTACTGGACCTTGTTCCGCCCGAAGTACTGAGCCGATGCCGGCCCTGGGACACCCCAGGCCACCAGCACGGCGAGCACGACTATCAAGCGCCGGACGACCCATCCTCGCGGCATATCTATCTCCCGGAAGCGCCAAGGTCCCCGCGGTGCTTCGCTGATTCTCGTCGCCATGCTGCAAGTGGCGCACCAGTGCGATCGCTGAGAACGCTTGAGCCAGACGAGGTCAGAACCACGATCAGGGGACACCAATGGCTGCGACCTCATGTAGTGTCGCGAGAAACATGCGTACAATCTTCGGGACGGCGATGCGCGCCGAAGCCGTCCAAGCTCGGCTTCTGTGCAAACGCTGTGATCGTGCCTGTTACAATCCCGGCTGATCCATGGCTACCCCTGGGCGACTGACGCTCGCTCCCGAGATCGATCACTTCCGCAGCCAGTTCGAAGAACTATCAGCAGACGCCGACGCCCTGACCGGGCCGCTCACCGACGAGCAGTTCGCGTGGCGCCCGCCCGGCGGCGGATGGTCGATCGCAGAGTGCCTCGAGCACCTGAATGCGACCGCGCGCTTCTACCTGCCGGCGCTCGACGAGAGCATCGCCGACGGGATTCGACGGGGCGTCTACGGAGAAGGGCCGTTCAAGTACAACGGCATCGGACGTCTCTTCGTGCGATTGAACGAGCCGCCGGTCCGCCTGCGCATCAAAGCGCCGCAGCGCGTCCATCCCGGACCAGAGCGGCCCAGACGGGAAATCGTCGCCGCGTTCCGCGCCTACCAGGTGCAGTACATCGATCGGCTCCGGCAGGCCAACGGCCTCGACCTGGCGCGCGCGCGCGTCCGCTCGCCGGCCGGGAACTGGATCCGGATTCCGCTGGGATCGGGGTTCGGTCTCATGGCCGCTCACGAGCGGCGCCATCTCTGGCAGGCGAAGAAAGTGAAGGAGATGGAAGGATTTCCCTACTGAGAGAGCCCCGATCCCGTCTCTACCGCCACGGCCGAATGCGACCGTCTGGGGTCAGCCCCGCCCTCGACGCGACCTTTCGCGATATCGACGAGCACACCTGAGGCGTAGCCGAACTTCAGCTCCCCTTTGCGGCCGATCTTCTGAAACCGGTGGCCGCGCGCGGTCAGGTCCTGGATGACCGCGCGTGGAAACCGGTCCTCGATCTCAACCCGCGCACCGACGCCGCTGGCATCAGCGGGATCGCGGGTCACGAGAAACCGCGGCGCCTCGATCGCCCGCTGCATCGACATCTCCCCGTCGAGGACCGCGGTGACGATCGAATACGTCGACGCCGGGATCCAGGCATTGCCGGCCGAGGCCACGGCCAGCCGCGCCATCTGCTGTCCATCCTGGTCCCGAAACGCGAGGATGGGCAGGTTCGCGGTGCTCGATCGCGTCAACGGCATCAACTGGCCGTACGCGCCGGGGGTGGTGCGATTCGCGCGCAGGTGGTTGTTGTAAAGAAACCCGAGGCCGCGCGTCACGTAGAACGACCCGCCCCACGTGCTCAGCGTCTGAGTGACCGCAATCATGTTGCCGTCGGTATCGGCAATCACGAACCCGCTCGTGCCGCTGCCGATCCGCTCCGGACCTCCCGACACTTCCTCCGAGTCCTCGGAGAACCGCGCCGCCGTCTGGCGATGAATGCGGGCGAAGAGATCGGCCGCATGGGCCGGCTTCAAATGATCTTCGTAATCAACCGCCCACTGGCCGGGATCGGCGATGCGCGTGATCCGATCGCGCACCTTCCACGACTCGATCATGTAGTGCAGGTAGTCGGCGTCGCGCACGAACGTGGCCCCGCGGCGCGGGTCGTAGCTGCCGAGCACCTGGAGCGCTTCGAGCAGGTTCACCCCGACGCCGACTGGAGGTCCTCCCGTGTAGAGCACGTACCCGCGATACCGGCCTGACACGGGCTTTCGCTCGATCGCGCGATACTGCGCCAGATCGCTCTCGGTGATCAGGCCGCCGTTCAGGCTCATATCGGCCGCGATGCGCCGCGCGATCGCCCCCCGATAGAACGCGGTGGCGCCGTCGGCGGCAATGGTCCGCAGCGTGGTGCCGTAGTCGCGGTTGACGAACCGATCGCCGGTACGCGGCACACGCCCGTTCGGGAGAAAGATCCGCGCCGCGGCGCTGTACTTCTGAAACGACTGCCGCCCCTCGGCCACGCTCGACGGCAGCGTCGCGTCGAGCACGAAGCCGTCCTCCGCATATCCGATCGCCGGGGCAATCAGCTCGGACCAGCCCATGCGCCCGCTGCCGTACTTCGTGTGCAGATAGTCGAGGCCGGCCACCACGCCCGGAATGTTGATCGACAGCGGGCCGTCGCTGACCAGGCGGCCGTTCTTCAGCAAGCCAGGTGTGTCGAGCGTGGCCGCTCGCGGCGTCTGGTCCTTGAACTCCACGACCGTCGGCTCCGGCATGCCCTTGAGATACAACACCGCCTGCCCGTCGCCACCGATGCCCGACGCGTCCGGCTCGACCACGCCCAGCGCAAACGACACCGCAATCGCGGCGTCCACGATGTTGCCGCCGCGCTCCAGCACATCGCGGCCAACCTGCGACGCGAGCGGGTGGCCCGAGACGACCACCGCTCGCGACGATGTGACTTCGGGCTTCACGAGCGGCTGATCGGCCACCATGCGATCGACGATGTCCTCGAGGGCTGCGGGGGTGCGCGCCTGCTCGGCGCGTGGCCGGAACTCGGCGCGGAGCGCATCCCACTGCCGCGAGCCGCTTCCCGAGTCGTAGTACAGACGCTTCAACGTCAACCACACGGTGTCGAACGCGCGGGTGAGCGATGCCGGCGGCGCCGCCATCGACGGCGCCAGCGGTCGTCCGCCTTCGTCAACGGCCCTCGGCGCGGGAACGGTCCAGAGTTGATAGCCGTGCCCGGCGGCAAAAAGCGCCGGCGGATCGGATCGCTCGCGCTGCGGGTTGCCGTTGTAGACCTGGTCGAGCTCGGGGACCTCGCCAATCGCGAGCGTATGTCCATCCGGCGACCACGCCACCGTGCCTCCGTGACGGGACGCGAGCACAGGGAGCGCGAGGGGACGGCTGGCCGCGGACGTGTTCTCGGTCAACGCGTTGATGTTCGCGACCCACGTGGAACCCACACCATCGCGCACCGCGTAGTACGCGAGCCGGCTCCCGTCGGGTGACCACGCCGGATAGCCTTCGTACCCGGCCTGGCGCTCGAAGCGCACGGCTGGACCACGCCCACCGGCCTCGTCGGGCGTGCTCTTGTCGAGCAAGCGCATCACCCAGATGTCGAAGTCGCCATCGTCGTTGCCGCGGTTCGACGTGAAGGCCACGCGCCGCCCGTCGGGCGACACGCGAGGCTGCATCTCGTCATCCTGTGATTGCGTGAGCCGGAGGGGGACTCGACGCTCGGCCGCCAGGTCGGGATCGATCAGGAACAGATCCCACTGCGTGGTATCTGACGCCCGATGGGCGAAGACAAGCCGGCCTTCGGGGGTCCACGACGGCCAGCGTTGGTCGCCGTCCAGCATCGCGACGCGCTCTGGCGTTCCGCCGCGGGGATTGACGATGTAGAGATCGAAGCCGTCGCCGTGATCGGCCACGAACGCGATGCGCTTGCCGTCGGGTGACCATGCCGGCTCGCGCTCGGAACCAGGACTTCTGGTGAGCTCGCTGCCATCGTGCCCATCCGGCTGCATCGTCCAGATGCGGTCGAGGACCACGACGGCGAGACGCTTGCCGTCGGGCGACCACGCCGGCTCACGCAGGCCCGGCGGGCCGGTCTGCGCTCGCGGCGAGAGCACGAGCGCCGCGATGAAGACACCAATCGCGAACAGACCCGCCTGGTGGACACGGGTCTTCAGACCTGCCTGCCTTGGCTGTTCACGGCGTCCACGATGTGACGCGACGAGATGCCGTAGTGATCGAGCAACTGATCGGGCGTCCCGCTGCGTGGGATCTCCTTCACGGCGAGGCGCTGGACGGTGAAGCCGTGGCCGGCAACGGCCGCGTCCACCGCATCGCCGATCCCGCCGCCGGCGTAGTGATCCTCGACGGTGATCAGCCGGCCTTTGGTCTCACGCGCGCAGCGCACCAGCGTGGCGGCGTCGATCGGCTGCAGGCTGTAGAGGTCGATGACGCGGATGCTGATGCCCTTCGGCTGCAAGACATCGTGCGCCTTGAGCGCTTCGAACACCGTCACCCCGGCGCCAATGACGGTGACCACGTCATTGGCGGTCTGCCGGATGATCTTGAGCCCGCCGATCTCGAACTTCTCGTCGGGACCGTAGATGACGGGTGTCTTCGGACGCGACGTCCGCATATACGCCGGACCCTGGTGATAGGCCATGCGCTCGATCAGCCGGTCGGTGCTGACCGCATCACAGGGGTACACGACGGCGATGTTCGGCTGCGCCCGCATCATGGCCAGGTCCTCGAGCGCCATCTGGGACGGACCGTCCTCGCCAATCGAGACGCCGGCATGGCTGCCAGCCATCTTGATGTTCAGGTTGCTGATCGCCGCCATCCGGATGAAGTCGTAGGCCCGCGAGAGGAATGCCGCGAAGGTCGACGGGAACGGAATCGCGCCACGGGCGGCCATGCCCATCGCCGATCCAATCATCACCTGCTCGGCGATGAAGTTCTCGTAGAAGCGGCTGGAGTGCTTCTGTTCGAACTTGTCGCTGAAGCTCGAGTTCTTGACGTCGGCGTCGAGGGCCACCACGCGGTCGTCGGACGCGCCGAGACGCGCGATGGCGTCGCCGTAGGCCTCTCGCGTGGCCACGACCTGACCCAACGAGTATGGCGGCGGACCGAGCGGCGCCGGCGGCGTCCGCGCCGGTCGGTTCACCACGCGAGGCGCGGGCGGCGCGGCGGGCTGATCTTCCGGGACCAACTGCGCCTGCAGCTCGGCCAGGGCCTTGTCCGCCTCTTCGCCTTTCTTGAAGGGCTTGCCGTGCCAGCCTTCCTTGCCTTCGACAAACGACACGCCTTTGCCCTTGATCGTGCGGGCGACGATCATCGTCGGCCGTCCCGCCGCCCCGCGTGCTTCCTCGAGCGCCGCGAGAATGGCGATCATGTCGTGGCCGTCGATCACGATGACGTGCCATCCGAACGATCCCCACCGGAGCGCGTAGGCGTTGGTGTCGTGCTCCAGCTCGGTCGGGCGGCTCTGCCCGAGCGCGTTGACGTCGATGATGCCGCAGAGCGAGTCCAGCCGGTTGTAGGACGCGACGTGCCCGGCCTCCCAGACCGAGCCCTCCGCCGTTTCCCCATCGCCGAGCAGCACGTAGGTGCGGTACTCGGACTCGATGCGGCGCGCGTTGAGGGCAATGCCAACGCCGGCGCACAGCCCCTGCCCGAGCGATCCCGTCGCGACGTCCACCCATGGGAGTCGCGGCGTGGGATGACCTTCGAGATCGGAGTCGAAGCGCCTGAGGGTCAACAGATCCTCTCGGCGGATGATGCCGGCCTCGGCCCATGCGGCGTATAACAGCGGCGCGGCGTGCCCTTTGGACAGGATGAAACGATCGTTGTCGGGGTTCTCCGGATGACGCGGGTCGTATCGCATCTCGGCGAAGAAGAGGGCCGCGGTGATGTCGGCGGCGGAGCAGCAGGTGGTCGGGTGACCGCTCGCGGCTTCGGTGGTGGCGCGCACCGAGTCGATGCGCAGGCGTGTCGCGATGTTCTTCAGTGCAGCGACGCGCGAGGATTCAGGCAACGGCGGCAACCTCCAGTGGTCATTATAATGACCTGATGCGCGCGCTGCGGTATGTCTACATCCTCGCGCTGGTCGTCTGGCTGGGCGGGATGGTCGTGCTGGGCGCGGTGGTGGCGCCCACGATATTCAGTGTCCTGCAGGCAAGCGATCCGACGTCGGGGCGCGCGCTGGCCGGCGTGGCGTTTGGCGCAATGCTCGGGCGATTTCACTACATCGCCTACGCAGCCGGCGCATTTCTGCTGGTCACGCTGGCGGCGATGGCCCTGCTCGGCCCGCGCCCGCGCGGGCTGGCCGCGCGCAGCGCGATTGTCGCCGTCATGCTGGGAGTGGCCCTGTATTCGGGTGTCGTGGTGCTGGGGAATGTCGACGCGATTCAGCGCGAAGTGGGCGCCCTGCCCTCGCGCCTGCCTGACGGCGACCCGCGGCGCGTGCGCTTCGACCAGCTGCACCAGCTGTCGACGCGATTGATGATGCTCAACATCGCCGGCGCTCTGGGGCTGCTGCTGTGGGAAGCCCGCGAGTGACGCACGCGATTACGTTGATCCCCGGCGATGGCATCGGCCCCGAGGTCACCAACGCCGTGGTCCGGATTCTGGGAACCGCCGGCCTGCGCGCTGAGTGGGAAACCCACCTCGCCGGTGTGCTCGCGATCGAGCCTCACGGATCGCCCCTGCCGGTCGAGCTCCTGGATTCGATCGAACGCACGAAGGTCGCGCTGAAGGGTCCGGTCACGACCCCCGTCGGCGGCGGGTTTACCAGCGTGAACGTCGGCCTGCGCAAGGCGCTTGGGCTGTTTGCCAACCTCCGGCCGGTCTGGAACATACCCTCGGTGCCCTCGCGCTACCAGGGCGTGGACCTGGTCATCGTGCGCGAGAACACCGAGGATCTGTACGCCGGGCTCGAGCACGAAGTGGTGCCGGGGGTCGTCGAGAGCCTCAAGATCATCACCGAGGAGGCCTCGACGCGCATCGCCGTTTTTGCCTTCGAGTACGCCAGGAAGCACGGGCGCCGCCGCGTCACCGCCGTGCACAAGGCCAACATCATGAAGATGAGCGACGGCCTGTTCCTGAGAAGCGTGCGCAAGGTCGGCGAGCGGTATCCCGACATCCTCTGCGACGACCGGATCGTCGATGCGGCGTGCATGCACCTGGTGATGAACCCGACGCAGTTCGACGTGCTGTTGATGCCGAATCTCTACGGCGACATCGTGTCCGACCTCTGCGCCGGTCTGGTTGGAGGACTCGGTGTGGTGCCGGCCGCGAACCTGGGCCGTGAGATCGGCGTGTTCGAAGCCGTGCACGGAAGCGCGCCGGACATCGCGGGCAGAGGCATCGCCAACCCGACGGCGCTCCTGCTGTCGGCGCTGCTGATGCTGCGCCACATCGACGAAGGCGCGATCGCGGATCGCATCATGAAGGCGTTGGGCGACACGCTCGCTGATGGAGTCAAGACCAAGGACCTCGGCGGCGCGGCCACCACGGCGGAGTTCACGGAAGCGATCTGCACGCGCTTGTAGCCGATGGTATAGTCGCGTCTTGCCGATGATCGACGAGATCACACAGGCCGTGCTCTCACGCGAGGAGATCGCACGATACCTGCAGGGCAGTACCGGCGAGTGCAGCCGCGCCGCGCGCGAGCGCATTGAAGCGTATCTCCTCGACCACCTGCTCGAATCCCCGTCCCGCCGGACCCATTAACGGGGCCAGATAGACACCATACGATGTTCACCACCCTGTCGCGCAGCGTGGGTTTGAAGCGTCTTGCCTCGCAGTACGGCATGACGCCCAACGGATTCGCGCGCCGCTTCATCGCCGGTGAAACGGTCGAAGAAGCCATCGAGGCGGCGCGAGCACTCGACGCGCGCGGGCTCCGGTTGACACTCGACTACCTCGGCGAAAGCGTGAACACATCCAAGGCGGCCGCCGCGGCCACGCGCGAATACGCGCGGCTGATCGATGTCATCGTCGCGTCGGGAATCGAACGGAACCTCTCGCTGAAGCTGACCCAGCTGGGCCTGGGCATCGACCGCGCCACCGGCGTGGACAACCTGCGCCGCATTCTCGATCCGGCGCAGAAGCACGAGTTCTTCGTCCGCATCGACATGGAGAACTCGCCATACACGCAGGTCACCATTGACATCTTCGAAACCCTCTGGCGGCTGGACTACCGCAACATCGGCATCGCGCTGCAGTCGAGTCTCCGGCGCACGGATCAGGACGTCCGCCGGATGAACGAGCTGGGCGCGCGCGTCCGGCTCGTCAAGGGAGCCTACAAGGAGCCGGAGTCCGCGGCGTACCAGCAGAAGGCGGACGTTGACGCCGCCTACCTCCGTCAGATGCGGCTGCTGCTCGAGGACGGCGTCTATCCGGCGATCGCCACGCACGATGAAAAGATCATCGCCGAGACCCGCGAGTACGCCGCCGAGCGGCAGCTCGCACCTCACCAGTACGAATTCCAGATGCTCTACGGCATCCGCCGCGATCTGCAGGCATCGCTCGTCGCCGAGGGCCACCGGATGCGGGTCTATGTCCCGTTCGGCCGCGAGTGGTTTCCCTATTTCATGCGCCGCCTGGGAGAGCGTCCCGCCAACCTCGGCTTCGTGATCCGGGCGGTGCTGGGAGAAAAGTCCGGCTCCTATGAGCCGGACTGATGTCAAACTCCTCCGTCTCGACAGACGTCACCGGAGCGGACCTCCTACCTAGCTATGAGGTCTGCGGAGGTGACGTCTTCGTTCTTCCCCCTTCCGCGCGTGGTTTCGTTGCGGT
>DATDOE010000097.1:0-40530 GCA_035293405.1 Vicinamibacterales bacterium | reverse complement strand
GGCATCTGCGGCGTTGCCGCTCCTTGACAATGCACTGCGGCATTGCCGGCGTCGCGGCGCCTTGCATCTGCCGGCACGGCGCTCGGAACGCGACCCATGCCATTACTCGGACAGGCTCCTAGCCGACTTTCACTTCATCTTCATTCGCATCGGACAAGGCAAGTTACCGAGCCGCGACAAGACGTTGGACCATCGGCACGTTTATCGACGCTGCGTATTGTTCGGCAATCCTGATTGACGACCGCGAGCCACTTCGGAAAGTGCCCCTGCTGACTGACCGCTTGCGGGCCGTGCTCTGGCCGGCGGGCGAATCTGCGTCATACCACGTGACGTGCCTCCAAGCGCTTTCACCCAGCCGGGGGCCCGACCGGCATCGGCCCACAAGCGTCTCTAACGGGTCACCGGCCGTTCCAAAACGACCAGGTCGCTGAAGAGACCGGCAATTCGGTAACCAGCGCTCTCTGCGTCGAGCAGCACCGCGTTAGCCGTCTCGTGCTCCAGCCTCAAGACTTGAAACTCGAACTTCTCCGATGTGCCAGGTGTCCGATGAATGACGAAGATACCTTCGCTCTGTTCCTGCGTCATCGCGCTAATCCGAAATCCCTCAGTCCCGGCCGCCTGGAGTTCCTCGGCGGAGGTCTTGACACGAATCGTTGCGATCACGCGATACTCGATCGGTGGGGGAGAGGCGACGTTGCGATCACGTGCCATGACCACCGTCATGCGCCCGAAGCCGGCCCCGATGATTCGATATCCTTCGGTCGCCGCTTCCCTGATGTCCTTCTCCATCGTCGACGTTCTGGCCGTCATTACGATCCGGTAGTCGCGCGCTTCAATCACAGACGGCGCGGTCGTTCCCTCGATCTCTTCGAAGAAGAGCAGAGTGTCTGATTTGATCTGTCCCTCGCGACCAAGGATGCCCACCAGAAGACGCGGGACCGCACCGGAGGCCTCTAAGGCTCGAGCGCCCTCCTCAACCCCTTTCGTCACGGAGTACTTGAATCGGCGACCGTTCGGCTGTTGCGCAAGGATCGCAGCCCATTGCGTGTCGAACCTGCCGCGCTGGTACTCCTTGATCGTGTCAGCGACCACCCTGAAGCCCTCGGCCCCAGCGGTGTTCAGCTCGTCGAGGAAGGCGCCATCCTTCGACTGGGTGATGAGGCGATAGTTGCGGGGGCCGGCACCATCACGCTTGAGGAGCACGGTCATGGAGGTCGACAATCCGGCCATCACGTGAACGCCGTAGCCCATCTTGCCCGCGTTTATCAGTTGCTCGCGCACGCTCGACAGGTTGGCCGGGCGCGGGACCCCGAGGCGGGTAGTGTCTGCATCGATGAGCAGGTACTGCTGATCACCGGAGGCGCCAGGCGTTTGCGCCACAGCGGATGCCAGCATGACGGTGAAAACAAATCCTGTCGACGCGACGATTCTGCCCATGGCACTCTCCTCCCTCCGGCGAGATGGCGCGTGACCCGCATCGGCGCCAGCCAAGTCGATCAAGGGGGAACCGCTCCAGCGCCGGTCATCGATTCACGGGAGCAGGAAGCGTGCCGAGCCGACGATCGCAGCAGCGACTGAGCAGACCACCAGCATCCGAAGTGGCGGTCGCGGCAGCCTATACCGCACCGACGCCTGCCAGTGCGAAAACGTCCGCAGCGATCGGGGAAGAATCCGGCCTGCCCTGAGGCTCAACGTGAAGTCGGTTGGTCGCCGATCGTAGGCCCCCCCGCAAGGGCGAGGGAAGAGACAGGAGGCAGGAACTTAGACTAGCCTTGGCGGAGGCGAAAGCAAGACCCGCCCTACGTCCCAGTCGCGGCTCGCGTCATCGCCGTATGCCCGGGAAACAGCTCGAGCGCCGCCGCAGCCAGCCGTCGAACGTCGTCCCATTGCGGGCTCGAGCTGAGCGCCGAGTCCGTCCACAGATCCGGGTCGAACTCCGCGCCGTCACGGGACATCGTCCCGAGCTTCTGCTCGATGGCCGCGAGCGCATCAACCTGTGACGCGGACAGCTCGCTCCCGTACTGACGGCGCACCGCCGACGCGCAGTAGTCGAAGTCGCGGGCCAGATCGTCGGCTTTGACGGCAGATTCTGGAAACAGCGTCAGTTGGTCCGCCGCGGCAATGGCCAGCGCGTGGAGACTCCTCGCGAGCTCCGCGAAGTGTGACGAGCGCGGGTCATGCTCTTCAGAAACGGTCATGCCACCTCATTGAACTCGTCTCGATACCTCGCCACGCCTGACACGCCTGCCATCGCGGGCGCATCCAGAACGAGAACCATGAACGCCGCATCCGGAATGCCTTCCCATTGGCTCACGAGGCCATGCCTGGAGGCGGGCTCGAACCCGAAGCGAGGGTAGTAGTCGGGATGTCCGACGACGACAACGAACGGACAGGGGCCCTGGCGAAGAAGATCCAGACCTCGCGTCACCAGCTGCGAGCCGATGCCCTGTCGCTGGCGATCCGGGTGCACCGCCATCGGACCCAAGCCCATTCCCACCACTCGCCGTTCCGCGCGTTCAATCATCACCGGGGTGAAGAGGATGTGACCCACCACCGCGTCGTCCTCGGCCACCAACGACAGCGCATCCGGACAGGCCTGTCGGAGCTTCTCGACGAGATCGGCCTCCAGACGCTGGCCGAACGCGAGCTCGTTGACGGCTCGAACCTGGGCTCCGTCCCCCGGTCTCTCGTGGCGGATGGTCATCACTCACGTCTGACGCATGTTCTCAGGCTGCAGTCGTGTCACGGTCCGCCTAAAGGCGGACACTACGATCGAGTCGCTGCGGCTGAAGATGCTAACACGCAGGTGTGCTGCCGTCCGTCTGAAAGAAGTGTCCTTGCAGCGTGTACTATGCCGGCCATGCTCGTCGGCGCACTGGATCAGGGCACCACCAGCACGCGGTTCATGGTCTTCGATGCGGCCGGGCGCGAAGTGGCCCGGCGCCAGCTCGAACACCGGCAGATTCTGCCGGGTCCCGGGTGGGTCGAGCACGATCCGACCGAGATCGCCGCGCGTGTCGACGAGGTCATCGCCGGCGCGCTGCGTGCGGCAGGGCTCACCGGACGCGACCTCGCCGCCATCGGCGTCACCAATCAGCGTGAGACGACCATCGTCTGGGACCCGCGAACCGGCCGGCCCTGGCACCACGCCATCGTCTGGCAGGACACGCGGACCGATCGCTCGGTGAGCGCGATCGAGCCGATGCGATCGCGTCTGATCGAGCACACCGGTCTGCCCCCAGCGACCTACTTTTCCGCGCTGAAACTGCGCTGGATCCTGAACCACGTCGAAGGCGCGCGCGACGCCGCGCTCAGAGGCCATGCCCTCTTCGGCACGGTTGATACGTGGGTCATCTGGAACCTCACGGGCGGCACCGATGGCGGCCTGCACGTGACCGACGTCACCAACGCGAGCCGGACTCAACTGATGAATCTGCGCACGCTGGACTGGGACGACGAGCTGCTCGCGCTCTTCGATATCCCCGGCCGGATGCTGCCGCGCATTCACTCCTCCTCACACGCGTCCGCGTACGGGACGACGCGCGCGAACGGTCCGGTGGGCGCGGAGGTACGGATCGGAGGAGATCTGGGCGACCAGCATGCCGCCCTCGTCGGCCAGGCGTGCTTCGCGCCGGGAGAAGCCAAGAACACCTACGGCACGGGCAACTTCATGCTGCTCAACACGGGCACGTCCATCGTCCCGTCGCCGTCCGGACTACTGACGACGATGGGCTACGCGTTTGCCGGGGTCGCGCCGGTCTACGCGCTCGAGGGCTCGGTGGCGGTTACCGGTGCGGCGGTGCAATGGCTGCGCGACCAGCTCGAGATCATCCGCTCCGCCGCGGAGGTGGAGTCACTCGCCGCCTCGGTTCCCGACAGCGGCGGGATCTACTTCGTGCCCGCCTTCTCAGGCCTGTTCGCACCGTACTGGCGCGCCGATGCGCGCGGGACCATCGTGGGGCTGTCCCGCTTCCATACCAAGGCGCACCTCGCACGCGCCACGCTCGAGGCGATCGGCTTTCACACGCGGGCAGTGCTCGATGCGATGGCGCAGGACTCGGGCGTGCGGCTCGCGGTCATGAAAGTGGACGGCGGCGCGACGGCCAACAATCTGCTCATGCAGCTCCAGGCCGACATCCTTGGCGTGCCCGTGGTGCGGCCGGTTGTCTCGGAGACGACGGCGCTCGGGGCGGCGTATGCCGCCGGCCTGGCGGCCGGGTGCTGGACGGATCTCGAGACACTGCGCGCGAACTGGAAAGCGGATCGCCAGTGGGAACCGCAGTGGAGCGAGGACCAGCGAGAAGCCGCGTATCGAGGATGGTCGAAAGCCATCGCGCGGAGCGTCGACTGGGTCGATGTGAGTTAGAAGAGAGCTCGATAACTCCCAACTCCCAATCCGATTCCGCGAACCACTCCCAAGCTGGAAGTTGGGGGGCGTTTGGGAGTTGGCTCGGAGATGGAGTTGGGCGTTGGGAGTTGACCAGCGGCAGCGCGCGGCGGTTGAGCTCCAGGACTTTGACGGCGAGCTTTTCAGTGTCCTCGATCATGACCTTCATCGAGGCTGCCGCCAAGTCAGCGGCCCCGTAGTGCTCGACCGATCGGTGCGCATGAGGCGCGGTCTCGATTCAGAACTCTACCTGAGAAGACGCGGATCGATCGCGTGCTCGCTCACCTGTACCACTTCGAGCTGCCCCGCGTGCGCGTGACCAGGATTCAGCAGGAGATTGAACGTCTCTGGGACGACGGCCGATGGCACCCGCAATAAGGCGGAACGACCGGCCTGCAGCCAGCGATCGCCGATAGCGTGCGTGCGGTCCGCTTGTTCGAGCCAATCCGCTGGAAGATCGGCCGCAAGCAGGTCTTCGACGACGAGAGTATCGGGCGCGCGAAGCTTCAGCAAGCGGTAGCGCGTCGGCAAATCGCGAACGTCGATCTCGAAATGAACCAGGATCTCCAACAGCGCCGCTGCCGGACTCTCGCTACAGTACACGACTCGACGACCGCGTGTGTGCCAGCGGCCCGACGTCCGCATCCCGCCATCGCCGGCCAGTGAAACGTGGTTGCTGATTCGCCACAGGATCACTTACGCAGCCATGCCCTCGTCGATGCGATAGAGCAATTCTTCGACGAGCCTTGCACCCGCCTCCGTGACCAGCAGGTCGAGCGGTGCACGTCCCTGGAACTGGCGCTTGGTGTCACGAAGCCACCGCCAAGCGCGCTCGTGCTCGCCGAACACTTGCTCGCACAACGCCAACACCCGCGCCACTCGCACCACGCGATCGGACTCGTCGCGGCTCAGCGCTTCGCGTCGCGCGCGCCGATGGGTCAGCGTTCGCCGTGGGACGACGAGGGAATAGACTTCCTCATCCGTCAGCCCTGACTGGCGCAACGCATCGATAGCTCGTGAGGGCAATCGCTCCTCGACCAGCTTCATCACGTCCTGATCCGTACGCAGGCGCTGGACGCCGAGGATCGCTTGAATGCGTCGGAGAATGTTCCCTGATTCGAGGACAGAGATATCGACCGTGGTTGCTTTGGTCACCGCACCTCCGGCTGTGGCAGCATTGCCCACTATTTTATGGCATCGTGCCATGCACGGTCAAAGCGGCGGGCGAGGGCTCCGCGTTACGGTCCGCCGAAGACACACTCATGATGAAACGACTATGTGAAGGCTGCATTGTGAGCTCAGACACTCGACAACTCCCAACTCCCAATCCGACTCCCGAACCAACTCCCAAACTGGAAATTGAAGGCACGTTGGGTGTTGGCTCTGAGATCGGGTTGGGAGTTGGGAGTTACTCAGGCGCCCTGCGGCACGGCCTTGCGGCGTTTCCAGATCAGCGCATCCACCACGTAGTGATGGAAGTTGATGCCCATGTAAACACCGACCGTCACGGCCAGCCCGCCGCCGAGCACGAGCACCGTGAAACGGTTCAGCAGCAGGTAGACGATCGTGGTGATCGAGATGCAGCACACGAAGTACATCGTCACGCGGCCAGGCTGGCTGATACGTGAGAGGAACCGCGCCGCCGGGTCGATACCGTCGGCGTAGCGCTTCGCGTTCGACATCCAGACCACCAGTACGTATTGGAAGTTGTGCCAGACGTTGATGGCGAGCCAGCCGACGTTGACGTCATCAACCACCACGTAGGCGACCATGAACACCGCGATGTGCGAAACGACGTAGCCCGTGTACGTCAGGTCCAGCGTGTCCGCCATCGCCGTCCGCGCCGTTTTCACAACCCAGGCCACAACGGCTCCCGCCGCCGCGATTCCCAGCATCGTGACCACGATCTCGGGCAGGACGAGCACCTTCACCGGCAACCCCAGGAACTCGCTGCCCATCGTCGACGTTCGCGCCGCGATCGCGTAGAGGGGCACGAGGTAGATCACCATGTCGGTCGCACGATCGCTCGACCCGGCAGTCCGGCCCTCCGGCGTGGCGCGGTAGTACATCCGCGCGATGCCGTAGCTCTGTCGCATGTAGTGGAACCACTGCAGGTACAAGAACGCCGAGGCAATGACCCACGCGCCGGCAGTCATCGCCACCGCGAGCGTTCCCATCGTCACGAGGACGAGCAGGTCGATCGCGAGAAAGCGATTGCGGCGAAGGCTCTGGGTGTCGAAGGCCAGGCGAGTGTAGGTGGCAACGACGTGGTGATAGCCGAGGAGCCAGAGGTCGGCGAGCAGCAGGATCGGGTAGAGGCGGGGATCGGCGGTCACCGCCAGCGCGGCCAACAGCCCGGTTCCGAGCGGCGCCAGCAGCAGCGTGGCATCGAACTCCCAGCTTCTGATGTAGGTGCGCGGCGCGGCCACGACTGGCAGCGCAGTGCGTCGAAGCGAGGCGTCCAGGTACAGAGCCATCCGTAAGGGGCTAGCACTGTGCAAGGGGCGTGCTTCCACCAGGCGTGGAAGCGGCGTGAAGCGGCGCGCAGTCCGTGGCGGATCCAGAGCCTCGCGCGCAATCCGGACCGACGAACCTGATCGCCGAATCACAATCTGGGCATCCGGGCACGCAGGGGAAGCAGGGGACGCGGCGTCAAAAGCCAAACGCAGAGAACGCTGAGGGGCAGAGAATCGCAGCGGATCATTCCCAGCGAAAGACTTTCGCCGACACGGCCGTGCACACGACGAACGTCACGACGAGCGCGGCCACATCGAGGCCGTGTGCGGACCATGGGTCGCCCTTCCAGATCCCGTCGAGCAGCGACACCGCGTAGGTCAGGGGCACCACCTTCGACACCACTTGCAGCGCCGGCGGCAGGAGCGCGATCGGAAAGAACAGACCCGACATCGCCATCATCGGATACAGGAGGAACGTGGCAATCGGCTGCGCGAAGCGGGCGGTCGGGACGATGCTGGCGATGACGAATCCGAGCGAGAGGATGGCCCATGTCGAAAAGAGCAGCGCCACGGTGAAGGAGAGCAGAGGCACGCTGGCGCTCATCGGATAGTAACGGCGGCCCGCCAGTACCATCACCGCGATCGTCAGCAGGGTAAAAAGCAGCTTCACGAGGACGTGGGCGGTCAGGATGACCTGCGGCCGCAGCGGCGTGGCACGCAGGCGCTTGAGGATACCGCCCTCACGGTAGATCGAGATGATCGTGACGAGCGATGCCACCGCGTTCAGGGCCATCAGCGTGGAGACCAGAACCGGAAGGAACCCTCCGCCCGGCCAGTTCGGCCGCGCCCCTCCGGCCACGAGGCCAGGACCGATCAGACGCGACATCACGAGGAAGACCACCACCGGGATGCCGACGGTACCGAAGACTCCGAGCGGTTCGCGCACGAAGATCTTGATCTCCAGCCACGTCAGCTTCCACAGCCCGCGCATCATGAAAATGTGATCTCCGCGTCAGTCACGAATCGAGTGGCCGGTGAGGGTGAGAAAGACGTCCTCGAGGTTGGGAAGCTCAGTACGGAACTCGGTGACGCGGATGCGATGCTCGGAGAGGCACTCGATGACGTCGGTGACCAGGTCGTCGTTCCGGCCGCGGATGGTCAGCCGCGTGTCCTGGACCGTCACGGACTCGACCCCGCGAATGACGTGAAAGCGCTCGCGGGCGGTGGGATCCGTGGTGACCAGCACCACCGTCTGTTCGGGGCAGTGCCGCCGGACCAGGCCCGCCGGCGTGCCGACGTCAACCACCCTCCCCCGCTCGATGATCGCCACGCGGTCACACAGCCGCTCCGCTTCCTCCATGAGATGCGTGGTCAGCAGCACGGTCTTACCGCGGTCGCGGATGCCGCGCACCATCTCCCAGATCGCGCGGCGTGCCTGTGGATCGAGGCCGGTGGTCAGCTCGTCGAGCAGCACGACTTCGGGGTCGTGAATGAGCGCCAGGGCAATGAACAGACGCTGCTTCTGCCCGCCGGACAGCGTCATGAACCAGGCGTTGCGCTTGTCGGTGAGCCCGAGCCGGTCGAGCAGCGCGTCGCCGTTCACGGGGCGTGAATAGAGCGACGCCCACAGGTCAACGGCCTCCCACACTTTGATGCGCTTCTGGAGCTGGGCCTGTTGCAGCTGCACACCAACGCGAGCCTGGAGCGTGCGAGCGTCGCGGATCGGATCGAGCGACAGCACCGAGATCGTGCCTCGATCCGGTGTGCGCAGGCCCTCCACGCACTCCATCGTGGTGGTCTTGCCGGCACCGTTGGGCCCGATCAGTCCGAAGATCTCCCCTTGCCGGACGTCGAAGGAGACCTCGTCCACCGCCACGGTGTTTCCGTACGTCTTACGAATACCTGACACCTGCACGACAGCGGACGGAGTCGCCACGGGTTACGATGCTAACTCAGCATGTCCGCGCCGCTCTTCACGATTCGAGACCTCGCCAAGGTGTACAGCATGGGCGAGGTCCAGGTACACGCGCTCAAACAGGTGAACCTGCGGCTCGACGAGGGCCAGTTCGTCGTCCTGCTCGGACCATCGGGCTCCGGCAAGTCAACGCTGCTGAATATCATCGGCGGCCTCGATGTGCCGACCAGCGGCGAGGTGCTGTATCGCGATACGGTCCTGACCAGCGCGGACGACGCCGCGCTCACGGCGTACCGCCGGCAGCACGTCGGGTTCGTCTTCCAGTTCTACAATCTGATCCCGAGCCTCACCGCGGTCGAAAACGTCGCGCTCGTCACCGAGATCTCCGATTCCCCCATGGATCCCGACGAGGCGCTTCGCCTCGTCAACCTCGGTGACCGCCGTGACCACTTCCCGGCGCAGCTCTCGGGCGGCGAGCAGCAGCGCGTCGCCATTGCTCGCGCGGTCGCCAAGCGCCCGGCCGTCCTGTTGTGCGACGAGCCGACCGGGGCCCTCGACATCTCGACAGGCATCGTCGTCCTGGACGCGCTGGCACGCGCCAACACGGATCTCGGCACGACGACGGTGGTGATCACCCACAACGCCGCGATCGCCTCGATGGCCGACCGCGTCGTCAGGCTGGCCGACGGTCGCGTGATGTCGGTGGAAGACCGGACCCACAAGGTGTCCCCGCACGAGCTGTCGTGGTGACATGAGGATCACCCCTCTCAACCGGAAGCTGCTGCGCGACCTGCTCGCGATGAAGGGCCAGGCGCTCGCCATCGCGATGGTGGTGGCCGCCGGCGTGGCGATGTACGTGATGTACCTCGCGACCTTCGACTCGCTGGAGCGGACGCAGCGCGTGTACTACGAGAACCAGCGGTTCGCGGACGTCTTCGCCTCGCTCAAACGGGCGCCGCTCCGGGTGGCGGCGGCGATCGCCGAGATCCCGGATGTGTCGGCGATGGAAACGCGGGTCGTCGCCAGCGTCACGCTGGACCTCGAGCAGCTCGACGAGCCGGCCACCGGGCGGCTGGTGTCGATTCCGTCGAATCGCCGTCCGCTCGTCAACGACCTCTTCCTTCGACGCGGGCGTTGGATCGAGCCCGGACGCTCCGACGAGGTCATCGCCAGCGAAGGGTTCGTGCTGGCCAATCGCCTCGAGCTCGGCGACCGCGTGCCGGCCGTCCTCAACGGCCGTCTCCGGCGGTTGACGATCGTCGGCGTGGCGCTGTCTCCCGAGTACATCTACAGCATCAGGCCCGGCGAGCTGATTCCCGACGACAAGCGGTTCGGCATCTTCTGGATGGACGAGCAGGCGCTGGCGGCCGCCTTCGACATGGAGGGCGGCTTCAACGACGTGGCGCTGTCGCTTGCCCCGGGCGCGACGCCCGATGAGGCCATCGCCCGCCTCGATCGCATTCTCGAGCCCTATGGCGGGCTCGGCGCGATTCCTCGCGCGCTGCAGCTGTCGCACTGGACTCTGCAGAATGAGCTCTCGCAGTTGCAGACGTTCGGGTTCCTGCTGCCGCTGATCTTTCTGATGGTCGCCGCCTTCATCCTGAACGTCGCGCTCACCCGCGCGCTGGCCCTGCAGCGCCCGCAGATTGCGGCGCTCAAGGCACTCGGCTATGAGAACCGCGCGATCGGCTGGCACTATCTCAAATGGGCGCTGGCCATCGGACTGGCGGGGGTAGCGATCGGCATCGGGCTGGGAGCCATGCTCGGCGGCATGGTGATCGACATTTACAACACGCTGTTCCGCTTCCCGGTGCTGCTGTTCGGCGTGCCGGCGAGCGTCGTGCTCGGGGCCACGGCGCTGACGCTCGCGGCGGCCGGCGCGGGCGCGTTCTCGGCGGTGCGTCGCGCCGTCGCCGTGCCTCCGGCTGAAGCGATGCGGCCGGAAGCTCCAGCCCGCTATACCCGCTCGCTCTTCGAGACGCCGCTGGTGTCGCGCTATCTCGGCACCGCGGGACGCATGGTGCTGCGCAACGTGACGCGGCACCCCTTACGCGCCGCGGCATCGGTGTTCGGGATCGCATTCGCGGTGGCGATTCTGATGATCGGCTTTGTCTTCAACGACGCGATCGAGCGGCTCATCGTCACGCAGTTCTCCGAGGCCGAGCGGCAGGACGTCACCGTCAACTTCATCGAGCCTCGCGGTGAGACCGCCCGCTACGCCCTCGCGCGCCTGCCCGGCGTGGTCGCAGTGGAGCCGCAGCGCTCGGTCGCGGCGCGCATCCGCTCGGGGCATCGCGATCGCTATCTCGCGATCACCGGCGTGCCCCCGACACCGCGCTTCAGGCGCATCGTCGATCGGGACGGCAAAGCCATTCGCCTGCCTCCGTCGGGGGTGGTGCTCTCGCTGACGCTGGCCAACGTGCTCGAAGTGGTTCCCGGGGACGAGGTCACGCTGGAGGTCCTCGAGGGCAACCGGCCGGTGCGTCAGATTGAGGTCACGGGGCTCGTCGACGACATCATGGGTCTGTCGGCGTACATGGACATCTCGACGCTGCACCAGATGATGCGGGAAGGCGAAGTGGCGACCGGCGCGCTCCTGCTCGTGGACAGCGCGCAGGAGGCGCGGCTGGCCGCGGAGCTCAAGGTGACACCGGCGATTGCCGGCGCCGGCTTCAAGCGCGCGGTGCTGCAAAGCTTTCGCGACACGATGTCGGCCAACATGAGCCTCTCGATCTTCATCAACCTCGTCTTCGCCGGCATCATCGCCTTCGGCGTCGTCTACAACGCCGCGCGCGTGTCGCTCTCGGAGCGCAGCCGCGAGCTCGCCAGCCTGCGCGTGCTCGGCTTCACACGCGCGGAGATCTCGCTGATCCTCATGGGCGAGCTCGCGTTGCTCACCCTGGTGGCACTGCCGGTCGGGGGCGTGTTCGGGTACAGTCTGTCGGCAGCCATCGTGGGCATGATCGACAGCGAGGTCTACCGCTTCCCGCTCTACGTGTCGCGCCAGGCCGTGGCCCTGTCGTTCCTCGGCATCATCGCCGCGGCCGTCATCTCGGGGCTGATCGTCAGACGGAAGCTCGATCAGCTGGACCTGGTAGCAGTGTTGAAGATCCGCGAATAGTCATGCGATTCCTCAAAAACAAGCGTCTCGTCGCTGGTGTCGTCATCGTGGCGGCGATCGTCGCTTTCGCCCTCTGGCCGGAGTCGATGGAGGTGGGCGTGGCGACGGTCGAGCGCGGACCGATGCAGGTCACCATCGACGAAGACGGCGAGACGCGGATGCGCGACCGCTTCGTGGTGTCGGCGCCGGTGGCAGGACGTCTCCAGCGCATCGAGCTCGAGCCGGGCGATGCGGTCGTGGGTGGCAAGACGCTCCTCGCCCGATTGACGACGGCGGAGTCGCCGCTGCTCGATCCGCGCACGCGCGGAGAGCTGACGGCCGGCGTCGAGGCGGCGCGGGCCGCGGTCGGACAGGCACAGGCGGAGCGAGCGCGCGCGGCGGCGGAGCTGGCGCGGGCACGGGCGACGCTGCGGCGGCAGGAAGAGCTGATGAAGGCCGGGGCCATCGCGAGCGACAACCTCGAGGCCGCGGAAACCGCCGGCGCGACGGCGGAAGAAGCTCTTCGCGCTGCCGAATTCACCGTCTCGCGCTCCGAGTACGAGCTGCAGCTCGCACGGGCTCGTCTGCAGGCGCCCTCGGCGGCCGGCCGGCCCGTGGAGATCAATGCGCCCGTCAGCGGCGTGATTCTCAAGCGGTTCCGCGAGAGCGAATCGGTGGTGCCGGTTGGCGAGCCGCTGATTGAAATCGGCAGCCCCACGCGCACCGAGATCGTGGCCGATCTGCTCTCCACCGATGCCGTGCGCATCCCGCAAGGAGCCGAGGTACTGATCGACCAATGGGGCGGCAGCCAGCCGCTCAAGGGCCGCGTGCGGCGCGTCGAGCCGGCTGGCTTCATGAAGGTATCCGCGCTCGGCGTCGAGGAGCAGCGCGTGAACGTGCTGATTGATTTCGAGGATCCCTCAACCGCTGTCCGTCTGGGCGACGGCTATCGCGTCGAGGTGCGGGTGATTGTCTGGCGCGAGAACGACGTGATCAAGGTGCCGGTGGGGAGCCTCTTCAGGCGCGGCGACGACTGGGCGGCCTTCGTGGTGGATGGCGACCGGGCTCGCCTCCAGCCGGTGGTACTCGGACAGCGGAACGACAGCGAGGCGCAGATCACCAAGGGATTGTCACCAGGCCAGACGGTGGTCCTGCATCCTCCGGACACCTTGATCGATGGGACGCGCGTGACGGTGCGTGTCAACTGACTCGAGGCCGGTCCACGACGACCGGCGCGGTACGAGCATGGACATCTGCATTCCGAACATCGGGCCACGCGAGCGGCATCGGCGGCTCGTCGGCGGCCTCGGATTGCTGCTGCTCGCGGCGGGCGCCGCGGCGTTGCTGCTGTGGATGGACGCGCCTCGGGTCTGGCGGGTGCTCGTCTTCGTCCCTGCCTGGGCTGGCGCGCTCGGCGTGTTTCAGGTGCGGGCCAAGACCTGCGTGGCGCTGGCCGCCCGGGGACTGCGCAACATGGACACAGGCGATCAGCCGATCACCGATCCGCGCGAGCTCGAACAGGTCCGCGAGCAGTCGAGACAGGTGCACGTGAAAGCCGTCATCGGCGCGAGCCTCATCACGGCGCTCATCGTGCTGTTGCCGGTCTAGGTCCGCGTCGTGTCCGAATTTAGCCGGACCGCGCACGGCTGGTGTGACCATGTGTCGTCCGGCTGGAGCCGGACGCGACGTACGCGCGAGGGCGCTGCGCCTCACGGCGCACCGCGCGCAGCATGTTCCAGCGAATCAGACGAATCCCCAACCCGAACGCCAGCCAGTACCATCGGAATTTGCGCCGTGCCGCCGGGTCGGTGGCCTGCACGCGGGTCGCGGTCCGCAAACGCGTCAGGCCAGTACCGCGCGCTTCCGCCTCGAGTGTCCACACGATCTTCACGTAGCCCGGCTCGGCGAACGCCGCAAACCCTCCCGGCTCGATCGCCCGGAAGGTCACGTTCCGCTCCCATGGCCGCGTCGCGGCGCCCATGACCACCGCGCGGCCGGGTGTGTGGGCGAGCAGACCCCAACCCAGGGACATGGTTTCGGCCAGGATACCGATCGGCGGCCTCGGAATGCGGGTGTCGCCCATGATCGTGCCACGAATCCAGAAGATCGCCCGCACCAGGGGAAGCGATTGCAGGTCGACTCGCGTCGCCTCAAAGAAGACGCGATCGACGGCCGCGCGAATGATGATTTCCTGCTGGTCACGGACGTCGGGATTCGTGATGAAGGGGGCGGCCGGTGATACGTCGGCCGACGGGAGCGGACGCAGCCGCCGCTCCATCACGAGCAGCGACACAATGGCGATGAGCGAGAACGGAAAGCCGGAGCCCACGCCAAGCGGCGCAATGGCGGCGAGGAATACGACGGCGCCGAACACCCCGAGACGGCGCGCGGGGCCCGCTCGCGACAGCAGGATCGCGATCGTCAGTTGGCCAGCGGCGATCGAGAGCACCATCGGCTGAATGTGCTGGCTGAACCACCCCCCGATGAAGTCCCGATACAGACTGGACGGCGTCAGTCCGCCGTAGGCGAGGTACACCCACGGCTCACTCCCAGCCGTCAGCGTGTTGACGATACCCGCCCAGAGAAAGATCGCCGCCCACAGCCACCGCACGACGCGCGGTTGCCAGAACGCCACCGCCAGGATGCCCGCGGCGATC
This sequence comes from Vicinamibacterales bacterium, assembly GCA_035293405.1. GTDB lineage: Bacteria > Acidobacteriota > Vicinamibacteria > Vicinamibacterales > UBA2999 > Gp6-AA40. The sequence continues at coordinate 26,015 of DATDOE010000097.1, read as the reverse complement.
GCGTTCGCGCCGAGATACATGGTGAGGTATTCCTGCGGAATCATCTGGCCACCTCCGTCCCCTCGGACATGGAGGGCAAGTCGCGGGCCGTCGACGGCACGTCTATTCGTGGGGAAACGCGAAGGACCCTCTACTGTTGTGGGGAGGAATTCCCACTCGCGCGAAATCCTTCCACCGCGTACGTAGTGTCCGGCTTCAGCCGGACCGTCTGGGCCCGAGAATCGCCAACGCGAACAAAGCCACCCACACGCACACCGGCGCGAGCCTCGACAACCCGTCTGGCTGTGGCGGCGCCAGCGCGGCACGATGGGCCTCGACAATTCGGACGAGCGCAGGTGCGCCGTGAAGCACACCCTTCACGTCCCTCCCGACCGTGCGCCCTTCGCGAATCGCCTCGATCACGCCGGCCTCGCTGCGCTCCCGGACCAGCAGATACGTGCGGCACAACCCGAGGGCGCCGCTGACGTGCACGTCCGACGATCCGATTGCGGCGATCCCGGGATTCAACGCCAGCGTGTGCAGGTAGAACTCCTCGAACTGCGCCTCGGACCGCGGGTCTTGCCTGCCGGGGTGCGCGGCTTCGACGCCATCGAGGCGGGCGAGGGCGGTATCGTCGTACCCCTCCGCGAACGCGTACGTCGGATGGGCCGCGATCGCCACTCCGCCCTGTGCATGGACATCGTCGATCGCGCGCGCCGCTGGCTGATTCCATCCAACCGGGCGCTCGATGCCCACCGCGATCAGATGGAAATCGCGGCCGGTCACCTCCTCGCCGGTGATGACGATCGGGCCATCTACCCGACGCGATGCCCAGCGCCCGATGCGCCCGGCCAGGGTCTGGTTGTGATTGGTGATCGCAATCACGTCCAGGCCGACGCGGGTGGCCTGCCGCTGGAGCATCCATGGCGCGATGCCGCCATCGCCGATGAAGGCGTGCACGTGGAAGTCGCCGGCCAGGACCATGAAGCCATCGACACGAACCGTCTCGCGCATCGGGATCGTGTCACGGAGCGTGCCGAGCGCCACGCCAGCGACGAACATGACGGCCGCAACAACGCGGGCCACCGTTATCGACCGACCAGCGCGAGGGCGCGCGGCACGAGGCCGGATACGAGGAAGAGGTAGACCAGGACGAACGTCCAGATGATGGCCTGGTGGACCACGGTCCGAATCTGCGCCCCGCGCCGATCGATCCCGAGAGCCGTCGTGCAGAATGCGAACACGATTCGCATGGTCCACACCGTCGGAATGATCACGCTCAGAATGACCACCGTGAGCGACAGTGGCAGGGTCGAGAACGTGAACAGGCCGAAGACGACCAGGAGCCACAGGGACCACGGCAGGTGACCGATGAACAGCAGCTCCAGCACCCGGACCATGCCGACCGAACGGCCCGGCGCCGAGCGAATGATGATCGCCCCCGCGAGCATCTGCAGGGCAGGCGCGAAGCTCCAGCACAGCGCTCCGGCGAGCACGAGACCGAGCGTCACTCGCCCCGTCGCCGACATCGCGGTCAGCGTGCCGGTGAGCAGCGCGACGAACGCCGGACGCTCGAGGGCGCGTGTCCACGTACCAGCGACACGAAGCCCGGCGAGCTCGCGGTAGGTGCCGAGCGGTGCCAGCGCGAGCCGGACGTCAAGCGGCAGCGACACGACCGACTTCAACCTCTCTGCCCCACAATTGGGCGATCACGACCCGCACCGGCTCCGGTGGACCAGTCGTCCAGAACCGCTCGGTTCCCGTGCGGGTATCGGCCGCCAACAGACCGCCGGTCTGCAGCCGGCGCCGAAGCTCGCGCGCCACGGCCACCGCAGGGTCGATGACCGTGACACCCGGTCCGGCGACCTGCTCGATCACCGCGCTCAGAAAGGGATAGTGCGTGCAGCCGAGGACGATCGTGTCGGCGCCCTCGTCCAGGAGTGGGCGCACGTACTGCTCGACGAGCGACCGCGTGGCTGCGCTCGAGAGCTCGCCGGCCTCGACCTGCTCGACCAGGCCCGGCGATGCCTGCGCCACGACGCGAACCCCAGCGGCGTGCGCATCGACCAGCTTCGAGAACCGTGGGCTCGAGAGCGTCTGCGTGGTGGCCAACACGCCAACGACGCCCGATCGGGTCTGCGACGCCGCGGGCTTGACCGCTGGCTCGATGGCGATGATCGGCATCGCGAACCGGGCACGCAGCGTCTCCACGGCGATTCCGGTTGCGGTGTTGCAGGCGACGACGACCGCCTTGGCGCCCTGACCCTCGAGGAACTCGACCATCGCGATCGTGCGCTCGATGATGATCGCCGCCGGCCGATCGCCGTATGGTGTGTACTCGGAATCGGCGACGTAGACCAGATCCTCGGCGGGAAGCTCGCGGCGAATCTCCCGCAGCACCGACACGCCGCCGACGCCCGAATCGAAGATTCCGACTGGCTGATCGCGTGTTGTCACTCGGCCTGGGTCGACACCCACCACGTGTTGCCACCGGGGTCCTTGACGCCGCCACGCCGGTCAGGATCCCCGGGCCGCTGCGTCGGTTCCTCGACCGCGACCCCACCAGCGGCGAGCGCGCGGCGATAGGTGGCGTCCACATCGGACACGTAGACGTGCATCCACGACGACAACGCCGAATATTGCTCGCTGGCGTCCGCGATCATGACCACCGTATCGTCGATCTTCACCTCGACGTGCATGATCGAGCCATCCGGCCTGTCGTAGCGCCGGAGCTCGGTGGCGTCGAAGGTCTTTTTCAGGAAGTCGACGACCTGCTGGGCACCCTTGATCACCAGATACGGAGAGACGGCGGAATAGCCCGCCGGCTTCGATGACACTTTCATGACTTCACCTCCTGCGCGCGTGCGATCTCGAAGACACAGTGTTCGTATCCATGAAACTGGACCCGGCGGCCCTCGGTCATGCCGAGCCGCAGCGCAACGCGCTGAGACGGGATGTTGACCGGCCGGATGAGCGAGATCACGTGGTCATAGCCCCACTCGTTGAATGCCGCGTCGCGCGTGGCGGCGCCGGCTTCGGTCGCGTAGCCGCGGCCCCAGTACTGGCGATCGAGGAGCCATCCGATCTCCGGGTGCCGCTCGCCGCCCACGTTCTGGAACGCCAGACCCACCTGCCCGACGGGCGTGCCCGTCGCTCGCTCCACGGCGAGCCACAGTCCCTTGCCGTCACGCCGGTAGCGATCGAGCTGACGGTCGAGCCACGTTTCCGATTCGGCGCGGGTGAACCGCCGCTCGTAGAAGTGGTTCACCTCGGGATGCGCCATCATCGCCGCGATGAAATCGATATCCCGCGGCGTCATCTCCCGAAGCAGGAGCCGTGGGGTTTCGAGGACGACTCGACTCACGACGGCCGATCGTACCCTAACCCGGCTGACGGTTCCACGTTCCGGGGTCACGGTCCCCGGTTCGTGTGCGCGGTTCAGGCTCGAGCTCGTTGTCGAGCGCTCACCAACAGGCGGATTGTAGTATCATCGCTACATGAAGCTCGGATTGCGCGAGGCCAACCAGCAGTTCTCCAGGGCGATCAAGGCCGTGCGGGCCGGGAAGGACGTCATCCTGACGGATCGCGGCCGGCCCATTGCGGTGATCAAGCCGATCAAAGCGAACGACATCCAGGCGGCGGCGCTTCAGACCATGATTGAGGAAGGCCTCGTCACGCCCGCGGCGCGGAAGGGACCGATGCCCGCGCCACGCTGGCGACCGGTCAAGGTGAAAGGTCAACCAGTGTCCCAGACCATCCTCGAGGATCGGGAGGACCGCGCCTAGTCGTGTGGGCCTACTTTGACACCAGCGCGCTGATCAAGCGGTACATCGAAGAGGCTGGTCGTCGCGAGGTTCTACTGCTCTTGCGGCGGCACGAAGTCGCCACATCGGCGATCCTTCCTGTCGAGCTCAGAAGCGCCTTGCGACGGCGCATGTCTGAAGGCGACCTCGACGAGGAGCGCGCCACACAGATTCTCAAGCGTGTCGCAACGGATCGCGCATACTGGACGCTGATTGAAGTTGCCAGCGATGTGCTGACGGCAGCGGAGACACTGGTCGCGACACATCCCGTACGAACGCTCGACGCGGTCCACATCGCATCCGCGCAGATCTTCAAGAACCGGCTTTCGATTCCTGACCTCTTGTTCGTCAGCGCAGACCAACGACAGGCCAACGCTGCACGGGCGGCTGGAATGGCGGTGAAACATCTCGCCTCAGGCCTTACAGTTTAGGGCTCGAACGAGAACAACGCATCTGGTCGCCCACTGCTTGCGCGAGGTCATCGCGATGCGCTCAAGAACGCGCGGCCTGGACCGCGTCAGCCAGCCGCTTCAAGCCATCCTCGATTTCAGCCGGGGACAATGCGCAAAACGGCAGTCGTAGAAAACGGTCGCCTCCCCCCTCGGGAAAAAAGGCCAGCCCGTCGGCGAGATTCAGCGCCCGCGTCGAGGCCTGCTCTCGCACGGCCGTGGTGCTGACACCTTCGGGTAGCGTGAGCGAAATGAAGAACCCACCGTCGGGTCGGGTCGGCGATGCGTCGGGCATGTACTTGTCGAGACCCGCGAGGCAGGCATCGAGACGCGGCGCGTAGAGCGCTTTCAAACGTTCCACCTGCGGCGGCAGCAACCCGCGTCGGCACCATTCGTAGGTGATGGCCTGCGCCACGTAGCCCGGGGAAATGTAGGTATCCTCCGCCACCTTCGCCAGCTGTCCGATGATCGATGGATCTCCGATCATGAAGCCCGTCCGTACACCGGGAGCAATGAGCTTCGTGAAAGAGCTCAAGTGGAGCGTACGGTCAGGAGCCAGCGAGTACAGCGTCGGCTCCTCGATGCCCCGATAGCGCAGCAGCCGGTATGGCGCGTCCTCGACGAGGAGAAAGTCGTAGGTGTCGGCGAGCGCCGCGATTTGACGCCGCTTGGCGCCCGAGCACGTGGCCCCGGACGGGTTCTGAAAATCGGGAATGATGTAGAAGAACTTCGGGACCGCCTTCTCGAGCGCGCGCTCGAGCGCCTGGATGTTGGGGCCGTCGGCCTCGAGCGGAATGCCGACCACCGTGGCGCCATGGCGCCGCAGAAGGCCGAGCGTGCGGTCGTAGCTCGGCGACTCGGTGAACACGAGGTCCCCGGGCTCCAGCATCTGCAGGCAGAGGAACTCGATCAACTGCAGCGAGCCGTTGCTCGTCAGGATGCGGTCCACTCCCACGCCCTGCCATTCGGCGAGCCACTTGCGCAGCGGCTCGAAGCCGCGGGACGGCCCGTATTGCAGCATCGCCGGCCCGTGGGACTTGAAGACGGCGGTCGCCGCGTCGATCAGGTCGCCGGTGGGAAAGGATTCGTTGGCCGGAACACCGCGCGTGAAATTGATTGTCTCCATGAGCCCCAGGACAAGTTCAAAGTGTGAAGTTTGAAGTGCAAAGTAGAGGATAGCCGAGGAACCCGCCGATAGCCGCCTCCGTCCAAGTTAGCGTTCCCGCCGCCGCCGCTTTCGCGGCTATGGCGGGGCAAGGATTCGAACGTGGAGGACGGCTACATGCGAACCCTCGTGATAGCGGCGCTAATCGGAACAGCCCTCGTCGCGGTCCCCTCATCGCAAACCACCCAGAATGCACGCGTCTCCGATTCGCTCGAACGGGCGTTTCCCACCAACGGACGCATTCGGATGGACCTGTCGGCCGGTGAGTACCGCATCTCAGGCAGCAAGGAGAACCGCGTGCGCCTCCAGTGGCGCGTGCGAAACGCTGAGGAATTATCGCAGGTCCGGACCCGAATCGACGTACGCGACCGGAACGCCACCATCCTCACCGACGGCCCGAACCACTTCAAAGTCGACATTCAGGTACCCGCCCGAGCCGATCTGCACGTGCGCCTCACGGCGGGCGAGCTGACTGTGGACGGCATCGAGGGCAACAAGGACATCGGGTTGCACGCCGGCGAGCTCGACATCGACGTGGGGCGGGCTGAGGACTACAAGAGCGTGTCGGCGTCGGTCTGGGCCGGTGAGCTGCACGCGACGCCTTACAACGAGAACAAAGAAGGTCTGTTCCGCTCCTTCGACTGGACGGGCAAGGGCCCGTATCGACTGGAAGCGCGTCTGAAGGCCGGCGAAGTCCGCCTCCACGCAAACCGCAGGTGATTACCTGACGGCCCGCATCACGACCATGAACACCGCCATCATCGCCAGGATGATCACGGCGAGGTACAGCAGCCCGATCGCTGTACCTTTCGCGATGGTTCGCATCCACGATTCGCCCGAGAATCGCCGCAGCGACAGATAGAAGTACGGGACCAGCCACAAGCCAATCACGCCACCGATCCCTCTCCAACGACGCCGATCGGACGAAGCGGCACGCCCACCGCGAACAGGAGAAAGGCGAACGCGTGCGCTGCAGCGCGTAGTAGAGGTGCGCGACGAACTGTGGCTCCGTGCGCCGGTAGAACGCGAACGTCAGGAGAGCGAACACCGGCAGCAGGACGAACACCACTCGGGGTGCGATGGAGACGACCGTATTCCGTATTGTGTCGGCGAGACGTAGCTCCTCGGGTGTCGACGCCTCCACCTGCTCTCCGTCGACGGTTTCGAGAACCGCCTGAGTCATCGTGCCGGGAAATACTACCAGTCGATCGGCCGATAGTCCTTCAGGAACTGGCCCCACACGTGGGTGCCGGTATTGAAGCCGCTGATGATCGGATCGACGATGCGGGCGGCGCCGTCCACGATGTCGAGCGGAGGGTGAAACCGCTGCTCTCTCGTCTTCTGTGCGGCGATCTCGATCGGATCCTCGTCGGTGACCCAGCCGGTGTCCACGCTGTTCATGTGAATGCCGTCGCCGTGATAGTCCGTGGCGGCAGTGCGCGTCATCATGTTCAGCGCGGCCTTCGCCATGTTCGTATGCGGATGCCGCGTGGTCTTGAAGTTGCGGTAGAACTGCCCTTCCACCGCCGACACATTGACGATGTGCTTGTCGCGTTCGGGGGTGCGCAGCATGAGCGCCTTGAGGCGCGCGTTGATGATGAAGGGCGCGACCGCGTTCACCAGCTGCACCTCGAGCAGCTCCACAGACGACACTTCATCGAGCAGCAGCCGCCAGGAGTTCCGCCCGCGGAGATCGACCTGCTGCAGATCCTGATCGAGCCGGCCCTCCGGGAAGAGAGCGCTCTGAGCGGCGAGCTCCTCCGGCAGCAGCCGCAGCTGTGACAGCTCGGCGGCGTGCGTGAGGCCGGCCACATCGGATATGCGCTCCACGGCCCTCGTCGCGTCCATCGTCGCGTCGATCGTGGGGTCCGCCTTCAGGCGGGCCTTGGAGGCCTCTGGCAGCATGTGATATCCGCGCAGCCCTTCATACGACCCGAGCAACTTGCGCGCCTGCTCAGGCCTGTCGCCAAGCGCCGCCGTCTCGCCGGCCATCATGTGCGCGTAGAAGTCGGGAGGACGACGGACCGTCTGGCAGGCATTGTTGATGATGAAGTCGAGGCGGCTGCGGGTGGCGATCAGCTCGCGGCAGAACGCCTCGACGCTCGGCGTGTGGCGCAAATCGAGACCGAAGATCTCGAGGCGATGCGCCCACTCGCCGAAGTCCGGCTCGCTGGCATAGCGACGGGCGGAGTCGCGCGGGAAGCGGGTCGTGACGATGAGGTGAGCGCCGGCGCGGAGCAACTTCACTCCAGCCTGATAGCCAATCTTCACGCGGCCACCGGTGAGGAGCGCGACTCGACCGCGCAAGTCCGCCAGCTCGGTGCGCTTGGCGAAGTTCAGCTCCGCGCAGGATGGACAGAGCTGATCGTAGAAGTGATGGATGACGGCGTACTTCTGCTTGCAGACGTAGCAGTGCTGTAATTCACGGGATTCGGGACTCGGGATCCGGGGCTCGGGACTCGGGATTCGGGAGTCGGGACTCGGGATCCGGGACTCGGGATTCGGGATTCGGAATTCGGACACGTGCACATCTCTGGGCTCGAAGCCTTCCGCAACCGACACGGTCGGGAACACATTCGGCGTGTGAAACACGGGCTTGCGTCGCAGGCTTCGGATCCCGGTCTCGTGCAGAACGCCCTGATCGTTCCTGACCCGCGCCGCCTTCCGCTCGCGCGCGACGATCTTCGACGTGCGACGGCGCTCGACGCGATCGGGGCTGTAGACGTGCGCCACGGCCTGGAGGAGCCGCTTCCGCTCGTCGTCCGGAACGCCGGCGAGCACCGTGCGGTCGGCCGCGATCGACTCGAGCAGCTCGATGGCCTCGCGTAGACGCGCAAGGACGGCGGCCTTATCTGGAGGGACGACGGGGGTCATTCCAATCAGCGTAACTCAGTCGGCAACGGCACACTCAGTCTTACGACACACCGAGGCACCGAGGCTCATGGAATGCCTCCGGTCAACGCCCAACCCGATCTCCGAGCCAACGCCCAACCCCCGATTTCCAGCTTGGGAGTTGGTTCGGGAATCGGATTGGGAGTTGGGAGTTGAGTCCAGAGCTAGAGCCACTTCTCGATGAGGATCTCGTCGATATAGCGGCCGTCGATCCTCGCCTGCCGCTTGGCGTTGCCCACCACGACGAAGCCGTGATCGAGATACGCCTGCAGGGCCGCAGGATTGTCCGCGCGGACGAAGGTGAACGCCTTCTCGTAGCCCTTCTGCGTGGCCGCTTCGAACGTCGCGGCAAAGAGACGCGTCGCCACGCCCTGCCGCCGCACGTCGAGGTCAACGTAAGTGCCCAGCGTCCCGACGTGGTCGAAGGCGCCGGTATAGCTGGCGTAGGGCTCCATGATCTGAAAGCCGACGACCCTCCGGTCCTGGTCGCGCACCGCCACCTTCCAGATGCCACGCGGCGGAAGGTTGACGATGTAGGCGCGCTCGGCGTCGACGGTGAACGGCGTGTCAAACGCCGTGTAGATGCGCGCGTCGATGATGGGATTCAGAATCCCCACCAGCGCCTCGGCGTCAGCGGGCTCGGCGTCGCGAACCGAAAGGTCCATGCCGGACGACTCTCACCTACGGCGTCCGACGTACCCGGTAGGCCCGCGCCTGAACCCCGCACGCTCGAAGAACGTCTCGTTCCCGGGCTGCGCGCCGAGGAACAGCACGCCGCCGGGGGCTGCGTCGAGGGCGCGCTTCATGAGCTCGGCACCGATGCCGTGCTTCCGGAACTCTGGATCGACCATCACCTCGGGCACGGTGCTGAAGAAGTAGCCGTCGGACAGCACCCGCACCGAGCCCACCAGTCGATCGCCGCTCCACGCACCGATGTTGATCGTCGATTTCAGCGCCGCCGCCGTCTTGCCGGCGTCGTATTCGCGCTGCCAGATGCGCTTGGCGAGGGCGATGAACGGCTCCACCTGCAGCGCGGCCTCACCACTTCGATACTCAACGGACATTCGCTCTTCCTCGTTCTGTTCGTGTCACGGTTCGTCCAGCACGGCCAACAGCCGCCTGGGTGCCACCATACGGTACGATCCCTCGAGGCGTTCCGCCACTTCGGTCCACTTCGGCCGGCGATCGAGGTAGATGCCGAACCAACCCGACACGCCGACGTAGGGCGGCACGAAGTAACGATCGGGCCAGCGGGACACGACCAATTCCTGGGTCATGTGCGAGGCCTTGCACCAGACGGCGTCGCGACCGCTTCCGTGATGATTCCGCGCGCTCGCGAACATCGCGAACATCCGCTTGTGGACCCAGAACGTCGGCTCGCCGTGCGAGATCTTCTCGAAGGCCTCCGGCAGCGCGAGGCTGATGGTGCGCAGACGATCGAGGGGAGTTTTTGTCATTCGATCTCGGCACGTCCAAAAGGACGTGCCCTACGGTCGTTCCGCCGTGCCGGCAAAACATACCATGCGCGTGCGCTCTACTGTTGATTGGCCAGGATGATGAAGATGAGCGCCGCGATCGCGGCGAGCAGGACGACGACGGCGATCTTCCAGATACTGAACGGATACTTTCCGGCGATCTTCCCGGTATAGCCGTTGACGATCACCTGATACGCCTTCGCGCCGTAGTTGTAGGACAACAGCCACACCGGAACGAGGACGTGCTTGAAGGTCCGGGCCGAGTAGTTCGGGTGGATGATCAGATTGCGGTACGTGTCTCCAGGAACCTGGCTCGCGCAGAGCTGTTCGAGCTTCGACTGCATCTGCTCCAGCGACCGTTGCGCCGCGTCCAGCAGCACCACCTGGTAGTGCTCGACGACATGGCCGGAGAGGAAGGCCGTGTCGTAGGAGACGATCTCGCTCGTCGGGAACGGCTCGACCTGCCGCAGCAGCTCCATTGGCAGACCCTGTGTCCCCGGCACCGGCTCATCGTCGAAGAAATGATCGACCACTCCCGACGCCGGCTCCCACCGGACGCGTCGCTGCGGCTGCATGGTGGTCTTTCCCTTTGGGCCGGGCACGGGCACCATGACGTAGTAGTAGTGGCCGGCGTCCGCGGTCCACGGGCAGTTCACCTGCGCGTCGAAGGTCCAGTACGGAATGTAGAGGCTGTGGATGGTGTCGACGAGCGCCGTGCGCGCCAGCCGTGACGGCGCGAACCACTTGCTCCGCCACCAGCGGCGAATGTCGTCGCGCACGCGGTTCGTGTCGATCCTGAACGGCAGCACGCCCTGCGGCCGAATCGGCGCCTTGATCTCCTGGTAGTCCACGAGGGCGGGAGAGCCGCAGAACTCGCAGTTCTGCCCGACCCGCGCCGGGTCGAACACCATGACCGCGCGGCAGGACTGACACTGCACGCTGCGGCGCGCCGTCTGCCATCCGCGCTCTTCTTCCGGGAGCTCCCGGAGCGCCTTCACCAGATCGAGCTCGACGACTTTCCCCTGCTCGCGATCGATGTGGTACGGCGACTCCGTACCGCAGAAGGGACACACGAGCTTCTGCTTGGTCGAGTTCCATTCGGCCTGCGCGCCGCAGGCGGGGCACTCAATCTTCTCGAGTGCGGTGATGTCGGTGGACATCGGAAATGCAGAATGCGGAATTCAGAATGCAGAATTCAGACAGAGATCAAACGCACACCCCGTTGGTGTCTGCATTCTGAATTCTGAATTCTGAATTCTGAATTACACGCGCAGCACTCATTGAGTCATGTAAGCGGTCAACGCTGCGCGAGAGATCCGCCATGAGGCGCCGATCTTCTTGCCCTTCAGCTCGCCTGATTCAAGAACGGTCATCACGTCGGCTTCCGACACGCCGAGCGCCTGCGCGGCCTCGGCCGGGCTGAGGAGTTCGGGCAGCCCGGCACTCGCGGCTGGCGCCACAGCCACCGTCGGCGCCGCGTGGCCGCTCATGAAGCCGTCTTTCATCATCTGCTGCGCCAGGCCAAAGCCGACCGCCAACTCCGCTGCCATACCGGCCGCGCCCGCACCGCCGGCGCCGCTTTCGAGACCTTTGCCCATCTGGTACTTCACGAACTCGTTGAGATTGCCAATCGCCGCCATGCTCGAGCGCTTGTCGATGGCCTCCTCCACCTCCGGCGGCACCGACACGTTCTCGACGATGAAGCTGGTGAGCTCGATGCCGTACTTGGCTTGAATGGCCGGGTTGATGAGCGGCAGCAGCGCGTCGCCGAGCTCGGTGTAGCGCGAGGCCACGTCGAGCACGGGGATCTTTGCCGTGGCAATCGCGTCGGTGAAGATGCTGACGATGCGGGAGCGCATCGTGTCGGCGAACTCGTCGAGACGGAAGTTGTGGTCCGATCCCGCCACCTCGCGCAGGAACGTCTTCGGATCGACGATCTTGAAATCGTAGGTCCCGAACGAGCGGACACGGACGATGCCGAAGTCGTGGTCGCGAAGCATCACCGGGTTCGATGTGCCCCACTTGTTGCCCGTGAAGAGACGAGTGACGACGAAGTAGACGTCGGCCTTGAAGGGTGAGTTGAAGCCGAACGGCCAGGACTTGATCCTGGTGAGGACGGGGATGTTGTCGGTCGTCAGCGTGTGCTTGCCAGGCTTGAAGGTGTCGCCGAACTCGCCGACGTAGACGAACTGCGCCACCTGCGACTCGCGCACGATGAGTTGTGCGCCGTTCTTGATGGCTTTGTCCTCATCGGGGAAGCGCCACGACAGCGTGTCTCTGGAGTCGTCGGTCCACTCGATGATCTCGAGCAGCTCCCCCTTGATGAAGTCCATCAATCCCATTGGTCGCTTCGCTCCAATTCAAAATGCAAAATTCAAAATGCAAAATGCCAAATGCAAACTGCAGACAGATCAGACGTGCATCACCCCAGCTGGGTTCCCCGGTCGGGGAGTGTGGGCATTTTGCATCTTGAATTTTTGCATTTTGCATTTCAAGATTTCCCCCTAAACCAGCGCGCCACGATGCTCAGGCCGGCGCCCACCAGATCGGTGGACGAGACATCCTTGAACCACAGATCGTCTCCGCGCAGGCCGGCGAAGCTGCGTTCGGTTTCCAGCCGCACGCGCTCCATCTCGATGGGGAGCGCCGGGTCCACCGGCTGACTGGCACGATCTTCGGCTTTCTGGAGCTGGGCGACAAGCCGCTGCGCCTGCTGCATGTCGAGCATCGACAGCGGCGAGCCGCAGTGCGCGCAGGCCGCCCCTTTCGCCAGATCGACGGGAGCGCCGCAGTTGGCGCAGTTGACGGTCTGCACGTGGGTCCGGAGATCGGCGATCTGCTGCGGCGTGAGCGGACGGATGAAGTCTTTCTCCCGCAGAAAGTCAAAGAAGGTGATGAGGCGGCCGTGGCTGTTCGGGCAGCTCAGATACTCGAACTTCGTGGCGCGCTGCATGTCGTGCGCGCGGCGAAGGCGGCCTTTACATCGCGGGCACTTGGCGAGATCGGCGTTGCTGCGCCGCGGCCTGGCGATCTTCTCGCCGATGATTCGGAAGAGCGTGAGCGTGGACCCCGGAGTGAGGCTGGTGCTCTCGTGCGTGTCGAACCAGAACGATTGGCAGCCGTGACAGATGTCCACAGCCACTCGGCGGCCGAGATGGCCGTCGAAGGTCTCCTCCTGCATGGGCGAGCTGCAGTGCGGGCAGTCCACAGCTCAGGAAACGAAGACAGTGGCGAGCGCGACCTCGAGGCCCGGCATCAGCGCGGTTGTCAGCGTGTCACCAGCGTCGCGCCGCAGCTCCAGCGGTGGTTCGAATCCTTTACCGGTATTGCGGTACACGCGCACGACCTCGTGCTTCGGGTCCACGATCCAGTACTCGATGACGCCGGCGCGCTCGTACAAACGACGCTTGATCGTCTCGTCGCGCTTTCGAGTGCCCTTCGACGCAATCTCGATGACGAGCTCCGGCACGCCGCGAACGTGCTGGGGAATGAGTATCTCGGCCGCACGCTCCTGCGACACGTACAGGAGATCGGGCTCGACGATGTCATGGTCAGACATGACGACGTCCAACGGCGCAAAGAACACTTCGCCGATGGGGTGAGCCGCCAGATGGTTCCCAATCGCGAGATACAGCTTGCCCAAGACACGCTGGTGCCCCATGTTTGGCGAGGGCGTCACATAGTGCTCCCCGTCGATCAACTCGTGCCGCTTCCCGTCATCGGGAAACAGCAGGAAGTCCTCGTAGGTGAGCTTCCCGGCGGGGCGTGGTACGTGGCGGTCGATCCCGGCCATTCGGCTCATTGTAACGTCGTCGCAATATCAACCGCGTGCCGTACGTGGCAGAATCTGCGCGTCCCAAGTCGTCCAAAGACGGGCCGCCTTCAGGCGGCCCATGGGGTGATGCCATGCGCCGTGCTCTTCTGATCCTTCCGTGTGTGCTTCTGACCGCCGCTACGGCATCGGCGCAGACGGCTCCTGACGGCGCCGCGGTGTTTCAGAAAGCCTGCGCCTCGTGCCACGCCCAGCCCGGGCCCGACTCGCGCGCACCCGCGCGCCAGCTGCTCGCACAGGTTGCACCCGAGGCGATCCTCACCGCGCTGACGACCGGCAACATGTTTCGCCAGGGCTCAGAGCTGACCGATGCCGAACGCCGTGCGGTCGCCGCGTTTCTCGCCGGCCGGCCCATCGGCACGCCGTTGCCGCCGTCGATCGTCGGACGATGCACGTCGCAGCCGGCTCCGCTTCAGGCGTCGGCGTTGACCGCAGGCTGGAATGGATGGGGCGCCGGCGTCACGAATATGCGCTATCAACCAGCGGCAAAGGCCGGGCTGACGGTCGCGAACGTGCCCAAGCTCAAACTGAAATGGGCGATCGGCTTTGCCGGCGTCAGCTCTGCGCGGTCGCAACCCGCGGTGATCGGCGGACGTGTGTTCGTGGCCAGCGAGAGCGGCGACGTCCTCGCGCTCGACGCCAAGCGCGGCTGCACGTACTGGACCTATCACGCGCAGGCCGGCATCCGTACCGCGATCGCCGTCGGTCCGTACAAGACCAGCGACGGCAACGGCATGGGCGGACAGTGGGGCGTTGCGGCGGACGAGACGCAGGCGTACTTCAGCGTCAACGGGCGCGCACCCACACAGGGAGGCATGCGCGCGGTGAAGATCGACGGCGGCCAGGAAGTGTGGTCCACGCCGGCGGCCGAGAAGCTGTGCGGCACCGCGCGCGGCTGCAGCGCGGCCCAGGGCGCGGCGGTCACCGCGGTGCCCGGGATCGTCTTCTCGGGATCCATGGACGGCGGCGTGCGAGCCTACTCGAGCACCGACGGATCGATCCTCTGGCAGTTCGATACCAACAAGGAGTTCGAAACCGTGAACGGCGTGACGGCCAACGGCGGCGCGATCGACGGACCCGGTCCGGTCGTCGCCGACGGCATGCTCTACGTGACGTCAGGATACGTCAGCCTGATCGGCCGGCCGGGCAACGTGCTCCTCGCGTTCGGCGTGGATTGATTTCGTTCGCCAACACCACGGCTCGGCTCGCTGAGGCCCTCGGCCGCCTCACGCTTTCAACCCTTACGCATGTCGGCATGCCTCGAATTGCTTCGCTGCTCGAGGCTGAAGATCGCGGAATTGGCGCCGACGCCGAGCGCGAGGGTGGCGATCACGATCGCGCTGAAGGCAGCATTGCGCCGGAGCACGCGAACCGCGTGACGCGCATCCTGCACAAGCTCGGCGACCCAGATTTTCACTAGTTGGAACCAGGTGGGGAGCTGGCTACGCCAACTCCAGGGGCTCCGACGAGCGGCATAATCAAAGCGGGGCAGGAGCGTACGAATCACTTCCACGCGATAAAAGACCGGCGGACCGCAGCCGCTGATCAGCGCTACTGTTTGCTGGAGGTCACTCGCCGGAATCCGCCGAGGTCGGGATGGAAGCTTAGTTCGGTATGTCCCCACTCCCACACTGGAGCGAGTTGGGTGTCGCCGCGGAGGTGCGACCCTTCTCAACCTCGCTGCGGAACCACTCGTCATGGTCAATCGAGCTGGCCAACAGGTCGAGCGCAACTTGGTCGACTGAGCGCCCAGTCTCCGTGGCCAGGCGGGTCAGCTTCGCTTCGAGTTCGGGCGGAACCTGCAGGTTCATAAGGCCAGCGTAGGAGGGATCTAGTTTAGAGGCCTGTCAATCCTGGTGCCGCAGACGACCCAAAGTGACCTATTTCGCCTTGGCCGTCCGGCGGTGAGCGCGAATGGCTTACGCCGCGAGGGGGGCCGCGACGATCCGCGGTGGTTGGCGCCGTTCGAGAACGCTAAGCTGTAAGTCGAAAATGCTCATCGATGAAGCAGTGTCCCCGAGGTCTCGTCTCGCAAGTCTCTCCACGCCGATGGTCGAAGCGCCCGGCGACTCTTGACACCTTCGCCTACGCAAAGGGCGAGGCCATCATGGACAGCGGTTTCGAGATCGACTCGGACGATCTGGACAGCGAGGGGTTTCTGCGGCGCGAACTCGCAGAGCAGGCAGCACGCGACTAGACGGAACCTACAGTTCTCGTAGGTTGCGCGTCCCGATGTCCTCTCCGGGCGCGGCGAGGCGAAGGGCATCGTCCAAGCGCTGCAAGAGCGTCAGTGCGCAGTTGAAGTCCTGCGGGATCGCGATGCCATCACCGAACTCGACGGGATGCGGGTGAGTCAGAACGGGATACCGGCCGCTGGAGATGAAGCGAGTCATTCGCTGGAGTAGCTGATTGGTCTCGCCATCGATCGACAGCCCGATTGCCTTCACCAACGCTATGAGGTCGTGAGTGTTGAGGGTTTTGGCGAGTCGCATTTTCTCGGTCGCTTTCGTCCCGCACGCAATCAGGACCGCCTTGGCAAGGTTCTCGACGGCGAACGCGTAGAGCATCATCGCTGGTGCGGCGGGACGATGCGCACTGGTCACGACGACCTCAGTTCGGCCAGTCCAATGCTCTCGTTGCTCGCGGTCGCCCGCCTCGATCGACCGTCTAACGATGTTCGCAGCCGTGATCAGTTCGTGCGCCGACCGTCGCCACGCGAGTGGTGAATTCGCGCTCCCCTCGAACTGTTCCTCCCAGAATTGTCGACTCGCCATAGTTACAGCTTAGTTCAGCATGAACTCATGCCTGCGGGTTCGATGCACGCCGTCAATGCTTGCAGAATCTCCGAATGGTATTGAGCTTCGAGATTAACGTGAGGCACATCGATAGGGAAGAACTCGCGCGCCCGTTCAGCCCAGGCGACAACGGCCGGAGCAAGTTCTTGAAGTTCATCGAATCGCGGCCCATGGACGTTACCAGCCCGAAATGCATCAAGCCTGCGCACAAGAACATCGCGCTCGTCGTTGAGGTGATTGAAGCGAACGAGCCTCCACCCACTCACTCCGCTAGGCGGAAACATCGTCAACTCCGCGCCAGAATCTGTCCACCCATCCGTCTACGTCAAGTCGGTACGCGCCAGACCCGGCACGCTTCACAACCGCTGCATTGAGGTAACAGGCCAGCTTTATCTCGCGACGAGTCACGCGCCTCGCGAACATCTCGCGCAGCGCTCCGGCCAGTTCGCGCACGGTCATGCTGCGTCCCGGCTTGTCGCACCCGCAGTGCCTGAGAATCATCACGATCATGTCGGCGAGAGTCTTGGGCATGGGGCACATGTTAGCACTGTGCGTCCTGCTAGCGACGACGACGCTGCACTAAGGTTCCCTTCGTCAGTCGGTCCAACAAAGAGTCGTATACGGCGTCGTGCAGGCAATATCGCGGTGGCCAACCAATCGGCTGATCATTCGCGGGCCACAACAGCACGGTGGCGTCTTCCCACTCGCGATACTTTGCAGCCTGTAGTGCCAGCGTCACTCCAGCGGGCCACCTTCCCAGAAGAATCTGAAACCCGAAACGACCCACATACCCCGTGATGCCCTGGAAGTGGAAGCTCCCTTCTTCCAAATCGAGATTGATGTTGGCCACATTCGATCGGGCCGCCCATCTTCGTGTGCGGTATTCGAACAACCAAATGTAGGAGCCGTCCAGCGGTTCGAGAGCCCCGTCGTAAGCGACATCTGCGAAGTGTCGTCTCTCCTGATCGGTATAGAAGTGTCTTGCGTTCGGCTCGGACGCTCCCCGCTCAAGAATCATTCCCCGAAGCACAATCCACGTGCGTAAAGCACACTGATCTTCCACACTCAGCGTTACAGCTTCTCCTCGCAACATCTGTTTTAAGATCGGTTGCGTCGTCGTTTCCACTTCACTCATCCAACCATTGTTGCAGTCTGAACACACGACTCTCGCCGTTTGATTCAGGCTCCCGGCCTTGAACGCCGTGCCAAGCGGTTTTCGATCGACCCCAACGAAACGTCGTGCAGTGAATCGCCCTGACTTCGAACTACCAAAGAGGAATTGCGAGATCCAGTCGGGCCAGACGTGCTCCCGAGTCAGATCGGTTCGATCGCAAAATAGGCAGTGTCGCATCAGAGCTTGGTCGAGTCGTTGACTGTGCGCGTCACGCTATTCTGCTACGTCTTCCGCATCTGGTGCCTGCTCCCGGCACCGATGAATCCGCGAAGTACGTCCGGCCGGCGCATTCGAAGTACAGCATGTCGGTTGCGGTGTGGGTGCCAGGCGTGTGACGCCTCGTGAGCTGATGCTGCCAGCGCCCGCAATGCGGACAGCGGATCTCGTCGCCGGGTTGCAGATGCGAGTTCACGCATGCGATCGTCTGCTGGCTCGATGACAGCGCAGGTCACCGATACCGACGTGATAGAGTCGCGATCCCTTGCCGCTCACGACTCAGCGACCCGCAGTAAGACCTTGATCGAGCCTTCCGAGGCCGCACTGCGAGCACGGGCACGAAGTGGGCGCGAGTGTCACAATACCCGTCGCGATGGCTGATCAGCAGCACTCCAGGGAAGACGAAGCGCTTCGAGCGATTTTCTCGCGGCATGGATACGGGTTCCAATACGCGGTTGCTAAGCAGTGCGTAGACCAACATCACAAACGCGCCTCCCACTGGCAACTCGATGCGACTGAGTTTCCGGTTGAAGTAAACGGGACGCACCTCCACGTGGACATCATTCTTCGAAGTGGGCGTGGTCTCATGATCATTGAGTGCAAACGCGCAAACCCCGCTCTTGCTCTCTGGTGCTTCGGTCGTTCGACGTTCTCATCTGAGGACATGTCTGAACAGTCCTTTGTGCGCCTTGATCAAGCCGAGTGGGACCGAAAGATCGGATGCTTGTTGGTGAGGCAGGGCGAGCCGGATCACACGGACCATCAATATCACGTCGCGTTGGAGGCCCCGACGACTCAGCCCGGTGACCCGAGCGGTTCACGACGTGGGGCTCTAAATGAGGCGGTCTCACAGGCACTGCGTGGATCGAGTGGACTCATCAACACCCTGAACAGTCGGACTGACGGAGCGCTTCTCGGCCCGGACGGCCACAAGAAGATCATCCCGGTCGTCGTGACAACCGCTCGTCTGTTCGCTTGTTCGCACGACTTGGCGGTCTCGGATCTGGAAAGTGGCCGTCTGCCTGATGATGCGACGGCTTCGGAGCGTCGGTGGATCTGGTTTCGGATCAACGTCACTGCACAGCTACGTTACGGTGCCCAACGACTTCGAGCGAAGAGTTACGCGCAGCAGAAGCTCGATACGTTCGGTGAACTGGCAGATGCCGACTACTCGCAGTCAGTTGCGATCGTGTCGGCATCGGGCTTAACGGAGTTCTTGACTGTGGCGAGCCGACACATTGGAGAGTGGTAGTGCTGTCCAACCTTCAGGCTATCCCCCTCGGGTTGGAGGCCGGGCAACGTTTGACGCGGCGTCATCTGCGCGCTACATTCTGAGCCGCAGATTGATCAACGCCGCCTGATCACCGATCCGCGTAACTGCTTGGACCGCTTGATGGTGAGCCGGATTTTCACCAGTTGGAACCAGATTGGTGAATGGCTCAGGCGGATCGATGGGCTTCGGAGTGTCGCATGAGTCGGTTCGCGCTTCTTCGAAGCCCAAAGCATCCGTAGCTGAATGTGCAGGAGCGCACAGCCACGCAACACGGCTCAGAACTCCGCGATCTCGAAACGAGCGTTCGACACGTTCGGCTTGAGACGCTTCCGACGCGGCCGTTTCGGCGCAACGATTCGAAAGCGACAGACTACTTGATCTTCTGTTGCGCAACCGAGAACGCTTGGACCACGTCACGAACTCCTTGGAGCGGCAATTCATAGCCTCCTAGCGTCGCCAGAATCCGCTCCTGCGGTTCACCGTGGTGATCGGGGTTGTTGTAGTCGAAATCTCCCTTGTTAAAGACGGACCTGGCCGCAGACGAAATGTTGATACCTTGACCAGCAGTCTGAAGGTTAAACATCCCAAGCCACCACCCAGCCATGAAGTCGGCGTGCAACTCGAGTTGGCGTGTCGTTCCCTTTTGCCGCGCGGAGTATTGCGCGATGTGTGTCCACTCGTGCGCCATGATCAGCGAGAGTGCAGAACCCCACGTCGGCGGATCGGCCTGAATCTCCTCTGTCACTAGACGCAGCCCAAACAGTACGGTCCCACCGTTGCCACCCAGGAGGTTCTCGGTTGTGGCCAAGGCGTTGGGCGAGGCCGAATCATCGAAGAACCCGAACCCCGGTTGGACGCGAAACGACGTATTCAACATGCGATATGCGTTGCTGAACCCATTGTCGACAAACGTGTTTCCAGTGGTGGGCCGAATCTTGATGTCCGTTCGGAAGTCGCCTGCTTCAGCGGCGGACATTCGACAACCTCGAAGCCTGCTTGGCCTCCTGGACGTCGGTTCACCAGGAGGGCGTGGTGACCCCGGCACCACCCGAGGAGATCCAGGATCCGATTTCGGAAACTGTGCAAACGCATGCCGGCAAGGCGCAACCGCCCATGCGATTGCGATCGCCCGTAGGAGCTCCCGTCTGTTCATGGCCCCCCCTGCTGCGAAACTACTGCTCGATAGTTAGGACAAGTCCGGCCAGTCGGCCGGAGTCCCGTCGACGAATGCTGATGTCTGGGCTGTCGATAGAAAACCGACCTTCCCGACGTCGATCTGCCTTCGCGTTTGGAAAACACGCCATGATGCCGTCGGCGAAAGTCGCAAACTGCCGTTCCCTAGAGGCCGAGTCAGCGATATGCCAACTGCAGGAATAGGCCCAGACCTTGTCTTGCTGGTCTAAGGAAACGTCGCAAATGTTAGCGCCGGGTAGGTTGAAGGTCGCATCGAAGAATTGGATCCCGTCGCGTGCATTCCCGTCCGCAGCACCCCGAATGGGCGCGAATTCTTTCGGTGCCATCTCCACAATCTTCTGGATCGTGGCACAAAAATCGTCGCCTGCCTGCGCTGCGACTCCGTTGTTCGTGCTAGCGCCAAACATCATCGCCGCAGTCACACCCACGACGAGTCGCCTAAACCCGGAGCCAGAGGTGGATGACACGTGTGGGCTCACTAGGAAACGAAACGTCTCCATGCTGCATCTCCCTTTCCATTCTCGCAGGCCGGTGTGTCTCAAAGGCTTTTCGAAGAGCGGCCCGTCGACTTCGCCTGAGCAGAATTCGTACCCGAAGATCCCCGAGCAAAACGGCGTCTAGAGTATTGTCGGCGTCCTCTGACGTGGACATTCCTGATATCTCAACGTACTGGTGGCATGTCACGTCGGGCCTCGGAAACCACGAGCGCCGTAACGGCGTGCGCCAGAGCACGGCGGCAGCACTTTGGCGCGTCGTCAGAATATACTGGGAACTTGCTCCTTCCACAAATGCCCTCCGGAGGTCTTAGACGACAAGTTCTGGCCACCACAACGCGAGGCGGCGGCGAATGGTGGCCAGCACGCGGTCAGCGCTTCCGCTGCCGGACACCGCAGCGTCTGGCGCGACCTTGAGCGCGTAGTGCCCAACGGCGGCAGCGCTGGTCGCGATGACTTTGCGAAGCGCGATCTGATTCGGAACGATTGTCGCCGAAGGGTCGATGTCGAAGACGTAAATCCAGGCTGACGCAGGCTGAGGCAAGCCGCCGTCCGCTTCAGCGAGGACGAAGGTTCCATCCTTCTGGGGTTTCAGTTCTGGTCGCCCCAAGTGCCGCTGCCAGCTGTCCCAGACCGACTGAGGAAGCGCCAGCACGCACCCGCCACACTCGGGATCCGCGCCAATCTGGAACTTCAACATCATCTGGTAGAAGGTGCGCTTGAAGACGTTCGCGATGTTCGGCCCTTCCATCTTTTCGCCGAGCCAATGCGGATTCTTGCCGAGTTCAGCGTGAAACGCCTTCCGGTGGAGGCGAAGCGCATCCGTCAGGTTCTTCACGGCCGCTCGATAAGAGCCGTGGTAGTCCATGGTCTGGACTTCAAGGATGCCGTACCGACCGAGGCGATAGCCGTCTGCGTCATGCCGGACTTCCACGAGAGTGAAATCGAACGAGAGTTCCGGCGAGCGATCGGTTGGTGAGATCGAGATCTCGCCTCCGAGTTTCGATTGGAGGTAGATGACGCCAGCGCCGCCCTCCGCGACATGGCGCTTGAAGTCGGCTCGCTTACGCGCGTCCTTCAGGCTTGGCCCCGGCAACGCCGTCACGCCGAGTTCGGCTGGTATTCCGAACAGTCGGCGCGCAACATCGTCCACCAGCGGGTGATCCAAGCCTCGGAAGGGACACACGAGCCAGTCCTGGCGCAGCTTGTTGCTGCCGATGCTGCTGACCGTGCAGATGCCCTTCGAGGTATCGGGTTTAACGCACTCGCTCTTGGTGCCGGTCGCCTCGGAGAGGAATGGGCATGTTTGGCCGCGTTGGTCTTTCAGACTCTCGGGTGTGGCAGCGACAACGGGATACACCCGATGGCCAAACCATTCGGCTACGTAGTTCCCTGTGTCGCGCTGTTTGGTTTTTGCTTGTTTAGGGCTCGGCATCGGCGACGATCAGCGCATCGCAGGCCCTACGCGCGGCCTCAACGTAGTCCGGAACGACGTCGAACCCTACAGCCTTCCGTCCCGTCTTGAGGGCCATCACCAGGGCGCGACCAGTGCCACAGAAGGGATCCACGACAGTGCCGCGGGGCGGACATGAACTCTCGATGCGCGGGCGAATCAGGTCGTTGGGGAACGTTGCGCTGTGGCCGTCTTGCCCAGCGCGAACGTTGCACGTCACAACGTCCGTTGCGCGAGGCTCGACCTTGTCGAGATCGTAGTAGTACTTCGGCCGGCCGATCTTGGCCCGTTTCACGAAGTGGAAGAAGTGCTCGTGCGACAGGCGCATCCGGTCACGCTCCGGCCGTGGCGGCACATTGGGTTTGTACCAGATCAGGTCGTTCCTCAAAATCCATCGGCGTTCCTGCATTGCGATGGCGAAGCGGGATGGGATCAGAAGGAGCTGCTTCTCTTGGCGATAGCCACCCATTGGCGTTCGACGCCGCTCACGCGGGTTGTCCCCCAACCCCTGGCGCCCGTTCAGACGGATGCTGGACCATCGAGCGAAGTACGTGTCGCCGAGGTTGATCCACATACTCCCGCCAGGCTTGAGGCACGAGTGCGCAGCATCAAAGATCTCTGCAAGGTGGTACGTAAACCAATCAGGTAGTGGCTCCAACCCGAGCACGCCGCCGTTCTTGCGATACCAGTCGTAGGACGGCGGAGTTGCGGACGAGTTCCCCTGCGACTCCCATTCCTTCAAGACGTGCCAGTTGTGCTCCTGACTGTACGTGCGGTGGCCCCAGTACGGCGGACTCGTGATGACAAGATCGACGCTGCCCTTGCTCAGAGTCCGCAACAAGTCAAACGCATCGCCCAGCTCAACTCGGTGGCGAGGTGTTCGACGCGAAGCGACACTGCGCCGGGTCTCGCGCTCGACCTTCGCCTCCTGAGGAACGATCTCAAACAAGGCTGATGCACGCATGTCGGTTTCGTTCCCATCGCCGGTGTCCAGGGGAAGCGAGCGCTGACGCATACCGCCGAGGTGCCTGCGAACCTCCTGCCAACGCCCCAAGCCGCGGCCACCCGAACTTCGACCGCCGTGGTCTGTCGGAGATTGCAGCAAGTCCACTTGCGTCTCCATGGGAACGTGGTAAAAACTGCGAACCCTCGCGCGCTGGGGCATGCCAACTCACCTGGAAGCCCACTCCAACTGATGTCGTCATCGGCGCAACTGCCGTTTCCGTTCGAGCGAGTTGGCGTGGCCCGATATGGGGCCTCGTCGAGTTGCGCATCCCTGTGCTCAGCATTCTAGAGCAAGGCGAACGGAAATCGTAGATCGATTGCTGCGCCTCGGAGGTATACTGCGCGAAGCAGTCCTTGGTCGGCTGCTGGCCCATGGTCGTGCTGAACGCACGCGGGCCGAACTCATCACCCGGCCGCCCCTGCGGCGCCAAGCTTGGGTTCCCACAGACCACGCCCTGAACGTCGCGCGGCGCAACGCCCAGAACGCTCAGCGCCTTCCTGAATCGCCTCGCGCGGCAACCGCCCGGGCGCCTTCACGAACAACCCAACGCAACGCCGTGTCGGGAGGACAGCCATGTTCGATCCGCGAGATGACGCGCGCGACCGTGACGGGCCGGAGGACGGCCGCGCACGCGTGTACGACGAACGGGACCGCGACGACGACCCGCGCGAGGGCCTGATGCGTGACCTCGACCTGCCGCGCGGCGAGGAGCGCGAACTGGTCGTGAGCCGTGACCGTGTCTACGAGTTGGACGGCGACGACAGCCGCACGCTGGCCGCGGTCGGCGCCTTTAGGGTCGTGCCCGAGCACGACCTGGACATCGACCACGACACGCTCGACCACTTGCACGACGAGGGCCTGGTCGAGACGGTGAACCTGGGCGACGACGAGCGCGGCCTGACGTTGACGCGGGAGGGCCGTGACCTGCTCGACTCGCACTCGATGGATCGCGACGACGAGCCCTCACAGGCTTTCTATGCGGGCGTCAGCCGCGAACGCGAACTCGACCACGACTCGAATCTCTACGCGACGTACCGGCAGGAAGAGGCCCGGCTCAGGGACGAGCACAGCGGGCTCGAGATTCGACGCGTCGTCATCGAGCAGGACCTGAAGCGCGAGTACCAGGAGTTCCTGCAGGAGCACAACCGCGGACGGGCCGACAGCGACGGCCGCCCAGACCGCGACGAGGACGAGATTCGTGAATGGGCGCGGGAGCACGATCTGCCGTACTTCAATGGGCAAGTCCACTTCCCGGACTACCGCATCGAATACGAGGTCGACGGGCGCGAACTCCACCAGGACGTCGAGCTGTTCACGGAGCACTACCGCGGCGCCCATGCCGCTAGCCACTCGCAGACGGGCTTCCGCATCTACGTGGTCGGGGCGCGCGGCGGTCGCGGGCGTTCCGGGCCGCATCCGCGCGGCATGGAGGAGTTCCTGTGACGCACGAATACGAAACCCACGACATCTACGACAGCGTCACCGAGGCCCGCGTCAACGCACTGGCCGGCATCGGTTTCACGCAGCGGCAACGCGAGTTCCTCGTGACCGTCATGGTCCATTCCGGCTGTTTCCTGGAGCGGCAGTACTGCGCCTTCAGCGGGACCGTGCGCGGTCAGAACAGCCGCGAGTTCATGGCGCGCCTCGTGGCACGAGGATTCGCACGAGCGGTCGAACCCGGACCTGTCCGGCGAGGACGGCTCTACCACATTCACCACAAACCGCTCTACGAAGCGATCGGCCAGGCCGACAACCGGAATCGGCGGTTGCGGACGATCGGCCGCATGGTCGAACGCGTGATGATCCTCGATGCCGTGTTGGGCGACCGGCGCTGCTGGTGGTTGAGCCCCGCTGATGACAAGTGGCGGTTCTTCTGCTTGAAGCCTGACAACTACCTGCACCCGGAGGACTACCCGCACATCGCCTTCGGATCCGATCGGAAGCGGACCGTGCGCTGCTTTCCAGACAAGCTCCCCATCGGCGTCGAGAAGGACAGCACCGACCACCTGGTCTTCCTCTACCTCGTGAACCGACGCATCCCGATCGATTTCCGCCAGTTCCTGATCCGACACCTCGCCCTGTTGCGCTTCGTGCGCACGTGGACCGTGCGGCTGCTCGTCCCACGCCGCTTCAGGAAGGGCGCCGCACTCTACAAGGGCGCCCTTCGCGAGGAACTCTGGACGCCGATGAATCCCAGCGTCACGAAGATGCTGGAGACCTACTTTCCCGAGCGCCAGGCACGGGGCGGACACCTCGTAGACCCGGACGATCGCTGCATCCGGGAAGAGTTCAGGAAGCAGGGGATGCCGAGAATCCAGGCGCTCTATCGAGCGTGGCGCCGAGACGGTGACGGCGTGCTCTGGCAGGCCCACTCGACGACCTTGCATGACGATCGCACGCGCGGCTGCTCGGCGATCGAAATCCAATTGTTGAACCGTCAGTACCTCCAGCTCACCGGCAAGATGGATCGCGATGTCTGGGCCACACGGGGGGCCAAGCGAAAATCGCGTCAGGTTGGCCCCCCAGTGTCGACGCCTTCTCCGGACACTCTCTCTCCTCTGGTTGCCCATGAGCGCGAACCGCAGGCAAACGCTTGAAGGGGCGTACGTTGCCGCGCCCGCGACCAGGAGGCGGCGCTGTCTGCCGCCTCGTCCAAGAGTGCCCGTGCCGATGTCACTAGGAGCCCGACCGAGTAATCATGGTGATGGTCACAGTGCCTTTTGCTGCGCGCTCACAGTATCGGCGGGCGATGTCATGGCCAACCTCGGCGATGGCGACGCCTGACTGGCGTTGGGCACGCGCGGCGAGCCCGAGA
>DATDOE010000096.1:0-63293 GCA_035293405.1 Vicinamibacterales bacterium | reverse complement strand
TCTCGGGCTCGCCGCGCGTGCCCAACGCCAGTCAGGCGTCGCCATCGCCGAGGTTGGCCATGACATCGCCCGCCGATACTGTGAGCGCGCAGCAAAAGGCACTGTGACCATCACCATGATTACTCGGTCGGGCTCCTAGTGCGTTGGCGAGGGCGAACTCTCACGCGCGAACTTCAGGAGCGCGGCCGTCAAGCGCCGCATCTCTGACGAGAAACGCGAAAGGGCCCTCCCAATGTCTTCCGCCGAACATGGCCTTGCGCCTGAATTGTGCTGCGAACTGGCGTTCGGAATCAGCGAAGTCGAACTGATAGCGCGCCCAGTCTTCGGCTGACGTCCATTGACGCGCGAATTGCCCTAGAACCGCCCACAGCTTCGGAAGCCCCGCTGTGGTCGGGAGCAGTCCCTCTTCAAACACCGTTCCCGGAGGCACCGCGTCGCATGAAACCATCGAACGGCTGCTGGGGACGGCAGTTCCTGTTCGTCCTCGTAGCCGAGATGCCGAATCACCTGCGTCTCCGGGGGCACTGAATGGTGGTTCCAATCGATCTCGCATCGCGCGAGCGCCGCCCGAAGTGCGGGCGGGGAGATCCGCAACAGACGGCTCAAGGATCCAAGCGCCGCCTCCTTTGAAGAGCAATCCAGAATCATCTCGAGGTGCCTTGAGACGTCAGCCGGTCTAGCCATATCCTGTTCCGGGTGATGTCATGGATGAACGAGCTCTCTTCGACGGCGTTGGACTGAGCGTGGATGGTCGGAGGTGGGTGGTCTCAGTTGAGAACGATCCGGGCGCCTCTGCGAACGATACTGACCTCAGAATATTTGATCTCGCGCTGCACCCTGTGGACGACGAGGCTGAAGTCCGTCGACTGAGACTCCTCGCGTCACACGCGGGTATTCAGGTCGAGAACCACACACCGATGCTTCAGCAGTGCGTTCGCGATTTCCTTCGATCGGGGCTCACGAGAGCCCAAGTCCGGGGCTTCTGATCGCGCCCCGTAGCCTCCAATCATCAGTGATGCGGAACCACGGCGACTAGCCAGCCATCGACGATGTCGCGGGCAATCGCGTCGGTGCCAGTGATGGACCTCGATTCTGCCGATGGCGCCAGAGGCCCCAGCCAGGTGCCGTCGTTCTGGATACGGTACCCGCATTCCCACCAGCCACCACTGGCGAGTTCGGCGGAGCACCTGACTCGCTTTTCAGCCGGATGGAGTGTGAGTGTGAGTGCGTCTGTGGCGCTTCGCGTTTGAACGACGAATGTCGAGAGGTCGTTATCGCCGCGGCGCCCCTCGGCAATGCGTATCACGACACCGCGAGACGCTCCCAAGGTCGCTGCGACAGCGCCGATCAGTTCAGTAACCTGCCTCCAGGACGGCACGAGCTCGTCCGCGCGCCAAGCAACGAGCCGGTCAAGCAGCCTTGAGGCGGCAAAGCGAGAAGCCGCGATCTGGATCGAGCCGACTCTCCCGACTTCGCCAAATCTCGCGGTTGGCGCCGCCTCTTCGTACAGAAGTCGTAGCTCGTTCTGGTCCTCATCAAGAGGCACTGGAAGTTTGCGACCGCTGCAAGCGACGATCGCGTCATAAACACGCTGACCGTCTGCGATCAGATCGGTGCGATCTTGCAAGGCGTCGTTCTCGCAGTTGGCAAGGGCCGCGGAATGAGGGCACACGGCCAGGTGGCCGACGAGAGTGCCGAGAGGACGGGAAAACAGCCGAATGAACGCGTACGGTAGGTTTTCCATGGGGAGGTATTCGCGAAGGTCCGCTCCCATCAGACTAACACCGATAGCTGCCCATGTGCGCTGCAGAACTCACGGAGTCACGTGCCACTCTCTTCACGTTGTTAGCGGCGAAGCCGCTGTCGATGAGCTGTGATTAAGGCGCGGAGCCTGGGAAAGCTCCGCGCCTCGTTGCTCAATCGCCTCGGCCGATCGCAGCCTCGATCTCGGTATAGGCATCGAGAATCAGGTCGCGAACGCGCTCTTGAGCCGCCGGATCGCTGATCGGTCGCAACAGCGCGAAGCTCCGTCGCTCGCCGTTCACGGCGTCCTGCCTCGCGGGGAAGGTGACGTTCCGGCCGCCGCCGTTGCGCCGCTCCCAAATCGCGAAACCGATCAACTTTAGACCAGCGAGGACGCCGTCGTTGAAATGCAGTTCGGCTTCCGCGAGCTTTCCCGGAGGATTGCCGCGCTCGTTCAAAGTGATCTTGACGGTCAGGTTCGAGAGGGTGGTGTCGGTCGTAGCCATCTTGTCCTCCATCGGAACCGCGAAGGGGCGGTTCCTTCGCAACCCGAGGAACCCGCCGGCGCGGTGCTGTGAGGACGCGAGGCCGAAGACAGAGGTGAAGCGCAGCCACTGTGTCGTGCGGCGTGCCAGGCGTTACATGCCTGGCGCGAGGGCGCCAGGCGTTTTGCGCCCGTCCCACGACTGGCCGCGCTGTTCGCTCGCGACGCCGGCGTCTTCGGCCGAGCCGAGGCAAAGACCCACCAACGAATAAGTGCCTGACCGGATGCACGGGGACAACGGCGAGCCCGCCTCCCACGATCTAATGGGCGTCGAGCGCCGAGACTACACAAGATTTCGTGGCTGTTCGCGGTTGGGCGCTCCCCCGATAAGGGGAGCACATGGCCTCTTGGCAGAACCGGCTGTTCTATGGCGACAATCTCGACGTCCTCGGACGTGGAAAGATCGGCGTCGAGAGCGTGGACCTGATCTATCTAGATCCACCCTTCAACAGCCAGCGTGAATACAACCAGTTCATGCGGGAGGCGGACGGGTCGCTCTCCGTTGCGCAGCAGCAGGCCTTTCTTGACAGCTGGGACTGGACGCAGGCCGCAGATACGTACGACGAGCTGCGGCGGCAGGGCGACAACGTCGCGGAAATCCTGCAGGCGCTGCACGTCACGATGGGACCCTCCAACACTCTGGCCTATCTGGTGATGATGGCGGCGCGCCTTGTCGCTTTGCACCGCGTGCTCAAGCCGACGGGTTCTATCTATCTTCACTGCGATCCGACGGCGAGCCATTACCTCAAGGTACTGATGGACTCGATCTACGGGCCGCAGCATTTCATCAACGAGATCATTTGGAAGCGCTCAACGGCCCACAGCGACAAGGCGCAGGGGGCAAAGCATTTTGGCCGGCTTCACGATGTCATCCTCCTGTACTCGAAGTCGGAGACCTATACGTGGAACCCGATCTTCGAAAACCACGACGCGAAGTACGTGGCGTCGCACTATCCCTACCTGGAGGCAGAGACCGGCCGGCACTTCGGGTTGTGGGACATGACTGGACCGGGCGGCGCGGCCAAGGGCAACCCGCAGTACGAGGTAATGGGGGTCACGCGGTACTGGCGTTACAAGCGCGAGAAGATGCAGGAACTCATCGCCATGGCCCGCGTTGTTCAGCCCAGGCCCGGCGCCGTGCCGCGATACAAACGCTACCTTGACGAGTCTGATGGACGACCGATCCAGGACACGTGGACCGACATCTCACCGCTGAACTCGCAAGCAAAGGAACGCAAGCGGGTGGGCTTTCCGACACAGAAGCCGCTCGCGTTGATGGAGCGCATCATCCGAACGAGCAGCAAGGAAGGCGACGTCGTTCTCGATCCGTTCTGTGGTTGCGGCACGACTGTGGCCGCCGCGCAGCGGCTCGGCCGGCGGTGGATCGGTATCGATATTACCGCGCGAGCCATCGACATCATCGTCGAGCGGCTTCGGCGAGAACACCCCGGCATCGAGAAGACCTATCGCATCGAACAGTATCCGTACACGGTGCAGGATGCGCTGAGGCTGGGCAAGGAGAACAAGTTTCACTTTCAACGCTGGGCCTTGGAACGGCTTGGCGTCGATCCCTCGCAAATCAAGCCCGGCGCTGACAAAGGCATCGACGGCAGGCTCTTCTTCTCGGACGGCAGGTCGGGCCGGACCAAGCGCGTGGTCTTCTCTGTTAAGGCCGGGCAGCGCGTCGGCGCTCAAGATGTGCGAGACCTGCGCGGCGTGCTCGATCGCGACGGATTCGAGATCGGAGTGTTGGTGACGATCGAACCTCTCACCGCGCCGGCTTAGACGGACATGGCGTCCGGGCGACGGTACTATGAAGCGTCAGACGGGAGGCGCTACCATCGACTGCAGCACCTCACCGTTGAAGACATCTTCGCCGGCACGGGCGTCCAGTATCCCGGCAGCGCCGATGCTGCGAGCGCCCGGCGCGCCATTCAGCAACAAGCGCTCGAAGAAACGTTGCCCTTGGATTTCTCGAAGGACAGCGATTTCGAGCTGCGACCGGAGAAGAAGAAGGCCAAGATGATCAAGGCGGCTTTGCCTCTCGGTTTCGCGCGGTCGAAGCCGCGACGTATCTCAGGGCGCGGCAGGAAGCCATAACCGGGCGGCATCGCGTCATGCATCACGCAAGGAGTCGCCCAAGACCGCGGCTGCTACCGAAAGATGTGATCGGCGTGCCTCTGACTTGAGACTCAGACTCCTACGGTCGTTCAAGCATCTGCAGAAGCGACTGCTGATGGATCTCAAGATACTGGTCGATGCTCAATTCGTTCTCTCGCCTGGCACCCTCGATCGTCTCGTTTGTGGGGTAGACGAGCCGGTGTTCAAATCCTCCCTGACGCTGCCAGTTGAGCGACGGATTCCAGCGCCTGGTTCGAGTCGGAACGCCCTCCGCAATCAACACATGGCCCGGCGTTCGCAACAACTGCTCGGCATTGCCACGGACCCGAATGACTTCACCTGATCCGAGCGCGCCCAGGACCTCACGCCTCGGCCTTCCGCCGCGATCCGCTCCCAGGACGTAGACATTGATGGCCATCCCAGCGCCGGCGTTCTTGATCTCAGGGTTCCCATCAGAGCCCCATTGCGCGAACACGACCGGCTTGTTCTCACGCCATCGTTCCAACCAGGCGTCGTGGTACTCCTGCTGCGCCAATGCGAGCTGCCGCTCCGTAACAACCATCTGACGCTCCGCGGCCTCTGCCTGACGCCCGGTCGCTACGCCGAGCTCGCGTGTCGAGTCTGCGTACCACCAAAGAACACAGAGGTTGTCGAAAAGAAGGAGTCCGGAAGCGAGGTACATCCGAACCGACCAGAAATCCGTTGGCGGCCATGTGCGCCACGAGAGTTCCATGCCCACCCACGTCGCAACGTTCGTCGCGCCAAGGAGAGCGATCCAGAACCAGTACGATCGGATGAATACTCCGAGTACACGGACGTACTGAGGAATGCTCATGTTGCGGCTCCAATGGTGTCACACTCGGTACAGCGCGCCGCGATGGCGCGCGCGTCACCGGCAAGCGCGGCGCATCTCGAGCCAGGACGGCATCCGGGTCTGCAAAGGTCCAGACGGCGCACGAATCTGAGCGCGTTCATGGTAGAACCTTAGGCACGCTGAGGGATGCATAGATGCCGAAAGTGGTGAGACTGGACGCAACGAAGCTGAAAGAATTCGCACGCGCGGGAGCCGAAGAGGCGCTCAAGCGCCTGCGCGCAGAGATCATTGCCATCGAGCGCGCTTTCCCCGAACTGCGGTTGCCTCAGGGGCGACGCGCGTTGCGTCGCTCTGTCAAGCAGGCGGCCTCACGCACGCGGCGAATGTCAGCGGCAGCGCGGAAAGCGGTGTCTGAACGTATGAGGCGCTACTGGGCAGAACGCCGGAAAGCGCAAGCGAAGGTCAAATAGACGCACTTTGACGACTGCCAGCTCCGCTGACCCTGGCCGTCCTTCCATCTGCTTCTGAGCATTGCTGTATGTGGCCGCCTCCCGAAGACGTCGAACGGCTTCTCTCGCTTCAGACGAGAAACCGTTTGGAGCGATTCGCCAGAGAGCGGAGCACGCGTCAGCGTGAAATCGCCAACGCGAGAGCCGCCGCCGGCTCGCTCCGCGGCGGCAACTATCTGACAGACGTCGTGGACGGCGCGGCGGAACTTTGGCGGGAGGCGGCGGCTGGCATCATCGCGGACCATCTGGCCATAGCAAACGACATCGGAGCCGGAGTCGAGGAGATCGAGGGATTGCGAGAGCGTGTGTCTCGGCTCTTCTCCGACGCACAGCACGACACAGTGAGCTGGATTAGCGAACTGATCGCAGGCCAGTCCGCCTTCTGGAAGCCGCTTGTGGATCGTTTCTGCAATGTACTCTCCGAAACGCGCCGTGAGGCGGAAATCGCTTTCGGCCGAGAAAAACTCCGCAGACGGGCCGTCGCTTCAAAGAGTCAGTCGTCGGCCTTGCCACAGCCGACCCGCAGGGACTTCTTCCTGTCGCATGCTTTCGAAGACAAGGACTCCATCGCACGTCCTCTTGGGGATGAACTCAAACAACGCGGTCATTCGGTGTGGTTTGACGAATATGAGCTGACCGTCGGTGACGGTCTTCGGCAGAAGATCGATCGAGGCTTGGTGGAAAGCCGTTTCGGCATCGTCGTGCTCAGCCCAAGCTTCTTCGCCAAACGGTGGACGCGCTACGAACTCGACGGGCTTGTAGCCAAGGCGATAGTCGAAGACCGCAAAGTCATCCTGCCCGTCTGGCATCACATCGGCCGAGACGAAATAGCCGGCCACTCGCCCACGCTCGCCGACATGATCGGTGTCGACTCCGCTCGCGGGATCGACGAAGTCGCCGCTGAACTCGTGAGAGCGTTGCGTGCAGCGCTGTAGCCGATGACCCTGTGGGCGGCGGTGCTTCAGAAAGTCGTGGCAACACAGTCCGCAGCGATATATACTTGTAACTGAAAGAGTTACGGCTATCCACCGAGGATTTAGGCGTGGTGAAAACAGTCAACATCAACACTGACGTTCCCGCCAATCGAGAGTTGCGCATCACGCTGCCGCCCGACATCCCGATCGGGCCGGCTGAAATTGTGCTCGTCGTTTCTTCTCCCGAGCCAGCGAAGAATCGCACGCTCGGCGAGTTCGCCGCCTCGGAATTCTTCGGCATGTGGCGGGACAGAACCGACATCATCGACAGCGTGCAGTTCGCGCGGCAACTCCGATCGGATGGTTGGAAGCGCTCCGCGTAGATGATCCTCGTCGACACCGATGTGTTAGTGGATTGCCTTCGAGGGACGGAAGCCGCCAGACAGTGGTTCGAGCGCTCATCGAAAGAACTCCTCGGAATCCCCGGTGTCGTTGCCATGGAGCTCGTTATCGGTTGCCGCAACCGAACGGAGCTTCAGCACCTGCAGAAATTCCTCAGCACGTATTCGATTGTCTGGCCGGAGGCCGCGGAGTTCGCTCAAGCGTACGAGTTGCTCGCGGAGCATCGGCTTTCCTCCGGGCTCGGAATACCTGACTGCATCATCGGCGCGATGTCGCTGGTCCGCAAGACTCGCCTGTACACATTCAACGTAAAACACTTCCAGGTCATTCCGGGCATCGACGCACAGGAGCCCTATTCACGCCAATAGCCTCGCGATGACGCCACTGTTCATCGGGAGCGGCTCCAACGTGGCCCTCGCGGCGACTTGGAGCTCTCCGGGCGAGCTTAATCGATGGTAGCCTCCTTGCCTCACAGCCGGGCGAGCTTTCTCAAAGGCATCGAACATGCGCGTCGACAAACTGAATCTTGAACGTGTGTTTGACCGGACCGAGCGGCTGGAAGCGCCGTTGTTTCAGCGTCCCTACGTGTGGAAACTTGAGCCGAACTGGATGGCTCTCTGGGAGTCGATCCAGATGGTGGCCGAGCGTCACCTCGACGGCAAGCTGGCGCATCCCCACTTTCTCGGCACGATCGTGCTGGATCAGATCAAGACGGGACTCGGTCAGCTCCACGTCCGGCAGATCATCGATGGCCAGCAGCGCCTGACGACACTTCAGCTGTCGCTGGCAGCCGCTCGCGATCTCTGCACACGGTTGAACGAGCACCGATACGCCAAAGCCTTCGAAAAGCTGACCGTCAACGACGTTCCCCTCAGCGACAACCCGGACGACGCCTTCAAGGTGTGGCCGACCAACGCCGACCAGGACGACTTCAGGACCGTGATGACGGCTCGGTCGCCCGCAGTCGTCAAGAAACTGGATCACGCCGACAAGAGCGATGACTGGTTGATCCCCGACGCTTATCTGTACTTCTACGAAACCTTTGACGATTGGCTCGGCCCGGCAGGGACGGAGGAGTTCCAGCGGCGGCTCGAGGTCCTCTACGGGACGATGCGCGAGGATCTGCACGTCGTCGTCATCGATCTGGAAGCCACGGATGACGCCCAGGAGATCTTCGAAACTCTGAACTCGCTCGGCACGCCCCTATTGCCGGCCGACCTGGTGAAGAATTTCCTTTTCCACCGAGCCGGACACGAGCGCGAGAACACGCGACAACTGTATGAGGCGTGCTGGCAGAAGTTCGACTCGGACAAGGGCTACTGGCGGAAGGAAGTCCGCCAGGGGCGTTTGAAACGTCCGCGGTTGGATCTGTTCCTGAATCACTTCCTGACGCTTCAGCGCCGAGACGAAACGATCATCGCTCAGCTCTTCTCCGCTTACCGCGATCTGGTGGAAGAGGCGAACGGCTTGCGCGCCGCCGACCATATGAAGCGGTTCTCGGAATACGCGGATGTGTACGAGGGCTTCGAGCAGTTCCCGGCGGAGTCCAGAGAGGGCTTGTTCTTCTATCGCCTGAGCGAACTCGACACGACGACAGTATTTCCGCTCCTCCTTGAAGTGGTCAAGCGATACGGCACGGACGACAAGGACGCCCTGCGTGAGATCATGGGCGATCTCGAATCGTTCTTCGTCCGTCGAACGGTGTGTCAGCTCACGGCGAAAAGCTACAACAAATTCGTGGTCGATCTCCTCAAGGAGCTGCACGACGCCAACGACTACTCGCCGGGGCTGATCCGAGCCTTCCTCCTGCGGTCGCAGGCGGACACGACGCGCTGGCCAAACGACGAAGAATTCAGAACGGCGTGGATGACGGTGCCGTTCTACAAGCGGCTGAAGAAGAAGACGCGGATGATTCTCGAGGCGCTAGAGCTGGCCCTGTACACGGGCAAGACGGAAAAAGTGATGATCGATTCCAAGCTCACAATCGAGCACCTGATGCCGCGAGAATGGGGCCGTCACTGGCCGCTGACCGCCGCGGAGAACACGCCCGAAGGCCGGGAAGAGTCGGACCGTCGAGAGGGGCTGCTTCACACGCTCGGCAACCTGACGCTCCTGACGAAGGAACTCAACCCATCGGTATCGAACGGAGCGTGGGAGAAGAAATTGGAAGCGATTCTCAAGCACAGCGCGCTGAACCTGAATCGGACGCTGCCAAAGCAGTGGAACGAAGACGGGATACGACACCGAGCGGAAACGCTGTTCGACATCGCGCTAAAGGTTTGGCCGCGGCCCGAGCCGGTCGTTTCGTCGACCTCGTGAGTGAGTCGCGTGCGACCGCCACGCGACACGACGGCCTGACGTTAGTCGTGCTTCGGCGCGGCCTGCACGTCTGCGTTTTTCGCTCCATGTCGATCGTGATTCCGCTACCAACTAGATGATCGAGTAAACAAGCCCGCAAACTGACCCTGCAGGATAAGGCGGCTCTCCTCGAATTCAACGATGTCGTCGTACGTGAGGATGTTAACGTCGAGCGCAGCACTGCCGTGTGCGTGATCGAGCACCTCCGTGCGCTCGCGTCGACCGATCAAGACAGACACACGCGGATGAAGCGGCTGGTAGCCGAATTGGCTTACTAACTGATCTCGCGTATCCGAGCGGCTGAAGTAATCGCGATAGTTTCGTAGTTGCTGCACCGCCTTCGTCAACTTCTGGGAGAACGCTGGATGAAAGTCGCCACTCGTAAGCAACGGATCGTCCGGCAATTTCAGATCCATGATCTCCCATTTCGTGCCGATGCTTGCCGCCACTCGGGGTCGCAAGACAAAGTCAGGTTGAAAGAATTTTGCAGGATTCTCTGGCAGGCGGAGAGTCGGCTTGGCCCAATGCCGGTCAAACAGGTCTCGCTGGATCAAGTGGGGGTTTCGCTCGAAGAATCGTTGGAACACGGTCTCGGGCTTGATCCCGTCCTTCTTGGCAATGGCCTCGTAATGCTCCAGCAGGAATTTGAGCTCGTCGTACGTTCCGAGGCTCTCGATGAAGTCCTCGGCAAGAATCAGATATTGTGACTGTCGCAACGCGCCAGGACTCGCCTCATCGGCAAGCAGCTCGCTCTCTCGACGTTTTCGCTGGAGGGCGTGCGATACTTTCGGCCGCCCGTCCGCGTCTAGAGACACCGTAAACCCGACGTAATCCAGTTCCTCCAGCAATGTTTGCCGCCAGTGTCTTAGCACGGCAACGATCTCGAGGTGCAGCTCATCGACGTCACAGTACGAACTCCAACGCACTCGATCAACGACCGCTTCGATACCTCCTGGAAAAGAGCGGATTGTAGTGCCGGAACGTAGTTCCCTGACCGGCACGGCGAGGTCGGTGAAAATGATCGGCACAGCCCGAACCCGAACGCCCCCGCGAAACGACACCTCTTGCTCGAGATTCCTGATTTCAATGGCTACCTGTGCCGCGACAATTTGACCATCCTGGTCACGCTCGTCGACAACGAGCACGACGACGTCCATCCGGCCACCAGCCAATGCGGTTGCGCGCAATGACGGCAGCACGGCGGCGGTCGGGACAACCTGCACGCCAAAGCCCGATTCGACCAGGACACGTCTGGCTATTTCTGCCGGGCGTTCAAGCGAGCTGCCTATCAACACCGCAAACATGCGGTCGATGCTATCTCATCCTGAGCTGGCCAATCCGAGATGGGGGCGGCGCAAAGAGGCGCGCGGCGTACACTCACCGACTGTCTCATGCGAGTTAGGATTGCCGCATGGCCGAACGGCGCGGGGCTTCCAGACGATTTGCATGCCGACAATGTTTCCGCGACGGACGGCTGCGCGAGTGGATTTCACGTCAGCGCAATCTCGCTCAGGGCCCCCTGCCGAACGCGTTCATAGGGCGCGTGTATTTCCTCAACGGCCATTCGGGGCGCTGATTCAGGAGATCGCGCGCGCGACGAACCTCGACTACGACATGACAACGACGGGCGCATGTGGTTCATCGTCGCGCCGCATCTGGAGCCGAAGTAGACCGAGCGCGGATATACTGCCCGGCAAACATGTCCACGCAAGGGACTCCGACGGGCAGCGACTTCCCTGATTCAGTCAAGCGCAAGGCGCGCGAGCTGGCGTTTTTCAAGTGCTGTTACTGTCATGACCAGCAGGGTCACGAGGTCCATCATCTAATCCCGAAGGAAGAGGGTGGACTGGGCACTCTCGACAACGCGATTCTGCTCTGCGTTCAATGCCACTCCGATTACGGGCATCGCGCTGACAAGCGTCAACAGCTTCGCCAAGCGCGCGACCACTGGTATGAGATCGCGGCGAAGCGATATGGCCCCGAAGCCTTCGCCCAGATCGCGAATCTCGACGAACTCGCGACGAAAGACGACCTCGCCGGGCTCGAAAGCCGGGTGACCGGCCTATTTGAGCAGGTGATGGACAACTGGCGGCGCGGCAGCACGAGTACGTCAGATGTTGTGGGCATCGGGTCGTCTATGGTCAACAGCATCGTCGCAGGCAATCACGACATCGGCCATTCGTCGATGGTCTTCTCGCGGCACTGTTCGAACTGCGAGAGCAGCGCGAATGAGATCGCTATGTTCTGCTGGAAGTGCGGGCAACCGCTGGATTGAAGACAAGCAAGCGGGGCTCGCCGGTGCTTGACATCCGGGGAGCGGTAGCGCGTCCGGGAGCGCCTGCCAAGAGCGGCTATGCTTGTGCGCCATGATCAGTTCGCACACCAGGGTTGGACGTCCAGCGACTCTGTTTCGCTACGCTGACGCCGACGAAAAGACCATGCAGGTCCAGTTCGCACGTCTGTGCGTGCTGTACGACGACCTGACGCTGGAGTTCACGGCGGCGAACGAGGACGCAATTCCGCTGCTCGACAAGAGCGGGCGGGACAATCGAAGGTTCTATTTCGTGCGGCGGACGCTAGGAACCCTCTCCGAATTGCGAGGCGCCATCGCCGTCCTCGAGAAGAGCGCGACATTCCAGAAGCGCAAGGCAGCGTGGGAACATGGCGCGCAAAAGGAGTGGAACGCGGCGGCGGCGTTCTTCGCTGCGAACCACAAATTCCTCAAGGACTGGCGGAACGACGTGGGCGGTCACTTTCACGACAGCGCGGCGGAATTCGCGATCGACAACATCGAGCAAGACACAGTCGGGAGCATCGAGCTTTACCGGCGCCATAAGGTCGCCGATGTTCGCCTCAAGTTCGCGTATGCGCTCGTCGCAGTCGCAATGGTCAAGCTGCGGGACCAACAGGGGCAGTCGGTCGAGGACTTCCTGATGGACGCCTTCCGCTTTCTCGTCGATGCGGTTAACCACGCCACCAGCGCCGTCAAGATCGTGACGCTGACGGAGTTGTTGCACAGGTTCAAGTGAGTGCCCTCAGGCAAGGAGCCGCTGGAGCTTGTCCTTGCGGTCCTGGCGAATCCGTGAATCGCAGCCCGAGTCAGCGTACTGTCGTGTGATGCCACTGCCGACCGGATTGTGGAAGTTCCAGCCTGTTGGCTGCCGCCTCAGCAGCTCGTGAATTTCCCTTCCCGCAATATCGCGGATTTACAGTGTCTGGGCGACGAAAACGCACGGTCGTGCCGCCACGATGTACAGCGCGGTCGGTGTAGGCGGCTGCGGGCACGCATGCAGCCTTCGGGTTTCAGCGACTGTCCCAGAACTGTCCCAGAACTGCAGTCGTTGACCCGCTTGGAGTTATCGCTTGAGCGAAAGCAGATGCCCAAGTTGTTGAAAACGTTGAAAACCACAAAGACGGAATGGAGCCGTTGGAAGGGAGGGTTCTTCGCCCAAGGCAGGAGCGCTACCGCGCTGGCGAGTGCGAACTCTCACGCGTGAACTTGATCAACGCGGCCGTGCGGTAGAGGCCGTGGACGAACTTTCCGTACGGCAGCGTGACGAACAGCGCGAGCACCGTGCCGAGGTGCACGATGAGCAGCGGCGCCATCGCGGCCCGCTCGCGCAGCACGAGAAGCGCGAGTCCCGTGAGGCTGGTTAGGAACAGCAGCGCGATGAACGACTCGTCCAACCCGCGTTGCGATGGATCGCCCATCGCCGGGTCGCGTTGACGGCGCAGGATCCACAATCCGGCTGAACCGGCCAGCAGGCCGAGACCACCCAGCGTGCCGAGGATGACCGGCACACTGGTGTAGGCGTAGGGCGCGTGCCAGCCGAACACGCTGTGATAGATCGCCCCGACGGTCGTCGACGCGAAGCACAGAAGGAATCCGTAGAGAGTGCAGTGATGAAACCGGCGCCTCCAGGGTGACCGGCCTTCTTCGCCGGATACGCAGTCGATGCCGGTTGCGTGCAGGTGGCGGAGGGTGAGGGCGTCGCGAATGGCGATCCAGGTGGGCCGCCTGCCGCCTTCACTGGGCCGCCTAAAGGCGGCCCCCACGGATGTGGTGGCCCCTACGTACGTCACGGAGGTCGCGGAGGTGGCGCGGCGGAACCTGACCACGCCAACGCTGAGCGCGGTAATCACGAAGACGAACACGCCGCCGAAGAGGCCGACCATGATGCCGTGTGGCATGACGAGGTAGAAGTCAGCCGATCCGTTCGCTACTCGCATCGCATCGGGCGTCAGGATCATCGTCGCGATGAACATGATGAGGCTGAGGGCAGCGGCGAGGCCAAGGCCGGTCAGCAGGCTATGGTGTGTGAACGCGGCGCCGAGCGCGCGTGGCCATGCGTACTCCTCGTACGAGCGCAGGCGAATCTCGGCAAGCGTCTTCGGTACGCTGATGCCGAACTCGTGCGGCGGGGCGTACTGACAAGCATAGAGACACTCGCCGCAGTTGTGGCACAGGTTGGCCAGATACGTGAGGTCGGCTTTCTCAAAACTGAGCCGCTGTTCCATGGCGGGAAACACGGGACAGTACTGCTCGCAGTAACGGCAGGCGTTGCACACCGTCATCACTTGCGCGCCGCGGGAGATCAACTCATCGAGCGGCATGCTGCGCGGCGCCTTTCCCGGCGAGGCGGCCGAAGACGGTCCCGATGGTCATGCCGATGCCGGCGATGTACCCCTGCCGCAGGACGTTGCCGGCCATGATCTCGCCGGCGGCGTAGATGTTGCGCGCTGGCACTCCGCTGGACGTCACGACGCGCGCGGTCTCATCCACCTTCAGGCCAAGGTACGTGAAGGTGATGCCCGGCCGCAGCGGATAGCCCCAGAACGGCGGCGTATCGAGCCGCTGCGCCCAATGCGTCTTCTCTGGTGACAGGCCGGCGGTCCGGCAGTCATCGAGCGCCGTGTGATCGAATGCACCCGGCCGCACGGCGCGATTGAAGGCCGCGACCGTCGCCTCGAGTCCATCGGGCGACACGCCCAGCCGCACGGCGAGCTCGCGAATCGACTCGGCCACGATCGGCGGGAACACCGACGGCATGAACAGGCGGCTCGTCTTCGCATCGACGAGGCAGAAGGCCGTCTGCTCCGGCTGTTGCGCGACGAGGCTTCCCCAGCTCGCGTAGCGCTTCGGCCACACGTCTTCACCCTCGTCAGCGAAGCGCATCCCCTGCCGGTTGACCACCATACCGAGCGGGATGCAATCGAGCCGGGTGACGATGCCGCCATCGAACCGGGGCGCGCGGGCATCGACGGCGATCGCATGGCACCCGCGCGGATCTCCCACTGATTGTGCTCCGGCGTCCAGCATCAGCTTCAGCGGCTTGCCGGTGTTGTATGGCGTGCCTCGGACGATGAAGTTGTTTGCGGCGTCGCCCCAGGCCTCCTTCAGCCACTCGATGTTGGCTTCGAATCCACCGGTGGCGAGGACCACGGATCGTCCGCGTACGGTGATGAGGTCCGGCTGCCGCCTTCGCCGCTCCGCGGCTTCGGCGGGCCAGGGAAGCCGGACACTACGATCTCCAGAGATCCGTAGCTGCGCGCTCGAGAACATGCCGTCGGCCACGTCGAGGCCCACGACCTCCGCATCGTAAAGGACGTCGATCCCCATGCGTGCCGCCGCGGCGTAGTAGCTGTTCATCACCGCCTTGCCGCCACCGAGAAAGAACGCGTTGGTCCGCGCCAGATGCAATGTGCCGCGGAGGGACGACTGAAAGCGAACCCCGAACTGCGCCATCCAGGGCGCGCATTCAAAAGAGCGCTGCACGACGAGGCGGGCGAGCGCCTGGTCGGTGTCGTTCTTGTTGACGCGAAGCAGGTCGGCGAAGAACTCGTCGTCGGTATAGCTGTCCGGAAGCACCGCCGTCGGCCGGTCGTGCGCCGATCGAAGGTTCCGCGTGTGCCGGCTGTTGCCGCCGCGGAAGGCCCGCGGCGCGCACTCGATGACCACCACGCTCCGGCCGGCCTGGCGCGCGGTCAGCGCCGCGCACAACGCGGCATTGCCGCCGCCCAGCACGACGACGTCGTAGTCAGGAGCGTCGGTCATCGCGCCAGCGTGTGATGAGGGACGGCCCGAGCAGTGCGGCCGATGCGAGGAGCAGCAACACCGCGGCGATCGGCCGTGTGACGAACACCGACAGGTCGCCCTCGCTGATCGCGAGCGCGCGTCGAAACTGCAGCTCCGTCAGGGGGCCGAGCACCAGACCCAGCACCGCGGGCACGAGCGGTACGTCCGACATCCGCATCAGGCAGCCGATCACGCCAACGAGATACAGGAGCCCGAGATCGAGCATCGACCGATTCAGGCTGTACGCCCCGAGCGAGGCGAGCACCAGAATGCCCCCGAAGAGCAGCGGCCTTGGCACCAGCATCACGCGCGTCCAGACGCCGACGAGCGGCAGGTTCAGCACGAGCAGCATCACGTTGCCGATGTAGAGGCTGGCGATCAGTGTCCACACCAGATCCGGGCGCGAGGAAAACAGCAGCGGACCTGGTTGGAGGCCGTACTGCTGGAAGGCGGCCAGCAGCACGGCCGCCGTGGCGGAGGACGGAAGCCCCATCGTGAGCAGCGGCACGAGGACGCCGGCAGCCGCGGCATTGTTGGCCGCCTCGGGGCCAGCGACGCCTTCGATGGCGCCGTGTCCAAACTCTTCAGGCTTGTTGCTCAGGCGCTTCTCGATGGTGTACGAGAGAAACGTCGGGATGACCGAGCCGCCACAAGGAAGCACGCCCAACGGGAATCCGATCGCCGTGCCTCGGAGCCAGGGCTTCCACGAGCGCTTCCAGTCCTCGCGGCTCATGCCGGTGAAGGTCTGCAACGTGACCGCCTCGAACGACTGCCGCCCGTACCGCCACGCCTGATACATCGTCTCGCCGACGGCGAACAGGCCGATGACCAGGATCAACACGTCGATGCCGTCGAGCAACTGCGGGATGCCGAACGAGAAGCGGGCATCGCCGGTGAGCTGGTCGATGCCCACGAGTCCGAGTGCCAGCCCGAGAAAGAGGCTGAACAGGCCGCGCATCACCGATCCGCCGAGTAAGGCGGCCACTGTCGTGAACGCCAGCACGGAGAGCGCGAAATACTCGGCCGGCCCGAACCGCAGCGCGAGGTCGGCCAGGGGCGGCGAGAAGAATGTGAGGGCGAGGGTCGCCAGTGTGCCAGCGACAAACGATCCGATCGCCGCCGTCGTCAGGGCGGCGGCGCCGCGGCCCTGACGCGCCATCGCGTAGCCGTCGATGGCCGTGGCGATGGACGCCGTCTCACCAGGCGTGTTGAGCAGGATGCTGGTGGTCGATCCTCCGTACATCGCGCCGTAGTAGATCCCGCCGAACATGATGAACGCGCTGATCGGATCGAGGTTGAAGGTAATCGGCAGCAACAGCGCGACGGTCAACGCCGGCCCGATGCCGGGCAGCACGCCAACCGCCGTTCCCAGCGTGACACCGGCAAGGGCCCAGGCCAGATGCGCCCAGGTCAAGGCGCTCGCGAACCCGCCACGCAGGAGCTGCAGCGTCTCCACGTCGCGGCTACAACCAGCCGGCGAGCAGCCCGCCCGGCAACGACAGCTCCAGCACGCGGGCAAACAGCAGGTAGGAGGCGATGGATATGCCGACGGCGAAGAGGCCGTCGCGCACGGGGTGACGCTGGTCGAACGCGCGCGCCGTGAACCAGAAGAGCAGCGCGGCCGCGATCACGAAGCCCGCCCGCTCGGCCAGCAGCAGATGGAGCACGACGCCCGTCGCCACGAGCAGCAAGGGCGCCGCTCCGGGTGTCGTGAGCTCGCGCGTTGATGCACGTGCGGATCGCCACGCGCCGCGAGCAGCCGCCAGCCCGCACAGTACGAGTCCCCCGAGCACGAGCAGCGGATAGGGTTCAGCGGACTGCAGCGTGCCGGTGTCGCGCCCCGTTCCGAGTTTCTTGAGGATGGCGCGCACGCGGGATTCTTCGGCGTCAACAAAGCGCGCGAACGCCTCGCCAGCCAGATAGCGGTCGAGCCAACGGTAGCGATCGAGCGATTCGCGCCACGGCGCAGACTGGACCATGTCCTTCACCAGCTGCTCGAGGCGCGAGCGATCGGACGGGTTGAGCCCTGGAGGGGCGACGAGCGACCGCCAGTTCTCGAACTCGACGTCGATACCTTGCTCGCGCAGCGTCGGCACGTCGATGCCGGCGAGCCGCTCGGCGCTCGAGATGGCGAGCGCGCGCAGCGTGCCTGCCTCGAGTTGCGGAGCAAACTCGGCGAGCCCGTTGATCCCCACCGACACTTGACCGCCCAGAATGGCGGTCAGCGATTCGCCGCCGCCGGAGAACGCAATGTAGTTGATGCGGCTGGGCGCCACGCCGACCGCGTCGGCGACGAGTCCGGCGAGGATCTGGTCGCTGCCTCCCGCCGATCCACCGCCCCACGAGATCGCTTCTGGCCGTGCCTTGAACGCCGTGATGAGATCCTGCAGCGAGCGGAATGGTGAAGCGGCCGGGACCGCGATGACTTCGTACTCTCCCGTCAGCCGCGCGATTGGAACGACGTCACCGAGCGTGACGGGCGATCGATGCGTGACGATGCCGCCGAGCATGATGAGGCCCGACACCAGGACCACGTCGCCGCGTCCGCGCTCGGCGCCGATGAACCGGGCGAGCCCGATCGTGCCGGCGGCCCCGGAGATGTTTTCAACCGGCGCAATGCGCACGAGGCCCGCGCGCTGCAGCGCCTGCTGCATCACCCGGGCGGTCTGATCCCATCCACCGCCTGGCGCCGCGGGCGCGATGATGCGGAGTTGGTCGAGCGTGGGGGTGGCGGCCGATGCCGGGACCGCCAGGCCGAGCGCCGCGATCGCGGCAAGTGCGCAGACGCGAAGAGCCATGGACCGGGCTACTGTACCCGGAACGGCAGGGTACGCGGGGGCTGCCGCCTCCGCGCGTTGCGCTACGGCGTGCCACGCCGAAGCGTGCGAAGGCGGGAAGCCCCCGCTCTACGCTGGCTGTGTCATCTGTCCCTCGTCATCGATTGTGGCGAGTGGGAATCTCGGGTTGTTGTGTGGCCGGCTCCCGAAGTCGAGGTCGAGGCGCACTCCTGAATAGAGCAGATCTTTGGCGAAGATCGTACGGGGCGGTCCGATCTCGGCCTTGTGATCGCTGATCATCTGCGCGATCGCCTTATCGGCCAGGTTGGCGGCGACGGCAGCCGCGTTGATCGGCAGGCCGGCTCGGATCGCGTTCCCGT
Organism: Vicinamibacterales bacterium; assembly: GCA_035293405.1. Classification (GTDB taxonomy): domain Bacteria; phylum Acidobacteriota; class Vicinamibacteria; order Vicinamibacterales; family UBA2999; genus Gp6-AA40. Next base: position 44,655 of record DATDOE010000096.1, on the reverse strand, counting down.
ACATCCAGTTGAGCGCGACCCAATTCAAGCCGCGATTTCCGTTCCCGCCGCCGACGTCGGAGTGGACGCCGCGGAACCAGACCTCGCACAGCCGTCCCGATGTGTCGAACCCCGCCCCGAGACGCGTCAGCGGAAACAGCAAGCGGCTCTCATCGAGTGCCATCGCGTGGTAGCAGTGCTTCACGTTCGGCGGCATGTGGACGTCGTGACCGGCGTTGATGTGCCGCCCCGGCAATCCGAACTGCGCGACGATGTCCCACACGCCGAGGAACCGGATCGAGAGGTTCGGCAGCTTCCTGGAGATTTCGTTGGCGAAGTCGATGGCCAGAGCCGCTCCGCGGCTGAAGCCGACGATGTCGACCACGCTGTCACCAGCCTCGATGTTGTTTTCTAGCCGCTCCATCGCCTGCCGCACGCGCCGGTGTCCGCCGATGCCCAGGGCCTCGGAGATCCCCGTGCCCGTCCGCGTCCTGGCCCTGGTGCCGATGCCCTTGAGATACAGGCTGCCGTGCTCTTTTCCCGGATCGTCGTTCTTCAACGGGTCTTCGTAGGCCGTGAAAAAATCGCAGACGTTGCTGTCTCGCGTGGCGTCTTCCACGTCTTCGTTACCCGTCCCGTCGAATGCATACAGTGCCATGGCCAACCCCCTTTCCAAACTCATGGGACAATAACGCGCCCGGCGGCGGAATTGAACAACGTTGTTCGTAGAGGCGGGTCTTTAGCTCGTTTGTAGAGGCCGGTCTTCCGCCTTCGCGAACGCTTCGGCGGACCGCCGTAGCCTTGGCGGAGGCTGGTTAGACCCGCCTGGGAGGAGGAGCTGATATGCGTCGCACACTTGTGCTCTCGGCTGTGCTGGTGCTCGGTGTCATGGGTGCGTGGATGCAGGGAGCTCAGCAGGCAGCGGTCGCGCCGCCAGCCTTGAATCCCGCCAACTTCCTCGGCACGGTGACGCCGAAGTCCACGGCCGATATCCGCATGAACCGGTATCACTTCGATCCGGGGGCGCGCAGCAACTGGCACAGCCACGAAGCCGGCCAGGTGATCTACGTAGAGGAGGGTCGCCTGCGCGTGCAGGATCGTGGCGGGCCGACGCGCGAGCTCGAGCAGGGATCGACATTCCGCGTGGCGCCAGGCGTCGCGCACTGGCATGGCGCCTTGCCTGGCGCGGGCATCACGCAGATTTCACTGAGCTTCGGCGCCACGAACTGGATGGAGAAGGTGAGCGATCACGATTACACCCGCCGGTGAGTCGGTCAGCGGGTCTAAAGACCCGCCTCTACTGCTGCTCGACGCTGAAGACCCGCCTCTACTGCTGTTCGAGCAGACCCGCCTCTACTGTTGTTCGGCGCGATAGCCCTTCTGTCGCAGCAGCGTCAGCAAGCCGTCCGGTCCCACCAGATGCGCGGCGCCAACGACGACGAAGCAGGGCGAGGTCTTCGCCATGCACGCCTCGATCTGCGGCATCCAGTTGCGATTGCGTTCGACGATGAGCGACGCATATGCGCCCTTATACGGACCAAACGAACTGAGCATCGTCTTCTCGAGCCCCGCGGAATCACCTCGCCGCCACATGGCGACCATCGATTTCAGGCTGTCGTTCTGCGCCTCGAGCTCGGTGAGCGTGCTTCGCAGCATCTGTTCCTGAACGGTCTCCGGCATCTTGTCGAACCGATCGATCTGCGACTCCGCCGTCTCCAGTCCGATGACCGGCTTGCGGGCGGCGTTGGCTTTGTCGTAGAAGTACTTGTCGAGACCGAGGCTGGCGTCGAGGCCCGCCTTCTGCGCCTCGAGCGCGGTCAGCATCAGCATCACCATCCACGGCTTCATCGGCCGGATCATCTCGAGGGGCAGCCCGGTCTCTTTTAAGCGGGCGGCAACGAGTGCGGCGGTTTCCTTCGAGACCACTCCGTCGAAGGTCCGGCCATCGCCGTACATGCCCTTGGCGAGGAGCATCGGGGCGGCCGTCAGCGACTCAGCCTCTGCCAGATTGATCTCTTCTACGAGAGTTCCCGAGGCGTTGAAGGCATTCTCGAACGCCGCGCTGAGGGGATAGGAGTCCGCCCCGAGGGCGTGGACCGACCCGGCCAGATACAGCACCCTCGTACCGGCATGAACTTTCCATAGGAAGCTCTTGCTGGCCGCCGCGGTCGTTTGCGCGGCTGAGCCGGAGCAGAGCGCCAGCGCGGCGGCAACAACGGCGATCGCGGGCAGCCGCACCGCCCATTTGGTGTTGGCGAACATATGTGGAGTATCGGAACGAGGGCGCCGAAGTGTTCGTGCGAGAGTGTGCAAACTACGCTCAGGCGCCGGGATTGCCGATAGCGTAGCTGATGGAACTGTACTTCGTGCTGGATGAGCACGGCGAGCCGGTGGAGGAACGGGACGTTGACGCGTGGTCGCGGTGGTTTGCGCAGGCAGATCGCAGTATTGCCCGCTCGACCGTGTCACCTGACGTCACCGTGCTGACCACGTTCAACGGTGTGGATGACGTTCCCGAGCCGGGCGCGGTTCCCAGGCTGTTCGAGTCACGTGTCTTCGGCGGCGTGCTCGATGGAGAAGTCGTCCAGCACTGCACGCGAGCCGAAGCCACGATCCATCATGCGGAGCTCGCCGAGTGGTGCCGCATCGGCAATGCCCCGGACGGGGGCATCACCGAGGCGGACATCACGTAGGTTCTTGGTTCTCGGTTCTTGGTTCTTGGTTCTTGGCAGTGAATGGTGTTGATCGGTAGTTCTTACAACCAACCGCGACAAAGAGCCACCAACCAAGATCCCCAAGAACCAAGAACCAAGAACCTCTTACCAAGTGTCCTTCGACCCCGGTGGGCCGATGTCGATCGGCGCGTCCGGCGAGACGTCCACCACGCCTGGGATCGATCGCACCTGTTTCACCGCGTGATCGTCCGCGGTGCCGGTGATGCTGCCGATGGCGTCGAGCACCTCGCCAACCACGAACCCCGCCTTCTTGAGATCCGACGTGATCTCGCTCAGCGGACGATCCTCGGACGTCGTGACGATCCAGTTCTTCGCGTCAGGCATGATCCACCTCGTGCTCTATGGTGCCTGGACGAGGCCCTTCCCGACTCTGGACGGCGGAAACGGCAATGCCTTCGCCGTGGCCTGCAGCTTCTTCCAGAGGTTTGTCCCGCGGAGCGCCGGGCTCGTCTCAGCCCACAGCGCCGCGCATCCGGCGACGTGAGGCGTGGCCATGCTCGTGCCGCTCATGGTGGCGTAACGCGTCGGACGTGGCGCCGCTGAAAAGATGTCGCGCCCCGGCGCCGCAATCTCGATCTTACCGAAGTTCGAGAACGACGAGGGAGCGAGTGTCGGATCGAGCGAGGCCACCGACATGATCATCGGCGAGCTCGCAGGCGAGCCGGTGTTCGATCCGGCATTGCCCGCGGCAGCGATGATGAGACATCCACGACTGAGCGCCGCGGCGCCCGCGGATGTGTATGCGGTCTGCACCGGTGCCTGCGATCCGAGCGACATCGAGATCACCACGCAGCGATTCGCCACCGCCCAGTTGATGCCGGCCAGCACGCCTCCGGTGGCGCCCGATCCGGAGTTGCTCAACACCTTGCCCACGAAGATCGGCGCCTTGTGCGCGATCCCGTACCGCGGCGTCGTCCCGGGCGGCGATTTCGGTCCGCAGGACGTGCCGATGCAGTGCGTGCCGTGGCCGTGGAGGTCCTGCACGGGCTGACCGACGAAGGTCTGCGACACGACAGTGCGGCCCACGAAGTCGGGATGTCCGAGGTCGAAGCCGGTATCGAGCACGGCGCGGACGAATCCACGCAGATAGTCGGTGGTGTCGGTGGGGTTGGCGAACGCGAAGTACTCCGGCTCGATCGTTTCGATCGGACTGTCGAGCGGGATCTCCGACTGGATGCTGAGGCCTCGCTGTTCGAACGCGCCTCCACCGATCACGGCGACGCCGATTTCCGGAAGCATCAGCGCCTCGGCGTCGCCCACGCTTTCGAGCGAGACGCTCTGGTCCTGATACTCGCGGGCGTCGGCGACACGGAAGCCCTGCGAGTTCAGGGACCGGACGCCTTCCTCGACGGCGTTCTCCTTGAACGTGACGACGTAGCGGCCGGTGGCGAGACTGTCGTCGCCGCGCTCGAGCGCCGACGCGAGCAGCTCATCGATGGTGGCGGAGAGGCGGGGCTCCGCCGAACCCTTCTGCGGGTTGTTTGAATCCTTCTTGACCATGTGACCATCCTCCCTGCGTCGTACGTAACGCTGCTGTATCCGGAGACGACAGGAGACGAGGCGAGCGCCTGGGAACCCCGCGTCGAGCCATGGGGGGCAGTCCTGGTCGGGCGTCACAGCATGGTGTGCGCGAGTTGTGCGAAGGCGGCTTTTATCTCAAGCTACAAAACGTCGTCACGCGCTGGTTCGAACACGATGGTCCGCCTAAAGGCGGACACCACGTCGCCGCAGATATCACGCGGGACACGGTGGCAGGCCTGTTCACCGTCGAACTTGCGACGTTGCCCGTGTCGGCGTCCTCCGGCGGCTTCGTCTATCGGCTGAATCGCGATCTCGGTCTCATCGAACGGGCCAGCGATGGGTTCGGGCCGTTCTTCACCGAGCGGGTGCTGCGTAACAGCCGCGGACAACTCTCGGTCGGTATGAGCTATCAGTTCGCGCGGTTCTCGTCGCTCCAGGGCGCCGACCTGCGGAGCGGCACCTTTCCCACCAATGCCGCACGTGTAACGGGCGCGTCACAACCGTTCAGCGTTGACAGACTGGAGCTCGAACTGGACTCCCGCACGACTACCCCGTTTGCGAGCTACGGCGTGACCGATCGCTTCGCCGTTGGCCTGTCCGTGCCGATTTCGACCGTCCGGTTCAGCGGCCGGCGCATGCGGACGGTGAACGCCGCTTCCGCGCTCCAGTCCTCGCAGTCAGGATCGGCGACCGGCCTCGGCGACGTGACGGTGAACGCGAGGTATATGCTGGCAGGGACCGGTCTGCGCGGCGTGTCTGTTGGTGGAGACGTGCGGTTCCCGACCGGCAGCCAGCAGGATCTTCTCGGCGCGGGTGACATGGCCGGACGGGTCATCGGCATCGGCACCTGGGAGGAGGGCCATCTGGGGGTTCACCTGAACGGAGGCGCGGGTGTTGGCGGCATTTCACGGGAGCTGTTCTGGGGAGCAGCGACGACCGTGGCGCCCACGCCGCGGGTGACCATCGTGGGCGAGGTCACGGGCCGATGGCTGGCCGAACTGAGTCACGTCAGCGACGTCTATCAGGCGCACGCCACCCAGCCCGGTGTCGAGACCATGCGATGGCTTCCGGCCGATCCCGGGATCCACACGATCTTTCTCGTGGCCGGAGCCAAGTGGAATCTGGCCACGAGTTGGCTTCTCAACACGAACCTGTTGATCCGGGCCACCGATGCCGGGCTTCGCGCCCGCGTGACGCCGGCGATCTCGCTCGACTACGCGTTCGAACGTTGACGGGGGCCGTCGATGTCCATTGACGACTCGTTCGAGGCGACGTCCCCGCCAGGCTCCGAGAGCGGCGACGACGGCTTGGGCTCCTTCGCGACCGAAGACGTGACCGCCGTTCCAGCGGAAGACATGGACGCCTTCGCGACCGAAGGCGTGATGGTGATCGACACGGCAGACGATACGGCTCAACTCGTCGAAGCCGTGGGTGTGCCGCTCATGCCTGTCGTGCGGAGCCCCCGCGCGGTGCCGGTACCCCGCACTCCGCCGCCAGTCGAGGACCGCACGCCGCGTGCGGCGTCCACGCTGATGTGGACGCTCGCAGCCACGGTGGTGTTGTTGCTGTCTGTCTATGGCCTTCGTCTGACCTGGCAGTCCTCGTCTCCGGTCCCGGTTCCAGCGCCGGCGGGTGACGTTGCTACCGTCGCTCCGCGCACAGCGCCGCCTGTCGATCAGACGGCGCCGGCCGCCGAACCGCGGGTCCAGGCTGCGCGTCCGGCGGTTGCGCCGCCGATACCCGCACCACAAACGCGGGCGACAGTCGACCGGCCGATCGCAAGGCCAGGCGTCACCAATCCACCGGCACGAGCAACGACGGCGCCATCAGCGCCATCACCAACCCGCGTGGCACCGGCGCAGCCTGTCGCGCCGTCTTCCGTTGACGCACGTATCGAACGCGCGCCCGATGTGGCGCCTGCCGAGGAGGCCAGGGTCGCGCCCACACCTCGTGAGACCGAACTCTCGGCGGCGCCACCGGCAGTCGTGAGTCCGGTGCTCACCGATCGTGCGGCGATCGACCGCGTGCTTCACACCTACGAGGATTCCTACGATCGGCTGGACGCCCCGTCGGCGGCGGCGATCTGGCCGCGGGTCGATACACGCGCGCTGAGCCGCGCGTTCAGCACCCTCGCGCAGCAGGACATGTCCTTCGATCGATGCGATGTGAACATTCTTGGCGCGCGCGCGACCGCGCGCTGCACCGGTGCGATCCGATACGTGCGGCGCGTCGGCGATCAGGATCCCCGTGTTCGTCAACTGTCGTGGTCGTTCGCGCTGGAGCGCATCTCCGACCGCTGGCAGATCGCGAGTGTCACCGCGGAGTAGTGTCTCTGTAGCGTCGTGTCCGCCTTCTAGCGCCCCTGCGTGCCTCGGTCGCCGTCCACCAGATCGTTTGTCACCACCTTCGATCCAACACGTGTGGAGTTCGATCCGAACGCCACGCTTCGTCGTCCCTCGGGAGCGAGGACCAGGTTCAACCGCGATGACATGAACTCGATTCTCGAGCGCGTCGTGCGGAATCCGGACGGCACGTATCGGGTGATTGCCGGCCGTCTGATTTCCGGCAAGATTCTCGGCGGGTTTCTCTTTGCGGGCACGCGTCCCGACGATCCCAACGATCTGGTCCCGCACGAGCACCGTCGCGAGCTGCGGGCGCTGCGCGTCTTCGGCGCGTGGACGAACCTGACCGATCTCAAGGCGGCAAACACGCTCGACACGCTCTTGACGGAGAACGGCCGGACGTACGTGAAGCACTACCTGCAGGACGTGGGCTCGACGTTCGGCATGTGCAACGAGCTGCACGAATGGGACCTCAGCTACGAATACTTCTTCCAGGGAGATACGTCGGCGAAGCGGCTCTTCTCCTTCGGGTTTGCGCTGAGCCCGTGGCAGACGATTCCCTACAAGGAGTACTACCCGTCGATCGGCAAGTTCGAAGGCGACCGATTCGATCCTCGGGCGTGGCGACCGCAGACGCCGACGACGGCGTACATGGAAACGCGTGACGACGACGCGTTCTGGGCCGCGCGCCGGATCGCGGCGTTCACTGACGATCTGATTCGGGCCGCGGTGCGGGCAGGACAATACAGCGACCCGAAAGCAGAAAAGTATCTGGGCGACGTCCTCATCAAGCGCCGGGACAAGATTCTCAGCGTCTACCTGACCGCGCTGAATCCCATCGTCGACCCGCGTCTCGACGCCAACGGCCGGTTGACGTTTGAAAACGCCGCGGTGTCCGCGGGAGTGGCCAAAGGTCAGCCGACGTATCGCGCCTCGTGGATGCTGTTTGACAATCTGACGGGCGAGACCAAACCGTTGTCGGCCACGCAAAGCCAGACGACGTCACTCGACGCTCCGGCCGGATTGCCGACCGCGCCCGGCAGCTATATTCAGGTGGACATCGCCGCGGATATCGAGGCGTACCCGACGTGGCGGCAGCCGATCAAGACGCACTTCCGTCGAACTGCGCAGGGCTGGACGCTCGTAGGGCTCGAACGCTTACCTGAGATGGTTCCAGCCAGTCAGACGCTGCAGAAGGAGTCCAGTTGGAAACTCAATGCGCATTCCTGGTGGTCGCTGGTTAGTCGTCGTCGTCGCCGTTGCTGTGGCAGCCAGTGCTGCTGCGCTCGCGGTGGCGTGGCTGCGTACTGACGCCGCCATCGAACGCTCTTCTCGCGCGCAGGGGTTTGAGAGAGGTCGCACCGAGCTCGATCTGATCCGGGAAGTCGGGCCACCTGACCTGGTGAGAGCCGTCGATAGAGAATCGGTTTTCGAGGAATGGTGCTGGCGGGACGCGAACAATGCTCGGGTCCTGGAATATCACGTTCCGTACCCCTTCGATTGGTCCGGACCAGGACAAGTAACTTACGTCTGTGTCGATCCGTCCGGCCGGATCACTGACACGGCTCATTTAACTATCGACTAACAGCGCTGGAATCTCAGCGCTCCACTTGTTCTGCACGCTCACGGCACCAATGCGATCGGCGCCTGTCAGAGCGCGTGCTCGTCTTCGCAGATGAGAGGGTCGCGTTCTACGGAGTGCAGTGGCTGGTGAGATCAGGTGGGCGGCACGGGGGGGCCGGGGGAGGTGGCGCCGGAGCGGCGACGAAGTGGAAGGCTGATGGAGGCACCGGCAGCTGCGCCGCTCGCATCACGTCCAGGACGAACAAGGCTCCTAAGAGCACGGCCATTGTTGCCGTGAGCGCGAACACTCGCAGCGATCCGCGCACAGCAGGCGCTTGCGCCACTCGCCAGCGCACATCGTCCGGCACACCGACGAGCAGGCGGAGCAGCACATGTGCCGCCGGGTGGAGATCACCGCGCGTCACTGGATCCTGTGTGGACTCCCACAGGTCCGACTCGATTTCGGCGAGCCGCGCTGCTCTCACGTCCGTCGGCATGCGCCAGGTGTAAAGGCGCGTCCACCCGAGAACCAGCGCCGTGGCGGCGCCAAGCAGTGGTGCGTTCATGCCGTAAGCGGTCGCCTTCGCGCTGGCCGCGCGCGTTGCTTCTGCGATGCTGCCGCGCGCGCGTCCTCCACACGGCGGCAACGGCGCCGAAATCAACCGTATCCTCGGCGCCGAGTACCGCCGGTGGCTGGATTATTCGGAAGAGAGACTGCGCCAGTTCGGTTACGCGTTCGACCGGTTCTAGGCGGGTCTGCTTCGGCGGGTCTATAGAGCAAGACCCGCCCTACGTCTTCTACGGAACCACTGCGATCGGTGCCTGCCAGAATGCGACCTTCTGTCCCGTCGGCTCGAGCACGGTCACCTGGCAGTCATAACGCCCGACCTCGAGGCTCCCGAGCGGAATACTGAACCGGAGCGGGACGGCTTTCGATCGCGCGTCGAGGCCATCGACGACGGCGAGCGGCTGGGTCTCCAGCATCTTCACATCCCCTTTCATGAACGTGACGAACGCGACGAGCGGCTGTGTGGTGGTGGCGTTGCGCTCGTAGGCCTGGAGGAACACGAACATGTCCCGGCTCTTGCTGAACACGCGGGTCACGCTCGGGAACAGTTTCTGTCCGTCGAAGACCAGCGGATTGGTGAGCTGTGCCGCGCCCTGCTGCACGGTATGCAGCGCGTCGGCCATCGGTACGCGCTGGCTGCTCAGGACCACGGAGCTGATGGGGAGACGCTTCTCCTCTCGCATCAGGTTCGGAATGGTGAACGCGGCCTGATAGGTGCCGATGCGTCCTGTTTCCGAATCGCGCGCCAGGAGCTTGATCACGTACTTGCCCGGCAGCAGCGTGAAGCCGGTCTCGTACTGAATCGGACGCGTCGCAAGCTGCGCCGCCGTGTCGTCGCTCAACTTGATGTCCAGCTTGTCGCGCATGTTCTGGATCGTGTAGCCGTTGTCGTCCTTCACCTCGCCGATGAAATCGATGAGCGTCCGTGCGGCGCCGCGGCGCTTGGCCAGCGCCAGCTCGCTGCCGGGGATCTTCACGGCGACCGGGATGAAGTACTCCGCCCGATTGAGCTGGAAGTAGTTCACCTCCATCGCGATCGTGATCTCGGTGACCGGGTTGTCGAGCATCAGCGCGTCCTCGAGTTGACGCTCCTTGTCGGCGGCCGAGAAGTTCCCGAAGGCCTTGTCGGCGTAGTAGCCCTGCCGATAGGTCAAGTCCGCGGAGGCGGAGAGCGAGCCATTCAGCGCGACCTTCACGCGGCGGTACTTGCCGTCAGTGGCGATGTGCGTGCTGTAGTAGCCGATGATGTAGTAGCTGGTCACCGCTTGTGCGGCCTGCACGATCCCCAGGGAGAGATCGTTGTAGTCGAACATCGCCTTGCCGCCGGTATCCTTGGCGAGCGCGTACAGCGTGTCCTGCGAGCGCTGGAAGTTGCCCATCGCCTGCTGCGCCAGCCCGCCGGTGAACATCCCGATGCCGCCTGGTGACGCTCGCGTCGCGTCGCCCATCGGCGGCAGCGCGACCAGGCCGCGCGCGTCGATCGGGTTGAGCGTCACGTTGGCGCGGATCGCGGCGTTGACGGTGGCCCGCAGCTGCGCCTGATTGTCACTGCCGTTCAGCCTGAGCCCGCTCGCGAAATAGAGCAGCGTCTTCTGCTCGGGCAGCGGCTTCAGCATGTTCACCGCCGTCTGCAGCGCGGCCAGCTGGCGGTCGGTGTTGAAGATGTTGAACTCGGCGTCGTTCTGGCCGAAGGCCGTCCCCTCGGGGTGATCCGGAATCCCGTCGTTGTTCTGATCGTCACCGTAAATCAGGATCTGGATGACTTCGAGCAGCTTGGCTTTCTCATCCGTGAAGTCGGTCTTCACCGAGACGGCGCCATTCTGGAACGCCATGATGGCGACGAGATCCGCCGGCGTCATCTGCGTATTCACGAACTTGATGGCGTTCGTGTAGGCGCGGATCTGATCGCCCTGGCCCATCGACGAGCCGTCGAAGTACAGGACGAGCAGCCGGCGATTCTGATACTTGATGTCGCCATTCGGTGGCGTGGAGATCTGCGTGTCGGTCGTCGGCGCCACGGTGGTGGCGGTGGCGGCTGGCCTCGCGGCCAGCGGCTCGGGTGTCGCAGGGGCCGCAGGCGCCGCGGCCTGTACCGGTGCCGGCTCAGGCTCTCCCTGCAGCCGCTGATACTCGACGAACGCGATGTCCTGCGGCTGGCCGTCCTCGGTGACGACGAAGTCCTTCGCGGTGAGGCCTTCGATGGGCTTGCCGTCCTTGTCCTTCACCGAGACCGTCTGCACGATCAGCCGCGTCGTGGTGCGGAAGGTGGCCTGAGGGGTCTGTGTTTGCGGCTGCTGCTGTGCGCGACCAACGACGCCGCACAATGCGAAGACGACCAGGCCCACAACTATCACTCGCATATTCCGCAACGGCTTCACTCCCAACGAACCACGGAGGCACATTCCGCGTCTCCGTGGCCCGTTCGTCACAGTCAGAATCTCATTCGCAGACTGGTCTGCACTTTCCGCATCTGATTCGCGTAGCCTGGCAGGCCGAACTGCGGGCTGCCGACAATTGTATTCACGCCGGCGTAGGTCACACGGTTCAGGATGTTGGTGGCGTCGATGCGCCAGTCGAGATTGAGCCGGCTGCCCCATGGGAACGTCCGCGTGATGCCGGCATTCAACGAGAACTGCGACGGCCCTCGCGCCGAGTTGCGGCCGGCGTTGCCCCAGCTCCCTGGCGCCGGTGCAGTGTACGCCAGGGGATTCAAGTAGTAACCCGGCGCCGGGTCAGTGGACACGCCGGTCAATGCGGCGCGCACGCTTCCAATGAAGCCGGTGCCCGGCGCCGTCGTCGGGTAATAGGGCGTGAGCGGCAGCCCGCTGCCCGTCGTGAGCTGGCTCGTGATCGTCCAGCCTTTCAAGAGCGATCCCCGCCAGCCGTCAACCAGCGCCCCGCCGGCGACGCCCACGCCTGTCGTGTATTGGAAGCTGGCCGTGACCTGGTGACGCTGATCGAAGTTCGACGGTCCTTGCTCGGCGTCGAGATCCAGCCAGTTTTGCGCGAACACGGTGCCATTCAGGTTCGCGCCCTGAAACGATCCCGCGTTGTCTTCCGCCTTCGCGAGCGTGTATTGCACCTGCGCGGTGAGCCCGTTGCGCAGCCGTCGCCGCACCTGGAGCTGGCCAGCGTGCCGCGATGAACTGCCGTTCGAGGTCAGGAACACGAAGCCCGCCCGGCAGGTCGGACACGGGTTCACCGCTCCAGCCGGGTAGGTGTTGGGCAGGAATTCCTGAATCAGGTTGCTGCCCTTCGTGCCGAGGTAGGTGGCGTTGACCGTCAACGACGCCGGGAGGTCGCGCTGCACCGAGGCCTGCCAGTTCTGCGACGATCCGATCGCGAAGTCGGGATCGACCGCGAACGTATTCGGCGTGATTCCCCGGGGCGCCACGAATCCGTTGGCCAGGGTCAGCGGATTGGACGCAGTGTTGGCGATGCTCAACGTCGTGGAGAGCGGCGGCTGCTGCGCGAGGAGCGTGGTGATCGATTGATACACGCCGGTGTTGCGGTAGATGCCGTAGCCGGCGCGCACGACCAGCGAGGATCCGGGAATGGGCCGCCACGCGAGCGCCAGGCGCGGCTGTATGCCGGCCTTGTCCGGGCGCATCAGGGAACTGGGGTACGACTCTCCCGTCAGCGGCCCCGTCGGGCTCGACGCGAGCACGGGGCTGATCGCGGTGAAGCCGGGCGCGACGTCGAGGTTCACGAGACGTCCTTGTGCTTCCGTCAGCGGCGCCTCGTACTCCCAGCGTACGCCGGCCGTCACGGTGAAGGCCGGACCGATTCTCCAGTCGTCGGTGATGTACGCGTCGTAGGAGAACGCGCGCAAGGCCTTGTCCGCGTTGCCGAAGGCGATCGCGCTCGCCGACGGCGTGCCGAGCAGGAAGTCCGCGAAGTCGAAGCCGGTGGCGGCGCCAGTGAAGGTGAAGCTCCCGCGCGGATCCTGTTGCGACAGGATGTCGATGTGATGCCGGCGGATGTCGCCGCCCACCGTGAAGTTGTGGCGGCCGCGGAACAGATACCCTTCGAGTCCCGCGGCATGCGTCATCGTGTCATTGGACAGCGGCACCGCATCGGAGAGTCCTGCCATCGTCGTAAACGACAGCCTCGGAGGGCCCCAGTTCACCGGCTCCTGATTGTTGCCGGTGATGCCGGCGTCGCCCGACACGTTGGTCCGGTTCGCGAAGAAGGGCGTTGTCGTGTTCGACTGCCGCGTGAACTGATAGCGCGTGCGGAACGACATGAACTGCGAGACACGGCGATTCCAGTTGACCGCCACATCAGTGGCAGACGCCACGCTTCGATCGTTGAAGCCGAAGAGCGTCGTCGTATCCGTGCTCGTCCGCTGATAGCTGCCGGTGCCGAACACCTGGTTGCGCTGATTCACGAACTGAGTGATGCGCGTCTGGATGCCGTCCTGCCGCGTGGCCGCGATGATCGGTGTCTGGTAGTTGTAGCGGTCCGCCGTGTCGAGCGTCGGTTGAGGGTAGTAGCCGAGGAGCGCCGCCGCCTGCGGGCTGATGCGCTCGCGAGGGATCTGGTTGCCGGCGAAGGGCAGCCCCGTCGTCGGATCGATGACCTGCACCGGACGGCCGAGAGCGTCGAGGGTCTGCGAAAGGTTGCCGGCACGCTCGAGCGCGGTCGGCATGCGCGCCGACTGCGTCGTCGCGTTGTCGTCGGCGGTGCGCTGATAACCCACGAACACGTTCGGGCCGTTGCGAAGGACGCGCGGGATTCTCAACGGTCCTTGAAACATGCCGATCAGATGCACGTTGTTGTAGTTCGGCACAGACGCTGGCTGCCCGGTCAGTGAGTAGGGGCGTGCGTCCCATGCGGAACTGCTGGCGAGCATTCCGAACTGCGCGTTGTACTGCGCCCCGGGCCGGCGGCGATTGTTGCCAAACGCCGCAAACTGCGCGAAGGGTGACGCCGCGCCGTTGTTGACGCTGCCGTTGATGAGAAATCCGTCGTTGGCTGCGGCTGCATCCGCGGCCGGCTCTTCTGCCGCGGGTGGGCGAGCGGCCGTCGCGGCGGGCGGGCGCGTCGGCGCCGTCACGCCTGCACGTTGAAATCCTGACTGCCCGCCCGCTGCACTCGCCGGCGTTCGCGCCGCGGGCGCATTGGCAGCCTGCGCACCGCCAGACGGCTGTGCCGGTGTGGGCTGTGTGACCGGAGGCGGCAGACCTCGCGTGATCTCCTCGAACGGCAACAGCACGAGCTCCCACGTGGACGGAGACGCACCGGCCCCGATCGTCACTTCACGGGTCAGGGTGCCGAAGCCCCGCATCTCTACACGGATCGTCCACACGCCGTCGGCAAGATCGGGGAAGCGGTACACGCCCATCTGGTCGGTGGTCGTGACGATCTGCTTGTCACCTTGCGACGCGGTGACGGTGGCGCCCGGCACTGCGAGGCCGGTAAAGCCAACCTGGCCGAAGTGCTCCGTTGCGGCAAATCCCGGCGCGACCGCGAGGATCGCGATCAGGAGTGCAATGATGGCGCGGGGTGGTCGATGTCGTGTCACCTGGGTCTAGTCCTCGGTTGGCTGCTCGACGCGATCGATGACCAGCATCTCAACGGGCCCGCGCTGCGAGTCCAGCTTGAGCCCGAGCTGTTCCTGTAGCGCGGTGAAGAGCGTGGGCGCGTTCGGATCGATGACCGCGCCGTTGACGAGTGGCGGGGGGCCACCGGGAGGCCCACCGCCCGGCAGGCCGCCGCGCCCCTCGGGCGCATAGCTCAGTGTGAAGTCGAACGTGCCGGTGAGTCCGGTTTTGTCGAGGACCACGCGGCCGAGCTGTTGGGACAGGGTTCGCCCCAGCTCGGTGAGCGGCATGCCTCCGGCGTTCATGTTGCCGAATCCCATCATGAGGCCGCACTCAATCGGCTGGCCCGGCTGCGGTGGGGCCGCCGGCGGTCCGCCTGCCCGTCGTCCGCGAGCGGCGGCGCAGTCCGTTTTGGCCGGCTTGAGGTTCGGGCCCAACCTGCCGTCGCTGCGAGCGAGGACGAGCGCGTAGATGGGCATCTCCCGCGTTTCTGGGTGTGCGACCAGGTGAAATCGATCCGCCAGCAGCGACCGCACCATAAGCTGCAACTTGCTTGGCGTACCAGGAGCTTGAGGTACCAGGGGGATGTCCCCGTCGGCCGTGGCCACGATGTCGAACCGGTCGCTATTCAGCCAGCTCGGGCTGCCTTGAAGCTGAAAGGGCTGTATCTGATACGCGAAGGTGATCAACAGCCCCAATGGCACGTTTGTGGCCGTGAACCGGCCGCCCGGGGCGCCAAGCATCACCCGCCCGTCACCGGACTTGTTCGGCTTGATCGACGCGACCTCGAATTTCGGCGCCGCCTCCGGAGCGGCGGGCGCTTGCGCGCGCAACGCCGGCGCGGTCGCAATGCCGATCACGATCGGCACGACCAGCGCCGTCAGCGCAGCGGCGGCCAGGGTCAGCTTTCTCATTCCTGAGCTCTCCTCGGGCGGCTCGAACGTCGCTCGATGACTACCGGTATGTCGCTGGACGTTGGACGTTTGAGCCTGGTAGTTGGTTCGCGGAGGGGCAAACGCAATGCCACGCGCGCGGTTCGGTGAACGCCGGTATTTTCACGTCAGGCTTGTTCACGCCCAGTTCAGGCCATATGTGCGCGTCCGCTTTTGGGAAGCGCGTCGTTCGGCAACGGACGCGCAGCTGATTCGACACCGCCGCCGCCCAACCGTTCCACCACCAATCGCGAACCACCAACCAAGAACCAAGAACCGCGCTAGTTCTCGCCGGGCCTATCCACCGAGTCGATCACCAGAACATCGAGCGTGGCCTTCTGCGGCGTCAGTTTCAGTTCCAGTTGTTCCTGCAGAGCGGTGAACAACACCGGCTCATCGCCAGGATTCACGGCGGCCGGGCCACCACTGGGCGGAGGACCGCCAGGGCCGAACTCGTTCGTCCACCGGAAGTCGAAGTCGTACACGCCCTCCAGCTTCGTCATGTTCGTGACGAGGCGATTGAACGACGTGATCGCCGGCAGGTTGCCCAGAGATCGCGTCAGCATGTCGATCGGCACGCCATGCGCCAACAGCCGTCCCGGTCCGAAGATGATCGAGCCGCACGGTGCCTTGGCATTCGGATCAAACGGAGAGGGCGGGGGACCAGCTGCAGGACCGTTCGGAGGGCCGCCTCGGCGCGGGCTGCCAGGTGCAGGGCACTCATCGTCCGGGATGCGTTTGAGGCCTGGGCCCAGACGCCCGTCGCTTCGCGCGACCACGAGCGCGTAGGTCGCGAGCTCTCGCTGTTCTTTGTGGAACGTAAGCTTGAACCGGTCGCGCAAGAGCGACTGCATCATGAAGCGCATCTGGTCCGGCGGTTTGCCTCCGGTCGTGGCGTCGATGTCGTAGCCCTGTGACCCTGCCCAATCGGGGCCGCCGATGATCTGCGAGTCGTGAATGTCGTACGCCTGACGAATGAGCCTCCGCACGGGCATTCCTTGAGTGGTGAACCGACCGGGAGTCCCTCGACCACCCATTCGCCCGCCACTCGCGCTCGGCTTGATCGATGCCACCTCAAAGGTGGGTGCATCCGCCGCCGGCGCCACGATCTGCGCAGACAGGCGCGGCGAGGTCAGGATGCCGACGGTGACCGGCAGCGCGATCGCGGCGACGAGAGAGGCGCCTAGAAGAATCCGTTTCGGCGCGCTCAGCGCCACGTTGGAGTCGTTTCTCATGATCAGCTCGATTCGCTTCTTGAGATTGGAGCCGGTGACTCCCGCCATGCACACGAGTGGCGACTCGATGTAGAACTGGCAGGTCTTCAGGATGCTTTCGGCGTAGACGTGCGGCTCGCTGCCGAGCCGGACGACCTCTTCGTCGCACGCTCGCTCCCGCTCGTCAACCAGGCGCGCGCCGAGCCACCAGACGAGCGGATGGAACCAGAACACCGCTTCGACCAGCATGTGCACCGCGGCCGCAAGGTTGTCTCGCCGGCGTACGTGCGCGAGCTCGTGCGCCAGGATCGCCTCGATCTGTTCTTCACTGAGGCGCTCGCTGATGCTGCGTGGCCACAAGAGCGCCGGTCTCACGATGCCGAATACACCGGGCTCGATCGTGGTGGCGGAGGAGACGATGCGGAGAGAGCATGGGCGGGTCTGACCAGGCGGAAGACCCGCCTCTACGTTGTGCAGACGACCGAGGGCTGCGGTCACCGGGCCGGCCTCGATCGGCGAGGCCGCGCGCACCGCGCGAGCCACGCGCTGCCAGCGCACGGCCCACACGAACAGGAGCGTCAGGCAGCCAATCACCCAGATCGCGACGAGGCCCGTGGTCACCATCGATCGAAGAGGCGCGCCTTCAGCCCCGCGTGGCGATGAGCTCGCGACGGCATTCAGCTCAGCCAGCGAGAACGGCTCGCTCACGCTGGCAACGACGACACCCAGCTCGCGCTGCGCGGTAACGAGTGTCGGTCCTTCGATCTGAGCGCCGATCGCCATCAGTACCGCAAACGGGATGAGGAACTTCACCGACGCCGCCAGCCACAGCCAGTAGCGCACGTGCGCGCGGTTCTTCCTGAACGCCAGCGTCAGCAGCCCCGCTGCCGCCGCAAAGAGCGTCGACTGCCACAGGTGATTCGCGAGAAGCTCTGTCATAGCCACTTTTCCACTTGGAATTCACTTTTCCACTTTTCCACTTTTTCCACTTTTCAACTTGTTCAACAGCTTCTCCGCCTCTTTGACGTCGTCGAGCGTCAAATTGCCTGATTCGATCAGGTGGGCGACGACCGGCTGGCTGCTGCCGCCGAAGAAGGCGAGCAGTTCGTCGATCAAGCGCCGATGGGCGGAGCTGCGCGACACCACGGCGTCGAAGATGTGGGCGTTTCCGATTTTCTTGACACGGCGAATCGCCTTCTTGCCCTCGAGGCGGTAGACCATCGTCTGGACCGTCGTGTAGGCGGGCCGATCCTTCTCGGGAAAGGCTTCCTGGATCTCGCGCACCGAGGAGGCGCCGCGGCTCCACAGCGCCTCCATGATCTGCAGCTCGAGTTTGGTGAGTCTCGGCAGTCGCACGTCGTCTCCTACCAGCGTGGTTAGATCTACTACAGTCGTAGTTTAGTAGGCAAGCAGATATTCGGCGAGCCGCCGAGAGCCCAAAGCCTAAAGCCCAGAGCCTAGATGAAGCGAATGTTCCGAACGCCGCTCGGCGTCACGAACACGCGCACGGCGCCGGAGTCTCTGTCGATGGGATGGACGAAGAAGCCGTTGCCGTTGCGCTTGTAGTCGAACGTCGACCCGATCAGCTCGGTACCGTTTGGCAGCACCAGCGCCACTTTGCGGCCTTGTGATGACCGGCCCTCAGTGGCCACGACATCCGCCTCGCCTCTGGCGGGCCGGCGTGGGTCGGGCAGGAAGAACAACGCGTCGAGATCACTCAACGCGACAGACTGCGTCTGCCCCTCGACGGGCGTCGGTGAAATCTGCATCGAGGATTTCGACGGGTTGAAGTCGCTCGTGTACCCACGAACGAGACGCCCGTCCCGATACTTGCCGACGACCGGCTGCCATAAGCGGGCCTTCCCCGCTGCTGGACCTGCGCCGTGCAGAACCTCACCCGTGACGACTCGTTCGGTTCCGGCCACGAGGTGTCGGAGTGGAAGTGGACGCTTGAAGACACAGGCGCCCTTCGATCGTCGCCGGTTGCCAAAGGTCCCCAGGCTCTGGCAACGCACAACACGCGACGGAACGATGAAGGTCTGGTTGGGTCCGGAGAATTCGAGGACGATGGTGGAGTCCGGCGTCATCGGGACTGGCGTCTCGAACAGGACTCCGCTGGACGACAGATCGATGATGGTGACGTCGTGGCCGTACTTCACGCGCGCCGTACGAAGCCCTCGCAATTCACTCGCGGTGAACCGACGATGCATCCGCCTGTCCGGTGAAGGCGCGCGCGCGGTGAACATTTGATCGCTGCATATTGCACTCGCGACGACCACTTGTCATCGGTAATCTGAAGGCAGCTCTACGGTTGGGGGTTGGGCCGCTGCGCGCGGCCCAACGCATGAGCTCGAGTCTGGGATTCGGTCAGGCCTTCGGCGAGGCGGCGGATCCGCCCGAGCCGGTCGTGCTGATCACTTTCATCGCCAGCGCCAGCATCGAGCTGACGTCGGCGGCGTTGGCGGGTATCACGAGGGTGTTGCTTTCCTTGGCGAGCTGGCCGAACTGCGTGATGTACTGCTCGGCGACTCGGAGCTGCACGGCCTGGGCCCCGCCCGGATCCTGCATCGCGTTCGCCACCCGGCGGATGCCTTCGGCCGTGGCCGTGGCGACGGCCAGAATCGCCGAGGCCTGTCCTTCAGCTTCGTTGATCCGCTGCTGCCGGTTGGCTTCCGACGCCTTGATCGTCTCCTGTTTGGCGCCCTCGGCCGAGTTGATGACCGCGTCGCGCTGGCCTTCCGAGGTGAGAATCACCGCGCGCTTCTCCCGCTCGGCGCGCATCTGCTTCTCCATCGCCGCGAGGATGTCGTGCGGCGGCGTGATGTTCTTGATCTCGTAGCGCAGCACCTTCACGCCCCAGGATTCCGACGCCTTGTCCAACTCGGTCACGACCGACATGTTGATGTTGGTCCGCTCTTCGAACGTCTTGTCCAGATCGATCTTGCCGATCTCGCTTCGCAGCGTCGTCTGCGCGAGCTGCGTGATGGCGAACAAGAAGTCGGAGATGCCGTAGGAGGCGCGCTCGGCGTTGAGGACCTTGAGGTACAGCACCCCGTCGACGCCGACCTGGACGTTGTCGCGCGTGATGCAGACCTGCGCCGGGATGTCGAACGCCGACTCCTTCAGGGAGAGGCGGTAGCGGATGATATCGACGAACGGGAGGAGGATGTGAAACCCCGCGCCCAGCGTGCCCGAGTAGCGGCCGAGCCGTTCGACCACGTAGGCGTTCTGCTGCGGGACGACCACCGCCGTCTTCGCGACCACGATGAGCACGAGCACGGCAAGAACGACGAATACCACGAGGACACCGCTGTCCATCAGACTGCCTCCTCTGCCTTCACCAGAAGCGTGAGCCGGTCGGAGCGGACGACGATGCAGCGCTCGCCGTGCGTGAGATAGGTCGTTCCGACGTTGCGTGCGCTCCACGTCGTGCCTCGCACCTCGACCCGTCCGTTGGCGCCGGCCGCCATCGCTTCGAGTACCGTGCCGGGTTCAGTGGCCAGCGTGTCGATATCGGCCGCACCGGCATTCAGGTTCAGCCGCCGCATGACCGGGTTGCGGAACAGCAACAGCGAGGCAATGGAGAGGATCGAGAAGAGCAGGACCTGCACCCACGTCGGGCCGGCGATGCCGAGCATCTCGAGGACCGCGACCACGATGGCCGCGATTCCGAAAAAGATGATGTAAAAGCCGCCCGACGCCGCCATTTCGAGCGCGACGAGAACCAGGCCGAGCACCAGCCAGTGCCACCATTCCATGCGCGAGGATTATCGTCAGTCTCGTGCTACTTTGTCACCTGCTATCAGCGAGCCGCACTCTATCTCCATGTTCCCGGGCGACATTCTGACCAGGCGCCTGCACGTTGCCCTCGCGTGTGCCGCGCTTCTGGTTTTCACCTGGCTAGCCGAGCGCCACGCCGGCGAGTCGGTCTTCCTCGAGGATCAGGTCGATCAGCTGCAGAACTTCGAGTCGCTGCTGCAGTGGCGACCGGAAGGTCTCTGGGGCGCGATCATGTCGGGCACCGCGCCGCCCGCGCACGCGCTCGGTCCGCTCGGCGCCGTCGTCTTCGGCATTCCCGTGGCCCTGGGCCTCGGCATCAACAGCATTCACGTCATCACCAGCCTGCTGATCGCCATCGGCACTGCGTCCGTCTTCGCGGTGCTCGCCCGCATCGACGCGGTGTTCGCCTGGCTCTGGCTCCTGATCTTCTCCTTCACGGGCGTCGTGTGGTGGAACGCGGGGATGCTCTGGACGAACACGCTGCTGCTGCCGATCGGGCTCACGGTGATGGCGCTCGCCGCATCGTGTCTCCGGCGTCCGTGTCTGGCGACGCTCGCGTGGCTCGTCCTGATCGGTACCTTCGGCCTCCAGTTGCATCTGGTTGCGGTCGTTGCCGCACCCGTCATCCTGGTCCTCGTTTTCGTCACCGGTCGTGACGCGCGCCGCCATCCTCCCGGACGGTGGCATCTCTGCGCGATCGCGGTTGTGGCGTTGATGGCAGTCGGACCGTACGTGATGGCGGAACTGATGACCGGCTTTCGCAATACGCGCGCGATCTTCACTCATCTCGAATCGCCCGGTGGACGAGCGGCCGTGTCTGGAACGGCGGCGTCAGAGATGCCGCTCGCGATCGCGGTGGATCCGGCAGGGCTGTTCGAGCGACTCGGTGTGCGGCCTGTCCTGGTGATCACGATCGGTACTGCGCTCGGCATCGCGGCTCTCGCGCTGCTGGCCCTTCGTGCCCGACGAGGCGGCGTCGATCGCACGCGCGAGGCTCGATCCGAGTCGGTGCTGTTCTGGCTGACCGTGAGTGCGGTGGCTGGCATCGCCGGCCAGGGGCTGTTCTTCGCCTGGATGGCGCGGTCGTTCGAGGGCTTTCACCACGTCACGCTTCTGGCGCCGTTCTATCCGCTTGTGCCCGCGGCGCTCGTGAGCCTGGCGATGCCGCGCCGGCTGCCGCCGTTCACCACCGCCTGCGCACTCGGCGTGGTATGTCTCGCACTCCTCGTGTGGAAAGGACCCCCGGTGGGTGATCGCTTTGTGGAGCGCACACCGTGGTCGTACTCGCGCATTCGCGCCGCGCTCGACGCGGTCTGCGGCGACGGAGCCGTCGAGACCGATGAAGGTCACGGTTTTGCCGCGCGGTTGAACCCGCAGTACGACAGCGTGTTGCGCTACCTGATGAAGCGGCGTCTGACCACCTGCCGCTATCAGCCGGGCAGTGACACGCTGATCGTGGCCGCTCGCGACGGCAACTACCGCCCGTCGCACGACGTCGGTGGTGTCGAGTACCGGCTCGAGCTCGTGATGCCTCCTGGCATTGCTCGATATAGAAGGTGGCGCTGACTCAACTCCCAACCCCGACTCACAACCTTTCGAACGCGTGATGTCCGACTTGGGAGTTGGCCCAGGTTCGGATTGGGAGCCTGCCCCGCCGAAGCTCCAAGATTCTTGGGAGGAGCGAAGGCGGGTTGGGAGTTGACGGTCTTTTAGAAGAATTTGACCTGCTGCACGGCCTCCGGGCTCACGAACACGCGCAGGTTGTTCGAGCGTGGGTCGGCCGGATTGACGAAGAAGCCGTTGCCCTCGCCCCGATAGCCGAGCGTGGACCCAACCAGAATCTCGCCGTCGTCGAACGTGACGGACACCTTGCGGCCGTGTGGCGTCTCCACGAACTCCCGGCGATCGACACGGGCCGGATCGCCTTGGAACTCACGAACGAAGAACAGTGCCTTGAGCTGCGAGACCTGCAGGAAGAGCGTATCGTGCGAACGCGGTTCCGAGGAGAGATGGAGCTGCGGCTTCGACGGATGGAAGTCGTTGGTATATCCGCGCACGAGGCGTCCATCGCGGAAGCGCGCGATCACCTTTTGCCAGGCGGCGCCGGCCGCTGTCGGTGGGGCGACGGCGAGCGGCGGAGGCTGCGTGGCGACGGCCTGTTGAACGAGATCGGGAATCGCGACTGGACGCTTGAACGCGCACGCACCGCGATAGCGCACCACTTCGTCGAGCGACGCGACGCGGCAGCGGAGGACGCGAGAGGGGACGAGAATCGAGGTGGTCGGGCCCGCCAGCTCGAACACCACGTTGGCGTCGGGCCGCAATTCGCCGGTGGTCTCCACGAGGATGCCACCGGCCGAGATGTCGATCACGCGGACTTCGGGGCCGTACTTCAGCCGTGCGCCGCGGAGCCACCGGACGTCGTCCGCGCTGAGGCGCATCTGGCCCCGTCGATTCAGCTCTTCGTAGGGTTCGCTGATCGCGCCAGCCAGGCAGACGACCTGCACGTCCGGCGACTGCAATTCCGTGATGGTCATATGAGTAAAGAGTGCTCCTGAGACAGCTTTCGTCACAGCAACTCGGAGGCCAGACTCCCAGCAGAAAGAACACTGAGACAGAGGCGGCATTTGCACGCGGATGCGCATCGAGGACCCGCGTCGGCCCGGTCAGAAAACATCCGATGGGGAGAATTCCTGTTTGGGCCGATCAAGGCATACTGGGGGACATGAGCAAGACTGCATACCCTGTCACCAAGTCGGATGAGGAGTGGCGCCGGATGCTGACGCCCGAGCAGTACGCCGTGCTGCGCAACCACGGAACGGAAGCGCCCGGCTCGTGCGCGCTGTTGTCCGAGCACCGGGCCGGGACGTTTTCGTGCGCCGGCTGCGGGCAGCCGGTGTTTGTGGCCGACCGGAAGTTCGAGAGCGGAACCGGCTGGCCCAGTTTCTTCGCGCCGATCGAGGGCGCGCTCGGCTCGACGGTCGACCGCGGCTACGGCATGACGCGAACCGAAGTGCATTGCAACAACTGCGGCGGGCACATGGGCCACGTCTTCCCGGACGGACCACCACCGACCGGGTTGCGCTACTGCATCAACGGGGTCGCGTTGACCTTCGTGCCGAAAGCGCCCTGACGCGCCGCGTCACCTAGCGGCAGGGAGCATGCTGGCAGTCGCAGCGAATCTCGGTCTTGTCTCCCGCCTGCTTGCAGTGGTCGCTGCAGTATTTCCCGTGCGGTCCTTTCGGCTCGACCATGCACTGACAGGCCGGGTGCGCGCATTTGGCTGGCCCAGTCATGTCGACCTCCGTCTTGCACTCTACGCCGACTGTGAGTCGCGCTCAAGCGCCGCCGTGCACCACAGGCTCCTAGCTCGCGCGGCCTCCCACGCGCGCTTTGGGCCAGCCGGTCTTCGACAGAATGTAGTCGCGCGAGGCGCTGGCCTGCTGCCGCACACGGCTCAGATCGACACCGACGAGCTGCCCCTGCCGCTTGCGGAGCTGACCCGCGATGAAGACAGTGTCGACGTTGCTCGTGTCCATGCCGAGCACGACGGCCGCGTAGGCGTTGTTCACCGGCGCCACGTTGATCGCGTCGGCCCGCAGCAGGATGATGTCGGCCTCTTTGCCGGGGGTGAGCGTCCCGATCTTGCGATCGAGGTGATTGGCTCTCGCGCCGTCGATGGACGCGAAGTCGATCACCTCGCGCACGGTCAGGAGCTTCGGGGCGTTCGTCTCGCCCGCGCGCTGGCGCGCGAGCGCCTGCATCCGCTGCAGCGTGAAGACCGCGCGCATCTGCGTGAAGAGATCGCCCGGCATCTGGGTTTCCACATCGACGCTCAGACTCGGACGGATGCCGCGATCGAGTGCCTGCTGAACGGGCGGGATGCCGTGGCCCATTTCCATCTCGATCGGGCACGAGATGGAGACATGACCACCCGAATCCGCCACCATCTTCCACGCCGCGTCGGTGAACGTGTTGCAGTGGATGTGCGTCACGTCAGGACCGAGGACCTTCTCGAGCCCGGCCAGCGATCCGCCGGCGTGCACCGAGATCGACGCCCCGACTTCACGCGCCACCGCCCATTCGCCGGCCGTCATGCCGGCGGCGATCGCCAGCGTGAGCAGTTGATCGTCGGACGAGAAGTACTGCTTTCGCAGCCGGCGGATGTCCTGCGGATAGCGGTTGGCAGAACCAGCCGTGCCGCCGCCGAAGGCATACACGGCGCGAGCACCTGATTCCCGCAGCCCCTGGATGGCGGCATCGGTGTGTTCCGGGCTGTTGCCGATGTGCGACCAGTCGAGCAGCGTGGTCACGCCGGCATTGACGGCGCCGAGCGCGCTCACCAGATCGCCGATGCGGACATCCTCGGGTCTCATCACGCCGCGCACGATGCCCAGGATGTCGCGCACGTAGTCCCCGAGCAGGCCGTTCGGCAGACTGTTCCGCACCGCGCCCTGCCACATGTGCCGGTGGGTATCGATGAAGCCCGGCATCACGATCATGTTCGAGGCGTCGATCACCTCGGCCGACGCGGTGATGTTGGGCCGCACCGCGGCGATCTTCCCCCCATCGATCAGCACATCGGCCTCGTCAAAGTCGCCGACCTTCGGGTCGAGCGAGAGGACGCACCCACCTTTGAGCAGCGTACGGCCTGCCCCGAGCGGAGTCGAGGGGCCCCCGCGCGACGCACCCGGCGCCGTGCCTCGCTGCGCCGCCTGGGTATTGCACGCTGCGCCGGCGACCACGCCAGCCGCACCCGTGATGATGAAATCGCGACGCGACACAGTCGTCATGTCGTACTCCTTCCTGGCGCCCAAGGCCCCCGCCTTCGCGCGGATGAGTCCACGCGCGCTTCGGCGGGGCCTCGCCAAAGCCTGACGCTCGTGACGGGATGTGTCAGGCGGCGGCGGGCAGAGCCGAGAGCCTAACATGCTAGGATTCGCGCGTGACGGCCTGGAGGAGTGACATGCACCGCAGAATGCTGGCCCGCGTCGTACCCATCGCGATTTCCGCGGCGCTGATTGTGGCTGTGTTGGCGCCCGTGCCCGCCGGCGCCCAGACCACACCGCGCACGCCATGGGGCGATCCCGATCTGCAAGGGACCTGGACGACCGACGACACGATTGGCGTGCCGGTCCAACGGCCCCCGGCGCTCGGCAACAAGCTCTTTCTCACCGACGAAGATCTGGCCGAGCAGGCACGGCGGCGGGCCGAGGTCCGGCGAGCGGCGCTGGCCGCCGCACCTGCGGGTGGGGCCGCACCAGTCGGGCCTCCGGATCATTGGGGCGAGACCGCGTCGAAACCGGTCCGGCAAACCTCGTTCGTCGTCGAGCCTGTGGACGGACGCATTCCCGCGGTGACGCCCGAGGGTCAGAAGCGCGCGGCAGGGCGCGATACCGGCAGCTTCGGCGCCGGCCCGTTCAATCGGCCGCAAGATCTGACCAACTTCGATCGCTGCATCTCGCGCGGCGTCGTCGGCTCGATGCTGCCACGTCCGTACGGCAACGGACTGGATGTCGTGCAGGCTCCCGGCTACGTGGCGATTCGCTACGAGATGATTCACGAGCCGCGCATCATCCCGCTTCGCGGCGGCGGGCGCGTGGGCGCCAGCATCCGTCAGTACATGGGCGATGCGCGGGGTCACTGGGAAGGCGACACGCTGGTGGTCGAGACCACCAACTTCACGGATCAGATGAGCATCGGGTTCAATGGCAATGGCCTGCGGCACAGCGACCAGATGCGCCTGGTCGAGCGGTTTACCCGCGTCGATGCCGGGACCATTCAGTGGGAGGTCACGATCGACGATCCGAAGACCTACACCACGCCGTTCAAGATGGCGCTGCCGATCAGACACCAGCCCGACTATCACGTGTTCGAGTACGCATGTCATGAGGGCAACTACGGCATGCGGAACATCCTGAGTGCGGCTCGCGCGGGCGAAGCCGGATCGAAGTAGGAGTGTTGTCGATGAGGAACACCGCTACGATGTCGCGCATGCGATGCGCCGCCGCTCTTGCCGCGCTGCTGATGGTCTGTGCGGCAGCGCCCCAAGGCCTGCGGCTGCAGGCCCAATCGCGCGTCAAGCCGGATGACGTCGGCCTGTCATCCGAGCGGTTGAAGCGGCTCAGCACGGCGTTGAATGGATACGTCAAGGACGAGAAGCTCGCCGGCGGCGTGCTGCTCGTCGCGCGGCGCGGCAAGGTGGCCTACGTCGAGGCGTTCGGCCAGCGCGATCGCGAGTCACGGTCGCCGATGCGCGAGGACACCCTGTTCCGCATCGCGTCCCAGTCGAAGGCGCTTGTCAGCACGGCCGTCCTGATGCTGCAGGAAGAGGGGCGTCTGCTCATCTCCGATCCGGTCGGGAAGTACCTGCCCGAGTTCCGGCAGACGACCGTCGCGGTTGCGCGACCGGGCGGCGGCTACGACGTCGTGAAGGCGAAGCGGCCGATCACGATCCGCGATCTCCTCACCCATACGTCCGGCGTTGGCTACGGCGGGGGAGTCGCAGGCGACAAATGGGAGAAGGGCGGGATCACGGGCTGGTACTTCGCCGATCGGGATGAGCCGATCGCGGCCACCGTCTCGCGCATGGCGGCGCTGCCGTTCGACGCACAGCCGGGCGAGCAGTGGGTCTACGGGTACAACACGGACATTCTTGGCGCGCTCGCCGAGCGCGTGAGCGGGCAGCCGCTCGACGAGTTGCTGCGCACCCGCATCCTAGTGCCGCTCGGTATGAACGACACGCATTTCTATGTACCCGAGTCGAAGAAGGAACGACTCGCCACCGTGTATTCGATCAACGCGGCCGGACGTCTCGAGCGCACGCCGGACCAGGGCGGCATGGTGAGCCAGGGCGCGTACGTCGCGGGACCGAAGAAGAGCTTCTCTGGCGGCGCAGGTCTCATCTCCACGGCGTCCGACTACGGACGCTTCCTGCAGATGATGCTGAACGGCGGCGAGCTCGAGGGGAAGCGTCTCCTGAGCAGAAAGACCGTCGAGCTGATGACGACGAACCACCTCCATGGCGTGCGGACCGATGGCGGCGGCGGTATCGGCATCGACTTCGACGGGCTCGGCTTCGGGCTCGGCTTCTCGGTCGTGACCGATCTGGGCGCACGAGGCATCCCGGGTTCGGTTGGCGAGTTCGGCTGGGGCGGTGCCTATCACTCGAGCTACTGGGTCGATCCGAAAGAGCAGCTCGTGGTCGTCTATCTCACGCAGTTGCTGCCTGCGGGCGACGTTGACGATCACGCCAAGATGCGGGCGCTGTTGTATCAGGCGCTCGAGTGAGCTTGATGGTGCTTCGACGAGACGTTCTTCTGTGGATGGGCGCGTGCGCCGTGCCGTGGGTGACGCGTGCACACGCACAGGGTAGCAGTCTGCCGCTCGAGTCGCCGGGCCTCGAGCATCTGGGCATCACCGTGCCCGATCCCGAGGCGTCGGCGCGATTCTACGGCCGCATCTTCGATCCGCAGCTCTTTCAGGAACGCGATCCGCCGCCGCGCTTCTACGTGAGGTTGGGGACCGGCTACCTGGCGTTCGGCGGCAACAAGACCAGCACGCCGATCGTCGATCACTTCTGCGCGCTGGTCGAGAACTACCGGCCGGCCGAACTGCGAAAGAGCCTTCAGAGCGCAGGCGTGTCGCTCGGCGCCGGGGCGCTCGGCATGGCCACCGATCCGGATGCGTTGCGCCTGCAGTTCCTCGCCGTCCCGGGCGGGCTTGCCCGTACGATCATTCCCGCCTCTCGCATGTCCCAGGACGATGCCGTCGTGCAGGCGATCGGGCCGGACCACGTCATGCTGCGGGTGTCCAATCTCGAGCGCTCCGTCGAGCACTACCGCAAGATCTTCGGGAAGGAAGTGTCCAGGACCACGAAGCCGGCTCGCGCGTGGTTCGGTGTGGCCAGGACACGACTGGGCCTTGAAGCCGCCGCATCAGGAGAGAAGCCGGGCATCCACCATATGTGCGTCCGCGTGGCCGGCTTCCACAAAAAGAGGATGACGGAGGGTCTGACACGCGCCGGCGCGCAGATCCTCCCGTCCGACGAGAAGGACGTGCTGCGCTTCCGCGATCTGAATGGTCTGGTGATGGAGCTCCGCGAGGACTGAGGCCAGCCCGCGCGGGCTGAAGCCCGCGCTCTGCATGGGCGGCCGCTCTACGCTACGGTACGTATTTCATGAGGGCCTGAAACCACACGACGGTGGCTTCAGGCGCCTTCGCCTTGCCATCGAACACGACCTCACGGGTGGTGAGCCTGTCGCCGTAGAAGCGGCGGTTGGCGTCCTGGTCCTGCCGAATCGTCGAGCCCTCGAGTGTGGCGCCGGCAAACAGCCCACGGCTTCGCGAGTAGCTCAGGATTTCGGCGCGCATCTGAATGTCGGTCGCGGCCTGTGCGTCGCGGCCAACCGGTCCGCCAGTGACAGCCGCGCCCGCGCCGACCTTGAATTCGTTGCGGACCAGATTCTCGAGTCCCCGCCGGTTCTGAATCACCAGCACGAGGTCGGTGGCGCGCACGCCGATCTGCAGGCCGACGCTGCCGCCGGTGATCGTCAGAAACGCCGGTGGCGACCACGCCCTCGTCATCGGGTCCCTGGCGCTCAGAATGCCGCGCCCCCGCTCCGCGCCGAGGATGAAGCCGCCGCGGATCGTGCCGGGAAAGATCGCGATGCCTTCGGCCTTGCCCAACACCGACGTCGGAATGGCGCTGTCGGCGGCACCCATGATCTCGGACAGCGCGGTCGCCGATTCCTTGACGCGGTCCGCTTCATCGGACTGCGCGCCCAGGCGCGTCGAGGGGGCCACAACGATGAGCGCGGCCAGCGCGCACACGAAAAGTCGTCCAGTCATGGCATCAACACGTATCACGTTCGGTTGGCTCGTGTCACACAGGTTCAGGGTCCGGCTGCCACCTTCGCGCGTTGCGCTTCGGTGCCCAGGGAAGCCGGACACTACGGCCGCTCGACTCTCGCTAGTTCGTGCCGCGCGACGACTCGCAGGGTGTCGGCATCCACTTCGAGCCGTCAGGCTCGCGCTTGAAATGGGTGCTCGTGATGAACTGCGTGCTCAGGTACTTGGGATCGCACGAGCGTGATCGAAATGGACGACCGTAGGGCCGGGTCTTCAGACCCGGCCAAGGCGGGTCTAAAGACCCGCCTCTACACCAACGCAGTCAGTCTTTTTCGTAGATCGGTCCGTCGACAGTGCGATGGGACAAGTACTGCCACTTGCCGTCTCGCCTGGCGTAGACGCGCTCGTACCACACGGTGAACGTCCGTCTGCCCGGGGCCGCGCCCTTGAACTTACCCACGTAACGCCCGTAGGTGATCACGACGTCGCCGTGCACCTCGGTCTTCACCGAGTCGAGCGCGCGTGACGCATAGGGCGCCTTGGCCACCGTCGCCATCCAGTCGGCCCGAGTGTCCACGCGAAGCGGCGCGCCGCCGGTGGTCCAGCTGTCACCATGCGTGAACGTGAACGTGGGCGCGGTTGCGGCGTCAACGAACGCGACGTCGCCTCGAACCACGGCCGCCTCGATCGCGCGCTCGAAGGCGAGCACGTCGGCTGCCACGCCGTGCGCTCGCTGCGCGCTTGTCACCGCACTCGTGACGAGGAGCACGCCGCTGACCAGTAGTGTCTTCAGTGCCAGGTGATGTCTCATGCGACTTTCTCTCCAGGCGGGTCTGAAGACCCGCCTCTACAAGATCCCATCGTTGTGGGAAACCTTCCCACCGACGATCGTCAGCACTGAACGGATCTTCCTGATGTCCTCATCCGGGACGGTGAAGTAGTCTCGATCGAGGACCACGAGGTCGGCGTGGTTGCCGGCTTCGATCGAGCCGAGATCGTCTTCCCAGATGAACCACTTGTTGGCCGCCGTGGCGAGCCACAGCGTCTCCTGCCGGGTCAGCGTCTGATCGCCGAGGATCGGCTGGCCAGCGAGATTCCTGCCCGTGATCATCGTGTAGAAGTTGAGCCACGGGTTGATCACGGTGATGTCGCCGCCGTCCGAGTG
This sequence comes from Vicinamibacterales bacterium, assembly GCA_035293405.1. Classification (GTDB taxonomy): domain Bacteria; phylum Acidobacteriota; class Vicinamibacteria; order Vicinamibacterales; family UBA2999; genus Gp6-AA40. The sequence continues at coordinate 14,460 of DATDOE010000096.1, read as the reverse complement.
GTAACCCACGGGAATGGCGTGGTCGAACAGCATCCGGTACGGCGGCCCCACGTTCGTGCCGGTGCGCAGCGGTCCCCATCCCACGAGGACGCCGATGCCGAGGGCGTGGGCCCGGTTCGCCAGATCCGCAGGAAAGTCCGGCACGTGCGAGATCACCCAGCGCAGTTGCGTGATCGGGATCTCTCGATTCACGATCTCACGGTTGGCGATGAGGCTCGTGGCACTGGCGAGGTTCAGCGTGTGATCCTCGGCGCGCCACCCGGCTTTCGCGATCGCCCGCAAGCCGTCCACCCCGCCGCCGGTGAACTCGCCGATGCCGCCGGTTCTCAGCCAGTCGTCGCCGAAACGCGGGAACGAATACTTCAACCGCTGCGACAGCGTCGGCAGCGGCGGGTCAGCGGTGGGCGCGTCCTGGTGAAGGAAGTCGATCCGCAACCGGGCCGGCATGCGGCCCTCGCGGTGGAGCGCGCGAAACGGATTGTGCATCGTGAACGTGTTCTCGCTCGCGATGCCGGTGGCAGGTTCGTCGGCGTGGAACGCACCCGAGTCACGATGGGTTGTGATGCCGAGTCGCGCGTAGTACTGCAGGGCGTCCAACGCGCTGCGCATCCTCGTCTCGGGCGTCAGCAGCTCTTTGCGAAGCGTCTGGAGTGAGAGGCCGAGTGCGGGGCCGGCGATCGCGCCGTCGGCAGCGACGGTCGCACCCCGTGCCTCGAGCCACGCCTTGCCCGCGCTGTTCGTCCTCGCGCCGCCCTGAGCCGCCTGGAGATAGACGGGGCGGCCGACCGCGTCGAGCTCGGTCAGGTTCGGCAGGCGCCGCTCGTCGAACTGCATCGCCGAGATCGGGCCGACGGTGGTGATGAGCTCGCCGGCGGGAACCGCCGCGGCGCGGGTCTTCAACGCCGCGATCGCATCGGGGATCGTCAGCACGTGCTCGAGCGGCGTGTGCCACCCGGGCCGGTTGCCGACGAGGACGATGTGGTTGTGCGCGTCGATGATCCCCGGGATGACGGTCTTCCCTCTGAGATCGACGATCCTCAGGTTGCCTCCCCGCGCCACGACGTTGTTGCCGGCCGCGGCGAAGCGGCCGTTGCGGATCAGCACCTGCGACACGACGCGGTTGGCAGGGTCCATCGTGTGGATCCGGCCGTTGATGAAGCCGAGATCGACCACAGCACCAGGCACGGTGGCCTGCCGCGCCTGCGCGCGAACTGTCTGCCCGCCGAGCCCGCTGGCAAGACCGATCGCCGCGCCGGCGCCGCCCAGGAACTGCCGGCGTGAAAGACCGCCCCGGGTGAGTGTCATAGGCTGCGCGGGTATTGTAATCTCGGGACTCGGGATTCGGGATTCGGGATTCGGGATTCGGGATTCGAAGAGCACAGACCGCCCGGATCCCGGATCCCGGATCCCGGATCCCGAGTGCTAAGGTAAGAAGATGTCCGATCCGATCATCCAGGTCACCCCGCTCAGCTCCCGCTGGCAGACGCTCGACCCGTTTCTCTTCTGCGTGCACCACATCGATCTCTTTCCCCAGGGCAACGATCAGTTCGGCCCGGCGGCATCGCTGGAGGGGCGGGACATCGGGCAGGACTTCGCGGGGAAGGACGGCTGGCGGATGTATCACGGCGACGTCGTCCCCGGCTTCCCGCAGCATCCGCATCGCGGATTCGAGACGGTGACGATCGTGCGGCGCGGCTACATCGACCACTCGGACTCGCTCGGTGCGGCCGCGCGCTTCGGCATGGGTGACGTGCAGTGGTTGACGGCCGGCGCCGGCGTCGTCCATTCGGAGATGTTTCCGCTGCTCGATCGTAACGGGCCGAACACGCTGGAGCTGTTTCAGATCTGGCTGAACCTGCCGGGGAAGAGCAAGATGGCCCAGCCGTACTTCACGATGTTCTGGGACAAAGAGATCCCCCGCCGGCGGTTCCCGGGTACAAAGGTGACGGTCATCGCCGGCGGGCTCGACGGTGCCATGCCGCTGCCGCCCCCTCCGCATTCGTGGGCCGCACGCGACGAAGCCGACGTGGCGATCTGGTCGATTGCCATGGAGGCGGGGGCGTCATGGACGGTGCCTCCTGCGCGAGGCGCCGACACCAATCGCGCGCTGCACCTCTTTGCGGGTAAGGGGATCCGGGCTGCAGGACGAACGATCTCGGGTGCGGCCGCGATACGCGTGCACGCCGATCAGCCCGTGACGCTCGAGGCCGTTGACGGTCCCGTCGATATCCTCCTGCTGCAGGGGCGTCCGATCGGCGAGCCGGTCGTGCAACACGGCCCCTTCGTCATGAACACGAGACTCCAGCTCGAACAGGCGTTCGTCGACTACCGCCGAACCCAGTACGGCGGCTGGCCCTGGCCGGTCAGCGCTCCGATCCACGGTCGCAGCGAAGGCCGGTTCGCACGGCATGGGGACGGCCGCGTTGAACGGGCGCCTTAAGGGAACTCCCAACTCCCAACTCGATCCAGATCCAGCTCCCAACTGGGAGCGACGAGACAACTCCCAACTCCCAACTCGATCCACGAGCCAACTCCCAATTGGAACCTAGCAGACGGGTTGGGGTCAGGGTGCCGCGGCGGTGTCGATTTTGGTGGCGGCAAAGCGAAGCCGCACGTAGTCCGCCACCCAGGTTCCGGTGCTGTCGCGCAGCTGCGGTTCGAGCACGGCGCGGACTTCTTGCAGATATTCCGCCCGCACGCCGGGGGGAAGCCCCTGAAGAAAGGTCAGGGCAAATACCTCGAGCCAGTCGATGATGTCGCCGGGCAGGGGCGTGGGACGAGGAATCAGCGCGATGCTATCGACGCGGAAGCCGGCTCGCTCCAGCCGCGTGGCGTAGTCACCCGGCGTCGGGAAATACCACGGCCCGCGAGCGTCACCATCGATCCCGCGCCGGTCCAGGGCCTGCACCAGTGCCGTCCGGACTTTCTGCACGCAGCCATGACCGCCACATTCGGCAACGAAGCGGCCTCCGGATTTCAGCGAGCGGTGCACCGCAGCAAGCATCGGGTCGGCGCGCTGAATCCAGTGCAGCACCGCGTTGCTGAAGACGGCATCGAACTCGTCCACGAACGGCAACGCTTCAGCGTCCATCACGTGCGCGTCCAGCCCGAGCGCCCTCGCGGCCTCGATCTGCGGCGCGCTCGAATCGATGGCGACGACGTCGCACTGGAGATCGACCAGCTTCTTGGTGAGCGCCCCGTCTCCGCAACCCAGGTCAAGGATGCGCTCGCCGGGCAGAGGCGCCAGCAACGCCACGACCGGAGATCCGAGATCGGATACGAAACGTGCATTGCGCGCGTACGTGGCGGGGTCCCAGGTTTGCGCTGACGACATGACTGGATGATAGTGCAGGCACGGGGTCCTCATGGCCGCGGGAGGCGCACCGGGCTGGGTGCGCTAGACTGTTCGCTCGCGATTCGTAGCGCGCTCGAGGAGAGGTGACATGGTGCGTGGGCTGATTCTCTTGCTGTGTCTGGCGTGTGCGTCCACGGCCACTGCGCAGACGACCGACGGTGGCTTCGATCAGCTGCTCTCGCCGTCGATGGCGGCGGTGGTGAAATCGATGCACGCCACGATCCGCCGCAACCTGGCCGAGGCGGCGGAGGCCATGCCGGCCGCCGACTACGCGTTCAAGCCGACACCGCAGGTCCGCACCTTCGGCGAGCTGATGGGACACGTCGCCAACGCCAATTTCTTCTTCTGTTCGCAGGCGAAAGGCGAGCGGCCACCGTCGGCCGAGAATTTCGAGAAGGTGTCCGATCGGGCCGTCCTGGTCAAGGCGATCAAGGATTCGCTCGCCTACTGCGATGAGGTCTACAACGCGACCACCGACGCCAACTTCAGTCAGATGGTGAAGATCGCCGGACCGAACCCCGGCGGCCAGGCCGTTCGTGGCTCAGTGCTGATCTTCAACACCACGCACAACAACGAGCACTACGGCAACATCGTGGTCTACATGCGGCTCAAGGGACACGTGCCGCCGTCCACGGCCCGGGCGCAACAGAAGAGGTAGAGAGCAGTCAACTCCCAACTCCCAACCCGATCCTCGCGCCAACTCCCAATGGCGGTTTCACTTCCGAAACAGTCGCAGCGTTCACGTTCGTTGATCTGCCGTTTTGGCCGCGGGAGGCGTATCGGGCTGTGAACTGCGTGCGCAAGGCCGACTCGGAGATCCTGGAAATCGTCCGCAGCGATTCATCGCATCGACTTCCGTCCCTGCGTTCGAGTTGCGCGAGCCAGCTCGGACATTTTGAGCCGGAGGCACAAGTAGCGCCGAGTCAGCTCTTAGTCGATGCGGGAGCGGGAGAGTAAGAGCAAGGATGATTTCCCGGCCGCCGCGCCCGCAGTTCCCAGGCCGGTACGCCTCCCGCGGCGATGCCCGCCACGCTCGAGTAGAGGTCGCGTGCGTCAGGAAGAACTCACGTCGGCGTCGTCTTTCAGGCGGAACTCGCCGCCTTCAGCGGAGGCGAGCAGCGCGCGCGCCCGGTCTTCATCCGTGTCCGACACGACGATCGCGACCATCCCCAGTCCGTCCACGGTGAGCCCGTGAGTCTTTCTTAGCGACTCGCCTCGCAACTCGCTCGAGATGCCAGCGGTCTCCAGGAATGCCCGCACCTGTTGCGCGTGCACCTCGCCATTTGCCATGAATACCCGTCGCTCATGATTCATGTGTCACCTGCCTTGCGCGCCTCAGCATAGTGCAACGCGGCTGACGTCTGTTGCCCTACAGGACCGAGCGCGTCGAAGAATGCTTCCGTGCCGGCACGACGCGGGTGTATAACGCATTCGCCATGGCACTCCATCCACAATGCAAGACGTTTCTGGACATTCTCGCGGCGGCCGGCGGTCCATCGCTGGACCAGCTTCCTCTCTCGGATGCGCGCTCGGTCGCACGACAGCTGATCGAATTCGGAGGCCCGGAAGAGCCGGTGGCTCACGTGGAGGACCGCGTGATCGCCGGCCCCGCCCAGCCGATTCCTGTTCGCATCTATCGACCGGTCCTCGCCGAGCAACTGCCGGCGTTGCTGTTTTTCCACGGCGGCGGCTTTGTCCTCGGTGATTGCGACACACACGACCGCCAATGCCGCGGGCTGGCCAATGCGTCGGGCTGTGTCGTGATCGCGGTGGACTACCGCCTGGCGCCGGAGCATAAGTTTCCCGCTGCGGCCGACGACGCCTTCGACGCGACGCGCTACGTCGCGATGCACCCCACTGAATTCGGGATTGATCCGACGCGCGTCGCCGTTGGCGGGGATAGTGCCGGGGCGAATCTGGCCACCGTGGTGGCGTTGATGGCTCGCGACCGCGGGGGGCCGGCGTTGAGTTTTCAGCTTCTGATCTACCCGGTGACCGACTTCGATGACGACAGCCCGTCGATGCGCGAGTACGCGAACGATCATTTCCTGACGCGCGATCTCATGAACTGGTTTACCAGCCAGTACGTCGCGAGCGTGGCAGACAGGCGGAATCCCTACGCCTCGCCGGCGTACGCCACCGATCTGCACGGTCTTCCACCAGCCATGGTGATCACCGGGGAATGCGATCCTTTGCGCGACCAGGGAGAGACCTACGCCCGCGCGCTCCAGAATGCGGGTGTCTCCGTCGAGCTGAAACGTTACGAGGGAATGATCCATCCCTTCTTCAGTCTCGGTGGCCTCATTGACGGTGCACGGACGGCGATGACCGACGCGGCGGCAGCGTTGCGGCGGACGCTGAAGGCCGTGGCTCCCGCAGGTGTCTGACGAGTAAGCGGAGGCTGACATGAAAGTGTGGTTCCTGGCGATCCTGATCTGCGCATGGCCAGCGCGGGGTGTGACGCAAACGACCGACGAACTGGTGCGCGACGGAAAGAATCCTGAGAACGTCACCACGCAGAGCATGGGCTACTCCCGACAGAGCTACAGCCCTCTCAAGGAGATCAACACATCCACGGTCAAGCGGCTGGTGCCCATCTGGAGCGCGAGTCTCATGAACGAGATGGGCGAGCTGGCGGCGCCGACGATTTACAACGGTGTGATGTACGTGATCAACGGCAAGTGGACCTTTGCGATTGACGTCGAAACCGGCCGACAGATCTGGCGCACACCCGTCGAGCTCGAGCCGGGCGTGCAGCGGGCGGCGATCACACGAGGCGCGGCAACGATCTACAACGGCAAGGTGTTCCGCGTCACGATCGACAACCACGTGCTGGCGCTCGACATGAAAACGGGCAAGCCGGTCTGGAATCAGAAATTCGCCGATCTGAAAGAGGGCTACTACGCCACCAGCGCGCCGATTGTCGCCAACGGTGTCCTGATTTCAGGCATGGCCGGCGGGGAGTCGACGACGCGTGGCTTCCTCGACGGATGGGACCCGGAGACGGGGAAGAAACTGTGGCGCCTGTACACCATCCCAGCGCCGGGTGAGCCCGGCTCCGAGACGTGGCCCAAGGGCACCGATGCGTGGATGTTCGGTGGTGGACCGACCTGGCGTTCCGGTTCGTACGATCCCGATCTCGACCTGGTCTACTGGGGAGTCGGCAACGCGGAGCCGTACAACCCGAAACCGCGCGAAGGCATGGACAGTCTGTACACGTCCAGTGTGCTGGCGATCCGGCCGAAGACAGGCGAGATTGCGTGCTACTTCCAGTACACGCCCAACGATGTCTACGACGTCGATGGCAACGACGAGCAGCTGCTCGCCGATCTCCGGGTCAACGGTCAACTGCGCAAGGTGATGATCCAGGCCAACAAGAACGGCTTCATGTATGTGCTCGACCGCACCAATTGCACGCTGATTGCCGCGCACGCGTTCGTGAAGGTCAACTGGGCGACCCACATTGATCCCGCCACGGGCCGGCCGGTGTTGACCGATGTGTACAAGCGCTTCCTGGCTGGCGACGAGGTCGAGATCTGGCCGTCGCGGGGTACCAACGCCGTGCCCATCGCCATCAACCCGACGACGGGACTCATCTACGCAAGCACGTGGAACATCCCGCGCATCCAGAAGCTTGCGCCGCCACAGCCCCAGGTTCTGGGCGCGAACACGACTGGGGTCACCTCGCGCCTCCCCGGCGTCAAGCCAGGCGACGTGTACGGTCATCTCATCGCCATCAACCCGTTGACCGGCGACAAGAAATGGGCGGTTCCGCTGACCGATTTTCCGAGCTCGGCCGGCATGCTCGCGACCGGCGGCGGTCTCGTGTTCACCGGCAGACTCAGCGGCGAGGTCATTGCGCTGGACGCGGACACGGGCAAGACGCTGTGGCAGTTCAAGACCGGGTCGAGCATCAATTCGACGGCGATCACCTACACGCACAAGGGACGCCAGTACGTCACCATCGCGTCAGGACTCGGCGGCGGTCTGGCGAATCGCTACGCCGCCGACGTGGTCCCGGCGGGCGGCGCGATCTGGACGTTTGCCTTGAGGGCCGACTAGCCTGCGGACCCTGCCGCCGGACCTTCAGTCGATTGTGCGGCCGAACATGCCTACGCTACCCTGCGCCGTCGGTCGCTACAGCGGCGTTCACCGTTTGTCAGGACCGATTCGACGTGGCAGCGCTCCAGAAAACTCTCACAGATAAATCAGCAGAACGGCTGGCAGTTCATACGTTCGACCTTCCGAGTCTGTTCCCAAGAAAACTGTCTTTAAATTGATTGCTTTTACTCCGATCTCGCGAGCCCTCTCCACAATCGCGTCACCGATTCCATGATTGTCCGTGTATGAATGCGACGATCTTGCTGGAACCGTAAAACCGCCATCGAGGAGGCGGTGTTCCCTGGACACGTCGTTTACTGGTCGCCCGTCGAGGGTAAAGAACTGATACGTCTGCACGTTGAAATCGACGTCAGTGCCACCGACCTCGCGAAATTCATACGTCACCGCTTGGAATCCGTAGATTCCCGGGTATTTCGCTCGTTCGGCTTCTGGTAACGGCGCAATACTCACCACTTCGGGCACGGCTCTCACACTGACACGCGCGCGCGGATCCTGCCCGAGGAAAAGCGCCGACCCAAGCACCAATACGATGACAAACGTTGCGATACCTCCCCCAACCGTAAAGGCCATCGGTTGCTCTTTGAGAAGAGGTATCGGCAGACTGCCTTTTGCCGCGGCATCACCGCCAAGGAATGCAGCCGCGAGCGCCACACCAAGTGCCGTCACAATGACGTGAGCAAACGTTGGTTGGACTTGCTGTGATGTCGCTACATACATGAAGAACAGGAGCGTCACGCCACCCGCAGCGTACCCTGCGATTGGAAACCATGACGGTACACTCTTTGGTTCGAGACCTTTGACTTGGTCATTCATGGCTCGAGGCCTTTCGATTGTGGTATCGGCAGGGGGCTGCTCTGACGGCGCCCGATCCTAACACCTAACCGATGACCCAGCTGGGTCACAGGCGCCTCATGTGACCACTTCTATGGTGCTACGCATCACCCGGTTGCCCGTCGTCCAGTCGAGCCTGAAAAGATTGATGCCAGAACGGAACAGCGGTCGTTTGCACAACGCCATTCCACGTCCGGTTCAACGCTTTGTTAGGCAGCCGACGTACTTGGACCTTCAGTAGACTTCTCGCAGATCTCTGCGAGCGCGTGAGTCTGGAGTCCCAGCCTGTGAGCCACAAGTGGGAGCAGAGCTGCGAGCGTAAGGCACCCGAGACCAGCAGCGTACCCAAAGAGGTCAAAGCTGCCGAGCCACCGGACAGCGAAGAAGGAGCCCACGCCGAGTAGTGCCAGTGCCGGCGACATGCCCTGCAGGAATTCCTGCGTGCGACGAAGCTCGCGATATCGCGCGACGAGGTGCTCGTTGTTGGATCGCGCAATTGAGACGAAGGATGCTAGTGGATCGCGCCCATGGCGACGGTCGTAAGCGCCGCGAGCAAAGTCGGCGACTTGGATTGCGATCACGCCGAACGCGTATGCCAGAACGAGAGTCGGGCCGGCGAACAAGATCGCCCACGTCGCAGTTGTTGCGTACTGCTCGATCAGGATGAAGAGGCCGTTCAGACCGTCAACGATCAAGAACGTACCTAGGAATGCGATCGACCCAACCGCCAGCGGGCCACCCAGATCGGACACCGAGGATCGATCCATCTCTCTCCGGCTGCCTAACGTTGCATGGGTGGGGGGCGCGAATTTGCCGATTCTTGCCGCGAAGGACGCGCTCCAGCGCCGTCGCCTCGTACCCGTCGGCCGTCATTGTCCTGGGCGCGTGGTCGAGGGTCAACTTCTTTCCGCGAACCCGCTTGCGAGACGTGACCGAGTGACCTCCGACGAATTGGTTCCGACATAAACGCGGAATTCTGAGATTAGGCCAGAGCGCGACCTGCTGGTGCGTTTCCGTGACACCGTGGATACGTAACGAGCAGTCGCGAAGTGGCGAGTGAATGTCGTGGCCGTGGGAGGCGTATCGGGCTGGGAACTGCGTGCGCAAGGCCGACGCGGAGAGCTGGAAATTGTCCGCCGCGATTCATCGCATCGACTTCCGTCCATGCGTTCGAGTTGTGCGAAGCAGCTCGGACGCTTTGAGCCGGAGGCACAGGTTGCCTCGAGTCAGCTCATAGTCGATGCGGACGCTGAAGGGTACGAGCAAGGACGATTTCCCGGCCGCAGCGCCCGCAGTTCCCAGGCCGGTACGCCTTCCACGGCGCAGGCTAAAGCCTGCGCACTACGGGGGACGGCGACAGTTGGGAGTTGGAACAGGAATCCAGTTGGGAGTTGGGAGTTGGGAGTTGGGAGTTACTTCAGCTTGATGACCACAACCGAGATGTCGTCGACAGGATCCGCGAACGCCACCAGATCCTTCTTGATCGACTCGTAGATCTCCCTCGCGGCCAGGTGCTTCACCTCGCGAAGCTTCTGCTCGAGCCGGCCGGGGAAGTAGCACTGCTCCTGTCGCCGATGCTCCGACAGTCCGTCGGTGTGCAGGAGCAGGATGTCCCCGCGCCCCATCAGCGACCACTCGTTCATCTCGTAGCGCTCCTTGAAGCCGAGGAGGCTCGTGGTGAGGCTGCGATCGATCACGTTGAACGACGGCATCATCCCGAGCGGCGGGAACGACTGGCTCAGGTGCGGGCTCACCTCCATGAACCGATCGTGCTGGTTGGAGAACACGGCCGGGAACGGCTGTCCGGCGGAGAGAAAGCGGAACTTCGCGTCCTCCGAGATCTCGCCGTAGATCATGGATAGGTATTTGTGTGTGCCCGAGGACTGGTAGAACCGTGTGTTCAGATTTTCGAACAGGCGACGGGTGATCTGGCCGGACCGGTCCAGTTCGTAGAGGGACCCCAACAGGAACGCCTGGTGCAGCATCGCCGCCAGCAGCGCGTCGGTCATGTGGTGCCCGGCCACATCGATGACCGCGATGCCGGCCTTGTGCTGACACTGCCGCAGGTTCTCGACGATGTCGTGCTTGCCGTCTTCCCGGGCGCGCGCGATCCGGGCCTCCAGATCGAAGCGGTGCTTGAAGTCGACGTAGGTGATGTGATCGCCGCCCACCGAGCCATTGAGCTGGAGCGACCCTCCCCAGACGTCGATGCCGTTCAGACGCGGCACGTCGCCCGGAAGCGGCACCAGGTATTTCGCGATGTTCTGGAAGTTATCGAGCTCGCGAGTGAGGCGCTTCAGCTCCTCAGCGATTTCCGATTCCGTCATGCACGCGTCGCTGACTGCCACATCCTATTGAGACGCTCCTGAGGGTGCTCGGGGAACAGGCGTGGCGTACACCTCGATTTGCGCCACGTCGGACCAGCCGCCCTGCCCGTGGCCGCTGCTCGGCATCAGGTCCACGAACCCGATCTCATCGACCTTGCTCAGATCGGCGCGGTCCATGACGGTGCCGGTCGTCACGAGACGTGCGATGTCGAGCCTCATCCAGCGGACGTCGCCAAGCGAGAACTCGGTGAACAGCCAGTCGCGGACCGTGCCGTCGGTGTGATCGCCGACCAGCCACGTGCCATCCGCGAGCTTCACGATCGGCCGAATCTCATGGAAGCCGGATACCTTCGTGTTCCACCGGATTCTGGCCAGGCCCGAGAGGTCGGCGAAGCTGCTCTTGTGCCGCAGCGCAACAGCGCACGGCGTGGTGCACATGCCGGTCCACACGTGGATCGGATTGAGCTCGTCGCCGGCCGAACCGCTCATGAGGATCTCTTTGGCCGTCGGGCCATAGAGCTTCAACTCCAGCGCGGGGTTGGCCACCGCGTCCTGCGTGACGGCGTGCTCGCCGCCCGCGGGCGTCTGCTTCCACTCTTCCTTGAAGAAGAGCGGTGGGCGTGTGGCGCGGGGCGCGGCCCCACGGCCGGCCTGCGGCGCCGGCGCTGCCGGCTGTTGCGCGTAGGCGCCGCCGGTCATCACTGCTGCTAACGCACCGATCGCGAGAAGTCGTCGAGACATGATTACCTCGTCCTGTGAGAGCGCTTCTGTCAGTTGAACGCTTCCGCCACCCGCAGACGACCGTCCGTCATCTGATCGACGATGTATCCCGTCACGTGGCCGTCGCGAATGACGATAATTCCGTCGTCCAACGTGAGCGCGATGCGGTCACCACACTGAATGAACCTGCGTCCGATGCTGCCGGCGATATCGAAGCGCGTCGTCGTCTGCGAGCGTCTATCGTAGCGGAGAAGCCCTTGGCCGTGGTCACCGTATTCCTGGCGTGTCAGCAGTGCCACCCATACCGCATCCGGCTGGACAAAAATCGCCGACGCGGACGATGGAGTGATCTCGCGCGGGGAAAAGATCTGGTACTGCCGGGTGTTGGCGTCGAAATACCCGAAGCCGCCGGTGCCAGTCCCGCCTTCGCCGGCATAGAACGTTTTTCCAAACCACAGCCGATCGCCGTCGAGCGCCCACGGGCCGATCCGATCGCATCCGGATGGAGGCAGGCTGTGGCGCTGCTGCCGCCGCCCGCGCGTTTCGAGCACCACCGCTGATGCGTCGGCGCACTCCGTGTCCTCGTCGAGCTCGACCAGTGTGAATGCTCCCGACGGTCCGAAACGCGGACTCATCGCTCGAAACGGCGCGGGTTCGACGCCGGTCGGGACGCCGGCGCCAGTTGCGGGATCCGGCAAGGGCATACGATTCGTCTTGCCGAGCACGCGGAATTCCGGTGCGCGGCCCGCAGAGAAGTCCACTGTGACCTGATGCGTCTCATTCGCCGCCAGGAAGTGCGCTCGATCGCCGCGCAGACGCGTGACCTGGAATCCACGGAATGGCATGTACTCGAAATGGCTCACGAGCCGTTTCGCGCGCACGTCGTAGACGAACTTCTGGGATGGCTGGACCTCAGACTTCTCGCCCGAGCAGGCGATCACCGTGTCGGTCGCGGTTGCTCTGAGGATGCGCGCGCCGCAACCACCTGCGCCGTACGCGTCGACGGTCAGTGTGAACACCCGTCCAGGCTGGGCTCGATCTTGAAGGAACAGTCCCAGCTTCTGGATCAACATCGCGGGTCCATTGCGCTGCACCATCAACCCCCCGGGCGTTTCCGCGCCAAGGGCCAGCACGAGGTCCAGTCCATCCTCGAGCGCGACGCGGCGCCAGATCTGTACTGCCCTGAGCGCCCGGTTCGATTGCTGCATCGCCGCCACGATCGCCCCGTCCGGCGACGGCTGTGCACGCACGAGGGACATCGAGAGTGCCGTCAGCAGCAGTGCACAGACAGTGCGCGGGCGCATAGGGTTGTCCTCCGAACTATAATCCCTCGCCTCGCGAATGCGTCATGAAGCGGAGGCCAGGACAGGAGTGTGATGACATGCACCATACGAGGTTTCTCGTTGCGCTGAGCCTGGCCGTCGCGGCGGTCGCGAGCATGGTGTTCGCGGCCAGCCAGCAGCCCACCGGCGAGCCCTTCTCGACCGAGATCAGAAAGCTCAAGGACGGGCTGTACGTGATCCCGGGCTACGACGGCGCGGTCACTGGCGGCAACGTCGCCGTCCGTGTGACGAGCGAAGGCGCGATCATCGTCGACGACCGGTTCCCCCCATCGTCCGGTGAGATTATCGGCAAGGTCAGGTCGGTGACCTCACAGCCGATCAAATACGTGCTCAGCACGCACAACCACGGCGACCATTCAGGCGGGCATCCGGAATTCATCACGGCCGCCGAGATCATCGCGCACCGCAACAACCGCGCGAACATGATCCGCAACAAGCAGGCGGCGCCGCCGCGGCTCACCTTCAGCGATCAGGCCGCCGTCTTTCTCGGCGGGGTGGAGGCACGGGCGATCTACCTGGGACAGGGCCACACCAACGGCGACGCGGTGATCTACTTTCCCGATCTGCGGACCATCCACACGGGAGACCTGGTGGTGTGGGGGAAGAGAACCGACGGGAGCCTCCTCACACCGTTCGTCGATCGCTCGAATGGTGGCAGCCTCGCGCAGTGGATCACGACGCTCGATGGTGTGCTCAAGCTCGATTTCGACACCGCGATTCCCGGTCACGGGCCCGTGCTCACCAGGGAGAACGTCCGCACGTTTCGACAAAATCTGATGACGCTGCGGCAGCGAATGACCGAGGTCGTCAAGTCGGGCGCGAAGAAGGAGGAGCTCGGGACCAGGCTCAAGACCGACGACCTGGGCTGGCCGTTCCCGCCAGAGCGGCTCAATGAGCTGTGGGATGAGTTCTCTGTCAGTAGGCAGTAGGCAGTAGGCAGTAGGCAGTAGGCAGTAGGCAGTAAGCAGTTGGCGGTAGGCGGTAGGCGGACAGGCTACTGCCCCTTGCGCGGTTGGAGCGCATGCGAGATTCTTGATCTGTCCACAGTCCCGCGCGCGCCGCGCGTCGAGTCGGCGACGTCAGCAAGACGCCTCATGCTGCGGCGTCACTCGGGACTGAACGGGGGACTGCTTCGAGGCCGCTTCGTTGCTCGATAACATGGCGCAGCTGCAGTCCGACCCGTCGCTCTCGAGTCCGATCGAATTCCACACCGAGGCAGAATCGTTTAAAGGCCGCATCGCTCGACAGAGGTGCACCGCGCTGTCGAGTCCGGAGAATTGTTGAACCTTCGAGTAAGTCTCAGAGGTCTTAAGTCTCCGGGCGCGATTCGCTCATTAGCGCGATTGCTCGCGCGCGGAGACGTTGCTACAAAGCGTGAAGCCGCATCGGCATTAGGCCAAATCGACTCCAGCGAGACGTTGCGACCTTTGGGTCTTGCCCTTGACGATCCTGATGAGGAAGTGCGGCTCTCGGCGATGCGAGCGTTGGAATCCGCGACGAAGCAGGAACAGCAGATTAGCCGGGACGCTTTGCGTGGGGAGCAAGGTCGTCACATCGGCGAATGGAAAACGCGACTCGCTGGTCTGGGCGTAGACCTGCCTTAGACAGCGCGCAATGTCTATTGAGCTTGATCCGGTTTGGTGGACATCTTCCGAAGGGCGGATACGATGTCCAGAATGGGATCACGCAAAGCGGGACGGCGCGCGCGGCGACAGTTCACGGACGAGTTCATGGCCGGCGCCGTCCGGCTCGTGTTGGATGA
>DATDOE010000095.1:0-24253 GCA_035293405.1 Vicinamibacterales bacterium | reverse complement strand
TGCGGGCTTGGGTGGGACATTAGGCGCTGAAACAGGCTGCCGGCCGCCGTTGTCTGCACTGGCACCGTTGGAGCGGCATCGACCGGCGCGAGCGCGACCTGTGGGGAGCCGAGTTCTGGCTTGTTCATGCGGTTTGGTAGGCGCATGCACACGAGGTGCGCGTGCCAGCAAGTCCGCGATGATGACCGAAGTGGTCACAGCGCTGGTCTTGGCGTGGGCGACCGTTGAGAGCGATCAGCCTCCTGGGCAGCCGTGACCGACCGCGAACAGACCCTCTGTGCCGCGCGGTCAAGTAGCTGCCGGAAACCCTGAACGGCCGGAGGTGAACCATCGGGGTTGGCCTAAGAATGCGGCTTTGCGGCAAGCCTCTCGTCGAGTCCGACCGCATCGACGCTGAGGGGGAGCCGGAGCCCCGAACCGCGTTCACATCACGACGCCTGGCCTAGCGAGGCGCCCAGCGTCTGAGTCGCTTCCTTCAGGATCTTTGCGACACCCGGGAAGTCCTTGGTTGAATACCTCACGTCTGGTGCCGCAACGGTGATGGCGCCGCGAGCAGCGCCATCCTGGTTGCGGATAGCACAAGCGACGGCGGCCACGTGCTCTTCGCTTTCACCGAGATTCTCTGCGTAGCCCCGATTTCTGATTTCGGCAAGCTCGCGCAGGAGCGCGCGTCTGCTGCGGATGGTCCTTGCCGTGAGCGTGGAGAGCCGCTCGAACGGGTAGAGATCCTTCACCGTCTCGTCCGGCAACAGCGCGAGCTGAGCCTTGCCTGCAGCGGTGGCATGAGCCGGAAGGGTGCCGCCGACGCGGGACGTGGCGCGCACAACCTTCTCCGTTTCAACGCAGTCGAGGAAGTGGACGGATGAGCCCCGGAGGGCCGTGAGATGGGCTGTCTCGCCCACGTGCTGAACGAGCTGCTCAAGAACTGGTCGCGCGACGGTCCGAATATCGAAATCTTTCAGTGCAGCGAGGCCAATGTCTGTCAGTACGCTCCCGGCCTGGTAACGGCGCGTCCGCGGATCGCGCTGAACGAAGCCGCGGTGCTCCAGCATCGCCAACAGGCGATGGGCAGTGGATGGTGCGACCTCTAGTGCGCGGCTCGCTTCCATAACGCTGACCGAGGATGAATCTCGAGCGAGAAGCAGAATCCGGAGCGCCCTGTCTACCGATTCAATCGGATACAGGGGTCGCCGCTCTCTGATCGCCGCATCCGTCTCGCTGGTGATAGCCACGTGTTCCTCCTTCAGCCTAGCCCGTTCTCTTATCGGTTGCAGCCATCCCTACCTTGTGTTACCGTCCTGCAGAATACTCTTCTGTCAGAGGGATACGGTGAGTGCTACGGCGTCTCAGGATGCGACTTCGATTCTGCTGCGTCAGGATCGGGCGCATCTCATCCATCCACATCGCCCGCACCTCCTAACCGACCAAGTGATTATGGAGCGCGGTGAGGGCTGCCGCGTGTGGGATGTCGACGGGCGTGAGTACCTGGACGCCAACTCGGGTCTTGCCTTGACGAATGTTGGTCATGCGCGCAAAGAGATCGTCGAAGCGGTTGCGGCACAGATGGAACAGCTCGAGTACTTTCCTTCCTTCTGGGAGTTTGGCAACGCACGATCAGTCGAACTCGCCACACGAGTCGTCGGCCTAGCGCCGGCAGGCCTTGAGAAGGTCTTCTTTACGAGCGGCGGGTCGGAAGGCATCGAAACAGCCCTTCGGATGGCCCGCTACTACCAGCATCAGCGCGGTGAGCCCAGCCGGACGATCGTCCTCTCTCGTCATTTCGCATATCACGGTGTCGAGTATGGCTCAGGCTCCCTAACGGGATTCGATGTCTTTCATTCCGGGTTCGGGCCGAATCTTCCGGACGTTCACCACCTCACGCCTCCATGGCCCTTTAGAGCGCATCTGTTTGATGGGGAGGATCCCACCGAGTTCTGTCTTCGCGAACTTGAGGACGTCATTGAAACACTCGGAGCCGAGCGGATCGCCGCATTTGTTGGTGAACCAGTCATGGGAGTCGCTGGATTTGTTGTACCGCCAGATGATTACTGGCCGCGAATCCGATCACTGCTCAAGGATCACGGCATTCTCCTTATCGCCGATGAAGTCATTACCGGCTTTGGAAGAAGCGGGCGGTGGTTCGCCAGCCAGCGATACGACATTGAACCTGACCTAATGGTAACTGCGAAAGGTATCACGAGTGGTTACATGCCGCTGGGCGCAGTAATGATCAGCGGCCAAGTTGCAGAACATCTCGATACGGATTTCGATGGGTTCCCGATCGGCTACTCGTATACGGGGCATCCGGTTGCGTGTGCTGCAGCGCTAGCAAACCTCGACATCATCGAACGCGATAAACTTGTCGAGCGCGTAGATCGCCTAGGGCATGAAATTCTGAGTAAGATTGTCGAGCTCGAGCAATATCGAATTGTTGGCGAAGTCCGTGGTGTCGGCCTTATGTTTGCCATCGAGCTCGTGAGTGATCAGAAGAAACGAACGCCATTGGAGCTCAAGTTCCGACTGCCTGAGTTCGTTCGCAGAGAATTCGGAGTCATTCTGCGATGTGAAGGAAACGTGATTAGCTTCGCTCCACCATTTGTTGTATCTGAAAGCGAAATCGATAGAATAGCTGAGACGTTAACGGCGGTTCTGAGCAGAATCGACGAAAGCGGCAACCTCCATTGATTTCCATACGACGGTAATTATGAACGGGCCAAGACGTGTGTTCGGATTGGCCATCGTCGAGCTTGGTAAGAACCTGTATTGCTTCGTGTGTAGTTGGCCGAAGACACTCACCGGACGTGGGCTCAAGGAGGGGTATACGTGACACGCCATGAGGACGCAGGACGACCGCAACTCAAGCGGAATGCGCTCGGGACTGCCAGCATCGTCTTCTTTGTGGTTGCCGCGGCCGCGCCATTGGCCGCAACACTGGGTGCATCACCGATCGTATTCGGAGCCAATGGTGTCGGGGGCGCCGGGGCTTACGCCGTTGCGGCGGTAGTCCTGCTGGTGTTTGCGATCGGCTACGCGACGATGGCACACCATGTCACGAGCGCCGGTGGGTTTGCGGCGCTGATCGCGCGCGGGCTAGGTCGCCCATGGGGCTTTGCGGCCGCCTTCGTGGCGCTGTTGGCGTACAACGCCATGCTTGCCGGAATCTTCGGTCAAGTCGGTGCCTTCGCGCACGAGATCATGAATGACAAGCTTGGGATTGATCTGCCATGGGAGGTGTGGGTCGCGATCGGGATCGCCCTCGTGGCCGTTTTGGGCTATAACGATATCCGGATCAGCGCTCGTGTCCTGGCGGTCTTGCTGATCGCCGAAGTGACGATCTTGCTGGTCATGGATGCAGTTATCCTCGTCCAAGGCGGCGAGTCAGGCATCTCTGCTGCTCCCTTCTACCCGAGCAACATCTTCAGCGGCGCTGCTGGCGTGGCCATAATTTTCGCGTTTGGATGCTTCATCGGTTTCGAGGCGACAGCGGTCTACGGTGAGGAGGCACGTAACCCAAAGCGAACAATTCCACGAGGGACGTACGTCGCTATCTTCGTCATAGGTGGCTTCTACGTAGTCACAATGTGGGCTATCAGCCTCGGATATGGACTCGATCGAGTGACTGCTGCTGCGCAAAAGGATCCAGTTAATTTTGTCTTCACGTTGAACGACTCCTTCGTAGGTTCCTTCTCAACCGACCTCATGAATTGGGTTGTCCTGACGAGCCTCTTCGCGGTAGTTCTCGCATTCCACAACACGCTTGCGCGATATCTCTTCTCCTTGGGGAGGGCCGACGTGTTGCCTGTCCGATTCGGCGAGACCCACGAGAGGTCCGGTGCGCCCAGCCGCGCGAGCTTGCTGCAGAGCGCAATAACGGCGACGATCGTTGGACTCTTCATGGTCTTCAGGAAGGACCCGTTTTTCAATTTGTTCGTGTGGCTCGTAGGCCTCGGCACTCTCGCGGTTCTTACGCTCATGGCAGCTACGTCACTTGCAGTGATCGGCTTCTTCCGCTCGCGATCGCAGACGACTGTGGAGTCGCCCTGGAAGGTGCTCGTGGCGCCTGCACTTGGCTGTGCCGGTCTATGTGCCGCGATCTATCTCGGCGTCCACAACTTCGACGCCCTGACGGGCGCAACCTCCGGCCCGGTTACTTATCTGCCGTGGCTAATTCCGGCCGCCGCGCTGATCGGTCTGGGTGTTTGGTGGGTCAAGCGGGAGAACGAGACTGCGGATGTGACCCTCGGACTTGACGAGACCGTTGATGCCGTTCCGGAACCCGTGGCGGAGGCGTTGTAGAGAAAAACCTGATACGACGCGAATCTGGACGGCGCCCGGGGCGACGTCCACGTCCGTACGGCACCCGTACGTCCGTACGTCCGTACGTCATCACGGGAAACACCTGCTCGCTACAGGCGATGCGACGTGCGTCCACGACCTACAAAGACCCGTACACGCGACCGGGTAGATCCTTCTCTCAAGCGCCGACCCGCGGAGCTTGCGAGCAATCTGCTTGCATCTTCTGACAAGCGAGCACGGGTCGTCGCGACGTCCATGTCTGTACGGCCCGTACGGCCGTACGTCACTACGGGAAACACCTGCTCGCAACACGGGGTGCGACGTGCGTCCTACCGTACACGCGCGCAGACCCCGGCTCGAGGGCAGCCTCTCCGGGCCTCCTCCCTACTCCTTGCACTCGTGCGCGATCCCGAGCAAGTCTTGCGGGCATCCGGGCGTCGTACTTCCCGCACTCTGCGACGCCATGCCGATCAGCGGTGGGCGCGGTATCGTCAAGCGACCGAACCCAGGAGGAGGCATGCCGCAGACCAACGCTGACGCTGAGATTCGAGCGCTTCAAGCGGTCATCCAGGCCCTGGAACCGCTCGATGACGAAGCGCGTAGCCGTGTTCTGGACTACACGCTCAAGCGGCTGGGGATGCGCGAGCTCTCGATTCTGTCCCCGCTTTCGGGGCATGCGCCTGCAGCAAGTCCGCAAACCGAACTTGAAGCCCCCAAGCCCGCGCAGCTCACCGGCATTCGCGCGTTGCGGGAAGCGAAGCAACCATCGTCGGCGGTGGAGATGGCCGCAGTCGTTGCCTACTACCTTGCCGAAGCCGCGCCGGCGGACGAGCGGAAAGAGGCGGTCACGACGGCTGACCTCGAGAAGTACTTCAAGCAGGCGAACTATCGACTGCCGACGCGAATCGCCACGACGCTGAACAATGCAGCCGCGGCCGGATACTTTGACCGAGCCGCGAGGGGCGAGTACCGGCTGAACCCGGTGGGCTTCAACCTCGTGACGCAGACGTTGCCTCGTGGCGCCGGGCAGGCACCTCGACGGACTCCAACACGCAAGAAAGCTACGTCCAGGGCACCGAAACCGAAGGCGTCCGCCGAGAATCGCAAGAAGTAACGCGCCGCTGTGGCCGACGATAGTTGGCACTCTCTGCTCGACTCGTTGACCGATCTCGAACGAGCGATCAGCCGTGTGAGCGCCGTGAACGTGAACACGGCCACGGCGCGGAACAGTGCCAGGTTGCTCATTCAGGATTACTTCCGGCGCACACGTCCTGACCTCGTCGCCATCGGGCTGGCCGAGGCGGATCTCGAGTCGCTGGATAGCCAGATGCAACGCCTCTTGCAGCTTGCGAACGGGCGCAACGCGAAGCAGTCCTACACACGACTGCTGCGTCAGATCCGCAGCAACGTTCAAAGGGTCGAGCTGACACGCGAGTATCGCCTAGGGGAGCGACGGCGGTCCGAGAGTTCGTCAGGAATCCTGGCGACCGAGGTGGAGACCAAGATCATCACCACGCTGAAGGAGCTTGTCCCCTCGGCTGCGCTCTCGTACGAGCAGGCGCTGCGCGACCTTGCCGCGAGCACCACGCGCATGTCCTTTCGCGGCACGGCTAACGAACTGCGGGAGGCCTTGCGCGAGACGGTCGATCATCTGGCGCCGGACGAGAACGTCATGAACGCGCCTGGCTTCAGACTCGAACGAGACCGAACCGGGCCCACGCAGAAGCAGAAGGTTCGCCACATCCTTCGCTCACGCCGACTGCCGGAAACAGCGCGCAGCACGCCTGAAGAAGCGGTCTCGCTGATCGAAGAACGCACGGCCTCGCTCGCGCGGGCGAGCTCTGAGCGCAGTTCACTCTCGGCCCACATCGCTTCGACTGAGCACGAAGTGCGGCAGTTGAAGATGTACGTTGACAGCGTGCTTGCGGAGTTGCTGCAAGTTCACGCCTAGAGGTCGAGCTGCGGCAAGTCGAGTCGGCCGGTGCCATCGCGGGTCCTCGATCACGAGGGCGGCCGCGGTCGTGGGCGCGACGCGCTCGTATCCTTCCGGCGTGGACGTGGAAGACCCGGTCGCAGCGGCTGAGCAGAGGCTGGCGCAGATGCTCGCCCGCCGTGCGCCGGACGCGTCGGCCGGGGAGGCGGAGGCGGCACTCGCCGCCGCCCGCGCCGACCAAGCGGGCGAGTACGCCGCGCGCAGCGTCGGGTTCGGCGTCATCCGCGCCGGCGAGCTGTACGACGGCGGCGACCTGCAGGAGTTCGTGATCGCGATCACCGACGGCACGCGACAAGCCGCGATCGTCGCGCGGCTGTCGGGGAGCGCTGTCGCCCGCCTGCGTGCGCGCGGCGAAGATCCGGCCGAGCACCTCCTCGAGCGGATGCGCAGCGCCGTCGGCACGCTGCCGAACGACGGCCGCCGCTACGAGAACGTGATCCTCAACCACCCGGCGATGTACACGGCGTAGGCGACGGCTGGGTCAGCGAGGGCGGCAGAATCCGCCGTTCGGAGGGCCGATCGTCATGCAGCCTGAGGCGGCGCGGGCTGTGGACGTCCGCGGCCCGCGGTAAGCAGGCAAGCGAGTCATCGTCCTCCCCTCGCACCTCTCGGATCCCGCGCCAGGCTTGGGGCCGGCGCGGGTCCGTCTCTTTGGCTGCGGGAGGCCTCTCGAGCTGGTGTTGCGAGCGGCCGCTCGCAGAGATCCTGGCCGACCCTGAGAGCGGCGAGGTGCGGCCGATCGCGCTCGTCACCGACAACGGACCCTGCTTCAAGGCTGCCCGCTTCGCCGCCTTCGTGGAGAAGCGGGCGGAGCTGATCCATATCCGCACCCGGCGCAAGAGCCCGCAGCAGAACGGCGTTCGCGAGCGGGCGTTCGGCTCGCTCAAGTACGAGCACCTATACCGGCTCGAGATCGACGACGGCTTCGACCTCGGCCGCGAGACCGAGTCCTACCGGCACATCTTCAACACGATCCGGCCGCACGAAGCACTCGCCTGGAGGCGCCCCCTCGACGTCCACCTCGAAGCCTGCAACGATCCTCAGACCCTCAAGTCAAACGAGCCCGAACTCCTGCCACTTTCGTGAAGCGGGACAGTCAACTTCACTTCGCCGAGGCGTGATCGGTGCCGAAAGACGCGTATAGGGTCACCTCGTCTCACTGCGGGCGCTCGGCCCAGGGGCGTTCCGCAACGAGACAACGGGTCCATCCCGCGCACATCCCGCACGAGGTCGCCGGAAGACCCCGGAAGCACCCGGCGATCCCCGCAAGCCGGAGGTCACCGGTTCGATCCCGGTACGCTCCATCTCGAATTTGCAGGAATGGGCAGGTTAACCTGGATGAACCGTCACTCCGGTCTCGCGTCAGCGTGAAGGGCCAACCAGCCAGAGTGACGGTGACGAGCCGGCGGATTCACCCCGGCCCGGTAAATGCCAAGTCCTGCGGAAGGCCCACGGGACTTGACGGCTCGACTCAAGCGCCGGCGCATGGCAATCAGCGAGCTTGAGCCGTCGTCGGCGGGCGTCGCGCACGCGAGAGCGCGAGCTCGACGGCTACGGCGCCGATGGACCTTGAGCTAGCCCCTTCGTTTACGCGGCTAGAGAGTGATGACCCAGCCTATGTTACGAAAATGAACCAAGATTTGGGGGGAATGTCCAACCCATGGGCGCGTCAAGGGATCTAGAGTCGGAGTTCACGATGAAACGGCTGCTATGAGCTGGGTGCTCGACGCGTCGAATCTTCCGAAGCTTGCCCGCGGGTGTGCAGTACTCGGGGGTGGCGGCGGTGGCGATCCCCAGATCGCGCTTGTGATGAGCTTGCTCGCTGTTCAGCGCAATGGTCCCGTCTCAGTAGTCGACCCCGATGAGCTCGACGATGAGGGGCTTGTGATGCCTTGTGGGCTCATCGGCTCGCCGACCGTGACCCTTGAGAAGATCTGGAGCGGCGACGAAGGCGCCGCGTTGCGCGAAGCCGTCGAAAGCATCTGGAAGCGGCCGGTCGCAGCGATCATGTGTTACGAGATCGCTGGCTCGAACGGGCTTCTGCCTGTTGCGTGGGCAGCCAATCTCAGACTGCCCATCCTCGACGCTGATGGCATGAGTCGGGCGTTTCCGGAGATGCAGCAGCAGACGATGCACCTGGCGGGCGTGTCGGCGAGCCCGCTGGTGATCGTGGATGAGCACGGCAATCGCGTCCGCCTCGACACGGTCACCAACCAATGGGCTGAGCGTCTGGCCCGCAGGGTGGTCGCGACTTTCGGTGGCGTCGCCGCGGCAACGTTGTACCAGATGCCGGTTGCGCAGGCTCGTTCTGCGGTTAGTCGGGGCTCGCTGAGCCGCGCCCTCACGATCGGAGAAGCTCTCAGCAACTCGGCCGCCGAACCAGTCCAGGCCTTGATCGATGCGGTAGGCGCGGTTGAACTCCTTTCGGGAAAGGTGATAGCGGTCGAGCGCCGGAGCATGGGTGGCTTCGCGCGCGGATTCGCTGCGATCGAAGGGGCAGGCGCCCACGGAGGCGCTGTACTGCGCTTGGAGCTGCAGAACGAGGCCCTCGTCGCGCTGCGCGACGGAGAGGTGGTCGCGACCGTCCCCGACATCATCTCCGTGCTCGACTCGTACACGGGGGACGCGATCGGAACCGAGCGGCTCGGCTACGGCCAGAACGTGAGCGTCGTGTCGCTGAAATCCGACCCAGCGTGGAAGACCGACGAGGCGCTCGAGGTGGCAGGCCCGCGCGCCTTCGGCTACGAGCTGCCATACGTAGCGTTTCCCGGAAGCGAAACGTAATCCGACAATCGGGAGGGAGGCATGCCGACTACCCAGGACCTCGAACTCGCGAAGGCCGCGTACAAGACGGTCAAAGAAATCGTACGAATTAAAGAAGGCGAGAGCCTTCTAATTACTATTGATTCGGTCAGTGACTTCCGCGTGGCCGAGGAGATGGCCAAAGCCGGCGAGGCGCTCGGAGCGAAGGTGATGGTGGCATGGCACACGACGCCGAAAGGTTACGGAAAGGCGACTGATCCGTACCTGCCTGAGCCGTTGATCGCCGCGTGTCCCGCCACTGACGCGTGGATTGAGCTGAACAACCAGTGGTTGCTCTACGGCACACCATGGCAGAACGCGGTGACGAACGGCCGAACGCGCAACCTAATGCTCGGCGGACTCTCTACCGATCAGCTGATCCGCTGCATCGGCCAGGTCGACATCGATGCGCAGATCGCATTTCAGGAGCAGGTCGTCGAGATCACGTCGCGGATGCAGAAGATGACGATCTCGAATGAGGCTGGCACCGAGGTCGAGTTTGAGAACGACCCACATCGCCCGTTCGCGAACGAGCACATCGCCGAAACACCAGGTGGCCACTTCCTTACCGGTCAGATCGGGTGGGCACCGAAGGAGTCGACTATCACCGGCACGATGGTGTTCGACGGTGCGATCTCAGGTGGGGGCGAAGCCGACATCGGCCGGCTAGACGACCCCGTCATCTACAAGGTCCGCGAGGGCCGGATCCAGGACATCACCGGCGGCCGCGAGGCGACGATCGTGGCGAGATGGTTCGAGAAACTCAACGACTCGCGCATGTACATCGCGGCGCATGTCTGCTACGGCTTCAATCCGAACGCCAAGCTCGGGTTCACAACGACCGAGGACGAGCGGGTGTGGGGCTGTACCGAGTGGGGCTTCGGCTATCAGGGCCCGATGTACTCTGGCGGCGCTCCGCGGGACGCCGCCTCGCACATCGACGGAGTCTCATTGAGCTGCACCGTCACCGGCGACGGTGAGTTCATCCTCAAGGATGGCGAGGTTGTGCATCCAGAGCTCGTCGAGTTGGCGCACGCGTGCGGACGCTGAAACGAATCAGCGTCGCCAGACTCGTCGCCGACCCGTACCCTCCGTACCAATTTGAGGTCGGCGGGGTTGTCGTCGGCTGCGACTACGAGCTGGTCTCGGAGGCGCTTGCTGAGGGCGGCTTGCCGTCGACTATTCGGCTGCTACCGTGGGATGTCTGTATCTCCGAGCTGCGGGCAGGCGCTGCCGATGCCGTATTCCAGATTGCGCGTACGCCTGAACGAGAGCTGGAGTTCCTGTTCTCAGCACCGCTCCGCACTGAGCGGACGCTGATCTACGGACACCCACCCGCGCTCGAGGGCCTTGCAAACTTCCAGGGACTCGAAGAGGTGACCCGTACGAATCCGCTGGGTGTGTTACGGGGGTTCAGCTACAACCCTTTCGTCGACCGCCTCCGGCCGCAAGCGAGGGTCGAGGCGGACAGTCAAGAAGAGCTCGTTCGGCGACTCGCCGAAGGAACGCTTCAGCTTGCGCTGCTGGACTCCAGCGTGGCGCAGCGGCTACTCGACCGTGCTGACGCCAGAGGCGTTGAGTTAGTACCGGGCATCGAGATCACACGCAGGCTTCATCTGGCGGTGCGTCGGACTTCGCCCGGAGTGCTCGAGGCTTTTAAAGCCGGGTTCGCCGTACTAAGGACAAGCGGACGCGAGGGCGAGATTCTCCAGCACTACGGCTTTCCTGCGGCCGCGCCGCGCCCGTTCTGGCCCACCTTGCCGGCGCAGAGGTAGAGCGGCGCGTGTTCCCCGAATCGGATAGCGCAGTCGTACAGGTGCCGCCATCTCCTCAGGAGTTGCTCCGCGCGCTCATCCGCTACGACACTTCGAACCCGCCAGGAAACGAACGATCCTGTCTCGAGTACGTCACGCGGACTCTCGCGAATGGCCGGATCGAGTCGCGCCTCCTTGCGCTCGAGCCGGAGCGCCCGAACTTGATTGCACGGGTTCCCGGCCGCGGGGACGCGCCGCCGCTGCTCCTCTATGGGCACATCGATGTCGTTCCAGCGCATCCCTCGGAGTGGGCGCGACCGCCATTCAAGGCTGAGGTTGCGGACGGCCTGATTTGGGGACGGGGTGCGCTCGACATGAAGGGCGGGATCGCAATGCTCGTCTGCGCGCTCATGCGGGTTGCCGCTGCGGACACTCAACCGCCTGGCGACATCATCCTCGCGCTCACCAGCGATGAGGAAACAGGCAGCCGAACCGGGATGGAGTACCTCGTCGAGCGGCACGCATCCAAGTTCGATGGCGTACGGCACGCACTCAGTGAGGTCGGCGGCTACACATACTGGCACCGAGACCGGCAAATCGTGCCAATCCAAGTCGCCGAGAAGCAGCGTTGCGTAATTCGGGCGACAGTTCGCGGCATCGGTGGTCACCCGGCCCTGCCGGTTCCCGAGACCGCGAGCGGCAAGCTGGGAGCCCTTCTCTTCGCACTCGCAAAGCGGCGCCTTCCGGTGCACGTGACTCCGATTGTTCGCACCGTCGTCGACGCGATTGCCGAGGCGATGCCTCTGAGGGATGCGCTGCTTCTGCGCGCTCTCCCCACACCGGGCCTGACGAACCTGCTTCTTCGCGCGCTTGGGGAGATCGGTGCCCTAGTCGATCCGCTTCTCCACAACACCGCGACGCCTACGCTCTTCCGTGGTGGTGTCGCGTCGAACGTCGTGCCAAGCGAGCTCTCGGTCGATCTCGATGGCCGGGTCCTCCCCGGACTCACTCCCGACTACCTCGTCGCGGAGCTCGAAATGGTTGCACCCCGGGTGGCCGAATATGAAATCGTCCACATTGAGCCCACGCCCCCGCCGCAGCCGAATCTCGATCTCTTCCCGCTCCTTGCACGGATCCTCCGCGAGAGGGACAGCGACTTGATTGCGGTCCCCTCGGTCCTGCCCGGATACACGGATGCGCGACACGTGAGTAGGCTGGGGATTCAGACATATGGTTTCTTGCCGATGAGGCTGCCTCGAGAGATCACGATGGCACTCATGCACGCCCCGGACGAACGCGTGCCCTCTGAAACGCTCGACTTCGGCGTCGATTGCCTGGTGGAAGTGATCCGCCGGTACGAAGAGGTGGCCCGGTGAGCGCGCCGCCCGGTTCTTTCGCGGTGCGGGAGTCTCGGACGACAACGGATAGCGAACGTGCGAGTCGACAGGTACGTCTTGGTATCGACGTCGGCGGTACAAACACCGACGCCGTCGTCATCGATTCCGAAGACCGCCTACTTGCGCAACAGAAGGTTCCGACCACTGCAGACATCACGGGCGGAATCCGGGCGGCAATCGCCTCGGTGCTCGGCGTCGAAGCAATTGCGGGGAGCAACATCGCATGTGTGATGCTCGGAACGACTCATGCGGCCAATGCGGTTCTCGAACGTCGAAACCTTCGTCGCGTCGCCGTGATAAGGATCGGCGGTCCGGCGACGCGGGCGATCCCGCCGCTTGCAACCTGGCCGGACGACCTGCTCAACGTCATATCGGCCGGCGAGATCGTGGTCGATGGAGGCATCGAATTTAACGGTGAGGAGTTCACTCCGCTTGACTCAGGGTCCATCGCCCGTTTTCTCGACAATGTTGCGGGACAGGTCGATGCGGTCGCGATCACGAGTGTGTTCGCGGCCGTCTCCGAAGCCCACGAGGTGGCCGCCGCAAGTCTTGCTCGCCGCATACTAGGCGACGTCCACGTCTCGCTCAGCCACGAGATCGGCACACTCGGGCTGCTCGAGCGCGAGAACGCGACTGTTCTCAACGCCGCTCTGATCGGCGTCTCCGCTGAAGTCACACGCGCTCTCGAGTCGGCTTTGCGCGCACATGACTTGGACTCGGCCGTCTACCTGACCCAGAACGACGGGACACTCATGCTTCTCGACTACGCGCTGCGGTACCCGGTGCTGACGATCTGGAGTGGCCAGGCGAACAGCATCTGCGGGGCCGCATACCTCAGTGGACTCGACGACGCGCTCGTGATCGACGTTGGAGGCACGACGATCGATGTCGGAATGCTCATTAGCGGCCTCCCGAAAGACTCGAGTAGTCCGCACGAGATCGGGGGCGTTGTGACCAACTTCCCGATCCCCGACTTTGTGTCGCTCCCCGTAGGTGGGGGGAGCGTGATCGCGCGCTCGGGCGGGAGCATCCTGGTCGGACCCCGTAGTGTCGGGTACCGTCTCGCGGAGGAGGCACTGGTGTTCGGCGGACGTACGGCCACGGTGACCGACGCGGCTGTGGCGGCCGGACGCCACGTCATCGGCGACCAGAAGCGAGCGGCTCGGCAGCGCAAGCTTCTCTCGGCGGGGCTAGCGGCAGTCGACCGGATGATCGCGGCGGCGACGGACACGATGAAGCTCTCGCGCACGAATGTCCCGCTCGTCGTTGTCGGCGGCGGTGGCTTCATCGTGCCAGACACGCTGCCAGGTGTCACAGACGTGATCAGGCCAAACCACCACGAGGTGGCCAACGCCGTGGGCGCGGCGATCGCGTCAGTCGGTGGGCAGGTCGACCGCGTAGTCGACCTCACCGCCGGAAGTCTCGGGGACGCGGTCGACGCCGCTCGTAATTCTGCCGTGGCACGGGCGATACGTGCAGGTGCCGATCCCCGGCGGATACGGGTGATCCACGAGGAGAGGATCCCGCTCGCCTACCTGACGAACCCCACTGCTCGCATCCGCATCAAGGTCGCAGGATCGCTCGCATCGCTCGATCGACGCCTGGCGTGAAGACCATGAGAGTTTCGCACAAGAGGTGTCGCTCTTTTCATCGTTTCTCACAACATCGCGCTCAGCTAACTCGTATAGGTTCACGTAACCGATTATGAGTACGGTCTTGGGGACGCGATACCGTCGTCCGGACGGCCTCGAGAAGGCCACGGGGGCCGTGCGGTATACGGCAGATCTCGGTGGGCCGGGCGTGGCGCATGCTGCGTTTCTCTACGCCGGCCAATCCCACGCGCGGGTCGTGGCGCTCGACGCCACGAGGGCCCTCGCGCTTCCCGGTGTGCTGGCGGTGCTCACGCACGAGGACGTGCCCAACGTTCGCTACGGGATGTTCGTCAAGGACAGGACACTTTTCGCGCGCGAGGTTGTGCGCTTCGAGGCGGAGATCGTCGCTGCCGTCGCGGCAGCGTCACCTGAGGTCGCCCGCGAGGCATGCGCGCTGATCCACGTCGAGTATGAGGCCCTCGAGCCGGTACTAGACGCGGAAGCAGCTCTCGATGAGACGAGCCCCCTAGTGCACCCGTCGTGGGCCGATTACGAGTCCAAGGCCGGTGTTTCGCGCAGCCGCAACGATTGTGGTCACATGACGACCGTGAAGGGGGACTTCGAGAGTGGCCTCGCTGAGGCTGACATCGTCGTCAAGGAGACGTACCGCACTGACATGTCTCACGCCGTGCCAATCGAGCCGCACGCAATCCTGGCCGAGTGGCGCGGCGATCGAGTGACGATCTGGAGCAGTACGCAGGTGCCGTTCCCGGCTCGTTCCGGAGTCGCCGAGACGCTGCAGATCCCAGAGAGTCATGTCCGAATCGTCGTACCTTGCCTAGGCGGCGGCTTCGGCGGTAAATGCGACTTCCATTTCGAGGCGCACGTTGCCGCACTCGCTCGCGCAGCGAGGCGACCCGTGCGGCTTGTCTTCACCCGCCGCGAGGAGTTTATTGCGGTCGACAAGGTGCATCATCCGATGGTGATCGAGCTCGAGACCGGCGTGAAGGACGATGGGACGATCACTGCGCGGCGCGCCCGCGTTGTACTCGACTCCGGCGCCTATGTGGGTGACGCCCTTTTCGCGTCTGAAATCGGACTGATGATGGTGACGGGCGCATACCGTATCCCAAACGTGAACGCGTCGGTCCACACCGTGTACACGAACAAGACGCCCGCGGGCTCCGTCCGCGCACCCGGAGGTCCTCAGATCTGCTGGGCGGTCGAGCAGCATACGGATGTTCTCGCAGCGAGGGTCGGACTCGATCCGCGGGACTTCCGCCGCCGAAACCTCGTCATCGAGGGCGACACCGGTCCGACCGGTCAGCGCTTCGACCGAAGCGGGGCGATCGAATGTCTCGATCGGGCATGTGTGGCGGCGGGCTGGGGCGAGTCGCTGGCGGAGGGGGAGGCGCTCGGGATCGCCTGCGGCTGGTGGTTCAGCCTCCCGGCACCCTCGGGCGCCTATGTAAAGCTGAACGCGGACGGCAGCGGCACGATCGTCACCGGAGCGCAGGAGAACGGTAGTGGCGCCGTCATGGGGCTTGCACTTCTCGCCGCCGAGGAGCTTGGGATGCAGCCCGAGAGCTTTTCGATCGTACATCAGGACACCGACGCCGGTCCCTGGGATCTCGGTAGCGCAGGGAGCCAGACGACGATAAACAACGGCCGTGCTGTCATCGAAGCAGCGGTCGACGTGCGGCATCAGCTGCTCGAGCTGGCGAGTGAGGAACTCGAAGCCTCGCCACTTGATCTCGTGCTCGCTGAGGGGGCCGCGCACGTAGTAGGTACTCCTTCGCGCTCCGTATCAATTGCCGAGCTCGCCTCGAAAGCGCACGGAGGCAAGCTGCTCCTCGGCCGTGGTTCCGGCGCGCCGCCTGCGGTCCCCGAGCACGAGCTTCGGGGCTGTGTCGGCCGGCTCGGCTACTCGGCGTTCGCGGCGCCTTCCTTCTTCTGCCACGTCGCGCGGGTGCGTGTCGATCGCGAATCCGGCGTCGTACGCGTACTCGAGGTCACGGCGGCGCATGACAGTGGTGAAATCCTGAATCCCTTGGGTGCAGAGGGGCAGGTCGAAGGCGGCGTCGTTCACGCAATCGGCATCGCGCTGCTCGAAGGAACACAGTTCGAAGGCGGCCACCAACAGAACACGCACCTGCTCGACTACAAGCTGCAGACGACCGCCGACGCGCCGACGATCAACGTCATCTTTGTCAGGACGGGGACGCCGACAGATTTTCCGCACGACGCGAAGGGGGTCGGCGAGCCGCCGGTCGTGCCGACTGCGGCCGCGATCGCGAACGCCGTGGCTGACGCTGTCGGCGTCCGTGTCCGGCACCTGCCAATGACGCCGGAGCGTGTCTGGCGTGCCGTAACCGGGCACGCGGCGTGAGCACTTCGCAGTTCTTTGCGCCCGAAAGCGTGTCCGAGGCTGTGGGCATCCTCGCCTCGCACGACGAAGCGCGTCCGATTGCGGGCGGAACAGACCTCGTAGTCGCTGCTCGAAACGGCAAACAGCCCCTTCCCAGCACGCTTGTTGCCCTCCACCGCATCGTTGAACTGCGGTCGCTTGAGGCGGAGGACGAAGGCCTTCGGATTGGTGCGCACGTCACGCACGGCGAGCTCGCGAGCTCCGCTGATGTGGTCGCGGGCTGGACAGCGCTCGCCGACGCCTCGCTGCTCGTGGGCTCTCCGGCGACGCGAAACACGGGCACCATCGGCGGGAATGTCATCAACGCTTCGCCGGCGCTGGAACTTGGCGCTCCACTGCTCGTGCATCGCGCCCGGGTCCGGCTCAAGTCGGAGGCGGGCGAGCGGACGCTTGGCGTCAATGAGCTCTGGCTCGGGCCTGGGCGCACGGCGGCAGCGCCGCACGAGCTGCTGACTGAAGTGGCGATGCCACGAGCGCCTGCAGGGAGTGGCAGCGCCTATGTGCGACTTGAATACCGACAGGCGATGGAGATTGCCATCGTCGGAGCGGCCGCGCTCGTGACGGTTGAGGACGGGTGCATCGCTGAGGCCGCCCTCGCGCTCACGGCGGTTGCGCCGACCTGCGTGCTCGTCGAGGGCGTCGCGGACATCCTTGCAGGCTCGACGCTCGAGTCCGCCCCGCTTGAGCTTGCGGTCGCACGAGCGGTTGAGCAGGCGGCGCCGATCAGCGATCTTCGCGCCTCGGCTGTTTACCGCCGCGCGCAAGTTGGCGTCATGGCGGCGCGGGCACTTAGGATCGCCCTGCGACGCGCGAGCGGCGAGACCGTTGGCGTTCCGGCGAACAGGTGGGCGGACTTTGGCAGCTGATGTCGGCCTGCGTGCGTACCCCCTTTCGTTCCGCGTCAACTCCGCGGGCTTTGAGGTACGTGTGACAGCTCATCGGTCATTGCTTTCCGTGCTGCGAGAGGACCTCGGCTTCACGGGACCGAAGGAGGGGTGCGACGACTCGGAGTGCGGAGCCTGCATGGTGCTTCTCGACGGGCTACCTCTGAACTCTTGCTCTTACCTCGCGCTCCAGTGCAACGGGTGCGCCGTAACGACGGTAGAGGGTCTTGCCGTTGGCTCGAAGCTGCACGTCCTTCAGCAGGCGATAGTCGACGCGGGCGGCGTGCAGTGCGGCTTCTGCACCCCCGGCATGTTGATCTCTGCTGTCGCGCTACTCAACCGCGTACGAGAGCCAGACGAGTTGCAGGTGCGTCACGCGCTCGCTGGGAACCTCTGCCGCTGCACGGGCTACCAGAAGATCGTTCAAGCTGTTCTGAGCGCCGCGAGCACGCTGGCCGCCGCGCCCATGTCTCAGAGGAGGATCACCGGTTTCTAATCGTCGCTCACCTCTTGGTTTGGTTCTCGGCAGTCACATGGCTCCGGAGGCAATCGGGCACTCGGCGCGCCTCGCGGAGGAACTCGACTTCGGGGAGCTCTGGTTCTCGGAAGACTGTTTCTTCGCAGGCGGGATGTCGGGCGTCACCGCGGCGCTTGGCGCCACCGTTGATTTGCCGGTCGGGTTGGGCATCGTCTCCGCCTTGACCCGGCACCCAGCGCTTCTCG
Organism: Vicinamibacterales bacterium; assembly: GCA_035293405.1. Taxonomy (GTDB): domain Bacteria; phylum Acidobacteriota; class Vicinamibacteria; order Vicinamibacterales; family UBA2999; genus Gp6-AA40. The sequence goes on along the minus strand of DATDOE010000095.1, from coordinate 6,384 downwards.
CGATGGAGATCGCGACGATGTCTCGCCTCCATCCCGGCCGATTGCGGCCCGGAGTCGGGCTTGGCGTACCGGTCTGGCTCGAGCAAATGGGCCTCATGCCAGAGTCCCCGCTGACCGCACTTCGCGAGTGCATGACAAACCTGCGAGCCCTCCTCGCCGGCGAGGAGGTCACGTTTAGGGGCAAAGTCTTTTCGTTCCACAAGATCTTCCTCACACACCAGCCCCAGGAGGAGCTGCCTCTCTATATGGGGCTCGTCAACCGAAAGGGCCTTGTGCTCTCGGGCGAAATAGCGGACGGAACTGTCCTGTCGGTCCTCGCCGGAACAGCCTACATCCGCTGGGCCCGAGAGCAGATCGCCGGCGGGGCGGCAGCTGCCGGTCGCACCGGCCACCACCGCATCGCCACGTACGCCCTCTATTCGGTTGACGCCGATTCGAAAAAGGCGAAGGAGGCGTTGCGAAGTGTCACTGCATTTTATCTGGAGGCGATGCCCAAGAACGCGTTATCGCAGGTATACGGCATCGCTGACGAGGCCGGCGAGATGTTGAGCCGTGGGGGCGCTGCCGCCGTGGCGCGCGAGATGCCGGCCCAGTGGCTCGAGGACCTCGTGATTGCAGGCGATCCTGACGAGTGTGCCGACAAGATCAACGCGTTTCTCGAAGCCGGTTCGGACTCCGTCAACCTCTGGGTCTTCCCACTCGAGAGCGCGGAGGACGTGCTGAGGCTGACCGCTCGCGAAGTTCTCCCCCGGATCTGATCCTCAGCGAAAGGAGAATGTCTTCGATGGCTCAGCGCGTCTTCTTCCTCAACACTCTGCGTGACGGGGTCGAACCCAGCTCGTACGAGGATTGGGTACGTCGCGTCGACTACCCGGTCGCCCGGAATGTCTCAGCGATCAGGACCTACGTTGTTAGCCGGGTCGAAGGCCACCTCGATTCGGCTGACCAGACCCCCACGCTGTGCCAGTACCTCGAGGTGATCGAGGTGGAGAGCATCGAGAGGTATCGAGCAAGCCTTGACGGAAACGCAGACCTTGAGGCGCTGCTCAAGGAGTGGGAGACCTACGTTGGCTCGTCAGTAGCCATCTGGGGCGAGGTGCTTGAGTAGGCCGCCGGTAGCCACAAGAACCGCGCACCGGAGCGCGGCCGGTTCGGCGCCCGGGAGCGCTTCCTACGGTGACGATCTGGCGGTGTTCCGCTGGCGGCTCCGCAGACAGGACAGCCTTGCAGCGGCCGCGTAGCGTGGGATCGGGTCGGCGGAGGCCGGCCGATAGTGCTCGTTCACGGCACACCCAGCAAGTCCTTCCGTTGGCGCAAGGTCGCTCCGGTGCTGGCGAAGCGCTTCTCGGTGTACCTGTTCGATCTGCTCGGCTATCGCGATTCGGAGCGGCGCGAAACTCAGGACGTTTCGATCACTCCCCAGGCGCGGGTAGTGGCCTAGATGCTCGAGGTGAGGGTCGGGTAGGACGAGGCGATCGGGCGCTGGGAAGGCGCATCTGAGGCTCGGTCGACGTGCCACTGTACGAGTATCGTTGCGCGGGAGGCCATGCAACCGATGTCTTCCACCCCGTCGGTGCAGAGTTAGAGGTGCACTGCGAGACGTGCGGCCAATCGGCACAGCGGGTCCTCACCCCGCCGATGGTGCACACACAGTTCTACTTCTCGTCCTCGGTCATTGCGCCTCGAAAGCCGCGCGAACGCGAAATGGGGAAGCCGGATCGAAACGACGACGAGTCGTGAGGCCCGAGCGCGTTGGAGTACTCATCGGTCTCGATTTCTTGTGCGATCCGCATTAAGAGCATTAAAGTCTCGTAATCTTCGCCGAAGACAGTTCCTGAGGTCAAGGATAACCTCGCGGAGCAGGCGATCGTCCAGGGTCCGTGGCGGGCGAAGCGAGGTGTCTGATGACTGACTTCTTCGAGGACAACGCAGACGGCACAAACCTGCGGCTTTCGCGCAGGGAGCTGCTCGTCAAAGGTGGCGTGGCGGCGGGTGCACTCGGTGCTGGATCGCTTCTCGCGCAGAGGGCACTTGCAGCGCAGGCCTCTGTCGGCGAGGCTTCCCAACTCACGATCAGGCATCTCGGCTATGGCGTTGACCAACTCGCCGCCATCGAAGCTGCCGCCGAGAAGAAGCTCAACTATAAGTTCAACTTCACCATCAAGGACTTGCCTTCGGTCGCGCAGCTCTTGGTCACGAGCCCGGGCCAATGGGACGTCGCCTCGCCCGACCAGTACCAGGTCCCGCAAATCCTGCCTGCTGACGTCATCCAGCCGATCGATACCCGGAGAATCCCGGAGTGGCGCAATGTTGTACCACTCTTCAAGACCGGCAAGATGAGTGCGTCGTGCACCTTTGGCCAGGGTGACGCCGCCTACCGTATGCTGCCGATCGACCCGAAGGATCCAAGGCGGCTGACCGGCGGGACGCCTTTCCAGGCCTCCCTAAGGAACAAAGTGCCTCAATCGCGCTACATCTTCGGTCTCCCGAACGTGTACAACGTCGACTCCTTCGGATACAACCGCAAGGTGTTCGGCAGGCCCGCGACCACCTGGGCGGAGCTCGTCAATCCGCGTTGGAAAGGCCGGATCGGCATCATCAACGATCCAGCCAGCGGTCCGCAGGAACTCGCGCTCGCGCTCCAATCTGCGGGGAAGCTCAAGGTTCGCAACCTCGGGAACATGAGCCGCGCCGAAATCGACAATCTGACGAAGATGACTATTGACCTCAAGAAGCAGGGCTACTTCCGAGCCCTGTGGAGCACGTTCGAGGAGTCGGCAAGCTTGATGGCTGCTGGTGAGGTGGTTATCGAGAGCATGTGGCAGCCGGCGCAGACGATCTTGCTCGAGCAGGGGCACGACGTCGGCTACGCGGCGCCCAAGGAGGGGTACCTGGGTTGGTGCATCTTCCTAGCCATTCCGAAGCATGTGAAAGGCGAGAAGCTCGACGCTGTCTACGACTACCTTAACTGGTGGCTTTCGGGCGTACCCGGCGCCATCGTTGCCCGTCAAGGCTACTACAGCCCCGTGCCGAAAAACGTCAGGAAGTATCTGTCGAAGGCGGAATGGGACTATTGGTATGGCGGAAAGCCGGCGGCTACAGTTCTCGTCGGGCCTAGCGGGAAACGATTGCTCCCGAAGGGTACGCTGCGCGAGGGAGGCTCGTTCGCCCGGCGTGTCTGCAAGTATGCGTTCTGGCAGACCGTCATGCCCGAGACCCAATACATGACACAGCGCTGGAACGACTTCGTCTCGGCCTAGAACGAACGACTTCGGCTCGGCCCCCGGGGTGACCATTCGCGAGACGACGGTCCAGATCGAGGATGAGAACGCAGCCTGACTTAAGTCATGCGAGGCCTCGCCCGGAGGCGCAGGTTGCCTCCGGGCGAGGCGGCCTCGAACTCCGTGGGCTCACGAAGATCTTCGGAGATGTCGTGGCTGTCGACGCGGTCGACTTCCACGTCGACCATGGCGAGTACATCGTCTTGCTCGGCCCTTCGGGGTGTGGGAAGACGACCATTCTGCGCATGATCGGCGGGCACGAGAGCGCGACCTCAGGCGACATCCTACTGGACCGGGATCGCCTCAATGCCGTTCCGGCGGCAAAGCGCCCCACCACGACGGTCTTCCAACACTTCGCACTCTTCCCTCACATGAATGTGCTCGGCAACGTTGAGTTCGGACTTCAAATGCAACGTATTGGCCGCAAGGAGCGACGTGAGCGGGCAATTGAGATGATCGAGCTAGTCGGCTTGCGCGAGCTCCGCTACAGGCGTCCCCTCGAACTGTCCGGCGGACAGCAGCAGCGAGTCGCACTAGCACGAGTGCTCGTCACGAATCCGAAGCTGCTACTCCTCGATGAGCCGTTCGGCGACCTTGATCGCCTGCTCCAGCTGCGAATGAGGGTCGAGCTGCGCGAACTCCAGCGCGAGCTCGGGATCACCTTCATCCACGTCACGCACAACCAGGAAGAGGCGCTGTCGATGGCCGACCGAATCGTTGTCATGGAGGCCGGCCGGGTCATGCAGGTCGGGTCTCCTGTCGAGATTACGCAGTCGCCCAAAAACCTCTTCGTGGCGACTTTCATGGGCGACAACAACATCTTTCGCGGCGCAGTGTCCGGCTTCGAGGCCGGTCAAATGCTCGTTGCGACTGAGATCGGCATGCTCGCCCTCCCTCTGGCAGCCGCAGCTGCGACGCCCCCTCTCGGCGAGCCTGTCGTCGCGGCGGTGCGCGCGAACGCCATTCGCGTCTCGCGCGCCGAGCACGGGCCGCCAGTTGCGAACGAGATGCGCTGTATCGTGAAGGCGACCGAGTATCTCGGCGACGTCGTCAAGGTACATCTACTGGCAGGTGAGCACCCGCTGCTTGCGAAGGCGCCCGAGGATCAGTATCTCGAGCTTCGCGGGCTCACCGGGACTTTGGTCGCAGCACGGTTCGAACCCGTCGACGCGAAGCTGCTCGATGAGTGACGCGCCGGGGCGCGAGGCTGCGATCTACGGAGCGGAGCGCGGGGAGCGATTCGACCGACGGGGGGGCGCGAGATTCGCGACCCTGTTGTGGGGGCTACCTGGACTCATCTGGCTCGCGCTCTTTCTCGTAGTGCCCGTTGCTGTGATCGTCGTTGTGAGCTTCTTCACGCCAACGATCTTCGGCTTCGAGGAAACCTGGACGCTCGACAACTACAGGACGCTGTTCGCGGAAAACTCGCAGTATCTCCCGACGCTTGTGAAGGTCACGCGGAACGCGGCGATCACAACGGCGATCTCGCTCGTGATCGGCTACCCCGTCGCGTACTTTCTGGCCACGCAAGTGAAGAAACAGCGAGTGGCGATCGCGCTTTTCGTCGTAGCGCTGGCACCGTTTTTCACGAGCGCAATCATCCGCACCGTTGCCTGGATGCCTACCCTCTCGCAGCAAGGAGCAGTCAACAAAATCCTCCAGCGCGCCGGCGCCGACCCGATCAGCGCGCTTCTATTCAGCGACTTCGCCGTCGTGCTTGTGATGACGCAGATCTACGTTCTCTTCATGGTCACGCCGATCTTTTTCCAGCTTGCCGCAATCGACCGCAGCGCCCTCGAGGCCGCTCGCGATTTGGGGGCGAGCGGCTCGCGCGTCTTCTTTCACGTCGTGCTCCCGCTGACTCTCCCAGGCGTCCTGATCGGCTCGGTCTTCGTCTTCGTCCTCTCGATGGGCGATTTCGCGACATACCGGATCATCGGAGGTGGGAAGGTCGGCTCGATCGGTGTCAATATCCAAAACTTCATCACCCAGCTCCAATTTCCGGCGGCTGCGGCGCAGGCGGTCGTACTTGTGCTAGGCATGTCCTTCGGATCAGCGTTGCTCTTGCGGTTCGCCCGTCTGAGGACGGAGCTCTAAGGTGGCTAACGCGCGGGCGTCGCTGTTCAAAGGAGCTCTTGCCGCGTACTTCGGGCTCTTCCTAATCTTCATGTACGGACCGATGCTCGTGATGGCGGTCCTGTCGTTGCAGAGCAACCAGGGGGGCGCCACTTTCCCGTCGCGCGGGCTCCTGAGCCTCTACTGGTACCGATACCTCGGCAGCGAGGAGTCGGCGGAGGTCCGCTCGGCTGCCCTTCGCTCACTACTTCTCGCCTTCACGGTAGGGCTGATCGTGGGCTTCCTGGCTCTCTCACTCGCGATGGCGTACCGCAGATTGCGCTTGCTCAGTTGGCCGCTCCTCTATCTCGTCCTCCTCTCGCTGATGACCCCTGGGCTCCTGCTTGGTCTCGGGATGACAATTTGGTGGAGGCTCCTCGGCCTGGATAGCACGCTTTACACGACCGTGCTCGGGGCGCAAGTCGTGTGGGCTCTCCCGTTTGGCTTCCTCGTCATGCTGTCAGTGTTCAACCGGTACGACGAAACCGTCGAGGAGGGCGCTCGCGACCTCGGCGCCTCGGGGATCAGGACCTTCGCGCGCGTGACCCTGCCGATAGTCTGGCCCGGGCTTTTCGGCGCCGCGTTGCTAGGGATGACGCTATCGTGGAACGAGTTCGAGCGGACGCTCCTCGCCTCGCCAGTGCAGACGCTCCCGCTACAGATCTACTCGGAGATTACCGTCAGCGTCCTCGAGCCAAGCCTTTACGCCCTCGGAGTCTTAACCACCATCGGGACGCTTCTGGCCGTGCTTGTCATGCTCGTCGTCGGCGCCGTGTGGGCACGTCGCACTACGCGCGCGCATGCAGCCGAGCTCGAGGCGTTCGCGGCGCCGATCGTGGAACCTGAGGCCGCCTAGTGCAGCGTTCCTGAAGTGGGTTGTTGTTTGATGGCTCTGGCGAGGATCTGTTCGGGGGTCTTGGTCCAGACGAATGGTTGAGCGCGCTGGTTGTAGCCGTCGATGAAGTGTTCGATCGCGGCGATCAGCTCA
>DATDOE010000094.1:0-19276 GCA_035293405.1 Vicinamibacterales bacterium | reverse complement strand
CAAGCTGTGGGTCCAGAGCTGATCCGCTGACCTGCACGGCGGGTCTAAAGACCCGCCACTACGTACAGACCAACTACGTACAGACCAACTGTAGCGGCGGGTCTTTAGACCCGCCGTGCAGGTCAGCGGATCAGCTCTGGACCCACAGCTTGGGTTTCCCGGTTCCGTCGTCGGTGCCCTTGACGTACCAGTTCTTGCCGAGCGGGTCGTGGTCCATGGTGGTCACGAAGTCGAAGGGCGCCTGGAACTCGATGTAATCGAAACCGGTGTCGGACGCGATCAGCTGATGCCATTCCCCGGCCGGAATCCATACCAGGCCGCCGGGACCAACAGGAAGGCTGCCGCCGTCGTGCTTCACCTCGCCGGTGCCTGTTTCGATCAGATAGAAGTGCTCCGGTGTGATGGTGCTGGTCTTCGAGGCGTGGTGTACGTGCCGCGGTGAATACGCGTTCGGCGCATACTGCATGCGACCGAGCTGCAGATCCCATGCGCCGGACAGTCCCGTTTCCTTGTTGACCCAGAAGGTACGTTCCCGGATCCGCTTCTCGTCAACGAGCGCTCGGAGCTGTGACTCCTCGAAGAAGTAGCCGGCGGGCGACTCGTTGCCGGTGGATCGGCCGGTATGCTTCGGCACCGTGACGAGCAGGAGAACCAGTGGGGTTGCCGCAGCGGTCACCGTGGCTTCGTCGCCCGGCTCCAAATAGACTCCCACGCGTCGCTGCGTCTTGTGTTTGGCAGTCTTGCCCGCGCTCGTGTAGGTCAGCGTCGCGTCTTGACCTTCGAGGACGTAGACGACCTGCGTCTTCTCGCTGTGCCCGACGCGATAGGTCTTGCCCGGATCGACTTCCCGGACAGCGACCGTCACCCGTGTCGCGTTCTCCGTTGGGCCGAGCACGTTTCTCACGTGCCCTTCCGGAGTCGGGGCGTTCGTCTTGCTCGGAATGTCGATGACCTTGATCATGCGCTCTCCCCCTTACGCGAGTGCTTTCGGACGATAGGCCACGCGGGCGACTTCCGAGATCGGCGCCGGCTGCACGGTGGCGCGAATCTTCACTTGCGCGTGGCGCTCGACGGTTGGCTTCGCCGACCCGCGCCCCGCTTCACCCCAGACGACGGTGACCTGGGTGCCCGGCTCGCTGTGCGCGACATCGATCGACGCCAGCGAGAGCATCGCGCGCTCGTTGTAGATGTAGCCGGTATACGTCGAGAGCCCGATCACCTTGCCGTCAGCCAGGACGGTGTCAAACGGCAACGTCGCGTAGTTGGCCAGCGGCAGATCGATGTACTTGTCGATGTCGCCGGTGCTGTTGAACAGCGACCCCAGGGCACGGGTGACGTCCTTGCCGTTCCAGACCAGCGTGACCTTCTTGCGCCTCGGGTTGGCGGCCATCTTTTCGAGCGCGGCTCTCCCGACAAAGTCATGATCGAACTTGACGAAGGCGCCGTAGCCAAGGTCGTACGGCGTCAGGTAGTAGTCGGTGATATCGCGCGAGTCGAAGCTGCCGCCGAGTGACGCCATCGCTTCATAGCTCTTGCCGTTCAGCCACTGCCGGTAGGGCTTCATCTCCTGACCGGAGTACACGGCTGGCAGCGGCGACGGAATCCATCCCGACTCGAGACAGCTTGTCGGGTAGGTGCGCGCGCCCACCTGCCGGATCCCGTACTCCTCGCCGGCCTTCACAATCGCGGCCTTGACCTCTTCGCCCTGTTCCCAGGGGCCGAAGAGCTCCCATCCGGGTTGTCCGACCATGCCGTGACGCAAGGCACGAACGTCTCGCCCCGCGACTGAGAGCGTCGCCATGTTGAAGAACCGGATGTCGGGTGCAGCCTTGCCCGTGACCTTCTCCATGACCTTGAGCGCAAAGGGACCCTGCACCTGATACCGGTAGTACTTGCGCGTGCCGCGATTGACGGCCGAGCGCTCGTCGCGTTCGGCCGTGGCGTTGTATTTCGTCTTGCCGGCCTCGAGGTTGTATTGAACCCAGTTGAGTGAGGACGGCCGGCCGACGAGGCTGAACTTGTTGTCGGCGAGATAGAAGAGGATCGCGTCACCGATCACGAATCCATCGGGATTGCACGCGATGAACTGCTTGGCCTGATCGACCTTGAAGTTCTTGAAGCTGTTCACGCCAAGATCGGACAGCAACTTGAGGGCGTCCGGACCGTCAAGATAGAGATCCGTCATGTGGTGAGACTGGTCGAACAGCGCGCAGGTCTCCCGCCAGGATCGTTGCTCATCTCTCCAGTTCGTGAACTCAGCGCGCACGACGGGAAAGGCATACGGTCCGATCTGCGAGTTGCGCAACAGTTCGACGGGACTGCCGACGGTTCCCAGCAGTTGCTCCAGGCTTTGGTCACTCATAGCTGCAAGTCGCCCCCTCCTCCTGACATCGACCTTGGGTCGTGGCAGAAGAGACGAATTATATCCTTGTATATCAGTTCTGTTTCAACCGCCCGGGACGTCGCCAATCCCGTCAGCGAGAAAGCGCTCGGAAGATGACGAGGTGTCCGGCCAGCGCCGCGACGACCATCACGGCGGGCAGCCAGACAAAAGGGGGATAGGTCACGAAGACGTTCAGGTGGTCGTTTCCGAAGTAGCTGAAGCGCGGTGTCGACAGGATCGCGACCACGACGACATTCACCAGCAGCCCCAGCCCGAGCACATTCCACAGGGCGACCAGTCCGCGCCCGCCGCGGCCGGTCTTGACGAGCAGCGCGACGACCACGGCCGTGGCACCGGTGATGATGTCGACGTTCCGCCCGGAGTAGCTCATTTGCACCGGCATGATGCCGCGCTCGTACAGCCCGTGCATCGCCAATTCGAGCGGCAGCCTGAAGCTCTGAATCGCGACCAGCAGCCAGAGTGGCGCCTGCGTGGCGATTTGCCGGCCAATGGTGCCGAAGGACAATGTCACCGCCACGCCGATCACACCGACGACGAGGAGCGCGAACGGCGGTGGGTCCCGGTCCCACTGCCGAAAGATGCCGGACGCCGCGGCCGCCCACGTCAGGGCCATCCACGATCCGGCCGCGAAGGTCGCCGACAGTCCTGCACGTCGCGCCGCTGGTGGAGACGCACCGGCCCGACGCCACGCCCAGACGGTGCACCACGCGAGCGCGATGACGAGCAGGACCGGGATCAGGACGAAGGTGAAGACGGCAGGTTCCGTCAGTCGATAGGGCGGCATCGCACTTGGTCAGTGTCGTTTGGTCAGCGTGCTTCGTTCAGTGTAGCTGGCTGATCTGTTTCCGTGTTGTATCCTCGGTTGGCGTCGACCGCTTCTCGCGCACGTACCCGCGCATAGCGGGCCTCGACCCTCGCTGGTTCGATGAAGGAGCACTCCATGCTGCATGCTCGTTTGATCGCGGCTCTTATGGCCGCGTTCACGCTGTTCGCGCACGTGCCGCCGGTGGCCGCGCAGCCCGCGCCGGTGTCTGGTGGTCACGTGCACTACACGGAACCCGGGGGACCGCAGGAGTCGCCGAGTGGCGCCCTGGCGCCGCGCCTGCAGAGCCTGGGCACGCACGCCTTTCCCGTGTCCACGCGCAATCGTCAGGCGCAGGCCTTCATCAATCAGGGGCTCAATCTCGCCTACGCGTTCAATCACGCCGAGGCACGTCGCGCGTTTCGTGAGGCGGCGCGTCTCGATCCGAATCTGGCGATGGCCTACTGGGGCCAGGCGCTGGTGCTCGGTCCCAACATCAATGCGCTGATGGAGCCCAACGAGGAGCCGCACGCCTACGAGATGATCCAGAAAGCCGTGTCGCTGAAGGGGCGCGCCACATCGCGGGAGCGGGCCTACATCGAGGCGCTGGCCGAGCGCTATTCTGGCCGTGCTGAGGATCGGCGGCCCCGTGACGCGGCGTACGCCGACGCGATGCGGCGCGTGCACGAGCGGTTTCCGAGCGACCTCGATGCCGCCATGCTCTACGTGGAGTCGGTCATGGATCTCCGTCCGTGGGGATACTGGCAGCGCGACGGCGCGCCGCACGCGCGGACTGACGAGGTCGTCGCGTTGACCGAGCAGGTGATGGCGCGCAATCCACGGCATCCTGGCGCCGTGCACATGTACATCCATTTGATGGAAGGGACGTCCACACCGGAGAAGGCGGAGAAGGCTGCGGACACGCTGCTGACGCTGATGCCTGCCGCCGGCCACATGGTTCACATGCCGGCCCACATCTATCAGCGTGTGGGTCGCTATGCCGATGCCATCAAGAGCAATCAGCTCGCCGTGGCCGCCGATGAGGACTACATCAGCCAGTGCCGCGCTCAAGGCCTGTATCCGATGGCCTACTACCCGCACAACATCCATTTCCTGTGGTTTGCCGCGACGGTGGACGGTCAGAGCACGCTGGCGATCGAGTCCTCGCGACAGCTCGCGTCGAAGATCGACAACGACACACTCAAGGCGCTGCCGCTGACGGCCGGGTTCCGCATGGTGCCGTACTACGCCCTGACGCGCTTCGGCCGCTGGGATGAGATGTTGAAGGAGCCCGAGCCGCCCGCGTTCAGCCCCGTCCTCCGCGCGGTGTGGCACTACGCGCGCGGGTTGTCGTATGTCGCGAAGGACCAGCTTCCGGCGGCGGAGGATGAGTTGCGGACGCTCGTGGCGCTCACGTCCGACGCGTCGATGAAGGAGGCGCTGTTCTCGCCGAATCTCGCGTCGGTGATCGTCGCGCCGGCGCCGGAAGTGCTCGCGGGGGAGATCGCGGCTGCGCGGGGCAACTACGATCTGGCGATCTCGCATCTGGACCGCGCGGTTCGTCTCGAGGAGAGCCTCGTCTACACCGAGCCGGCGGAGTTTCACTTCCCGCCGCGTCTGGCGCTCGGGGCTGTTCTCCTCAAGGCGGGCCGGGCGGCGGAGGCGGAGACTGTCTATTGGGAGGATCTGCGTCGGAATCGCGAGAACGGGTGGGCGCTCTTCGGGCTGCTGCAGGCGCTGCGGGTGCAGAACAAGACCGCCGACGTCGCGCTGACCGAGGCGCGTTTCAAGGCGGCATGGGCCAGGGCCGATGTGACGCTGACCGCTTCCCGCTTCGGCCGGTGACGCTGGCTGGCGGCCGGTGACGCTGGGGTCTGACCCCGACTCTGACCCCGACGCTGACCCCGACGCTGACCCCGACGCTGACCCCCGCTAGACCTGAGTGCTGGCGTCGACGGAGTGGAGTGCGACTCGACCCAGCACGCCTCCATGATGTGCGACATCCCGTACCTCCGCCAGCTGCTCAGCCGAGAGGACCTCCCCACAGATTGCGCGCCAATTCTGCTGACGCACGGCAGGCGACTCGCCAAGAGATACGTACAACGGATGTGGAACGAGTATCGGGTTGGGAGCCCCGAGCGCATTGGCAGAATTACTCGACCATCGATACGCATCGGGTCCAGCCACCAGACCAGCTCTAACAGGATTGAGTTCCACGTATCGCATGCATGTGAAAAGGTACGCTTCAGTATCGATGACCATTGAGCGGTAACGGCCGTCAAAGAGGCTTCCGGTCCTTGTGTACCGGCGGTTGAAGTGGCGCACGTACTTCCGCCCGAGAGCCTGCATTGCCGTTGATACTGCTGTCGCTGTACGTGGGGTGACCAGAAGGTGAACGTGGTTGGTCATCAACGCATAGGAGTGGATGTCCATCTGATGCCGCGTGGACACCGCCTGCATAGTGGCGAGGAAGAATTCATAGTCGCTTGGGCATCTGAAGATGTCAGATCTGTTGTTGCCCCGTTGGATGACGTGCTGCGTTACGCCGGCGATCCTGACGCGATGAGAGCGAGCCATTCAATGGCGTGTTGCACGAACCGTGTCACGTAGCGACCACGCATTCCCGCGCCTGCTTTGGCCAATGCGCGATCGGCAGTGTGCAAGAGCTAACAACCTTCCGCGTTCCCAATGAGGCAGATTCCGCGATCCTCGACGGCCGTACCAGCTGTCGACTCTGACCCCAACTCTGACTCCCAATCTGGATCTCTGGTAGTCTTTCCACCGCCAGACAGACTGGCCACCCTGGGGGCGCGCTCATGCTGAAGGAATTCAAGGAATTCATCTCGCGCGGCAACGTCCTCGATCTCGCCGTCGGCGTGATCATCGGCGCCGCATTCGGCAAGATCGTGACCACGCTGGTCGAGGGCGTGCTCATGCCACCGATTGGCATGGTCCTCGGCCGCATCGACTTCTCGAGCCTCTTCTTCGTCCTCGACAGCGCCAAGGGTCTGCCCATATCGCTGGCGGACGCGAAAGCCAAGGGCATTCCGGTGATTGCCTACGGACAGTTCATCAACGAGATCGTGGGCTTTCTGATCGTGGCGCTCGTCGTCTTTCTGATCGTCAAGCAGGTCAACCGGCTCAAGAGCTCGATCGAGAAACCAGCGCCCGCCGCGGCGCCCAATACCAAAGAGTGCGCGTTCTGCACGTCCGCGATCCCGATTCGCGCGACCCGCTGTCCCCAGTGCACGTCGCAGCTCTGAGTGGCAGGACGTGGACGCCTCGCAGTTCAATTTCCAACTGCTGTACGACGCCTTCAGGAACAACGACGACACGTATGTGCGTGGAGTCTGGAGCACGATCGCCGCGGTGCTCGTCGCCGTTGGCTGGCTGCTGACGTCGGAGACCACTCGCGAGTTTCTGCGCAAGAGCGATCCCTCCAGGCGCCTCGCGCTCTTCGGCATCTTGGTGGCCGGCATCATTCACCTGCTGGTGCTGGTGCAGGTCTGGGAGGTGTCAGCACGGCTGACGACGCTGCTGGCGAGCGATCCGTATGTCCGCAAGCAACAGCTCGAGCCTGAGTACTACCAGCAATTCACCGTCCCCACCCGATACGTCGTCGTCAGCGGTCTTCTCGACGGCACGCTGTTCGTCGTGTTGGGCGGGCTGGTGCATGCGTGTGGCCGCAGGCCACGACGGGCGCGGGCCACTGATTCGGCCTGACACGATTCCGGACCACCTACATCTCGACCTGCACGCCCAATTCGACGACGTGTTCAGGCGGCAGACGAAAGAACGCCGTGGCCCGCACGGCGTTGCGCGCCAGCGCCAGCGCTTCAGGAACGTTGGGATCCTGCATGAACCCATACCGCGCGCGGACATCGTGGATGCCGTGAGATTGCCATGTCGCCGGCGGCGACCAACGGCCGCCGCCGGCCGCGTCGGACCTCGCGCTCAGGCGTAGAGGCTGCGGAGCGTCAGCTCGCGATGGTTCAGGCCCGCGGCAGTGTCGAACAGTTGCAACGTGGGCGGCAGCTCGATCGGGAAGCGCCACTCATCGGCGCGTCCTCCGAGCTTCGCGAAGCGCGCCGCGGTCCGATCCCACCATGGCGCGACGCCGCGTGCAATTGGTTCGATGACCAGGATGTGTCCGCCCGATTCGACCGTGTTGGCGAGTTGATCTTCGACGCCGATGCGTGACGCGTCTGCCAGCTCGTTGAGGAGGTAGGCGGCGATGATCGCCCCGCCGCGGCGGGGTGCCGGCATGCGTGTGACGTCGCCTTGGCGCGCGCGCCCGTTGATCCCCAGCTGTCGGTAGGTCCACCGCGCTTCTTCCACTGCCCAGGGGTGACGATCGATTCCCGTGACAACCGGCTGCGATCCTGCCGCCAGCGACCAGGCGGCGCCGGCCGCACCGGTCCCGCATCCGAGATCGAGGATGGCGGGAGGCGCGGGCTGGTCGGCGCCGATTGCGCGAATGACGTGGCTGACCGCGATGAAGTGGAGGGGAGCGTAGAACAGCGCGAACGCGGCGCGCTTTCCAGCGCTGTCGAGCGTCCCCTGCACCTTCGATCTCGTCGCTCCTGCGGAGCCCCCGCCCCCATGCCTGCGCTCGACGTAGGCGGACGACAGCGCGCGCAACGCCCGCGTCACTTCCGGCACGCGCAGGTCCGCCAGGTGTCGTGCCTCGAGCGCCGACACCCAGGCGGAGAATGCGTCGCTCATGTCACGCCGCCCGGGATCGCGCCCTCAGACAGGTTTCTTACCGAAGAGATAGAGGAGGAGAACCGGGTCGACGTCGATCGACCACTTGAGGAGCCGCTCCTTCTCGCTCACAAAGCGGGCGTCAATCCCGGCGCAGGACACGCCGCTCTTATTGCAGAAGTCTGACGCGGTGAAGTCGCCGATATACGTCGAGAGGCCGATGCCGAAGCGCAGGGCGCGGCTCACCTGGTTGTCGCCGCGAAATGCGAGTGGGGCGAAATAGACGTAGATCGGCGTCACCGACGCCCGCGTGAACGAGTTGAACACTTCTCCAGAGAACCGGCCCACTCCGACTCCGGCCCCGATATCGACGACCCGGTTCAGTCGAAAGGTATAGATCGCATCGAGGCGCAGGATCGTGACCTTATAGTCGTCGTTCTTGGGGTCGGCAGGGAATAGACGATTCTTGAAGCTGCGGTAGAAGCCGGGAGTTAGCGTCACATAGCTGTTCACGCGCTGATCGATGTAACAATCGCGCCGCGCCTGCTCTCGGCGGTACCCCGATTGCTGGCTTTGCGTGAGCGTGCCTGGACCCGGCGTGGGCACAGGCGTCGGGATGCTGGATGGAAAGACGCCGGCGGCTTGTTGGGTCGGCGTCATCCAGGTCACGAACGTTTTGCTGTCCGTTTGAGGGTTCGTGTCGAACGCGGCTAGCGCCGGAACAGTCCTGAAATCAGTCTGGTCGTTGCTTCTCGAAAAACAGACGAAGCGATACGGTAACGAGAAGCCCCAAAATGGTCCGGGGCCGCTCAACTTGTCGAGAAAATCCTCCAAGGCGTACGACACCCCGAGCTGCATACTCCAGATGACTGCGAACGCGACGAACACACGCGCGGCCCTCATGACGGCTGTCCTCTCTCGTCCTTGCGGACGCGACTATTCGATCACCCGCGACTTGTCGCGCGGGGTGAAGACGCTTTCGACGATGCCTCGTGGACGCACGCGCGGATCAGTGCTGCTGACGACCTGGTTCCGAGGCGGAGCGATATCCGGGCAGTGCAGCAGCCGTTCTCCGGGTCGTGTCCCGATCTCGTAACAGCGGGTCTCGCCGATGTCCACGCGCTCGAACACGTCGTTGTGATACACGGTGCGATACGGCAGTTCCCTCAAGAGCACGAGTGCGAGCACGGGCAACGCCACGGCGCAGCCCCTCAGCCCCCTGTGCATGTGCACGTTCGAGCGGCTCGCAATCCTATTAACGGCGTAGAGCGCGAAACAGTACACGACGAGCACTTGCTCCAGCAGTCGCGCCGATCGGTCGTACACCAGGCCGTTGTCTGGTTGCAGAAGCGCCAGCCACTCCACCGGGGCATCGTCGATGTACGTGGAGAAGGCGGTGTATTGCGGCCAGTAGCTCCAGGCGAGCAGGCCGATTGCCAGGGCGCCAGCCCCTGTGACCAGTTGCAGCAGGAGGGTCGGGTCGTCCAGCTTTCGCGCGCGCGCGAAGGTTTCGACCTTTTCACAAAGCCGGGAGGTCGCCGATCCGACGGCCGGGACGATTCGGCACAGCACGCGACCCAAGGCCACGATCCCGGTCACGACCGCAACGGTCATCAGGCTGTAGACGACCGGCGCGACGAGCGACTTCGCACCCCACACGAACCAGTCGAACGGGGATTCGCTGCCGAATCCGCCGCTTCGCCCGAATGTGATGTTGAAGGCGGCCGTGTTAATAAGACCGAGGCCCGTGATGGCCACGGGAACGACCATGAGCCGCAGCATCCATCTCGGGATCTGTACGTGGATTTCGGAAGACACCGGCGCAGGTGCAGGCGGTGGCAGCGGCAGAGGGCTTGATGGAACGACGACCGCCTCGAGCGCGGCCCGCATGGTGCCCGCCGTCGGGAAACGAAGGTGCGGATTGCGAGCCAGCGCCGTCTCGATCACGCGCACGAACGAGTCCGGCAAGTCGGGTCGCAAGTCCGCGAGGTGACGACGTCTGCCCAGCGAGTGTGAGGTGACGAGGTCGTCAATCCCCGTGCCTTGCACGGGATAGCTTCCGGTGACGAGGTAGAACAGCAGCACGCCCAGCGCGTAGATGTCGGACTGCGGCGTCGCTGAGACGCCGGGGGTGAAGAGCTCGGGCGCAAGGTACAACGGCGTGCCCATGCGGGGCGTGTCGGACTCGCCCGTCCTCTCCATGATCTCGACGGCCCCGAAGTCCATCAGCACCACACGGCCGCCCGTCTCGCGCATCACGTTCTGCGGCTTGATGTCTCGGTGCACGATGCCCGTGGCATGCACCGCGGCGAGTGCCTTGCACATCTCCTGGCCCAGAATCGCCGCCTCGGGCGCGCTCCGCAGGCCTTCGCGTACGATCACCTCTGCGAGGGTCTGACCCTGGATGAAGTCCATCCAGAACCCGGCGACGCCGTTGTGCACCTCGGCGCCGTGCACGGCCACGACGTTCGGATGGCGCACCTTGACGAGCGTCCGCGCCTCATGGAGGAGGCGGGATCGATCGATGCGCAGCGGCTTGAGCAGCTTCAGCGCAACCGTGTGGGTCAGAAACGTGTCGCGGGCGAGATACACCTGGCCGTACGTGCCCTCACCCAGCTTTTTCTCGAGAAGGAATTTGCCCCAGTTCTGGTTGACGACAACCGGCTTGGTGTCCTCGTCCGGAACGTTCTCGCTCTCTTCGATCTGGGAGCGGTGCACATTCGCGACGCCGGCGATGATCTGGAGGTCGTGCAGGAGACGACCGCGGTCGTCTCCTGTCGAGAGATTCGCGAGCTCCTTCAGGTCGACGGGATTGCCGTCGGCGATCGCCTGGATCAGTTCAGCGAGCTTCTTGTCGTCGTCGTCGCTCATGGGCTGAGAGCCGATGAGCGCGGATCTTACCTCGTCGGTGGCCGTCTTCTCGCGAAAGAGGACCGACATGTTCGTGACGGGAGCCGTGACCGGAGCTACAGGTCATCCGGGTCTGGTTTGTCTGGTTTGTGTTGATCGGGCTTGTCGCGCGGGTGGGCGGACATGGCCTCGAGGAGCCGGGCGAGGGCGCGGGTGACGGCCATGCGTGCCGCGCTGGCGCTTGGCTTGCCCAGCGCCAAGGCGACTTCCTCGTAGCTCTGTTGGAGCTCGATGCGGGCAATGATGGCCTCCCGATCCGCCGGCTTGAGGCTTTGGAGCGCCGCTTCATAGCGCTCGAAGCCCTCACGTCCAATGGCGTACTCCAGCGGGGAGGGGGCCGGGTCCGGCTGCGCCTCCGAGAGATCGGTTTGGCCGGGGCGGCGTTTGACCTTTCGAATCTCGTCGACGATGTGGTTGGCGACCGCCTGCCGGAGAAAAGCCTGGAGGGCTCCGGGGTGCAGGGCTTCGAAGGAGGGCAGCCGGGGCAGGGTCCGCAGGATGGCATCCTGTACGAGATCCTGGGTTTCCACCAGGCCCCGTGCCCACTGCGGGAGCCGGCCGGTTGCCCACCGGCGCAGGGGCGGCACACACCGTTCCAGCAGCTTCTCCACCGCGTCGGAGTCGCCCTTCTTGGCGCGATCAAGCAGTGCAACCGTCGTTTCAAGCGGCTCGTTCGGCATCGGGCGCCTCGATCGTCATGGATCCTAGTGTCATTGCGGAGGACCAACAAGAGGCGTCCTCGCCACCTTGCTCTCACACTTGTTAACGCCCTGGGACGGGAAACGGCACGCCCGGCCAGCCCATCAGTCCCTCAGACTTCCTGCCGTTTCATGCGATCAGCGGTCCAACGTTACAATGCGTGCACTAGGAGGGCTGTTCACGCATGCGAACGTCCACGTCCGTTCTCGTTATCCTGCTTTCCCTTGTCACCGTGGTTCCGCGCCTCCAGGCGCAGACACCGCACGCCGCCTCGCCGTCGGCCATCGACGCGGCGCTCCAACAGCATGTCGCGACGGGCGCGGCTGATCGGGCCGATCTGCTTCGCGTTCTCAGCAATCCCGAGGTCAAGGCCGTTGCCGGCAAGGCAGGTCTCGACCTGCGGCGCGCGACGACCGCGGCAGCATCGCTCGACGGCCAGCAGCTGACTCAGCTTGCGGCCCAGGCGCGGCAGGTGGACCAGGCGCTGGCCGGCGGGCAGTCCAAGATCACGATCTCGACCACGATGATCATCATCGCGTTGCTGGTGCTCATCCTGCTCATCGTCGCGGTCAACTAACAGGTCAGATTGGCCGTCAGGCGGCCGGTGGCAGTCGGGACGACGTTCGCACGCCGTATGCGCGTGTCGTCCTGTCTACTACTCGCCGCCATTTTTGTGTACGGAGAGGCGCGAGCCCAGCAACCGGACCGGCCTCTCTCGATCCTCGACGTGCCCTTCATCTCCCAGTCGGAGGCTCTGTGCGGCGGCGCCGCCGCGGCGATGGTGCTTCGCTATTGGGGTGAGCGCGGCCTCGACGCCGAGTCGTTCGCGCACCTTGTCGATCGCAGCGCGTCCGGCATTCGTACGACCGCGCTCGTGGACGACCTTCGCGCTCGCGGGTGGACGACGATCGCGGTCGAGGGAACCGACGAGGCGATCTCGCGCGAGCTCGCGCGTGGCCGCCCGCTGTTGACGCTGGTCGAAGATCGTCCCGGCACCTTCCACTACATCGTCCTCGTCGGCGCGACACCGCGGGCGATCGTGTTTCACGATCCCGCTCGCGCGCCGTTCCGTACGATGAGTCGTGACGAGTTCGATCGACGCTGGGCGGCCGCCGGCCGCTGGACGGCGGTCGTGCTGCCGGACACCGCTCGATCCGAACCGCCCGTGCCACCCGCACTCGCACTGACCGGTGACTCATCGTGCGAAGGGCTGGTCGCGGACGGCGTGCGTGCGGCCCAGGCAAATGATCTGGATACCGCCGAACGCCGCCTGACGTCGGCACTGTCCTGTCGCGGATCCGCGCCGCTGCGCGAGCTGGCCGGCGTCCGGCTCTTGCAGCGCCGATGGCCGGAGGTCAGTGACCTCGCGGCCGCTGCGCTGACGGCGGATCCGGCCGACGCGTATGCGTGGCGTCTGCTGGCGACGAGTCGCTTCGTCCAGAACGACCGCGACGGGGCACTCGAGGCATGGAACCGTGTCGAGGAGCCGCGCGTGGATTTGATCCGGATCGATGGCCTCGTGCGCACGCGGCCGCGCATCGTGGAACGTCTGCTCGCGATCTCACGCGCCGAGGTGCTCACACCGCAGCTCTTCACCATGACGCGCCGGCGGTTGCGGGAACTGCCGTCGGCATCGTCGGCGGAGCTCGAGTTCGTGCCCGTCCCGTCCGGACGCGCGGAGATGCGGGCGACTGTGCTGGAGCGTCCGCTCGTTCCCGACGATCGATGGAGCTACGTGGCGCTCGGCGTCATCGCGGCGTTCAGGCGCGAGGTGGAGATCTCGACCGGCGCATTCACCGGTGGCGGCGAGCGCTTCACGGCGGGTTGGCGATTCTGGCCCGGTCGGCCGCGTGTCAGCGGCGCCTTTACGGCGCCCGCACCGTGGGGAGGCGTGTGGGGCGTGGACGCGTTTGCGGAGCGGCAGCCATTCACGGGGGGCGAAGTTCCGGCATCGCACCGTCGCGGCGCGCATGCAACCGTATCCAATTGGGTGACGCCGTGGGCGCGCACGGAGCTGCGCGGAGGCGTCGAGCGATGGGACGGGCGGGGCAGCTTCAGCCTCGTCGCGGCGGGTCTCCACTTCATCACGCCTGGCGATCGCGTGGACGCCCGCATCGATCTGTCGGGTTGGCAAGGGACCGATTCCTTCGGGACCATCGAGATCGGCGGGACGATGCGCTCGACGAGAGAACGTCGAGGCCGCGTCTTTCTGACGCGAGCAGGCATTGGCACCGCGACCGCGTTCGCTCCCGCCGACATCTGGTTCGCTGGTGACACCGGGCGCGCGCGCGGTGTTCCGTTGCGGGCCCATCCGGTGGTCACCGAGGGCGAGTTGCGGGTGGAACAGCTTGGCCGGCGCCTCGCGTACACGTCGGCGGAAGTACAACATTGGTGGAGTCGCACTCCTGGAGTGCGTCTAGGTGCGGCCGTCTTTCTGGATGCCGTGCGTGTTGACCGCAGAGTCGAGGCAGGATCGAGAGGTGACGTCGATCTTGGGGTGGGGGCTCGCCTCGGCGTACCCGGTCTTCCCGGCGTCATGCGCGTCGATGTCGCGAAAGGATTGCGCGACGGTGCCACCGCCTGGTCGTTTGTCTATGAGCCTTGAACGGTTCGTGGTTCGTGGTTCGTGGTTCGTGGTTCGTGGTTCGTGGTTCGTGGTTCGTGGGGTTGGCACGGACTCTGCTGGAGCCACGCTCATGCGTAGCCTGACGCTGGTGATGTGTCTTCTCGCGGCCACAGGCTGTGATGAAAAGAGTCCAATCGGACCCACCGTGGCCTTGAACGAGCGATTCACGCTCGCGCCGTCAGAAACCGCGACGATTCAGGACGCCGACATTCTCGTGCAGTTCGTCGAAGTCACGGGGGATTCACGATGCCCGGCGGACGCGCTCTGCATCCAGGGCGGCGATGCGCTTGTGCACATTCGCGTGCGCGACGGGACGACGCTCTCGCCGTACGAGCTGCACACCGGTGACTCGAGCCGCGCGACGGTGCCCTACGAACAAGTGCGCATCGCACTCGTTGAGCTGCAGCCGTATCCGTTCAGCAGCCGCACGATCGCACCCTCGGATTACCGGGCCACCCTTACCGTGACGCGCTGAACGCGCGGGAGGTCGAGATGGTTGAACGCCGCGCAGTGATGGGAGGCGGCCTGCTGGCAGGTCTGACGACGCTGATGGCGACGGGCACGTCGGAGGCTGCGGTGGCTGATGACGCGCAGGTGGCGGGCGCGATCGACGCGCTCCGGAACACCGTCGAAAAGCAGTTCGAGGAGGTCTACACCAGCAAGTGGCGCGGCGTGGGCCGAATCCGGCAGCAGCAGCGCACCTGGATCCGCGCGACGCAGAAGTATCCCGACTTCATCGAGATCGGGATCGACGTCTGGGACAACATCTACGACTGGCACATCGCGCACCAGCAGCCGGTGAGCATGGCGCGCACAACCGATGGCCGCTACGCGATGGTCTTCATGTTCACGACGCTGCTGCTGCGTCCGGGACAAGCCGCCGACTTCGTCGGCTTCGCGTTCGACGCCGACCGGCCCCGCCAGCGCGTGCCTTGAGGCACGTAGTGTCCGGCTTTAGCCGGATCGTGAGCGCTCTCCTAATGCGCCTGTTCGCAGGGCTCACCGCCGAGCACGGCGAGCAGCACCAGCGAGCGAGTCCCGCGGCGAGCGAACGAATGTGAGGTCCCGCGAGGGACCGACACGAAGCCGTTGGTCCCCAACTTCGTTTCGCGCCCGTTCATCTGAATCGAGCCCTCGCCGCCGAGCACGTAGTACACCGCATCGGCCTTTTCATAGAGCCGTTCGGGCATCGGCTCGTTCAACTGGATCATCGTCGCCCGTTCGCTGCCGCTGCAGGACAGCAGGGACTCACGCCGCGGCTGCCGGCCCACGTATTCCTTCTCGAGGAAATCCGGAATCGCGACGGTTAGCGGCTGTCCTTTCGGCCCGAGGGGCGCGGTGGTCGGGCCTGGAGGCAACACCGGAGCCGGTGCCGTGATGACGCGCGGTTCCGGCGCCGGGTTCAGCGTGACGTCGACGTCGGCGACCTGACCCGTTCGCACGGTCACTTCACGCTCGAACGTCGTCACACGCTCGCCGCTGAAGCGCAGACGGTACGTGCCGGCGAGCAAGCCGGGGAGGTTGACCTGGCCGCTGCCGTCGGTCTCTCCGCCTCGTTCCGTCGGCCCCATCAACTCGA
This sequence comes from Vicinamibacterales bacterium, assembly GCA_035293405.1. GTDB lineage: Bacteria > Acidobacteriota > Vicinamibacteria > Vicinamibacterales > UBA2999 > Gp6-AA40. Next base: position 3,552 of record DATDOE010000094.1, on the reverse strand, counting down.
CGCGCACGCCGGACAACGTGGCACCCTGAGGGCTCGTCGCCGTGATCGCCATCCCGCTGCGCGAGTTTGCGGGCGCTGGTGCCCGGCGCGGCGCGGCAGTGCGGGTGGGCGGAGTCGTCTTCGGGGGCGGAGTCTGCGTGGTGGGAGTACCAGCCTTGGGTGGGGCGGGTGCGGGTTTCGGCTGCGCCTGCGTGGGCGGCGCTTGCGCCTGGGCACTCCACTCGATCACACCGGCCAGGAGAAAGCTGAGCAGCAGAAGGTTGCGCATACAGGCATTATCGTGTGATCGGCAGGTATAATCCCACTTGGCCGTCAGGGGTATCCCGTAAGTCGGGATTGAGACAAACCCTTGGAACCTGATCCGGTTGAAACCGGCGAAGGGAGCGCGGCGATTCGAGCTTCCCGCCTCTACCCGCCGATTGCAGCGCCTCACAGGAGAGCACCGCTCATGATCGATTTCGCATCGGCGTATCCGAATTCCCGCAAGGTGTACGACGAGCGCACGGTCGCCCTGACGAAGGACGGCGGGGCCACCACGGCCTCTATCCGCGTGCCCGTGCGCGAGGTGGCGCTCGGGGGCGGCGAACCGTCCATCCGCTTGTACGACACGAGTGGTCCCCAGGGACATGACGCGCGCGCAGGCCTGCCGAAATTGCGCGAGCCCTGGATTGCGGCGCGGCGCGGGTCGGGCCACGTCGGCACGCAGCTGTCCTACGCCAGGCGGGGTGAGATCACGCCTGAGATGGAATTCGTCGCCTTGCGCGAAGGCCTGCCAGCCGAGTTCGTGCGTGCTGAGGTCGAGCTCGGCCGCGCGATCATTCCCTCGAACATCAATCACCTGGAGCTCGAGCCGATGGTCATCGGCCGTAACTTCCTGGTGAAGATCAACGCGAACATCGGCAACTCCGCCGTGCGCTCGTCCATCGAGGACGAGGTCGAGAAGCTGCAGTGGGCCACGCTGTGGGGCGCCGACACCGTCATGGACCTCTCGACCGGGAAGAACATCCACGCGACACGCGAGTGGATCGTTCGCAACTCCCCGGTGCCGATCGGCACGGTGCCGATCTATCAGGCGCTCGAGAAAGTGGGCGGGCGGCCGGAAGATCTCACGTGGGAGGTCTATCGCGACACGCTCATCGAACAGTGCGAGCAGGGTGTGGACTACTTCACCGTCCACGCCGGCGTCCTGCTGCGTTACATCCCGATGACGGCTCGACGCGTCACGGGCATCGTCTCGCGCGGCGGCTCGATCATGGCGAAGTGGTGCCTCGCGCACCATCAGGAGAACTTCCTCTTTACGCGCTTCCGCGAGATCTGCGAGATCATGCGCGCCTACGACGTGTCGTTCTCGCTCGGCGACGGCCTGCGGCCGGGCTCGATCGCCGATGCGAACGACGAGCCGCAATTCGCCGAGCTGAAGACCCAGGGCGAGTTGAACCGCATCGCCTGGGAGTACGACGTGCAGGTGATGAACGAGGGCCCGGGGCACATTCCCATGCATCTCATCAAAGAGAACATGGAGAAGCAGCTCGAATGGTGCGGCGAAGCGCCCTTCTACACGCTGGGCCCGCTCACCACTGACGTGGCGCCGGGGTACGACCACATCACGTCGGCGATCGGGGCCGCGATGATCGGCTGGTACGGAACCGCGTTGCTCTGCTACGTGACACCGAAAGAGCATCTGGGCCTCCCGAACCGTGACGACGTCAAGGCCGGCGTCATCGCCTACAAGATTGCGGCGCATGCCGCCGATCTCGCCAAGGGCCATCCGCGGGCCCAGGCCTGGGACGACGCGTTGTCGAAGGCGCGGTTCGAGTTCCGGTGGGAGGATCAGTTCAATCTGGCGATGGACCCGGTGACCGCGCGCGCGTATCACGACGAGAGCCTTCCCGCGGACGGGGCGAAGGTGGCGCACTTCTGCTCGATGTGCGGACCGAAGTTCTGCTCCATGGAGTTGAGCCAGCAGATTCGCGAAGCGGGCATGGAAGAGAAGTCGGTGGAGTTCCGCAAAGCCGGCGAACTCTACGTCAAGACCCAGCCGGTAGCTGGTAGCCGGTAGCCGTAGAGGCGGGTCTTGAGACCCGAGCCGTAGAGGCGGGTATTTAGACCCGCCTGGAACAAGGAGTCACGTCGTGTCGATCAGAGCCGTCAAGCGAGTTGTTCCCTCGAAGCCGACCCTTGAAGGCGCCGGCGTGAAACTCCGACGCGCGTTCGGATTCGGCGATACCTCGGACTACGATCCGTTCCTGCTGTTCGACGACTTCAGAAACGATCGCCCCGAGGACTACCTCGCAGGCTTCCCCTGGCACCCGCATCGCGGCATCGAGACGATCACCTATGTGCTCGCGGGCACGGTGGAGCACGGCGACAGCCTCGGCAATCGCGGGAGCCTCGGCGCCGGCGACATCCAGTGGATGACCGCCGGCAGCGGCATCCTGCACCAGGAGATGCCGCAGGGCGATCAGATGGGCCGCATGCACGGCTTCCAGCTCTGGGCCAATCTGCCCTCGTCACTCAAGATGACCGCGCCGCGCTATCAGGACGTCGCCGGCACAGACGTGCCCGAGGTCGTGGACGACGACGGGACGGCGGTGCGGATCGTCTGCGGAACCTTCTGGGGCCAGACCGGCCCGGTGGACGGCGTGGCAGCCGATCCTCGATACCTGGACATTTCCGTGCCGGCTGGCGTGCGCAAGCGTCTGCCCGTCGAGACGTCTCGCCACGCCTTTGCCTACGTCTTCGCGGGAGCAGGCACGTTCCGCGATGCGTCAGAGCCGCGCGCCGTACGCACCGACATCGTCGGCAGCTCGGGTGAGGCCCTGCCCGACATGATCGGCAATCGGTCGATGGTGCTGTTCGACAGCGGCGATGAGGTAGTCGTCCAGGCGGGCGATGAGGGGATGAGGTTTCTGCTGGTATCTGGCAAGCCGATCGAAGAGCCAGTCGCCTGGTACGGTCCGATCGTGATGAACACACGACAGGAACTGCAGCAGGCGATGGACGAGTTGAACCGCGGGACGTTCATCAAGCAGCGCGCCTGAGTCCTCACCGCGACTTCGACCGGCAGCAGATCGTCGTGCGTCGTGGCAAGGGCCAGGAGGATGTGCGGACGATGCTCCCCGCGCTCGTGAGAGATCGGCTGATGCCCCATCTGCAAGAGGTGAAACGCCAGCACGAGCGCGATCTGGCGAGAGGTCTGGGGCGCGCCGTGCTCCCGTTCGCGCTCGACCGCAAGTATCCGAATGCCTCGACAGAGTGGGGCTGGCAGTTCGTGTTTCCGGCCGCGGATCTGTCGCGGTCTGCGGTGGGGTCCACCGTCCCGATTCCATCTGCACGCGTCGGTGATCCAAAAGGAGGTGGCGCAGGCCGTGCGCCGGGCGGAGATCACGAAGCACGTCAGTCCGCACGTGTTTCGGAGCGTGTCGGCATAGTACCCACCTGTTAGAGACGCCTCATTGCAAAGGCAATTCGTCTTGTCCACGGATCGGGCGTGGGAGTTTGCGGCCGTCGTGGACGGCGTGAATGCGCGCTTGCACTGGGGGCCGTTGCAGA
>DATDOE010000093.1:0-146895 GCA_035293405.1 Vicinamibacterales bacterium | reverse complement strand
GTGCGGGCGAGCTCGTCGTTGCTCGTCGTCGCCGATGTCCCGCATCGCCTCCTCCTCGCGCCTCGATCTCACCTCGCAAGCCCCATGCGCGCGACCCATGCCATTACTCGGACAGGCTCCTAGGACAGCGGTTCGCAACGCTGGGAGCGAAAAACCTCCGTCCCCCCTGGGAACGCGGCGTGCAGACGCCGCGTTCGGGACCAAACGGGACCAAGCGAGACGCCCCCGCAGGTGCGGCCGCGTATTGTCGGGGATAGCTACAGGGAGGAGAATACTGCTACACGCCGCCCCGTCGGGGATCTTCCGACCACGGATCGGAGATCACGACCTAGGCCGTCAGTCAGACCGATCTTCATCGAAGATCGGCCCGAGTGACATCGACGCGGCGCCGAACTGCCGAAGGGCAATCGGCTCATGAGGGACTTACGGAATCTTGAAGCCGACCGTCGCGCCGACGACGTTGTGGCTCACGCCGGTGAGCACCGGCTCCCCGTTGGCCTTCAGATCGGATGTCTTCCCGTACCAGTAGTTCGCCGCCACCGTAACAGCGAACCTCCCCACGGGAATGTCGTAGCCGCCCCCGACGATGAACCCTGGCCCGCCGCCGAGATCTAGCGTCAACGACGTCCCGGTCACCTTGACATCCATGTCCATCCACGCCCCACCGCCGCCGGCTTTTACAAAGAAGCCTTTGGAGGCGTCGGGATAGAACGTCACCGTGCCGAACAAGTTGTACAAGTTGACGTCGGCAGTGCCGCCAAGCTCCTGGTCGGCGAACTGCTTGGTCCAGAGATTGAACTCGGCGCCGATGAGCACTCGCTCGTTCACCGTAAAACCGCCGTTGAAGTAGCCAACGCCACTGTTCTCGCGATCACCGCCCGTACAATCGTCGCACTTCACGTCCGCGGTTCCCCACCCGCCGCCGACACCGAACCAGCCTCCCTGCCGTTGTTGCGCCGCCGCAGGAGCTGAAACGGCAAAAATCGCCACCATAGTCGTTGCAAGGACCGATTGCCTGCGCCACATATACACCTCCGCGAGTCCTGCCGCGCAAGCGTCATGCCACAGCGACACTGGACGAGTTACCCGCTGCCGAGCAGGCCCTCCCCTCAATTGCGGGCCCGCGCAGGCGGCCATCGGACTGAGCGCCTACGTCGCGCAGAACTGGTGACAGTCATTCTGTCTAGCGTCGTCTCAGAGACACCGACGCTGGGATAAGGCCGGCACAATCGCGTCGAATCGGCGACGCCCTCGGAGGACGCGCTGCCGATCGCGTGGGTAATTTTTCGTGATCGACGCGAAAGATTCAGCGCCACTCGTCACGCAGATAACCCGTGATCGGAAGATCACCGAGGCGCCGGCGGGGCGGCGTGTAGCAGTTTGCCGCTCCCTATAGCTATCCCCGGCCGCGTATTGTCCGCCACGGAGTCGTCATGAGCGGCGCTCACCCCGTGGCATGAAAAAGTTGTGTACGCTACGAGCACGCACCCGGCTGGCTCTGGGAGGTGCGCACGGCCGTCCATGCCGTCTCCTTGGCGATCGCCTCGAGACGGTCGCGATGCGACTTCTCGAGCCACTGCCGGCGCATCGGCTTGAGCGCGGCGATGGCGAGCACCGCCGTCGCAAAGTCCATCGTGATGATGACGGCGAACACCGGAATCCATGAGCCGGTTGACTGATGGAGCAGTGCCGCCACCGGACCACCCAGCACAGAGCCGACGCCCTGAGCCATGTAGAGGCATCCGTAGTTGGCGGTCGCGTGCTTGGTGCCGAACGTATCGGTCAGCGTGGACGGAAAGAGCGAAAAAATCTCGCCCCAGCCGAAGAACACCACGCCCGACAGGAGCACAAACAGGATCGGGCTCTCGCGCGTCAGCAGCCACAGCGTCATCGCCGTGCCTTCGAGGGCAAAGGCGATCAGCATCGTGTTCTCGCGACCGAATCGATCGGAGATCCATCCGAAGAACGGCCGGGTCGCACCGTTGGTGATCCGGTCCAGCGAGAGCGCCAGCGGCAGCAGGGGCAGCCCGAACACCAGCACGTTGGCGAGGCCGAAATCGCGGGTAAAGGCGCCCATTTGCGAGGTCACCATCAACCCGGTCGTCGACATCATCGTCATCATCGCGAACATCAGCCAGAAGACCCGCGTGTGGAGCATCTCCACCGGGTGCACATCGATCGGGACACTGGCGGCCGCGCCGCGCAGTGCGCGCTGTTGCTGATTCCATGCGAGCCGCCAGGCGGTGTTCGGGCGGCGCAACCCTTGAGCGGCGATCAGGCCGACCACGCCGAAGGCGAGGCCGAAGCGCGTCAGCGCCTCCTGATAGGTCGATTCACGCAACACAGTGGCGATGGGAAACGTCGTCAGGAGCGCGCCGATCCCGTATCCCGCCGCGACCACGCCGGTCGCCAGACCGCGCTTGTCGGGAAACCACTGCACCATGTGGCCGATCACGCCCACGTAGACGATCCCTGTGCCGATGCCCCCGAGCAGCCCGTAGGTGAGATAGAGCATCGGGAGACTCGACACCTGCGCCGCGAGAATCCAGCTCAGGCCGGTGATCAGCGCGCCGAGCGAGAGCAGCACCCTCGGGCCGAAGTGATCGACGAGCACACCCTGCCACGGGGAGAGAAATGTCTGGACGACGATCAGGATCGAGAACGTGAGCTGGAGCTCCGGGAGCGACGACCCAAGTGCGGATGTCAGCGGCTGCGTGAACAGCGCCCACACGTACTGCGGACTGGAAATCACGACCATGCAGATCAGGCCGAGCAGCAGTTGCACCCATCGCGAATGAAGAATAGACATGTCGGGCCTTGGGTCAGAGAGGTTCCGGGATGGCGGCGCCGTCCTTACGAGGATCGGACCCGCCGTAGTTCACGCCCGCGGCGTCGTCGCGCATGACGCTCTGGCCGCCGCCGACCAGGCTCGAGAACGAGCCCTGCAGATCGATCTCGTGTCCCTTGTCCGCCAGCGCGAGACGGGTCGGCTCAGGCACACGTGACTCCACGATCACGTCGCAGCCGCCGAAAGTGATCTTGGTCACGCGTGCGGCTTCCAGCGCGGCCTGGATGTTCATCCCGTGATCGACCACGTTCGAGATGAACTGCACGTGCGCCTGCGCCTGGTTCCATCCGCCCATGATGCCGAAGGAGATCTTGTGGGAGGGGCCGGTCATGAAGCCGGGAATGATCGTGTGGAGCGGACGCTTGCGCGGCGCCAGCGCATTGGGGTGCGCCGGATCGAGCGTGAACATCCCGCCCCGGTTCTGGAGCACGAACCCCGCACCTTCAGGCACGACGCCCGATCCGAAGTTGGCAAAGTTGCTCTGGATGAGCGAGACGATGTTGCCGTCGCGATCGATCACGCTCAGGTAGGTCGTGTCGCCGCCATGGGTCGGTAGTGTGCCCGCGGATACCTCGGGGTTGGCGCGCGACGGATCGATGTCGCGCGCACGCTGCGCCGCATAGGCCTTGGACAACAGCGGGGCCACCGGCACGGTGTGAAAGGCGGGGTCGCAGACGTGCTTCTTCATGTCCGCGTAGGCCAGCTTCTTCGCCTCGATGAGCGTGTGCAGCGCCTCAGCGGAGTTGTGCCCGTACGATCCGATCGGCGCATGCTCGAGCAGATTGAGCATCATGAGCGCCGCGATGCCCTGGCCGTTTGGCGGCAGCTCGTAGACCGTCCACCCGCGGTAGGTCGTGGAGAGCGGCGTGACCCACTCGGCGTCGTAGGCGGCGAGGTCGGCCGCGGTCAGAGCCCCTCCGCGCTGATCCGAGCAGCTCACGATGCGACGCGCGATCGCTCCACTGTAGAAGGCGTCGCGACCTGTCGAGGCGAGCGTGCGATACGTGGACGCCAGGTCGGGATTTCTGAATATCTGCCCGACACGAGGCGGCTGGCCGTCAGGCAGGTAGAGTCGCGTGGATTCCGCGTCGGCCCGCAGCTGCGCCTCGCTGCCCTTCCACTCCGCCGCGGTCATCTCCGGAACCGGAAACCCTTCCTCGGCGATCCGGATCGCCGGCGACAGCAGGTTGCCGAACGGCTGACGGCCAAAGCGTTCGTTCAACTTCGACCAGGCCGCCACCGCGCCGGGAATCGTCACCGAATCGATGCCGCTCTGCGGCATGTGTGTGATGCCTTTGGCGCGGAGCCGGTCGATGCTCATCGCGGCCGGCGTGCAGCCGCTGCCGTTGAGACCGTGAACCGTCCCGGAGGCGGCGTCGTACACAATCGCGAACAGGTCGCCGCCGATGCCGTTCATCATCGGCGCCACGACGTTCATCACTGCGTTGACGGCAATCGCCGCATCGACGGCGTGACCGCCGCGGGCCAGCACCGACGCGCCGGCTTGCGAGGCGAGCGGGTGTTCGCTGGCGGCAATGCCGCCGGTCGTGATGACCACCGATCGCCCCTGCGAGCGATCGATGGCCGTGCGTACATAGTCAGCGGTGACTCGAGGAAGCATGAGGGATCTTGTCACGGGCTGACTCCGTCGGGGCGCTGGAAGTACGGGCGACGCATGCGTCGCCCCTACGGAACCGGGCCGAAATCGGCCGGCGGCGCGCGGTGATGCGTCGCCTTTTCATACGCCGACGCAATGCGAAAAAGCGTCGGCTCGCCAAACGGACGTGCGAAGAACATGACCGACAACGGCAGCTTCGCCGGCACCGGCGCCATCAAGCGCGTGCCTCCAGGGGCCGAGGCATCCCTCACGCGATCGTAGACCTGCGTGGTGAACCCCGCCGGAACACCGAGCTGCGGGAATCCCTGCGTTCCGAGGAAGCTCCAGATTGAAGGGCCGCGGCCGTTCAGCGCCGGTTCGAGCGGCCGTCCGAGCACGTAGGGCGGAATATTGCCGGTCGGGCTCACCATCGCGTCGAGGCGCATGTCCTCCATCGCCTGCAGCACGATCTGCTGAACCGCGAACCGAGTCAGCCACCGGTTGGCGTTGTCCACCGTCATCGCGGTCCTGTTCTGGGCCCCGCCGCCTCCTCCTCGCGCGTTGCTGCCGGAGTCCGGATTGGTATCTGTCAAGGCCTTCGAGTGTGCGTTCAGCTCCTCGACGGTCTTGATCGTCGCGTCGCCGCGCTCCTTGAGATAGAGCTCGATCATGTAGCGCGATTCGCCGACCGACTGCGCCTGCCCGAGGCTGCGCAGGGTGACGCCACTCGGGGTGAGCGAGGGGTTCAGGAACATGTTCACCAGAGACGGAATGTGATCCATTGACGGCTTGCCGCCGGCGTCAACCGGAAAGGCTTCGGGGAAGCGGCCGATGAACAGCTTGTTCAACACTGACGGCGCGTATTTGTCGATGTACTTCTGTAACAGCGCACCAGTCGGTCCCGGATCGACGATGGTGGCTCCCAGTTTCTGCAGCTCGGCAATCGCCCGTTCGGTGGCGTCGATGCTTTCGGTGTCTGCCTCGTTGAAGAGTGTCCGGTCCATGTACTCGCGGATCACCCCGATGCGGACGCCGTCGAGCCGTTGTTCGCCCGCGAAGCTCTGATAGGAGGACGAGGGCAGGCGTCCCACGCTGAACACCGTGAGCTCGTCTTTCGGGTCGTAGCCCGCGATGACGTCCAGCACCTTCGCCGCATCCTTGACCGTGCGGCAGATCGGACCGGTGCGCGTGTTGTATCCCGCGCCGTACATCCCGTTGCGGCTGACGAGCTCCTGTGTGGGCGCGAGGCCGACGACGCTGTTGTTCTTCGTGGGATGAAGGATCGAGCCGCCGGTTTCCTCGGCAATCGCGCAGGTGACCAGATTGGCCGCGACCGACGTGCCCGACCCGCTGCTCGACGTGCCCGCCGAGCGCTCCGTGTCGTACGGATTGCAGCTGATGCCGCCGAACGGGCTGCGCGAGATCCCCGATCCGACGTTGGCCTTGGCGAGGATGATGCCGCCCGCGTCGCGCACGCGGGTGATGAAGGTGGCGTCGTGAGGCGGTCGATCGTTGGCGTAGGCAGCATCCGCGCCGGCCGTCGTGCGCATGTCGAACGTGTCGTACCAGTCCTTGATCGCGAACGTGATGCCGTGCAGAGGACCGATCAGCTTTCCAGTCGATGTGAAGTAGGCATCCTGCTTCGCGGCCACTTCGAGCGCGTCGGGTATGCCCGGGTTGTTGTCGGCGCGATCGGTCAGGCTGCGGGCCTTGCGCGCGTGGAACCCGTACGCCGCGTGGGTCGCGGGCCGCAGATTCAACGTGATCAGCGAGTTGATCTGCCCGGCGTGTTTGATGGTCGTGAACGGCCCGAGTATGCCCTCGGGTTGCGTCACACACGGGCCGTCGTAGGCCTTGATCCGCTTCAGATAGAGCTGCACCACCTGGGTCGATGTCAGCTCGCCTTTCAGAATGGCCGACTGGATACCGCCGATGGTCGCTTCCTCGATCTGAAAGGTCGATGCGGCGAGAACAGGCGCCGCCGCAGCTACGCAAAATGCAAGATGCAAAATGCAAAACGCCAGGCGGATGCGGAAAACGCGTGCTGCGATCATGTGACCTCTGCAAGAAATGCATTCTGAATTCTGAATTACATGCCGTTTAGAAGTTGAACCTCAACCCGAGTTGCCCCTGCCGCGGAACGTAGGCGTTCCCCGACGTCGCCACCGGCAGGCCGAACGAGGCCGAGGTGATCGTGGTGTTGTAGGCGCCGTAGTTCTTCCGGTTGAAGACGTTGAAGACTTCGGCCAGGAGCTCGATGTTCACGTTGTTGACCAGCGTGACCGTCTTGGTGACCCGCAGGTCGACCTTGTGCAGCGACAAGCCCCGAAGCGCATTCCGTGGCCACGTCGTGCCCGTCGCGATCACGGCTGGTCCCTCCCATCGATCGAGGACGGCCGCGGGGATCGTGATCGGTGCGCCGATGTTCAAGCGGTTCGTGCCGGGCTTGCTGTACGGCCTCATCGAGCTCGTGGTATTGAAATGCGCACCAGACCCGTAGAAGTACGAGCCTGACACCGAGAACTGCCACGGCAGCCTGACGATCCCGTTCGATCGGAAGGTATGGCGCTGAAAAGCTGCCGATTGCGCCCAGTCGGCATCCTGGTCGAACGGGTTGTCTGCCTGATACCCGAAGCCGGTCGTGTTGTCCTTCATCGAGAGGGCACGGGTATAGGTGACGCTCGCCTGGAAATTGTTGGCGAAGCGCCGCGTGAACGAGCTCGAGATCAACCGGCTCTGCGTCTTGCCGTCGCTCGTGAGCCACTGGTCCAGGCCGTAGGCCGGGTTGGGCCGCCCGTAGATCGTCGGGTCCTTGCTGTAGCCCGTCACCGGATCGTAGAACAGGTTCACGTCGCGGCTGCGCACCATGGACCGCTCTTCGAGGCTCGTGAAGTCCACGTCGAATCCCATCGATGGTCCCAGCTGCTTCTGGAACCCGATCGAGCTTTGCCACCCGTACGGATCGGTGTAGCCGGGCGAGATGACGGTCGTCTCCTGCGGCGGCGCGGGCACCGCACCTGAGAGATATTGCTCCGGCGTCACGCCACCCAGCGGATCGGTCAGGAAGTTCGTCCCGGTGGGGCGGAAGACCGCGGCGATCGCGTTGTTGTAGAACTGCTGCCGGTAGGTCACGTTCGACACCGGGAAGTTGTAGTAGAGGCCGGTGCCGCCGCGAATGACGAGGTTGTTGTTCCCGCCGACGTTGTAGGCGAAGCCCACCCGCGGTGCGATGTTGTTGAGATCCTGAACTCCAGGCTGGTAACCGAAGTTACCGTTGTCCCTGTCGTTGTCGATCGGAATCGGAATGTCTCTCACCCATTGCGGATTGAGGCCATCCGGATCGACGTCGTAGCGAACGCCGAGGTTGATCGTCAGCTGGTTCGACACGCGCCAGTTATCGCCGAACCATGCCGCGGCTTGCGACCGCGCCACATCAACCAGGTAGTCTTCATGGAAGAAGACCGAGTACTGCTGCAGATACGGCTGAAGCAGACTGAGATCCCACGCCGCCGGGTTGTCCCACGAGTCTTGCGGGAAGGCCGCCTCCAGGATCGCCGTCGACGGTTGTCGGTTGAACGTGAAGGTGCCGCGCCGGTTCAAGTCCCAGACCTTCGTGTGCCGGTCCTTCAGGAACTCGCCGCCGAACTTCATCTCGTGTTTCCCGGCGTGCCAGTTCATTTCGACTCGCACCGGGTACTGTTTCATCCACGAGTAGTTCGGAAAGTTCTGCTGCCCTCCGAGCGAGAGGTTTGGAAACTGGAAGACCGGGACTCCGAATGGGGTGTTGTGAAACTGCGCCGAGTTCGAGGGGAGGGGGTCGTCGTACCACGAGAAGCGAGAGGTCCCGAGGTGGACCTGCATCGTCATCGAGTTGCTGATCACCCGCGTCCAGGTCCCGTACAGATTCGTGGAATAGTACCGTTGGTGTTCGGCCATCGTCGGATGTGTCGTGCCGCTCGAGATCTGGAACGGACTGTCGAGCGTCCAGCGCTGCAAGCGGACGCTGAAGTTGTTCTTCGACGACTGCTGGTAATCGCCCCGAGCCAGATAATTGTTCTGGACGGTATTCGACGGCAGTGACCACGTCTGGTTCGGAAGCGCCGTCGGCGTCAGCACCGCTGTCGACGGGTTCCGCTCGTACTCGTACGACCCGAAGAAGTGCACCTTGTCATGGATGATCGGCCCCCCCAAGGTGAAGCCGGTCTGCTGGTCAGCGTACGGCAGCACCACGCCCTTGACCGGATCGGCCTCGTTGAGCTTGTCACTGCGGAAGAACCCGAAGCTCGAGCCATGGAAGTCGTTCGTGCCGGCGCGGGAGACGGCCTGCACTTGCACTCCGGTCGACCGGCCCTGAGTGATGTCGTACATGTTCGTGACGATCTGAAACTCGGCGATGGCCTCGCGACTCATCTTGGGCTGCCCGAAGCCCGAGCCTGAGATGCGCTGCGAGATCTGTTGGCCATCGAGGTTGAGCTGAAACTGGTCGTCCGGGACCCCGGGCGTGTTCCCGATGTTGTTCGCCGTGACGCCCTTGACCATGAGCGACAGCTCCATCCAGTTCCGGCCCTGGAGTGGCAGCTCCGCCATCTGGCGGCGATCGATGTTGCCGCTGACCCGCGCCGATGTCATGTCGACGAGCGGCACCTGTGAGCTGACCGTCACGGTTTCCGCGACACCCGCGACCGTCATCGTCACCGGCGGCACGGTGGCATTGGTCCCGACGAGCAGCTCCATGTCGGGGATCTCGGTGGTCGCAAAGCCCGACAACTCGATCCGCAGCTTGTATTTGCCGGGTGCGAGGTTCTCGAACCGGTAGCGGCCGTCAACCGCCGTGATGGCGATCGACTCGCGGCCGGTGCCGCTCTCGGCGATGGTGACCGTCACACCGGGCATCACGCTCTTTGATTCATCGACGACGGTGCCCTGTACCGTCGCATTCTGCTGGGCGGCGAGGCTTGACGGCAGCAGGAGCGCGAGCGCGATCAACCAACCTGTGAAACGCATCAGATGTCCTCCTCCACGAAAGAGCGATGGCGCATCGACAGGGATGGCGTGCGCACACCGGCGGCGGACACGACGCGTCTGTCGTCGTGATCACGGGGCGGGATAACGGGGCGCACCAATGGCAGGAGCAAGCGCTCGGCCATCGCCGGGCGGCGTGGCTCGCACGCGCGTACACGAAAGAAATCTCGCGGTCAGAGGCAATCGCGCGCGCGAACGTCGATCGCCGCGGGTCACAAAGCGACAACCTTGCGGCCGCTCGGGATCACTCAGGACGTATTTGTCTGAACGTCTCGAGGAGCGCGGCCGATGTGAATGTCGAGCGGCGGTAGGCGCGCGACGGGCGTTGGGTTGCGCGGAGGGCGTTGGACATTATTGACGCCACTTCAGAGCGCAACGACAAGAGTGTGTGTCTTGCTGCGCCGGACGGGACCAGTGCGCTGGTCGCGGCGGTTCAGGGACTCAACTACGACGCCGCCGGTGTCCTGCTCGAGGTGGGGATCGATCCCAACGCCGCGGGTCAGGGTTGGACGGCCCTGCACCAGATCGCGTGGTCGCGGCGCCCGCAGCGCGGTCAGAACAATCCTGGCCAGAGACCTCAGGGCACGCTGAGCAGTCTCGGCCTGGCCAAGAAGCTCGTGGACGCTGGCGCTGACATCAATGCGCGCCAGACGAAGGAACCGAACTCGGACATGGAAGGCCGGAACAGCCTGAACCGTCACGGCGCGACGCCCTTCTTCCTGGCAGCAAAGTCGGTTGATGTCCCGCTGATGCAGACCCTGGCGGAGATCGGCGCGGATCCGTTCATCGGCAACGTGGACGGCGATTCGCCATTGATGGTGGCCGCGGGCGTCGGCGTCTACTCTCAAGGTGAAAGCCCTGGTGAGCCCGAGGAGTCAGCCGACGCAGTGAAGATGTTGCTGGACCTCGGTGCGCCGGTGAATGACGTCGACAAGAACGGCGAGACGGCGCTGCACGGGCCGGCCTGGAGAGGGTCGAACGAGGCGGTAAAGCTGCTGGTGAACGCGGGTGCGAAGCTCGATGTCCGAAACAACCGCGGCTGGCTGCCGCTGTCGATTGCTGACGGCGTCTACTACAACGCGCGCATCATGATGAATCTGCACACTGCGAAGCTGATTCGCTCGCTCATGGTGGAGCGCGGTCTCGACGCGACCGACAAGGACGCGAAGCGCGGCGGGGCCCTGCTCGACACGGTGAACGCTGAGGACGAGCTCGATGCCGAGAACCCCTCGGAGGTCCAGCGCAAGCTCCTCGAGCAGCAGGAGAAGAGACTCGAGGCTTTGAAGAAGCTCCAGGAACAGGCGAAGTAGGTAACCCTGATGCCCCAATCACCGATCGCCATCTACGGCATCCCCGTCGCGATGGCCGCGACGATGCTGATGATGTTGGCCGAGCCGAGTGCTCAGAGACGAAATCGCGGAGACAACTCGGCGCAGGGTGTGCCGGTCGCGACGAATACGATCCTGCAGTATCCCGAGGGGTACTACGGCAAGCTGGTGACGATCTCGGCGGGCGTCGAACAGATGCTCTCGAAGACCACGTTCCTGGTCGATCAACGCAAAGCCGTTGGTGCCCACGAGGTGCAGTCAGTCGGCGCGCCCATCCTGGTGATTGCGCCATACCTGACGAGCTCCCTCGAGGAGAAGCAGTACCTGCTGATGCGTGGGCAGATCGTGAAGCTCGAGCCGGCGGCGCTCGCGCGCCTGGCCACTGACTACACGCTGGATCTCGCACCTGAGGTCAGCGCGAAGTACCAGGGGCAGCCGGTCCTGTTGGCGGCGTCGGTGATCAACTCCAGGTCCGCCGAGCTGGGGAAGAAGCCAATCCCGCCGCCGAGTGCGGCAGACGTCTCGCTCAGCATGGCGATGAAGACGATCAATCCGGCGTTCACCGCGCTGCGTACCGCGGCGCAGGAATCCAGGGCGGATGTCGTCGCGGCGAATGTGATGACGCTCAAACCGGCATTCGCGCAGACCGAAACCATCTTCAGCGGTCTGGGCCAGGGACCGGCGGCGGAGCGGGCTCGGGACGCCGGGGCGCACGCGGCGTCGATCGAGCGAGCAGCGGCGGCAGGCGACTGGGAGGCTGTGAAGACGTCAGCCGGTGCGCTGAACCAGGTGTGCCAGAGTTGTCACGCGACGTACCGCGAGCGGCAGGACGATGGGACGTTTCGGCTCAAGAGCGCGTCAGCACAGTGACGCGTAGGCCGCCCTACGGCTGCAGGCGGCGGCGATCGAGCGGAGCGAATACCCAGTCCTCGCTCCGGTTGAGCATCAACTCGGCATCGGTCCACACCGCACGCATCAGGCCCGTGCGGCTGTGCCCCGGAGCACGAAGGAGAAGGTGGCCGATTTCGTGGGCGAGGGCCCGCCCGAGAAGTTCGCTGGAGTCGACCCCCGTGCGGCGCGCGACGGCCCACACCTGATCGCGAAAGATGGTGGCCATCGTCCCGATGTGGGTATGTGGATCGATGACCGCGAAGCCGAGCGGCGGCTCGGCATCGTCGAGGCTCTTGAGCGCTTCGACTGAGCTCTTCCGGAGCGCCGTTCCGGGAACGAACTCCGGCATGATGCGCACGATGAGATCACGCCAACCGTGTGCGTCCCGGCAGATCGGCTGGGCACTGCGGTCCGTGCAATCGCGCCAGTCGATGTCGATTCCCGCCTCCGCGACGATCGCCGCGGCCGTGCGGATCGCGGCTTCGCGTGTAGCGGCGTCGCTGGCGCTCGTATCGTAGAGCCGGACGACAACTCGCGAATCGTCGTCCGCGCGCGCGTCAACGGTGACGGCGACGATCGCGATGGCGGCAAGCGTAACGGCCGTTGCGATCCGGACGGAGGTCTGCAACATAGGCGCGCACGACAGGGGACGCGTAACCGGCGGGGGCGCGCATCGAGGCTCGCCCCCTATGAATACTCGCGTACCCTAGCACACCGGAGCGTGCTTCCTCAGCCGCCCGCCGTCTTTGTCGGATCGCCCCTTTCTGCTACCAAGTTCGTCACCCTCCGTCGGGCATCGACACCACGCGAGCGCGCAGAGGCAGCCGAGCGCGCGGAGACAAGATCACCGCAGGGATCGCAGAGGTACGCAGGGGTTACGCGGAGGGAGACACGGGTGACCGCGTTTCGCGCGGCAGGGATGTGCGCCTGCAAGGGTGTCATGACAGAGAGGTGGAAGTCCTCTCCGGGCATACGCTCTCCGGCCCGTACCCAACGATAACTGCGTCGCCGCGAGGCGAGGTGGAGAGCAATCGACGGGGAGTGACCAGTCCGTAGGATGACGAACTCGATACGGCCGGACGTGAGCGATGAGCCTGCATCCAGATGGCGAAATCTCAACCCGCAGCGCTGCGGGGAACCGGTCCTCGCTGAGGGGTAGCGTGGGAAAGCGAGGCCGGGGCACGTCAGGTGGGTGGAGACGGAATGGTCATGACGGCATGACACAGGACGCAGGGAGGCCTGCGCGGAAATACGGACGGTGTTCATGCTCACGGGAGCCGAAGAGCCGCCGCGCAGGAGTCAGAGCGCCCATAGGAGCGAGGAAGCGCCGTAACGGGCGTGGAGCAAAGGGGCGCAGGAAGAGGAAGGCGTGACGGACGCATCACAGACATCCCAGCCGACACCAGTGCCCGCCGGGGCTAGTCCTGTCGGCGCGGTCCGAGCCCGCTGGGCCTGGACGGCACCTGAGGTGTGGACGGAGCGCATGCTGACGGCGCTCGAAGAGGGCGTGAGAGGAGGGCGCTGGTACACCTTGATGGATAAGGTCTGCGCCGTGCCGACGCTGCGGGCGGCCTTCGCGCGGGTGAAGGCGAATCGTGGAGCGGCGGGTGTGGACCATGTGACGGTCGCAATGTATGCGGCGCGACTCGACGCGCATCTCGCGACGCTGTCGGCGACGCTGCGGGACGGGACGTACCGTCCGCAGCCGATCCGACGGCACTGGATTCCGAAAGGCCCGCGTGAGCGGCGCCCGCTCGGGATTCCGACCGTGCGAGACCGCGTTGTGCAAACCGCCCTGCGCCTGGTGTTGGATCCGATCTTCGACCGCACGTTCGCCGCGCACAGCTATGGGTTTCGTCCGGGTCGCGGCGCCAAAGATGCGTTGCGTCGGGTGGACACGCTGCTGCGTGCCGGCTATCGCTACGTCGTCGACGCGGACCTGCAGGCGTATTTCGACACCATCCCGCACGCGCCGTTGCGGGCGCGGGTGGCGTCGACCGTCAGCGACGGGCGGGTGCTCGCCCTCGTCGACGCGTTCCTGCACCAGCCCATCTTCGAAGGATTGGCGCAGTGGACCGTCGAGGAGGGGACCCCGCAAGGTGCGGTCATCAGCCCCCTGCTCGCCAATCTGTATCTCGACCCGCTCGACCACGCCATGGCCGACGCGGGCTACGAGATGGTGCGCTACGCCGACGACTTCGTCGTCCTGTGTCGCACGCCAGAGGACGCGCAGCAGGCACTGGCGATCGTGCGTCGGTGGACGGAGGCGGCAGGCCTGCGGCTGCATCCCGAGAAAACGCATCTCGTGGATCTGCCGCATCCCGGCGGCTTTGACTTCCTCGGGTATCACTTCGAGCGGCGCTATCGACTGCCTCGCACGAAGAGCCTGACGAAGCTCAAAGACGCGGTGCGTCAGACGACCCGACGCACCCACGGGCACAGCCTCGCGGCCATCATCGACGACCTCAATCGAATCCTCCGCGGCTGGTTTGAGTATTTCAAACACGGCCGTGCGCACGCGTTTGTCCCGATCGATGCGTGGGTGCGCATGCGATTGCGGTGCCTCCTGCGACATCGACTGGGGCGGCGTGGCCGGAGCATTCGATTCGACCATCATCAGTGGCCTCGTCGCTTCTTTACGGCGCAGGGACTGCTTTCCTTAACGCAGGCCCATGCGGCTGTCCGTCGGTCCTATGTCAGGTGACTTCTCGACTGGAGAGCCGGATGCGGGAGACCCGCCTGTCCGGTTCGATCCATGAGCCGGCCGTTGGGCCGGCGTCACCCGTGGCTGTCTTCTCTGCGATTCTCTGCCTCTCAGCGTTCTCTGCGTTTTGGCTTCTTGGATCCTGCGATGTCATCGCTTCGACGGCAGTGGCGTGTGCGCGGCGACGTTGCTGCCGCGCGGCCGCAGCAGCGACGGCACGAGCATCGGCACGTGCCGTCGGTAGCTC
This sequence comes from Vicinamibacterales bacterium, assembly GCA_035293405.1. Lineage (GTDB taxonomy): Bacteria > Acidobacteriota > Vicinamibacteria > Vicinamibacterales > UBA2999 > Gp6-AA40. The sequence goes on along the minus strand of DATDOE010000093.1, from coordinate 132,258 downwards.
TCGTAGGCCATTCCGTGCTCCCGCACGAGGTCGTGTTCCTCGAACTGGATCGCCACCAGGATATACAGCGTCGTCGCCACCGCGAACACGAGGTGCGACACCGTCATCGTCGGCGTCATCCAGAAGGCGAAGAACCAGCCGACGTACAGCGGGTGCCGGACCATTCGATACGGTCCGGGCGTCACGAACTCGCGGGCGGTGTACGACCGGCCCAGCAGGAACAGCCAGGCCTGCCTGAGTCCGAACAGATCGAAGTGATCGATCAGGAACGTGGTGACGAGCACCAGCCCCCAGCCGAACGCGAAGCCCCCATAGAGCAGGATCCGTCCCGGCGTGTTCTCGACCGACCAGATGGTGCCGCCAATCGGCTGCCATTGCCAGAACAGCAGGATGAGCGCCAGGCTCGAGAAGAGCACGTAGGTCGATCGCTCGATCGGCCTCGGGACGATGCGCGTCCAGCGGTCCTTGAACCACTTCCGCGCCATGACGCTGTGCTGCACGGCGAACAGCATCAGGAGCAGCGCATCAATGGCGAGTGCCGTGATGACTGACCCGGCCGGCGGGCCGTCGAGGCTCGTCGGCACGCCAATGTTGCCGATGAATCCGATCGCGCACAGGAACGTCGCGAAGAACGTCAGGTACGCCAGAACGCTGTAGGCGAAGAACGTGGTCCGTTTCAGCATGACATTTCTCCTCAGGCTGATACGGACGATAGAATCGTGGCGGCCGCGGGACCATGGGAACTCTGTCCCGGTCGAGGCGGAAAGCCGCGCCGCGGCATAGGACACGCGTCCCGCTTGCGTCCGTCCCCAGGCAGGGCCATGGACAAACCCACGCGCCAGCGCGTGCGCTACCTCGTCACACCCGATGGCGTCCAGGTTGCCTGGGCCGACGTCGGCATGGGCCCGACGCTCATCAAAGCGGCGAACTGGCTGACCCATCTCGAGTACGACTGGGAAAGTCCCGTCTGGCGCCACTGGATCCGCTTCTTTGCCGACCACTTCCACTTCATTCGCTATGACGAGCGCGGCTGCGGGATGACCGACTGGAACGTCGCGGACGTGTCGTCCGATCGGTGGGTCGAGGATCTCGAAGCGGTGGTTGACGCCTCGGCGCCCGAGGAGCCTTTCGCGCTTCTCGGGATCTCGCAGGGTGCCGCTGCGTGTGTGTCGTATGCCGTGCGCCATCCCGAGCGGGTGTCGCGCCTGATGCTGTACGGCGGGTATCCGAAGGGCTGGGCGCGTCGAGGCAATCCCGATCACACCCGCGAGTACGAAGCCATCGTGGACCTGGCGCGCTACGGCTGGGGTCGGGACAACCCTGCATTCCGTCAGGTCTTCACCTCGCGTTTTGTTCCGGGAGCGACCGAGCAGCAACTGGCCTGGTTCAACGAGCTGTGCCGGAAGACCTCGTCACCTGAAACCGCTTCGCGCCTGTTACGTGCGCGCGCCGAGGTTGACGTCCAGGATCTGCTCGCACAGGTGCGCGTGCCCACGCTGGTCCTGCACGCACGCGACGACGTGGTAACGCCGATCACGGAAGGGCATCTGCTTGCCGCCGGGATTCCCGGTGCGCAGTTCGTCGAGCTGGACTCGGGGAACCACGTCCTGCTCGAGAACGAACCCGCGTGGGAGCGGTTCTGCGAGGCGGTGCTCGACTTCATGGACGTGAAGGCACCAGCGTCGGGTGAGGACCCGGCGTTCGGCTCGTTGTCGCGGCGTGAGCGCGAGATCCTCTCACTCATCGCGGAGGGACTCGCTAACGCCCAGATCGCGGAACGCCTGTCGATCAGCGACAAGACGGTTCGCAACCATCTGTCGAACGTGTTCGACAAGCTCGGCGTGTGGTCGCGCGCACAGGCGATTGTGTTCGCGCGCGATCGCGGCTTTGCACCATCGGGTCCTCGCCGCGATGCCTGACCACTCCACGTTGGACCTCCTTGGCGTCCTCCCGCGAGCACGCCAGACGATCGAAGTCGCCCCGGGAGCGGTGTGGCTCAAGGAATGGCTTTCGCTCGACGACCAACGCTCCCTTGTCGCCCGCTGCCAGGCGATCATGGACGGCCCCGGCGGCGGATACGTACCGACCGTCCGTGGAGGCGGGAAGATGCACGTGCGGATGACCTGCCTCGGCCGCCACTGGAATCCCCTGACCTATCAGTACGTCTCAACCCGCGCGGATCACGACGATGCTCCCGTGGCGCCGGTGCCGGAGGAATGGGTTTCGCTGGCCGCGGCGGCGGCGCGCGAGGCCGGCTTTGCGTGCCGCCCGGACCTCTGCCTGATCAACTTCTACGGGTCGGACGGCCGAATGGGCCTCCATCAGGACAAGGACGAGAGCCCGGCATCGCTGGAGGCGGGGAAGCCAGTCGTGTCGATCTCGCTTGGCAACACCGCGCGGTTTCTGTTCGGCGGGTTGAAGCGGCGCGAGCCCGTCGAGGCCTTCCTGCTCGAATCCGGCGATGCGTTCGTGTTCGGCGGAGAGGCCCGGCTTCGCTATCACGGGGTGTCGCGCATCATTCCGAACAGCGCGCCGCGCCCGCTCGGGATCGACGGTCGCTTCAACCTCACGTTCAGGCAGTACTGACGTCGGCAACCGATGCCCTCGCACCGCGGCGCGGCTGACGGACAATATCCGGGTGCCGCAACCTGTATCCCGCCGGGCTCTCGTCGTCGAAGACGAGATCGCGATTCGCGAGCTCCTGCGTCTCCATCTCGGGCTCGCCGGCTTTACGCTCGATGAAGCCGGCGACGGGCGGCAGGCGCTCGAGATGGCGCGCACGACCTCGTTCGATCTGATCCTCCTGGACGTGATGCTGCCGGGTCTTGACGGCGTCAGCGTGTGTCGCGCGATCCGCGGAGGAGGGCCCAATGTCGATAGCCCGATCCTGATGCTCACCGCCCGCGACGGCGAGGCCGACAAAGTGCTGGGCCTCGAGAGCGGCGCCGACGACTACCTCACCAAGCCGTTTGGCATCCGCGAGCTGATGGCTCGCGTGGGCGCCCTGATGCGGCGCCACGTGCGCTCGACCGAACCGACGCAGCCATCGCCAGGGCCCCTCCAGTCGAGGCAACTCTCTCTCGATCGCGAGCGTCGCGAGGCCATGGTGCGTGGTGAGATCGTCGAGCTCACGAAACAGGAGTTCGACATCATCTACCTGCTGGCCTCCCGTCCTGGCGTCGTGTTCACGAGGGCGGCGCTTCTCCAACAGGTCTGGGGGGGCGATACCTACGTCACCGATCGGACGGTGGACACGGTGATCAGCCGCCTGCGGCGAAAGATCGAGCGCGATCCGCAGGATCCCGAGATGCTCCTCACGGCATGGGGCGTGGGTTACAAGTTCGCGGATGCGGACTGAGGCAGTGTGATGACGAACTCCGTCCTGCCGGGGCGGCTCGTCACAGCGATGGTGCCGCCGTGCCGCTCCACGATCGCTTTCACGATCGACAGTCCCAGGCCGCTCCCTCCTGTCCCGGCTGCGCGCGACGCGTCGATCTTGTAGAACCGCTCGAACACGTGGGCAATGTGCCCGGGCGCGATCCCGGCGCCGGAGTCGATCACTGACAACCGATATGCATCACCACTGGCCGTCGCCTCGAGATCGATCGTGCCGCCCGTGGGCGTATGCCGCACCGCGTTCGCGACCAGATTGCTGATCGCCTGCTCCATGCGGTCGGGGTCGGCGGTCAGTTGATCCGCCGACTCCGCGACGTGGGTCCGGATGTCGATCCCGGAGAGCGCGGCCTCGCGCTCGTGCCGGCGCACGACGGACGTGAACACACGCTCGATGGCGAAGATGCGTGCGTCGAGCGAGGCGACCCTGTTCTCGTACCGCGCGAGATCGAGCAGGTCCGTGACGATGCGCTCGAGGCGCCGGGTTTCGCAGCGAACGGTATCGAGATAGCGGCGCCGCTTGTCCTCGTCCAGCCGGAGGTCCGGCATGTCCAGCGTATCGAGGTATCCGCGCATGCTGGTCAGCGGCGTTCGAAGCTCGTGCGAGATATCGGCGAGCATCTGGCGCCTGAGGCGATCCGACACTTGCAGCGCGTCGGTCCGCGCGGCCAGATCCTCGGCCATGCGGTTGAACGCGCGTGCCACGCGGGCGATTTCGTCGCGTCCCCGTTCGGGCGCGCGGGCATCGAGATGACCAGCACACAATCGCTCCGCGGCCTGTTCGAGCGCGCGCAGGCGATTCCGTGCCGGCGCAAAGATCACGATCGCGGCGATGGCGGTCGCGGTGATCAGCACCAGCGTTCCCGGCAGCGACAGCAGCTCGCCAACGTCGGCCAGGATCCCGCGGGGCGGCGGTGGCGGCAGCACCACCATGCCGCGCAGTTCGCGGCCGACCTGAACTGGTGCGGTGACGACGGGTCCGGTTGGCGAATCGCCGTGGGCGGCCTGTGCCGTGGCACCCGCCAGCGCTGCCTGGACCTGGCGTCGAATGTCGTCGCGCAGCGGCTGTGCGGAGCTCGCGGCGAGCCTGCCGTCGGTCATGAGCAGGAACAGTGGCTGCCGCACCGCCGGATAGTTGCGGCGGAGATACGCCGTCAGATCGAGATTCGGCTCACGCGCCAGCGCGGGCCCGAGGTCGGCGGCAATCGCGGTGGCCAGGCCATTCGGGTTCCCGGGTGCGAGCCCGCCGCCCGACCGCGCCATATAGCTCACCATGACGCTCTGGCCGATCAGCACGACCACGACAAAGACGACGAAGCTGAGCGCGATCCGCCAATAAAAGCTGCTGTACCAGGGGAGATACCTTGGGGCGGCTGTGCTGGCCATCGTCTGAGTATCGTGATGATGCCGTACAGATGTTGCGAAAGTGTGGGAACGATGCGCCAGTTCTGCGGATGACGGCGGCACACTCGTTTCAAACCATTGTCACAGTTCCTCAACATTCTTCCCGTCAGATTGAGTCATCAGAGGGAGGAACATGGCGACCCACGAACGAGACACGCACGTCACACGGCTCACGCGTCGCGCAGCACTCGGCGCGCTCGGTGCTGCGGGCGCGACGGTGGCCCTTGGCTGCGGCGGTGACACGCCGACCAGTCCATCGACCACCACATCGACCGGCACAACCACGACGTCGACGAACGCGACGTGCACCGTGACCCCGACCGAGACCCTCGGGCCCTATCCGTCGCGCGCGGACTTCGTTCGCAGCGATATCCGCGAGAACAGGATCGGAACGCTGCTGACGCTGACGATCAAGGTCGTCAATGTCGGTACTGGCTGCGCCGCCGTGCCGAGCGCCGATGTGGAGATCTGGCACGTGGATTCGGCGGGCGACTACTCGCAGTACGGCTCACAGACAGCGGCGACGTTCCTGCGGGGAATCCAGACGACCGACTCCAACGGCGAGGTGACGTTCACCACGATCTATCCGGGCTGGTACCAGGGACGTGCGACGCACATCCATGCGGAAGTGACCGTGAATGGACGGTCGATCAAAGTCACCCAGATCGCGTTTCCAGAAGCCATCAACAACGCCGTGCATGCGAGCGGCGTCTACGCATCCAGAGGCACGAACCCGATGAGCAATCTGTCCGACGGCATTTTCTCCGACAGCCTTGCGTCGGAGCTGGTCACGCCGACGGGAAGTCCGTCGAGCGGCTACGCGGCCACATTTCAAATCGGCGTCTCGGTGTAGCGACGCACAGGTGTGAAGGAGAGCAGTCATGCATAACGACGATCATCCCGTGGGCCGTTCGTTGACCCGCCGCGAGCTGGTGGCGCTGTTCGGTGGGTCCGCGGCGATTGCGGCAGTGTCACAGCGCACGGCGGGGCAGGCGCCAGCCGGCGCGTTCGATCAGGTCGCGCCCGACTGTGTGGCGCAGCCGCGACAGACGGAAGGCCCGTTCTTCGTAGACGAGCAGCTCCAGCGGTCTGATATCCGATTGGATCCGGCCACGGGGATCACCACCGGTGGCATTCCACTCGAGTTGCACCTGGCGGTGTCTCAGGTCACGGCCAGCGGCGCCTGCGCAGTGCTGCCAGGCGCGCAGGTCGACATCTGGCAGTGTGATGCCGCCGGCGTCTACTCTGACGTCAAGGACCGCGACGTCGATACGACGGGACGGAAGTTCCTGCGGGGCTATCAGGTGACCGATGCCAATGGCCGCGCGCGGTTCACGACCATCTATCCCGGCTGGTACAGCGGACGCGCGGTGCACATCCACTTCAAGATCCGTGTGCCGTCGGCTGAAGGACGGAGCGACGAGTTCACCTCGCAGTTCTACTTCAACGATGAACTGACGGATACCGTGCACGCGCGCGAGCCCTATTCGGCTCACCGGGGACGACGCCTGGTGAACGCACGCGACATGATCTTTCGTGAGGGCGGAGCACAGCTCGTGCTCCCCGTCGTGGACGAGGGCGAAGGGTATGCGGCGACGTACAGGATTGCGATGGGCCCGGGCGAACCGGTGGCGCGCTTCGGCAGAGGAGACGGGCGCGGCCGGCGCTAGGCGCGGCCATGTCGCCAGACGGGAGCGATGGCCCTGTGGCAGAATCCGGCTGAGTGTCCGCGCAGCCCTATTTCCTCGGCGAGCACCAGACGGAATCCGATCGGCTCCAGTCCGGGCGCCTCGATGCCTGAGCCGTACACCACGATCGAAGTTGGTTATCCCGACTGGATGCGGGACGTTGTCGATTGGGACGCGACCTACGCGACCGACGACAGCAGGATGCGTCTGGCCATCGAGCTGGCGCGTCAGAACGTCCTGCGCGGCACCGGCGGGCCGTTTGGCGCCGCAGTGTTCGAGAGCGCCAGCGGATCCCTGGTCTCGGCTGGCGTGAACAGCGTCGTCCGATTGAACAACAGCGTCCTGCATGCCGAGGTGGTGGCGATCATGCTGGCGCAGCGTCGTCTGAGCTCTTACACGCTGCACGGATCCGGATTACCGCAGCATGAGATCGTGACGTCCTGCGATCCGTGCGCCATGTGTCTTGGGGCGGTGCTGTGGAGCGGCGTGCGGCGGATGGTGGCCGGAGCGGATCGCGCTGACGCCAGCGCGCTGAATTTCGACGAAGGCCCGGTGTTTCCGGAGTCGCACGCCTACCTCGAAGCGCGCGGGGTGGCGATTGCGCGCGGCGTGCTGAGGCAGGAAGCCGCGGCCGTCCTCGAGCTCTATCGCCGCCAGGGCGGCACTATCTATAACGCCTGACAGTTCCCGGTTCCCGGTTCCAAGTTCCGGGTTCGTGGGATAATCCGCGCCTGCGAGGATTCACTGACATGGTCACATTTACAGTCAACGGAACGGCCCGAACGTTCAACGGCGACGAGGACATGCCGCTCCTCTGGTATCTCAGGGACGATCTTCGTCTCACCGGGACGAGGTTTGGCTGCGGAGCCGGGCTCTGCGGCGCCTGCACGGTGCACCTGGACGGCACGGCCGTCCGCTCGTGCCAGACACCGCTCAAGACGGTGCAGAACAAGAAGGTCGTCACCATCGAAGGGCTGAGCCCGAACGGCACGCACGCGGTGCAGCAGGCCTGGGTGACGCACAACGTGGCGCAGTGCGGCTACTGCCAGACCGGGCAGATCATGCAGGCGGCCTCGCTCCTGACCCGCACCCCGAACCCCACCGACCAGGACATCGACCGTGCCATGCAGGGCAACATCTGCCGATGCGGCACCTACCAGCGCATTCGCGCCGCCATCAAGACGGCGGCAGGTGGGAGGCGGGCATGAGCACCATTACCAACGTCAGCCGGCGTCAGTTCCTCGGCGGCGTGTTCACGACCGGCGCGTTCGTGCTCGCCGCGCGCGTGCTGCCGGACTCCGTGTGGGCGCAGGCGCCCGCGTTCCGCACCAGGGCCGACGCCTCGTCCCTCAATCCGAGCGTCTATCTCGGGATCGAGCCGGACGGCACGGTCTTCATCGTCACCCACCGTTCCGAGATGGGAACCGGCATTCGCACGACGTTGCCGATGGTCGCGGCCGACGAGCTCGACGCCGACTGGAGCCGCTGCCGGATCGAGCAGGGCATCGGCGACGCGCGCTACGGCGATCAGAACACCGACGGTTCTCGATCGATCCGCGACTTCTACGAAGCGTTCCGTCAGGCCGGCGCATCGGCCCGGACGATGCTGGTGAGCGCGGCGGCGGCGCAGTGGAACGTGCCGGCGTCGGCCTGCGTGGCGCGGAATCACGAAGTGATCCACGAGGCGAGCGGACGGCGACTGGCGTACGGCGCGCTCGTGCCGGCGGCCGCGAAGCTCGCGGTGCCCAAGGCTGACCAGCTCCAGTTCAAGCCGAAGACCGCATGGCGTCTGGTGGGCAAGGAGACGTCACCCTACGACCAGACGGACATCGTGACCGGCAAGGCGCAGTTCGGTCTGGACATCTTCCGCGACGGAATGGTGCACGCATCGATCGAGCATCCACCCGTGCTCGGCGGCACCGTCAAGAGCGTGAACGACAAGGAGGCGCTGGCGGTTGCAGGAGTGCAGCAGACGGTGGCCATCGAACCGTTCAAGCCGCCACATCTCTTCCAGCCGCTCGGCGGCGTGGCGGTGATCGCCAACAGCACGTGGGCGGCGATGCAGGGCCGGAAGCGCCTGAAGATCGAGTGGAACGACGGCGCGCACGGGGCGTTCGAGTCAGAGGCCTTCAAGAAGCAGATGCTCGCGACCGTGCGGCAGTCCGGAAAAGTGTTCCGCAATCTCGGCAACGTGGACACCGAGTTCGCCAAGGGTGGCAAGGTGCTCGAGGCGATGTATTACACGCCGATGGCGGCGCACGCCTCGATGGAGCCGCCGGCCGCGGTGGCCGACTTCAGCGGCGGCAAGGTCACGGTGTGGACGCCGACGCAGAACCCGCAGGCGGTGCAGGACGCGGTGGCCGCGGCGGTGGGCATCGACAAGAAAGACGTCATCTGCCACGTGACGCTGCTCGGTGGCGGCTTCGGGCGCAAGTCGAAGCCCGACTACGCGGCGGAAGCGGCGGTGCTGTCGAAGAAGCTGGGCAAGCCGGTGAAGGTCGTGTGGACGCGCGAAGACGACATCCGCTTCGACTACTACCACACGACGGCGGCGGTGTATCACAAGGCGTCAGTGGATGGTCGCGGCAAGCCGACCGCGTGGCTGCACCGATCGGTCTTCCCGCCGATCGCGTCCACGTTCGTGCCTGGCGCGCGCGAGCCATTGAGCTTCGAGCTCGATCTCGGGCTGGTGGATCTGCCGTTCGACATCGCGAACATCCGGGCGGAGAACGGTCCCGCCGACGCGCACGTGCGCATCGGCTGGTTCCGGGCGGTGAGCAACAACTTCCACGCTTTTGCGGCGCACAGCTTCGCCGACGAGATGGCGAAGGCCGCGGGACGCGACTCGCTCGAGTTCCTGCTCGACATGATCGGGCCCGGGAAGGTGCTGGACCTCAAGTCGCAAGGCGTCGACTACTCCAACTACGGCGCGCCGTATGACAAGTACCCGATCGACACGCGACGGCTGCGTAAGGTGCTGGAGATCGCGGGCGAGAAATCGGGATGGGGCAAGAAGAAGCCGGGCAATGGCTGGGGCCTGGGGATTGCGGCGCATCGCAGCTTCAACACCTACGTGGCGTCGGTGGTCGAGGTGGAAGTCGATGCGCGCGGGCAAGTGAAGGTGCCGCGGATCGAGCAGGTGGTTGACGCCGGTGTGATCGTCAACCCCGATCGGGTCAGGTCGCAGATGGAAGGGGCCGCGGTCATGGGCATTGGCCTGGCGCGAACCGGCGAGATCACCGCGGCTGGCGGACGGATCGCGCAGAGCAACTTCCACGACTTCCAGGTGGCGCGCATGCAGGACGCGCCGCACCAGGTGAACGTGACCTTCGTCGACAGCAACGCGCTGCCGACGGGCGTGGGCGAGCCGGGCCTGCCGCCGGTGCTCGCGGCGTTCGGCAACGCGATCTTCGCCGCGACCGGCAAGCGCGTGAGGGAACTGCCGTTGTCGAAGACGAAGCTGGTTTGATCATGAAGAGATCTCTATTCCTCGTCCCCGTTCTTCTCCTCCTGGTCACCCTCCGGGCTGCGCCGCCGCCGGCGCTCACCTCGTCCGGCACGACGGCCCTCTCGCAGTTCTTCAGCGACGCGGTGGCTCGTGGCGACGTGCCGGGCGTCGTGGCCATCGTCGTCGATCGGGACCAGGCGGTGTATCACGAGGCGTTCGGCAAGATGAACGCCGCCCAGAACGTGCCGATGTCGAAAGACACCATCTTTCGCATCGCCTCGATGACCAAGGCGGTGACCTCGGTGGGTGTCATGCAGCTGGTCGAGGAGGGAAAGCTTGGCCTGGATGACGAGGTGTCGAAGTACATCCCGTCGCTCAAGAGCCCACACGTGTTCAGCAAGGTCGATGAGAAGGCTGGCACCTACGAGACGCGTCCGGCGACGCGCGCGATCACGATCCGGCAGCTGCTGACGCACACCTCGGGCATCGGCTACTCGTGGTCCGATCACGGGCTCGCGATTGCTCAGAAGAAGACCGGCGCCACCAACGACTCGGAGCTGCCGCTCGTGAACGAGCCTGGCGCGCAGTGGACCTACGGCGCCAGCACGCGCGTGCTTGGCGCGGTGATCGAGAAGATCAGTGGACAGCGGGTTGACGCCTACCTCGAGGCGCACGTGACTGGTCCGCTCGGCATGCACGACACCACCTACACCGTTCCACAGGCGAAGTACGCACGCGTCGTGACACTGCACCAGAAGGCCAACGGCAAGATTACCGAGACGCAGAACCCGGACCCGATTCCGGCGACCATCCGTGGCGATGGCGGGCTCTTCTCGACGGCGGCCGACTACTCACGCTTCGTGCAGATGATCCTGAACCGCGGGCAGCTGGGCGGCACGCGCATTCTCAAGGAGAGCACCGTCGCCGAGATGTCGAAGAACCAGACGGGCAGCGTCAAGGTGCGCCCGCAGCCGACGGCCGATCCGCTTCGCTCGAAGCCGTACCCACTGGGCGCGGGCGAGGATGTGTGGGGCCTCGGCTTCCAGATCGCCGCGCCGAAGTCGCCGACCCCGTCGATGCGCAGCCCGGGCAGCATGAGCTGGGCGGGGATCAACAACACGTTCTACTGGATCGATCCGCAGAAGCAGGTGGGGGCGGTCATCCTGATGCAGTTGCTGCCGTTCTACGACGAGAAGGCGCTTGGCGTGCTCCAGGGATTCGAGGAGCGGGTTTACAGGAACCTGAAATAGGCGGGTCTCAAGACCCGCCCTACGCTCAACCAGGCGGGTCTCAAGACCCGCCCCTACGGACCCATACCCACGATCGCACGTAGAGGCGGGTCTTTAGACCCGCCTTCGTCGATTCACTTCCCACCCAACTCCGCGTAGACCTGGCCCACGAACCGGTCGGCGCTCTGTGCCGCGTTGCCGGTGCGCTGATCGAAATCCGCGGTCGGCTTGCTCGCGACGATCTCCGGCAGCGTGCGCCCGTCCTTCATCAGCTTCGCCACCCGGTCGCGGACGGCGACCGCCATGTCGCGGTGGGCGACGATCGCCGCCCGGTTGGTAATGCCACCGTGGCCGGGGAGCACTTTGGTGTTCGGCCCGGCCGCCTCGATGAGCGTATTGAACGCCTCGAGCATGCCCTTCAGCGATCCGCCGTTGTTGCGATCGATGTTCGGATAGCCCACCGACCGGAACACGTCGCCGGTCATCAGCGCATCGGAGTTGGGGAACTTCACCGCGGTGTCGCCATCGGTGTGCGCGAAGGGCAGCGGGATCAGCTCGATCGCTTCACCGTTCAAGTGCACCGCCGAGCGCGAGTCGGAGGTCATCACCGGCAGCGCTCCGGCGGGAGCCGGGGCCGGCGCCGCGCCGCCAGCCGCGGGCGCGGACGGCTTCGCCAGCCGCTGACGCAGCATCGGCCGCGCGATGATGGTGACGCCGAGCCTGGCAAAGTTCTCGTTGCCGCCAGTGTGGTCGCCGTGAACATGCGTGTTCACGAGGAAGCGCAGCGGCTGCGGGGAGATCTGCTTGATCGCCGCCACCAGCTTGTCGGTGAGCGGCGCAAACTGCGAGTCGACGAGGAAGATGCCGTTGGGCCCGACCTGGACGCCCACCCGCCCGCCCTGCCCGTCGAGGGCATACAAGCTGTCGCTGATCTTGGTGGTCGTGATTTCAACCTTGCTGAAATCCTGTTGCCCCTGGGCCGATACCGGCGCCGCCGCCGCGGACGCGAGTATCGCGAGGCCCACGCTACACACACATATCCTGACGTTCATGATGCCGCTCCTCTTGCGCCGGCCGACTGGCGCGTGCCGGGGAAGCTTACATCGGCGGTCACCGGAATGTGGCCCTCGTCTGGTTGTGATTTGGCCTCGTCCGTGAGAGTCTGTCGAAGTCACCACACTCCTCGCGAGGACCCATGCGCAGAGCAATTTCGGTGTTTCTGGCTGTGCCGCTGGTCGGTCTCGTCGGGCTCCTCGCGCAGGAGCGGCCGGACGAGAGCGTCTTCTGGAAGATTCGTCAGGAAGGCACGAGCCGCTCGCAGATTCTGCCGACGCTGCACGTGCTCACCGACGTCTATGGCCCGCGGCTCACGGGCTCGCCGAACCTGAAGGGCGCCGGTGAGTGGGCCCTCGAGCAGATGAAGGCGTGGGGGCTGAAGAACGGCCATCTCGAGCCGTGGGACTTTGGACATCCGGGATGGCTGAACGAGCGCTTCACGGCGCACATCACCTCGCCGGTGAGGGACGCGCTGGTCGCGGAAGTCCTGGCATGGACGCCGGGCACAAACGGTGTGGCTCGCGGCGCCGCGATCCAGATCACGCTGCCGTTGCGGCCCACCCAGGCGGAGTTGACCGCGTTTCTCGACACGCTGAAGCCGGCGGTCAAGGGCAAGATGATCCTTGTCGGCCCGCATCAGCAGCTGCTTGTGACCTTCAACCCGGTTCCGCTCAGACGGGAGGACAGCGACGTGATCGCGCAGTTGAATGCGACGCCTCAAGCGCCGGGGGGTCCGCCACCCGCCGCGCAAGCCCCGCCTTTGCAAGCCCCGCCTTTGCAAGCACCGCCTTCGCAAGCACCGCCGTCGCAGACGCCTCGTCCGCTCACCGGAGTCCAGATCGACGAACACGTCAACCGGTTCCTCCTTGCCAACGGCGCGCTCGTCCGCATCAACGATGCCGGCCGCGATCACGGGCAGATTCGTGCCTTCGACAACCGCACACACGACATCTCGACGGCCCCGCCAACGGTCGTGATGCGCAATGAAGACTACGGCCGCATCTCACGCCTGCTCGCCGACAAGCGCGCGGTGGAGCTCGAGTTCGAGATCGTCAACCGCACCTACCCTGAGGGACGCACGAGTTACAACGTCATCGCCGAGATTCCCGGCAGCGACAAGGCCGACGAAGTCGTGATGCTCGGCGGCCACCTCGACTCGTGGCATGCCGGGACCGGCGCCACTGACAACGGGATCGGCAGCGCCGTCATGATGGAGGCGGCGCGCATCATCGCGGCCATCGGCGTGAAGCCGCGGCGGACGATCCGCGTGGCGCTGTGGAGCGGCGAGGAACAGGGACTGCTCGGCTCGCAGGCCTACGTCAAGGAACACTTCGGCACGTTCGAGGCGCAGAAGCCGGAGTACGCCAGGTTCGCGGGGTACTTCAACATCGACTCCGGCACGGGTCGCGCCCGCGGGCTGACGGTCTTCGGTCCGCCGGCGGCGGCCACCGTGCTTCGCGAGGCGACGGTCTCGTTCAAGGACCTCGGGCTGCTTGGCGCCACGACGACCCGCACGCGCGCGACCGGCGGCACCGATTCCACGTCGTTCAACGCCGCGGGCCTGCCGGGCATCAACGCGCTTCAGGATCCGATTCAATACCAGACCTCTACCTGGCACACCAATCTCGACACCTACGAGCGCATCGTCGAAGACGATGTGAAGAAGTCGGCGATCGTGATCGCGGCCGCCGTCTATCACGTCGCGATGCGTGACGAGCTGCTCCCGAGGTTCTCGAAGGAGGAGATGCCGCGTCCGCCCGCTCCGCCGCCACCACCACAGACGCCGGCGCCGAGCTCCGGGGCCGCCCCGTCGAGGACGAACTAGTCTGTGCACGCGCTTAGAATAGGTGGCCGACATGACACCCGAACATCTTCGCGACCTCTTTCGCTACACCGAATGGGCAGACGCCGAAGTCTGGCGAGCCGTGCTCGCCCACGACGCGGCGAGGACTGACGCAAAGTTGCGCGGGCTCCTGGTCCACCTGCACATGGTGCAGCGCGGATTTCTTCTCGTCTGGCAGAACGGGCCCTGGGAGCCGGCGATGCGAAAGGCCTCGTCAATCGACAACGTCGTGGATCTTCACAACTGGGTGCAGCCGTACTATGCCGAGGCACACCGGTTTCTGGAGAGCGTCGACGCCGCCACGATGGCCACCGGTGTGACGATGCCGTGGGTGGAGTCGTATCAGGCGCAACTCGGACGGACGTTCTCGACCCCGACGCTGGCTGAGACGATCTTTCAGGTCACGAGCCACTCGACGTATCACCGCGGCCAGGTCAACGCACGACTGCGCGAGGTTGGCGGTGAACCGCCGCTCGTCGATTACATCGCGTGGATCTGGTTCGGCAGGCCCGAGCCCGCGTGGTCCGAGGTGATGGGCGCCGGGCAGTGACGTGGCCGGCCACTGGCGGGCCACGCCATCCTAAAGCATGTTCGACCGCATGGGCGTCAGGCGGTTGATCAGACCCTAAATGCTCGTGGAACTCAGGCCCGGACCGGGCGGCGGATTCCCGATCCCCGGCCGAACTCGAAGTGCGCCCACCAGGTGCGCCCACCAACCAGGGCCGAGGCAAGCCCGGAAGGCTGCCTCGCCTCGAGCCACGCCTTTCCGTTTCGCCCCGTTTGACATCGACGTGGCAGTCCCTTGATGCTTAGAGCAGCGCGCTGACAGGGCGCCACCCACCCGCGGCAAGGGAACACTCCCACCTGTTTTGGTCTGAGTCGTGTGCGTGTGCACCTTCTTTCAGCCTGGTTTCAGCGAGGTACAGGCGATTCATGAAAGAGGGGCGCAATGACTACTTCGAAGTCTCTCCCGGCTCGTCCGTCTCTCGAATCCCTCCGCAAGCAGGCAAAGAAGTTCGCGCGCGACATCGCCGCCGGTGACGCTGGTGCGATCGCGCGTGCGCGCGTGCACCTTCCACATGCCGACCTGCCGCTGACGCAGCGCAACGCGCAACTTGTGATCGCTCGCGAGTACGGCTATCCCGGATGGCAAGACCTGACCGCTGAAGTCAGCAAACGGCTCGGCAAGGGGCTCGAGTGGGCGGCAGCGGAGGCTCGGCGCATCATTCACGACAACGACGTCGAAAGCCTCAAGCGACTGCTGGCTGAGTACTCAGCGTTGCTTTCGTGGCACGACGACGTTGATGACGGCGGCCTTCTGGGATTCGCCACGGGCTCCTATGGCGACAGCTTCGACCCGGTCAGCGAAGAGCACTTCACCCGCGCAGCGTGCGCAGAGCTGCTGATCGACACGGGAGCGGTCGTGATGCCATCGGTGTGCGAGGGGCTTCTCCGGTCGCACGCCAGGGGGCTGCTGCAGCTGTTTCGGCGGAAAGGTCTACTTCCGCGCACGCTCACATTCTTCGCGGCGCTCGGCGACATCGACGCCGTCCGCACGACGCTCCATGAGGACGGGAACAATCTGGCCGTCGTCGCTGAAGCGTTCAGGGTCGCGTGCGGCTTCAAGCACGAGACGATCGCGTCAGACCTGCTAGACCGCGCCATTGCGCTCGATCCCGAGCTCGGCGCACACGTCGACGCACCCGTCGGACGACTGGCCTTCGTCAAGTACTTCATCGACAACGTCCCTCAGCACGCGACGGAGGTCGGGTTGTGGAAGGCGTTCGTCATGGAACGGGTCAGCCGGGCGGTCAGTTCCCATAGTGGGCACGAGACCTCGGCTGCGTCACCACGCGGCGACACGGACCTGACGGCGTTCCTTCGCCTCTTACACCGTGAGCCGTGGCTGCTCGGTGAAGACTTCGTGCAGTTTCAAGTTGAGATCATCGGGCGGGCAACGCTGAAGAATCGCGGGGAATTCATCACGGCGCTGCTCGACCTCGATCCCGCGATACTGCGGCGCCAGCCGCCGCCTCCATCGCAAGCCATCGAATTCGCGCTCACGTACGCGAAGACGCATCTCATTCCATTACTCACCCGTATCTGGCCGCTGCCCGACGATCTGCCGCATGCGGCAGGAATGGGCGACCTCTCGCGGGTGAAGCGGTGGTTCGAGGCGTCCGGAGCGCCGGCTCTGGGCGACATCGAGAATCATTACCCCTCGAGTCCGTACATGCCGAAGGGCCGGGTCGAGGAATATGCACGCCAATGGAGCGCGCAAAGCGTACAGCGGGTTCTCGATACGGCGTTCGCCTGGGCCGTCATGAACAGCCACCTCGACGTGGCGGACTTCCTGCTAACGCACGGCGCCGATATCAACACCACGTGGAGCTCGCATGAGCCGGCGAGCATCCTGCACGAGCTCGTCTTTCACGGGAACTACGAATCCATGCAATTCCTCATCGACCGCGGCATCGACATGACCATCAGGGACCACCGCTGGAACGGGACGGCACAGGGCTGGGCGCGCCACGCCGCGAATGACGAGAAGATGGCGCAGTGGCTGGAGGAGGCGGAACGGCAGCGGGAACAGAGACGATGAGCACTGACGCACGACGCGCAAATCTTCGATCTTCTTGCGAAGGATAGTCGGCTCAATGTTTATGCGGGTAAACTCGAAGTGCGCCCACCAGGTGCGCCCACCACTCAGGCGCTGGGAGGAGCGGAGGCCTAGTCAGGGCGAGGCTTCGGAAGCCTCGTCCGCGTCGATGTCGTCGAAGATGCTCCGGGCGCTTTGCGGCTTCTCTGGCGCCTCGACTTTTCCCAGATTTCTGGGGCTTCTCTCCGGCTCCTCCGGGGTGTTCTCGCCAATCCACTCGTTAGTGCGCCGAATTTCGCGCTCGACTATCTTCGCCGCATTTTCGTCATCGCCGAAGCGCTTCTTCAGAGTGTTGAAGGATTCGAGAAGCGGCTGCATGTACTCCTCTGGTGGTTGCCCTGATGAATGATTGGACTGCCACTCACTCCGAACTTCATCAAGGCGCGGCAGAAGTTCTGATTGCACTTTTTGCAGCAAGTCTTCGAACTCGTCGTCCGTGAAGAGACTTCGGATTCCGGCGTCATCCAGCGCTTCCGTATCTTCGCCTGTGATCGCGTAGTTGCTCACGGTGTCGACAAATTTCTTCCTGTTCTCCTCCGGCAACAGACCGAACTCATGGAAGCGCTCTGCGAGGTTGACTTCCGGTACCGTATCGAGAAAAAGGCCCGGGCTGGAAACGTCCGCGAGCACGCTCGGATTCTGCTCAAGGTAGATCGACAGGAACTCCTTGGAGCAACGACGAGCAAGGAATCCTTGCAGCGCGCGCTTCGCTCCCCACTGCGAGAGCGCCGGGTGCTTGTAGTCTTTGCTTGGCTTGAACTCGCGAAGCCGCTCGAGCATCAGCGGATACAAAGACCTTGGCACGATGACGGCCTTTTCGATCCCGACATCTCCGCAGGTCACTTGTTCGACCAACCGCGCCGGTCCGCTTCCTTGGATGTAGATGCCGAGGTGCTCCGGGCTCTGAACGAGGATTGCTGCATAAGCGTCGCCGATGGTTGGATGCTTAAACCGCCAGAAAGCCTCGCCGCTGGCGTGAGAAAGCAAGACGAGGCTGCCGCTCAGCGCCTCGAGAGCGGCAACGCATCCGCCAACGCCGCTGCCGAGACGCTCAAGCGCTTCCGTCTCCGACGGCTGGAGCTTGATTGGGCTTTCCAGCCGGTCGTTGCGCATGTAGATCAGAGCGAGCGCGGCTTTGCTGTCGCCGTCGAGGCCCTGAAGGACCTCTTGGAGAAGCTGCTCGCGTTTCTCGACAAACTGGCCTAGGTAATACTGGTCGATGAAGAGGCCCTTCGTGAAGAGCGGATCTCCGAGGCGCCGCGCAGTTTCCGGAATGAACCGCCGGTGGCTCGCGACGGACTCCAGGTACGGCTTGATCTCGGTCCGGAACGAGCGAGGTTGTTTGCCGAGCTTGAGGTGGTTGTAAAGGATCTGGCGTTTCTCATCGGCCGCCAACTCGTGAACATCAATTACGACCTGGCTCTCCTTGAGCAACGGAAACGCGCTCTCCTTCAAATCTTTGCGCGCGCGGTTGTAGATGTAGTCGCGCGAGGTCATTACAATCTTGGCCCCTTTGCGGAGCATGGGCCTAATCTGCGGCAGGATGTGGTTCCAACGGTGGGCTAGGAAATCTTCGTACTGAGTCACGCCGAAGGCATCGTCCAGCCAGAAGAATTGCGACGGTTCGTCGGGGTTCCAGCGCTCAGCGACCTTGCCAGGATCGTCGAGCTTGAGCATGGACGCGTTCCATTGGTCCACAGCCGCCATCGCTAGCAGCGACGCGATGGTCGTTTTGCCCGCAGCGGGCTCGCCGATGAGAAGCACAAAGCTGTGCTTGTTGAGGGCGTCTACGGCTCTCCGGTACGCCTCCGTGACCACGACCTTGGCGAGATCCTCGCGGAGCGATTCAAGGATCGAGCGCGCCTGGACATACGCGCGCTCGTCCAGAATCTGGCTAAGATCTCCAAGCCCGTACACGCGCGGCACCAGCATGCGTAGGCCCTTGTTCTCGCGGATTTGCTGGCTGATCCAGTTTGAACCGAAGGTTGCGACGTGCTTAACCCCGGCAGCCTTAAAGCGCGCCTTAATCTGTCCGGCCCGCGGGCCGGACAGTCCCGCATTCGTCATGAGCACGTAGGAGTCGCAAAGGCCCTGCGTGACGAGCTTCTTCGCCTTCTCGACTTCATCGGACAGGTCAGACGTTTTCAAAACGTAGTTGATTCTGCTCGTAAACTTGCACTGGATTACGAACGGGCCGGTGAGGTCTTCCTGTCCCGTGGGCCTCCACGTGCCCGTGAATGCGCCATCCCTACCGCCATCGCCAGAATCGAGAAACGACTCCACGGTCTGGCCCAGGATCTCCCGCGTGATCGTAAGACATAGCCGCTGAAAATCGTTCCAGCCAAGATTGTGCAGAGCGTACATCTCGCTGTCAGACTAGTGCCGCGAATCACGAGGGTCAATGCAGAATAGCGAGCGTTTCCCGACGGTCGGGGGCAGCGCGACCCTGCAAACCATGCGGCAAGCTGGACGCGCTGCGTACCGCTGCCGCCCAGTACCGAATCGCGGTCGTTCCCAAGACCTTCCAGGTGGCTCACGGGCGTCATCTGTCGCGGCGATACAATACGCGGCAGGCACCATGGAACAACGCCCAACGTGGTTGGTGAGGCAAGAGCACGGTGTTCTAGCTGAGGCCCGCACCCGTTCATTTCTGATGGACCGTTTTTGGGTCTTGGAGCGCTCCGTCGACGTCGACGGGGCCGATTTTATCGTCCAGCGCAAGTTGACGGCTCGCTCACTCCTGGACCGGACTCCGCCCCGCCTGGGGTTTGTTCAAGCGAAATTTTACAAAGACGCCGCGACCACGCAATACGTGCATCGCGAGTATGTGGTGGACGAAGCCGGTCAACCGCGGGCCGAGTTCTTTTTGATCTGCCACACAGGAATCGAGGACGCCGCACGTGCCTACTTTCTGGCCGCGTCCGAAATCGTTTCCGGTTTTGAGGAAACAGGTATCGCGCATTCCAGGCCTGGCAGGTTCGCGCTCCCCGGCCATGCTGTGCTGATTCAGCGTTTCGAGATCATTGACCGCGCCAGCGTTCTGGACCGGGTTGAGCGGGCTCTACGGGACGCCGACTTCGACAGAAACCGCTCCTTTCTCTCTTGGGCGCTTCCTGGGAGGACTGCGCCGCTCCGGCCAATTGCGGCTATGTATGAAGAGCCAATCGACAACTGGTGGGGTGATATTCCTACTGGTTTCGAGACGTTACGGGCCGCAGTCCGGCGAGCTCAGGACAACCTCCGCGACGTTTTCGAGAGACTTGTGGAGATTGAAGAAACGGATGATGCCGCTCAGGCGCTCGAACTCGCTGAGGAGCTCAAACACGCGTGGGGGACCAGTGTTTCGCTGTCGAGAGACCTCTACCCCGCCGATCTCCATACGGTCGTATCTGAACACAAACGTCGATACGACGAGCTTCAGGCGGCGGGCCTTCTGGGCGCGCACGCTGCACTTCGCCGGACAGGACTGGCCTTCCTTATAGGTGACTTGGCCCCGCGAATGCCGATGTCGCGAGAAGACGTATACATTCTCGAAGTTCGATACGACGGGGAGACACTTCTTCGACCGCGCTTCGAAGGGCGATGTGAGACGTCGGCGACGTCAGAGGCATCGCCGAGCGATCGACCGGAGGATTTCTATCTCGGCGTTCGGACCACACAGGCCGGGAAGGTAGAGGTCCATTGTCGCTTTGGGTGGTACGTCTACCCTGATTCCGGCGAAGCCGTTGCAGAGCAAATCCGGGAGATGTGTGAGAGTGTTGTCGGCAAGCTCTGCTCAACCGTTCTCGAACTAAGGTTCGGCCGCTAACCATTCTTCGCTCGAACTCCGCAAGCCTGGGTCTACGAAGCAACAAGTCGAATCGGCGCAGGGTCGGACTTGACGTCTCTCGTCGTGACGGTGGGCCCACGCCGGCTCCAACCGTCTAGTTCAATCACTACGGTGCGCTGCTGCGACACCCGCGGGCGCAGTTTGCGAGCTAGCAGATCCCCAAATCGCGCGTCGTGGGTGGATACGCACAATTGTCGTTGGTCTTTGGTGCGTCGCAGTAAGTCGACGAGACCAAGCAGATTGATATCGTCCAAGCTCTGAAGCGGGTCATCGAGCATTACGGCTTCAAAAGGGGGTCTCGAGATCCCCAGATTAAGTGACAGGAATGCGCAGACGGCGAGTGCGTTCATCTGAGAGCTCGAGAGCACCGTCCCAGGAGAATCACTCTCGATCTCCGAGATCGGATCGCGAATTACGGTCGACAATTGGCCGCGGCCACGTACCACTGAGGCTAGAAGACGCACGACGCGGAACGCCGGATGCACATCGATCCGGCTGTAGATTTCGCTTAACAGAGGCTCTATCTCCTTCACGCGCTCGGTTACCACGCGTGATGCGGCCTCGCGAAGAGCCTCAATCACCCGCTGTGCTTGAGCGCCCGTCGCGGTCCGTCGAACGAGCTCTTTGTCGTCTCGTTGAAGCTTTTCGCGCGCCGTCTCGATTTCTCGCTGCAGCTCCTGAATCGTCGCCTGATCACCAGCCTGTGAGAGGCGTAGAGCGAAGGCCTCGCCCGTCTTCTGCGCTCCAAATAGAACTTCCACCTCCTGCCGTGCTGCGATTGCGGCGCCCTCAACAGACGAACGGAGATCGCTCCCGGTTGATGGCGTCAGAGCGAACTCCGTGAGGCGTCTCTGGACCGCCAGTTCAGTGACCTCGAACTCGTTCGCGGTCTGCTCACCGCCGCGCAGTTCGCTCTCCGCCGCGGCAAGCTCCCTTTCCCGTGACGCCAGGATAGCAAGGAGCTCCGGCAATAGGTCCACGTCGGGCGCCGAACCGACACTTGCATCGCCAGCCGTCGCCATCAATTCCAGCCGGTGCCTCGTGCCCTCGGCATCATATTCTTGGTCGCAGACAGGACACTTCTCTCCGAGGTGCTTAAGAGCCAGCACCGCGAGCGTTCGAAGCTGCGCTGACTTTTCTTTTAGATCCGCTTGAAGACGCCGAAGCTCCACCAACCTTCCCTGCTCAATGGAAACCTTACCGCTAGCCTCGTCGAGTTGTTCTTTCGCCCGCGCGACCTTGCTCTGAAGAGGAGTGAGGTCTGGCTTTGGTTTAGCGGCGATACCAGCAACGTCGCGACTCAGAGCTTCAAGGCTCTGCTGTCGACGCTCTGCAGCGCGGCGTACGGCGTCGAGTTGCTTGATTGCGGCGTCGATAGCCCCTGGCGCTTCACGGGAACCCATTGGAACTGGACTGACCTTCAAACCCGCCGCACGGAGCTGCTCCCACCATGCGGCCCACGCCGCCTCATCAACTCCGGTATCGGAAATGGCCGAACGGGATTTGAGCTCCGCGAGTCGAGCTTCCATCGATGACAGTCGGCCGCGGAGCGGCTGTAGTTCTGCATCGCGACTGTTCGTCGTCTTCGTCCAAGCAGCCTTTGCTCTCTCCAGCTCTGCTTGCAGCTCCGTGACGCGTCCGGCGCCGACGAGTTCACTGACTGCCGTGAATCGGTCCTGCTCGGTGACAGAGTCAATAAACTGCCGGACGAGATCCTGCTGGAGATATACGCTTCTGGTTAGGACGGTCGCCAGCGCGTCCGGAGGATTTGATGCGCTGGCGGCGTCTTTCCAGACGAGCCGAATGAGGTGGCCCTCTGCCTCGGGACCTCGGAAGATACCTTCGGGCGTCTCAACGGACACTTTCGTTTCTGTTCCATCGAATATTCGGGTCACCGTAACAGGCGAAGGTCCATCGGTGCGCTTCAGACGCAGTACGACGCGAGCCTGCCCGGTATCGGAGAATCTGCAGGCAAGGAGCTTATCGTCGCGTCCGAGCCGTGGAACGCGCCCGCTAAGCGCCCACAAGACACCGTCGAAGAGTGATGTCTTGCCGTTGCCGTTCGCGCCCACGACGACCACGGCGTCGGCGTCCAAGTCGAACGATTGTTCGGTCGCAAAACCGCGGAATCCGGCGACCTCCAGCGACAGGAGTCTCATTCGTTCTCCCGAGTGCGATGGAGCGCTTCCATCAGCGGCTTCTGATCGGTGAATGATTTCACGAGGATCGTGGTCGTCTGGCGGTCGATACCTTCAACTGCCAAGAGCTCGGGAAGTAGGTCGAGGGCCGACTGGTGGGCAATCGGATCACGCGACTGCCTGAGGGGGAGGAGCGGACGCAATAGGCGTTCTATATCACCAGCGCTCCCGAGATCCTCGCCAGTGCCGACAAGCTTGCGAAGCCGTGTGGTGTCGTAGCGGACGTCTTCGATTTCGAGGTCTCCAGACGGAGCGATTCCTGGCGTCAGCAGGGCCAAGTAGCCATCCCAGGCTTTGCCCTCCGTGCGACCCACCTTCTCAGAAATGACTTCGACGAGCGACGATTGTAAATCGGCCCAACCGCGAAGGAGCTCGGCGCAGGTCGGAAATACCGCGAGTCCCACGATGTTGTACTCGTCTTCGAACAGCCGCGTCGACGTCGTGATCCACTCGGGAAATCCTTCGCGAATCTGGTATCCCCCGCGCTCTAAGACGCTCGATGCAACAGCAATCATCTCTGTCGGCGTAAGCGGGGGCGAAGGCGTCGTCATGGGGCAACCTGCAGACACTGATTCGGGTCTCCGCGTAGAGACTCGACGTGAAAGATCTGCAATGTCGATTGTCCGGTCACGATGCTGTCGGAGTCGTTCCCGAGAATCACGTCGACAGGGGTCGTGACGGCGTTCACGTTGTTACGCGCCCCGGCAACCACGGCGCCGCTGGGCGGCGTTGGCCTGCCGCGCAAGCGTCTATGTCTTGCCGACAATTCGCTTTCGATCGCAATCCGACTGCGAGATCCACGTCCTGAAACAAACAGATGGGAGGCCACCGTCCGGTCACCTCGACGAAATTCCACGATGCCATCCGCGTAAAGAACCGGCGTAGAGCCAGTGATACGCGCCAGCATGCCCGCGGCCAGGAGGAGATCGGCGATCAGCTCGCGACCGACCGCGTCATCGCGATAGTAAGGCTTGTTATGCAGCAGCCAACTTGCTCGCAAACCGCCAAGCTGGACGAGGCCGATTTCCTCAAGCCGTCTGAGGAGACCTGTGATGTCCTCTGCAGCGAGAGCATCACGTTTAACGAGAGCGTCGGCTGCCGTCTTGAGTTGGGTTGTGTGCTCTACGACAACCCGTTGCGCCAGCGCCGCCATGAAGTCACCCCATTTCGCTTTAATGAAGGCGTCCGCATTAAGCGCCAATGCCTTGGAGAACTCTGACTTGTCTTGATCCGAGGGGTCGACCTGGAACACTTTGTTCGCGTTCGGAATCGCCTTTTGAATGAGCTGGATGCTCTCGATGAGTACGTCGGCGGGACTCCCCAGGCCGGCAAATACGACCACGGGCGTAGCCAGCACCTTCGCAGCTACGATCCCTTCCCAGCTGCCCTTCCACTCGGTCTTCAACGCTTCGGTCCGGAGAATCCAGGTCTCAGGATCCGCCGCGTTAGCATTCCGATGAAGGTAGTACAAGTTGATTACCTTCTGATCCTTGAGGTCCCCAGGGCCGTCGACTATTCCAACAGCGTCTCCAACTCCCAGGCTCCCGATCGCATTCGTGAGCGCAAGATCAAAATTCAACGTTACGACTGACGCGATCGCGCCCTCTGCAAGCAGCGCGGCCGCAAGGTGGTGCCCTTCGTTTGGCGTCGCGGCTTTGAAGGAGTAATTTCGGCTGAGTTGCTCAACGAGCGGTGCTTGGCCAACCCCCTTCGCTACAAGCGTGTCGGCCAGGACGGACAAGTTCGCGGGCGCTGGGCACTCACCGTGCGCCAGTACGCCATTCGCAACAAGTCGATCGTGGCACTCCTGGGAGCAAGTGCCAGCGAGGGGTATCGACGTGGGATCTTCAAACGAACATCCTGCTCCAACAACGAGCGTGATCTTGCCTCCTCCAGGAGCGGAAACAGCGCTGCGTAGTTCAGTTGGTAGAGTCATGCAATCTGGAGGATGCCGCGCCCTTCATGCCATCTCCTCTGTGCGATCTTCGTACACACCACCGCCAAGCGCAGGCCGAGCGGATGCGCAGGTCCAGGCAGCGCTGATACTACCGCGCGAGCCGCGAAACCTCGAAGTATAGCCCTATGCGGAAGATTTGCCGCCGGGAACGACGCGCAGCGAAGAGACGGTGGCGGGGCTGCACAGTGGCTCGCCCGATTGCGGCAACCCTTCAACCATCTTCTCGATCGCCCCGCGGGCCGTGTCATCGTTCGCCCGGACGTAGCGCATAAACGTCTGCGGCGAGTGCCCCAGGATCTTTGCACCGGTCTTGGCGTCGCCCCCGATCAGGGGGGCAGGCGCTGTCGCGAACGAATGACGGAAACAGTGTGGAGTGAAATAGAGGGACGCGCCCGTGTACGAGTCCTTCACGCACCGAGCGGCGACCACGACCTGGTAATAGAACTCTTGGTACCACGGCACGAGCCTTTCGTCTGGGACCCGCGAGCGATCCGCAACCCGATCAAAGAGGTCGTACTTGACGAATAGCTTCAGCGCCGCGACGCCGTACTCATTCAGCGGGATCCCCCGACGACTCGTGACGCGCTCCAGGCGGCCGGCGTGACGACGATGTTTCTCCGTCGGCATCAGCACCGCCCGTTCCTGCAAGCGCAGATCTTCAGCTTCCAGTAGTGCCACCTCGCCGACCTGGGCGCTGGTGTGCGCCAAGACGGAAGCGCGGATGAGGCCTTCGTGAGGCGCATTCGGTCTCGGGTCGGTCGGTACAGCACAGTGGTGTGCCGCATCGCCTGCACGAGCGCTCAGACCTCCTTGATCGCCGGGGCGCGTTCCGTGCCGAAGTCGTAAGGCGACACTGAATAGTCCAAACCGGCACTGTGGGACGCAGGGTGCAAAGCCTGTCGGAATGACCCCACGGCGAAATACCCGAACTTGGTCAGCTTCCCCGCCTTGATACCGGTCCGGGTAAGGGCACGCCTGGACTTCGGCGCCCGACGGTCTGGCATGGCCCACTGATGGCCGCGGCTTCACGCGCCGAGCTCCACAGGACGGGCCTACCCGTCCGCCTCCGTATCCAGATCCAGCGGCGTGTCGAATGCGAGCGCGGCACGGTAGCGAACCGCGTCCGGCGCCAGGTGCCAGACCAGCGCGCGAACCACGCGCGCGCGCACCAGCACGCGACCGTGACGGGTGATGACGTGCACGTCCGCGTGGGTGCCTGGCAGCAGACGTGTGGCGCCTTCAACCAGCGCGCCCACCGGCGAGACGTCGACCACGGCCAGTTCCCGGCCCGTGCGGAGTCTCACACGCGACAGTGTTTCATCCGTGCCGGGTGCCCGGCGCAACGCCCGTCGCCGCCCGCTAGAAGGCATACACCCACTCCCGGGTGTCGGGGATGTAGCGCAGGACGCGTGATCGCGCGTTCGCGCCGAGCACGCGTACCGCCCACTGGGTCCCGTCGCGGCCACGCAGGTACACCGTGCCCGACGTCGACGTGCCGGTTGGAGTGAAGGAGAGGATATCGGTTCCGCCAAGCTGCACGGCATCGGTTCCCGGGGTCTGCGGCGCCAGGCCGATGTCCACGCCGGGAAACAGATCCGCCAACGCGACCGGGGCTTCGATCGGCCGGTCGATCTGCAACTGAATGTCACGCGTCCGCACGCCGTTTCGATTGCCGTCCTGGATGATGCTGAAGTTGACCGTCCGCCCCTCGACCTGAAACCGCAGCGCCACGGTGGCCGAGCGGCTCACCGCCTGGGCCCGCGCAAGAGCCATGCGCGAGGCCAGATATCGCGCGGCCGCGCGGCCGCGCGAGCGGTCGACGCTCGTTAGAAGCCGGGGGATCGCGATCGCCATCAGCGTACACAGAACCGCCGCGACGAAGACGACCTCCAGCAGGGTGAAGCCCGACGATGAAGGGCGGCCTCGTGGCCGCGGGCGCCGGCAGCGCCCGCGACCCACGCGGCATCCCGTTACTGCTCCGTGTTTCCCGGCTTCGCAGCGGCAACCGTGACGAGCGACTTCAGCTTCAGGAAGCTCTTCTCCCCCACTCCCCGCACGTTCATCAAGTCTTCGAACTTATTGAAGGGACCACTCTTCTGGCGTGATCCGCGACGCGGTTGACCGCACATTGGAGTTCACGACGGGCGCGGCTCACAATCCCGAGATGGGTGCTGGCCGGCGATGCAACAGGCATCGTCGATCGACAACGTCGTGGATCTTCACGAGTGGGTGCGGCGGTACTACGCCGACGTATAGCGGTTTCTCGAGACCGTCGATACCGGCAGGTGGCCCTCGGTGTGACGATGCCGTGGGGTGGAGTTCAAGTGCAGATCGGCGGGCGTCCTCCACTCCCACGCTTGCCGAGACGATCTTTCAGGTGACCAGCCACTCGACGTATCGCCGCGGTCAGGTCAACGAGCGATTCCGCGAGGTTGGCGGCGAGCCGCCGCTCGTCGACGACATCGCGTGGATCTGGTTCGGGAGGCCCGAGCCGGATTGGTCGGAGCCGGCAGTGATCGTTGCCTAGGCGCAGAACCTTCCACTTCTGGTGCGGTCGCGCTCCGCAGTTTCTGCTCGTCTTATTCCGCTTCGTGCGACATCCCTGGGCAACGCGCCTGGCACGGTGTTCGCCTCCAGCAGTGCCATGCGCAAGTCGCGAGCGGCGGGCGTGGCGTACGTCTCGGAGTGGCTCCTGGAGTTCAGCGTATTGCTGGCTGTGTTCCCTTTCTTGGATCAGGCCCTTGAGCAGCGCTACAACATCGCGGTGCTCAGCGTCAGCCTGACGCTGGCCGTGCTATCGTTTCTCGGTGGTCTGGCGTTGGCCCAGAAGGGCAGGGAATGATGGGACTGTTGTTTACGGGCCTCATGTTGTTGTTTGTTCTTGCGTTTGCCGCGCTCAACGGCTACTTCTCATCCGACGACGCCGACACGCCTGGTGAGCGCGCGTCCAGCCGCCGCCGCTGATGTTGGTTGGCGCTCTGCCCGTCCGCGAGGGATGACTCCGCAGTCTCCCGGCCACGAGCTTCGGTCGCAGTTCGGCGACATCGACATCTACCTCTTCGATCAGATTCTCCGCGGCCGGTTCGACACGCGCACCCGCGTGCTCGATGCCGGATGTGGCGACGGCCGGAACCTGATCTACTTCCTCCAGCACGGCTTCACCTGCTACGGCGTGGACAGTGAGCCTGATGCGATTCGGCGCATCCAGCAGATCGCGGCGCGGCTGGCACCGGGCCTGCCCGCCGAACACTTCGTCGTGAGCGACGTGGATCGCCTGCCGCATGCGGACGCCAGCATGGAGGCGGTCATCTGCAGCGCGGTCCTGCACTTCGCGGCGGACGAGACGCACTGGGCGCGCATGGTGCAGGAGATGTGGCGTGTGCTCGGCGCGAAAGGCCTGTTCTTCGCCAGGCTGGCGTCAAACGTGGGCCTCGAAGCCACGGTCGGTCAAGCCGGGCGCGTGGTCCGGCTGCCGGATGAATCGGATCGCTTTGTCGTGGACGAGGCGATGCTGCTGCAGTGGACCGAGCGCCTCGGCGGCCGGCTCGCCGATCCGATCAAGACGACCAACGTGCAGCAGAAGCGATCCATGACCACGTGGTGTTTAATCAAGGTGTAATTCAAAATTCAAAATGTAAAATGCAAAAGGGCCGCATGCGGAAAGCGCGATTCAGATACTCTGAACTACGGGATGGTCATTGTTTGCATTTTGAATGTTGCATTTTGAATTTCAGCGAGGCACGAGCTGGCGAGTGGAGGGTTATATGAGTCGAACACGGTTGTTGAGTGGTGTGCTGGCTGTCACGTGTGCGGCGCTCGCGGTCGTGTCGCTGTCGGGGCAGGCGCAGCCGCCCGCGTCCGGCGGCGCCAGCGCTTACACGCCTCCTCGTACGCCCTGGGGCGATCCGGATCTGCAAGGGATCTGGCCGGGCACCGACATGGTCGGCGTGCCGTTCGAGCGGCCGGCGGAGTTTGGCAATCGACTCTTCCTGACCGAAGAGGAGTTCAAGGCGCGGCAGGCGCAGGCCGCGAAGCAGCAGCAGCTGGACGTCCTGGAGTTCGATCTGCAGAAGCCCCCCGCCGAGATCGTCGCGCTCGGCGACGTGGGCGGCGTGACGTCGCCGCCGCCGCATTGGCTCGAGCGCGGCCTGCCGTCGAGGCAGTCGTCTCTCATCGTCGATCCGCCGGACGGCAAGATGCCGGCGATGACTCCTGACGGTGTGGCGCGACAGAAGACCGCCGGCGGGACCTACACCAGGCAGACCGGGTTCAAGAGCGCCGACGAGCTGGGCCCGTACGACCGCTGCATCTCGCGCGGCGTGGTGGGATCGATGATGCCGGTGGTCTACAACAACGGCAACGAGATCATCCAGGCGCCGGGCTACGTCGCGTTCCGCAACGAGATGATCCACGAAACGCGCATCATCCCGCTCGATGGGCGCGGGTCTCTGCCGGGCAGCATGAAGTCCTACATGGGCGCGTCACGCGGACACTGGGAGGGCAACACGCTGGTCGTCCGCACCACGAACCTCAACGGCCGGACCGGCATGCAGGGCAACGGCATGATGCTCATCCCGACCGACACGCTGGAGCTCGTGGAGCGCTTCACGCCGCTGAGCGCCAACATCCTGCAGTACGAGGTCACGATCACCGATCCGAAGACGTGGACCAGGCCGTGGAAGGTCGCGTTCCCCCTGCGCCGCGACAACGGGTATCAGATCTTCGAGTACGCCTGCCATGAAGGCAACTACGCGATGCGGAACACGCTGTCCGGCTCACGGGCCGACGAGAAAGCGCCGCCCGCGCGCTGATCTCTTGTGTCTTTCTTGCCGCTAGGCGAGTGCCACCCTAGCGGACCCTAGCGGCAGTCGTGCTCACTCGAATGCGAGCCCCAGGCTTGCGTGATCTCATCGACCTGCACGCGCAGGCGCCGGATGAGCACCTCATCGGAGCGAACGAGCTTATCGCCGAAGATCGCATCCCGGCCGGGTGCTGTTGCGGCGATCTGATTGTCTCCCGGCGATAACGTCAGTCGCAGACCCAGGCGGCCGCCCGGCTCGGTCCACGACAGTCCGCCGCCATAGTCCCATCCGAATCCGGAGAAGGTGAGCGCCCGGCCCGCGAGTCGCTCGAGTTCGGAGAGCGATGTCCCGATGCGCACACCGCGTGCCGTTCGCCATCGTCCGCCTGCCTTCATCGTGCGCACGAAAGAGACGCTCGTGCCCTGCTCATCCTTCCAGGCGATATCGATCTCGTCCGGCGTTCCCGCAAACACCTTGGTGCCGTTCGTACAGATGCCTTCTCCCAATTCGACATCGCCGTTGCGCAGGGCCGTTCCGAACAACGATGGCAGCTCCGAACGGGTGGTTGATTCGCGAATAGGACCAAACCGATCGCCAGCGACGATGACGAACGAGCGCGGGGATGTCTGCCGTTGCGAGGCGTCACCGGGCGTCGCCTCCATCGTGATCAGCGCGACCAGGCACAGGCTGACGCGAGATGGACGGTGGCTCATGACAGGTATTGTACGGGGAGCCCAACTGAAGCGAGCGGCCACCGAACCGTCTCACCCTCCGCGGCGTCCAATGCTCAGGCCGGCGGTGAGGCCGGCGCAGGGCACGTTCCTTCGGACGTGCTTGGGGGATGTATGCCTGATCGATTCAGTCGCGCCGTGGCGATCGTCGTGGGCCTGTCGGCCATCGGCCTGACGACTGCAACCGCGCAGAGCCAGCCAGTCCCACCGCTTCAGTTTCCGACTCCGCGCGTTCAGCCGCAGCCACCAGAGCCACCGTCCAGCCCGTTCTTCGTCGTGCCCGGGGAGCCGTGGTTTCCGAATCAGACGCCTCGTGCGGAAGAGGCCGCGAAGCCGAAGGTGGTGTGCGGGATGACCGTGATCCCGGCCGACCCGAGGAGCGATCCCAAGTTCGTGATACCCCAGCCGCGGCCGGAGACAGGTCGGACGATCAAGCCGATGATTCGGACGGTAACGCCGGCCCTCTGCCGGTAAGGGCGTGGCCTAGCGGAGCTCCGCCATCATCCCGTCCAGGCTCACCTGAATATGCAGGTCAGCGAAGTGGAAATCGCTGCGCAGCATCTTCTCGATCTCGGCCTTGGTCTTGTTCGTCACCAGCATGTCGTGCACGCGAGTCCGCAGCGACAGCGTGCTCTCGCGGAACTTCCGCAGCTCCTGCCTGGTCGTCACGAGCCCGTGGCCGGGGACCACCGCGTCGAAGTCGAGCGTGAGTGCGCCGTCCACCGTCTTGGTCCATTCCCTGGCACTGCCGCCTCCCGCATAGTCCACGAGCTGCGGTGTCGCATCGCCGAAGGTGAACATGTCTCCCATCGACAGCACGCGGTGATCGGGGAACAGGACGACGACGTCGCCGTTGGTGTGGGAGCGTCCGAAGTAGTGCACTTCGATGCGCTTGCCGCCGACGTAGAGGCGCAGGTTGTCCTCGAGCGTGACGTTGGCCATGCCCGGCTGTTTGGCCTCCAGCATTTTGGCCCGTGCCGCCTCGGAGGTGACGACCTGCGCGCCCAACGCCTGCAGCTTCGGGTTCCCGCCGCTGTGATCGGCGTGGTAATGCGTGTTGATCACGTACTTGACCGGTTGATTCGTGATCTTCTTGAGCTGCGCCATGATGCCTTCGTGATCGATCTCGAACTTGTCATCCACGAGGACGACGCCTTCGTTCGTCACGAGCACCGTGGTGTTCCCTGGTACGAAGTCGTTGTGGATGACGAACAGGTCATCCTTGATCTTGATGGTGTCGAGCTTGGCCGCCTGGTTTCCGAACTGCGCGTGCACGTACGCGCCGAGCATGGCGACTGACAGAATGACGACAAGGCTCAG
This sequence comes from Vicinamibacterales bacterium, assembly GCA_035293405.1. Lineage (GTDB taxonomy): Bacteria > Acidobacteriota > Vicinamibacteria > Vicinamibacterales > UBA2999 > Gp6-AA40. The sequence goes on along the minus strand of DATDOE010000093.1, from coordinate 100,701 downwards.
ACGACTCTTCATCAGGAAATCTCCCAGGAATATCGACCCGCTGATGTTACTACCGATCTACGCGACGACGTTCGCCCGCTCGCGATAGAACGCGATCAGGTCCATGCTCTTCGGCGGACCACGCGGCCCGGATCGCGGCGAGATCCCGGAATGCATCCGACGCCGGCAGAGCGGTTGGTGACACACCGTCCCACCGCGAACGCCAGATCCAATCGGCGCCATAGAGGTGCACCACGGTGTCGAAGACCGACGAAAAGCTGTTGCCCAAGGGTCGCCGCAGCTGCTCCTGGGTCAGGGTCTCGACCTGAGGGAGCAACCGGTCTCCTCCCTGCTTCCTACTTCCTACTTCCTACTTCCTACTTCCTACTTCAAACTTTACACTTCAAACTTTTCACTTCTTCCATGTGTCCCACGTCCGCAGGATCTGGCCGGCGATCTTCGTGGGATCGGCGTTGGGAATCGGCTCGAACTTCTGCACGCGCCCCATGAAGCAGTCGGCGACGTAGAGATTCCCGAGTTGATCGGTCGTCATCCCGTGCGAGCAGCCGAGTCGTCCCGCCTGTCCGCCGGGAGCACCCCAGCTGTACAAGAAGTTGCCGTTGAGATCGAACTTGAGGATCCGGTTCGTGAAGGCGTCGCCGACCCAGATGGAGCCGCCCTGATCGATGAAGTGATTCACCATCAGCGTCGTCTGACTGGCCGGCCAATGTGGTGATCGCAACGGCCACATGTCGAGGAACTTGCCGTTCTCGTCAAAAACCTGCATCCGCTGATGGCCGCGGTCGACGACGAAGAGGCGGCGGTCGGCGCTGATCGCGATGCTGTGAACGGTGTTCCACTCGTTCGGGCCGGGGTTCTTCGCGTCCTTCGGCGGCCCGCCCCAGTCCATGACGAAGTTGTCCTTGGCGTCGTACTTCGCGACGCGGGTGCCGCCGTAGCCGTCGGTGATGAAGTACGTCCCGTCCGGCAGCCAGGCGATGTCCGTCGGCCGATCGAAGGTGTTCGGACCACGGCCGCGCACGCCGAGCTCTCCCTTGCTGTGTACCAGCTTCCCATCATGGGTGAAGCGGTAGATCATGTGCAGCTGGTCGTCGATGATCCAGACGTGCTTCTCCGGATCGTACGGACTGATCTTGATCTGATGCGGCCCACGGCCGCAGGGGCCCTTGCTGAACAACTCGTCGAGATGCGGCCACTCGTCGATCAGATCGCCTTGTCCGTTGACGACAATGATCGAGTGCTGGAAGCGCCGCTCCCATCCTCGCGGCTTTTCCTTCTCGCAGGTGGCGGTCATCCCGTCACTGTTGCCCGTGGCGTTCCCGCGCGACGGATTGAGCGCCGCGTAGGGAGTCCAGGGCGCGGCGTCCTTCGGCAGCGGCAGCTCGCCGCGCATCGCGATCCAGATGCGGTCCGGACTCTCCGCGTAGACGCCGCCGAACGATCCCCACGTCCACCCCTCGTGCGAGTGTCGCGTGTCCGGCAGCGGCTTGGGCCAGCCTTCAACGACGCGGTAGTGGCCTGTCGGCCAGTCCTGGTGACTCCAGCGGCTGGCCGGCGCGGCCTGGGCCGCCGGTGCCGGCGTACTGCTATTGCTGGTCCCGCAGGCCGCAACGGCCATCGACGACAACGTGCACGCGAGAAGCAGCCTGGACACACAGACGTAGTGGCGCATTAAGAAGCCTCCTGACGCCGGTGATTATAGGGTCAGGTTGCGGCTGCGATAGGGCTGACGCGGAGTACGGACGGCGGATTGCGGAGGGAGTGACCGCGGCGAGGGAAGTGGTCGAAGCCTAAAGCCTAGAGCCCAGAGCCCAGAGCCCAGAGCCCAGAGGTGGTTCCAGCGACCTAGTCGCTGGCCCCGCCGGTGTACCAGCGGCGCGAGCTGACCTTGAGGTCGGGCTTGCGGGCGCGGATTTCAATCTGGCGGAGTCCGGTCGTGGTGGACGGCTCGAAGGCAATCAGATACTGATGCCGGAGCTCGTCAACCAGACGAGTGATGCCGGCCACCGCAAGCGCCGGGCTGCTCGCCACGAAGAAGTCGCCACCTGTCGCACGGGCAAGCTCCGCGAGCGGGCTCGTCTGCCCCCGAGGATTCGCGGCCCCGGCTTCTGCCTTCGTGCCCGTATCTCCAACCGCGAACACGTACACGGGCACATCGATCGTGCTGGCGATCCACGCCACTTCCTCGGCCGAATACGCGCTGGCGTTGTCGTCGCCGTCGGTCAGGACGATGACGGCCCGGCGGTTTCGGGCGCGGTCCGCGACGAGCGCGGATGCGCCGGCGATGGCGTCGTAGATCGATGTCGCGCCGAAGGTCTCGAGCTCGTTGAGACCGCTGCGCACGTGCTCGAAGCTTCCCGTGAACTCGCGAAGGGTCAGCAGGCGGGTGTCGAAGCTCAGGAGCGCGGCATCGTCCTTTTTCTGGTCGAGCGTGCTCAGCAGCCAGTTGCAGATGTGCCGCGACGAGTCGAGCGACGTGCCGAGCCGCATGCTGCCGCTGCCGTCCACAAGGAACGCCACGCTGGCTGGTGCGGCCTCATCGGCCTGCAGGCTGACGATCTTGCGCGTCTGCCCGCCCTCGACGACCACGAAATCCTTCGGGCTCAACGAGCGGACGACCTTGCCCTTCTTGTCCCGGACCACGGCCGAGACGGACACCAGGTCCACACCGGACTTGAAGGTGATCGCCGGCTCGGCGGTTTGGGCGGCCGCCGTGAGGGGACATATGCCTGCAAGCGCAAAAACAGCCGCAAATTGAGTGATGCCACGAAACTGCATGTATCTTCCTTGCAGGCGCTCGAGGAGGAAGAGCACCTGTCCCTAGTGTCGTCCATTTGGACCGGGACCTTTAGCGGCTGGCTCTACTGCGTGTGCAAGGAGCGCAGCGCGCCAAGCCACAGGCGGGTACCGCTCGTTGAGCCTCAGCTGGACTTGGACGACGGCGGCGGCGCGAGGCCGGGCAGGAACTTCCGGTGCGCCACCCGCAACGCCGTCAGATCGGACGGCTCGATGCGAAGCTGATTGAGGATGCGGTGGATCTCCGTTTCCTCGATCATCGAGATCGACGCGTCGGTGGCTGCCACTGCAAACAGGCATCGTGCGAGCGCGAGCTTCTCGGGGTAGCTGGCGTGCGAGGCGAATTCACGCGCGACCTCGAAGTCCGCGGTCCCGCCAAAGAGCAGGTTGCTCGCCTTCGCCAGGCTGACGACGAGCATGGCCTGATCGCTGGAGACCTGGCCCTCGTCGCGTACCAATTGCTCCATCGTGTCCGTCTCTTCGCGGGTCACGACGCGGTCCGCGTGCGCGACGCGGCCGAGCAGGTAGGCGAACCGTGCCAGATGGTGGGCCCGCTCCGGCTCCAGACGATCGAGTGCGGTGACCAGTTCACGAAGCGGCGCGTGCTCCGGCGTCTCGGTCTTTCCCAGCCCCAGCCACGATGCAATGCTGCCCATACGCCGTCAACGATATACCGGCTCCGCACCCGGCGTGGCACGCCGGCGGACTGAGCCAGTTGATTGCCACGCCCGCGAAGCGCGCAGAGGCAGCAGAAGGCGCGGAGACAAGATCAACGCAGAGTTCGCAGAGAGCGCGAAGACACGCGGAGGGAAGACACGGGTGACCGCGCTACGCGCGGCATGGATCGAGGAGAGACCGCGGTCGCAAACGCGTCGGATCCCTCTCATGGCGCTTGCGATCGCGGCCTCTCCTCGATCCATGCGCCGGCCGTATCGGCCGGCGTCACCCGTAGCGGTTATGGCTCACCCGTGCAAGTGATGGCAGTCCTCGGCGTAACTCTGCCCTCTCAGGGATCTCTGCGGTTGGCCGTTTTGCACTGCGCTCGCCGCTTCCCCTGCGCTCGCCGACGCACTACGCATGCGGGGGTAGACTGGCGCCATGTCTGACGCGGCGCGGGAGGTCATCGAGCGATTCAATGACGCGTTCAATCGGCACGATGTCGACGCGATCATGGGCGGCATGACCGCCGACTGCGTGTTCGAGAATACGCGTCCGGCCCCCGACGGCACGCGCATCACCGGCCAGGCCGCCGTGCGCGCGTTCTGGGAGGAGCTCTTCAGCCGGTCACCGCAGGCCCGTTTCGAGACCGAGGAGATCTTTGCCGCCGGCGATCGCTGCGTGGTCCAGTGGATCTATCACTGGGTCCGCGACGGCACGGCCGGACACGTGCGCGGCGTGGACATATTCCGCGTGCGCGACGGCAAAGTGGCGGAGAAGCTGTCCTACGTGAAAGGGTGATTCGGGATCGAGCGGCGCCTTGTCAGGGCTCGGTGGTCAACGCGTCGGGCCAGGCGACCGTCACGCGATCGGTCGCCGCCGACGGCCAGCGAACGACGAGACGCTGTTCGGGCCAGGCGACCTCGTAGTGTCGCTGCGGCGCAGAGTTGACGGCTCTTAGTGGGGAGTGTGCCGCTGGTGCTGAGACCGCTGGGCGGGCGCGTCTTGTGGCGGCGGCTTCCGCCGCACGCAGCGCGTCGGCAATTGCCGCGGCAACGGTCGCGCGTGGCTGCGCCGCCGTCACCTTGACCGTTTCCTGTGATGTCAGCGTAATGACACCCTTCGCGTCACGCTGGGCTCTCGCCGGAGCGGCTGCGGCTGTAGCCGGGGCGACTGCCGTGACCGGTGCCGGGCGCGTGACCACCGTCACCGGTGCCGGACGCGCGGTCACTGTTACCGGTGCCGGATGCGCCACCACCGGCGCCGGCGCCTGAGGCGCATGTTCCTGCGCGAAGACGGTTTCAGACGCCGCCAGCATCACCGCCACGACGACCAGCGTTACTCGCATCACGGTCAGTGTCTGGCGTCGCGCGGACCTGCGGCGGTCGCGGACACGGACTCCGAGAACATCACACGGCCGCTGACCAGCTCGTAGTAGGCCCCGACCACGCCGAGGCGCCCCGCGTCCACCATGTGCTGCAGCAGCGGGCTCTTCGCCATCGCGTCGTTGATGACCTGTTCCACGTTGGCCAGGATCAGCGACTTGATCTCGTCGCGCTCCTGCGTGGACGGCCGCTTCGCTGCCTGAATCGCCTTCAGCAGGTAATCCAGACTCGGGCTCGCCGCAGGGCCCTTGGATTCGACGGCGGCTCGCACGGCACCGCACGACTCGTGCCCCATCACGACGAGAAGCGGAATGTGCAGATGCTCGGCGCCGTACTCGATCGTGGCGAGAATCGAGCGGTCGATGACCTCGCCGGCGGTTCGAATGACGAACAGATCACCGAGGCCGACATTGAAAATGTGTTCAGGCGGCACGCGTGAGTCCGCGCACGACAGCACCATCGCGGTCGGGGCTTGCGTGGTCGCCAGCTCGCGCCGCCGATTCACGCTCAGCGAGACAGGCGTCGAGGCATTGCGCGCGAAGCGGTCGTTGCCGGCCTTCAGCAGGCCAAGCGCGTTGTTCCACGCCGGCGACGCCGGAACTTCCCGGGCCGCACCGGCTACTCCCGCGCTGAGGGCAAGCGCCACCACGAGGGCCACTCGGAATCTGACAGTCATCGACACTCCCGGATTACACACATCCACAAGGGAAATCGGCGTACGGGAGCAAAGCTTGAGCGGGTCGGAAACCGCGGCGGGCGAGAGAGTTCAGCCGCGCTTCCTGGCCATGGCATCGACGCGGCCCTTGGCCTCGGACAGCGAAAGCCCTTCGTCTTCGCGCAGGCGTTTGATCGCCTCGATCGTCTGTCCGGCATCCACGAGCGCCTGAAGCGAGGCCAAAGGCAATCCGGCGGGGGGCTGGCCGAGCCGGGTGCGAATCGACTCGGCAACCTCGAGAATCGCTCCGTCGCCATCCGGTCGAAAGCCGACGGTGATGGGAACCTCTCGCGCGTTGTGGATCTGAAGCGCGATGCGCCGGCTCGGCGTTCCATCGTCGCCAATCGGACGCTGCACGGCCACCTCGCGGACGCTGTCGAAGGGAATCGATCCCGAGCGGCGGCGGAATCCCCACCGCCGGCTCCATGCGATGGTGCGTGTGGACGAGTCGAACGTAAAGTGCGACCGCTCGAGCGATACGAGGCCGGCGAGAAGGCAGGTGGCGACACCACCAGCCAGGCCGATCATCCGATCGGTGCCTCGCGTACCGATGGTGACGTCATAGACCGCGGTGCCAGCGAAGACCAACGCGATCACGAGGAGAAACTTCGTGAAGCCGGTGCCGTCGTAGGTCACGACAAGAGTGCCGTCGCCGCCGTCGCGCGTCTGCATGGCCTCGTATCCTCTGGTTAACGACGGGTAAGAACGTAAGCGAAGAACGCAGCAAAGAGTACGTCGGCCACGCCGGTGGCGAGCAGCCATCCGTTGCCGACGCCGCTGAGGAAGAGCGCGATGCAGGCGCCGCAATATGCGAGCTTGCCGGCGCAGCCGGCCGTGAGGACGGGCACCCTGGCGGCGGAGTGTCGCCCCGAGAGCGCGTAGCCCACGCCCCACGCGATCGCATTGATCCACGTGGTTCGGAAGAAGAACGCCTGCAGCGGATCCGCCAGGGACAGCGACGTGGTGTAGAACTGCGCGAAGTGTCCGGCCGGGTCCAGCAGTGGACTCGCCCCGCCGACAATGTTCCAGGCCCCGGCCATGTAGAGCCCGCGTCGCTGCCACGTCCCGGTCATCGAGGATCCTTCGCCCGCTCCTGGCGGACGAGAATCATGAGCCCGGACGCCCACGAGAGCTTGACGCTCACAAATGCGCTGCGGCTTTCGAGATCGCTGATGAGCGCCGGCACCTTCAGCGCGTGACCGTCCGGCCAGTTGGTCTGCGGCAGCAGATCGTCGATGAGATACATCCCTCCGAGGCGCAGCAGCGAGAGTGCCTGGTCCAGATGGCTGAACTTGCCCGGCCACGCGTCGGCGTAGATCAGATCGAATCGCTCCGGAGTGGATCGACTCACGAACTCTGCGCCATCGGCGAGGTGAAACGTCACGCGGGAATCGGATCCCAGATGTCGTCTCGCGACCGCCGACACCATGGCGTCGCTGTCAACGGTGTCGAGATGGGCGCCCTCGTTCATGCCGTCGAGCAGCCAGCTGGTGCCGACGCCCGTACCCGTACCGATCTCGAGGATCCGTCCGCCCGGTTTGGACGCGGCCAGCACTTTGAGCAGCGCGCCGGTCTTTGGCTCCGACGCCATGTTGAAGCCGAGCGCCGCCGTGTCGCCGAGGATCGCTTCGAGCGCCGCGGGTGGCCGGGCGACGATGTGATCATCCATTGCTGCGTCGTGGTCTTCGCGCTCTTCGCGTCCTTCGTGGTTCAATGTCTGGTGAGGCAAGCCGATGTCGCGACGGGATTGTAGCCGATGAGAAGACTCCTTCCGTTCCTGCTGCTCCTTTTGATTCTGCATCCGTCTCGACGGATGACCGCACAGCCCGCGCCGGCCTGGGATGTGACATTCCGCGGGCTCACCGATGCGAAGAACATCGGCGAGTACATGCGCGTCATGACCGCGCGCCCGCACCACCTCGGCTCCCCGTACGGCAAGCAGAACGCGGAGTGGATCCTGGCGCGTTTCAAGGAATGGGGATGGGACGCGCGCATCGAGACCTACGACGTGCTCTTTCCCACGCCGAAGGAGCGCGTGGTCGAAATGGTCGCGCCCACCAGATTCAAGGCACTGCTCGAAGAGCCTGCCGTGCCCGGCGACCCGACGTCTTCGCAGAAGGACGAACAGCTCCCCTCCTTCAACGCCTACTCGGTTGACGGTGACGTGACCGGACCGCTCGTCTACGTCAACTACGGGCGTCCCCTTGACTACGAGGAGCTCGAGAAGCGAGGCATCTCCGTCAAGGGCGCCATCGTCATCGCGCGCTACGGCGCGTCGTGGCGCGGCATCAAGCCGAAGGTCGCCGCGGAGCATGGCGCGATCGGGTGCCTGATTTATTCCGACCCCCGGGACGATGGGTATTTCGTGGACGGCGTGTTTCCCGATGGACCGATGCGGAACAAGGACGGGGTCCAGCGCGGCAGCGTGATGGACATGCCGACCTACCCGGGCGATCCGCTGACGCCCAACGTGGGCGCGACTGCCACCGCGCCGCGGCTCGATTTGAAGGCGGTGACCACGCTGACGAAGATCCCCGTGCTTCCGATTTCCTACGGGGACGCGCAGCCGCTGCTCATGGCGCTCGGCGGTCGGCTCGCGCCCGCCGACTGGCGAGGCGCGCTGCCGATCACCTATCGCATCGGGCCGGGCCCGGCGCGTGTGCATCTGAAGCTCGCCTTCGACTGGAGCCTCACGCGCGCCTACAACGTCATCGCGCGCTTGCCGGGCTCCATTTACCCGGACGAGTGGATTGTGCGCGGCAACCATCACGACGCGTGGGTCAACGGCGCGCAGGACCCGGCGAGCGGGATGTCCGCCGAGCTCGAGGAAGCGCGCGCGCTTGGTGAGCTCGTGAGGCGCGGCTGGCGGCCGAAGCGAACGATCGTCTATGCCGCATGGGACGGGGAAGAGCAGGGACTGCTCGGGTCCACGGAATGGGTGGAAGATCACGAGCAGGAGCTGCGCGACCGGGCCGCTGTGTACATCAATACCGACGGCAACGGCCGCGGGTTTCTCGGTGTCGGCGGCTCACATGCGCTCGAAGGACTGGTGAATGCGGTGGCGCGCGACGTCGAGGATCCGCAGACGAAGCAATCGGTCTGGAAGCGGATGCAGGCGCGCGCGATTGCGAGCGGCCCCCCGGCGCCGCGCGCCGAGGCGCGCACCCGGCCCGATCTGCGCATCAGCGCGCTCGGCTCAGGATCCGATTACTCGGCGTTCCTGCAGCACGCCGGCGTGCCGTCTCTCAACCTCGCGTTCGGCGGGCTCGATTCCAGCGACGGGATCTATCACTCCATCTACGACGACTACTACCACTTCACGAAGTTCCTGGACACCGACTTCGCCTATGCGCGGGCGCTGGCGCAGACGGTCGGCAGCCTGGTCATCAGGCTGGCCGAGCCCGACGTGCTGCCGTTCCAGTTCACACACCTGGCCGACACGGTGCAGACCTACGTGCGTGAGCTGCAGGCACTCCTCAAAGAGCAGCAGGACGAGGTGCGCGAGCGCAACCGGCAGATCGAGGAGGGTGTGTTCGCCGCCGTCGCGGACAGCCGGAGACCGCAGAAGGCGCCGGCGCTCGAAGAGCTGCCGCCAGCGCTGAACTTCGCGCCGCTGGAGAACGCCGCCAATGCACTCACACGCGCGGCCGAGCGCTATCGCAAGGCGGTTGACGCGGCGAAGCCACGGGTGACCGCCGAGATGGCAAGGGGAGTCAACGCCCGCCTGATTCAGAGCGAGCGGCAACTGACCGATCCCGCCGGCCTGCCGCGTCGGCCCTGGTACCGCCACCTGCTCTACGCACCTGGGTTCTACACCGGCTACGCCGTAAAGACGATGCCCGGTGTGCGCGAGGCGATTGAGCAGAAGACATACGCGGAGGCCGACACCGAGATTGGGCGGATCGCCCGCGCGCTCGACCGTGAGAGAACGCTCGTGGACGCCGCGGCTGCGGACCTCGAACGCCTCAAGTAGGGTGACACCTCAAGTAGGGTGACTTGACCCGACACGCCGGGCGATGTACGGTCCTCGCTCAGGAAGCCGTCGAGATCACATTCCAATGGGAGGGGTGCAGTGAAGCGCAACATGAAGGGCCATCTCCTCGTCCTCGCGGTCGCCTCCGTCGGTCTTCTGCTGTGTGCCGGCGAGGTGCGCGCGCACCATGGCGCGGCAAACGTCTACGACATGTCCAAACCGGTCATGTTGAAGGGGACGATCACGAAGTTCGAGTGGACCAATCCCCATAACCAGATTCTGTTCGACGTGGCCGACGAGAAGGGCAATGTCACGCACTGGATTGCCGCCACCGAGCCTCCTCAAGTGATGCTGGAACGCGGGTGGACCAGGCGATCACTGAAAGAGGGAGACGAGGTCACCGTCTACATCTTCGCCGCGAAGAACGGCGCGCCGGTCGGGAACCTCCAGAAAATCGTCCTGGCCGGTGGCAAAGAACTGACGACGTCCGGGCCCGTGCCTGCGCCGCCGCCGGCGGCACGCTGAGGCCGGAGGCTTGATATGAGAAATCGACTGGCGGTGGCCGCGCATGCCGTGATGGCGGTGATGATCTTCTCGCTCGTTCTGCGAGCGCAAACGGCCGCGCCGTCGCGACCGGCGGCAAGCCAAAGTCAACAGAGCCAGAGTGCCGCCTCCAAGGTCCCGGATCTGTCCGGCGACTGGGCGCCCGACGGCAGGCGCGGCGGAATCGGACAGAGCCTCAGCCTGTCGGACATCCGCGGCGCGAAGCGGGGACAGGAAGACGACATTCCGTATCAGGAGTGGGCACGGAAGAAGACGCTGTCAGAGCGCACGTCTACCGGTCCCGATCCGCAGTTTGGCAACACGACGGATCCGCAGGTCCTCTATTGCGAGCCGCCGGGCGTTCCCCATATCTACCTGTGGCCGATCAAGACGAAGTTCCTCCAGACGCCGGAGGCTGTCTACATCCTCCACGAGCTCGGTCCCTATTACCGGGTCGTCTGGTTGAACAGCAAACATCCCGAGGATCCGGATCCACAGTGGTGGGGCCACTCGATCGGTCACTACGAGAACGACAATACGCTCGTCGTGGACACGGTCGGTTTCACCGACAAGACCTGGCTGGATCAGATGGGCCACCCGCACACCGAGCAGCTGCACTTGACCGAACGCTACAAGCGGGTGGACAAGACCACGCTGGAGCTCGACATGGTGATCGATGATCCAGGGGCGTACACGAAGCCCTGGAACGCGCACAGAAACTTCACGCTGTCGACGACGGGGTTTCTGCGATACCAGCAGATCTGCTCGGTGCGCGAAAACCAGCGGTTTGACGACAACCTCGCCAAGCCGGCGCTCACGCCGCCCAAGAAGTAGGGCACGTCCTCCCGCCTTCGCCAACGCTACGGCGGACCGCCGAAGCTTGAAAAGCGGAGGCTGGTTGGGCGTGCCGCTGCTCAGCGGCGGGATGACGCGTCAGCCTCGTAGACGATTCTCCCGCCCACCATCGTCATCACCGGCTTGATGTCCTTGATCTGATCCGCCGGAACGGCGAGGTAGTCCCGATCGAGGACAACCAGGTCGGCGAGCTTGCCCGGTTGGATTGAGCCCAGGTTGTTCTCCTGGAACACGAGGTAGGCGTTCTTGCGCGTGTGCGCGATCAGCGCGTCCTCGCGGCTGATTGTCTGGCGGATGACTTTCCGGCCGCCCGCCATCCTGCCGGTCACGGCGAAGGACAACGTCGTGAACGGCAGGTATTGATTGGCGGCGCTGCCGTCGGTCCCGAATCCCCAGCCGATGCCGCTGTTTTGAATCGTCGCGAGCGGTGGCATGTCGTAGGCGCCATCGCCGAACCCTTCGTGCATGATCGCGCCATTGATGACCGCCCACGGATGGACGGCCGCATACATGCCCAGCCTCTTCATGCGCTCGAGCTGCGACGCGTTGATCTGGTTGACGTGGGCCAGGGTCCAGCGCAGGTTCTTGATCGGGTATTCCTTGTTCACGGCCTCGATCTGATCGAGGAACGCATCGATGGTGTCGTGCAGCTCCGCGTGCACGTGCAGAGGGAGACCGGCCTTGGCAATCTCGGTCGCCATGCGACGCCACTGCGCGAGCGCTTCGGGCGTCGGATCGGACTTGGTGGCGAACATCCGGTCGTGCAGCGGGGTGTACACGCTCTCGCCGAAGAACACGTCATCGATGAAGTCGTCGCCCTGAAACAGCTTCATCCGGGCAATCTGCTGGATCGACCGGTCCACCTGGTCCGGGCTGCCAGCGGCCGCGCCGCCGATGCAGAACACACGGACATCGAGGTGGCCCTGCGCCTTCCACCGCTGAAAGATCTCCAGCACGTCGGCGTTGCAACCAGCCACACCGAACGAGGTGAGGCCGGCGCGGCTCATGTCTTTGACCATCGCCAGACTGCTGGCTTCGAGCTTGTCGGGCGCCACCTTCGGCATCCGGGCCGCCACCGGGCGCGTCGCGGCGATGTCGCCTCTGATCACGCCGGTCGGTTTGCCGGCGGCGTCGCGCATGATCGTCCCCTTGATGAAGTCCGCGGGATCCGGCGCGTTCGGCTCGATGCCAAACGCCTTCAGCGCGCGACTGTTCAAGAAGACCTGGTAGTAGGACTCTTGCAGCGCCACCGGATTGTCGGGCGCGATCCGATCGAGCTCGTCGCGAGTGAACGGCTTGGGATCGTCCGCGAACTGGGCCGTCGCCCAGCCGCCGATGTTGAACACCCACTCGCCCGGGCCCACCGCCCTGGCTCGGGCGCGCAGCGACTCGATCGCCTGCTGACGCGAGTAGACGCCGTCCCATCTCAGCTCCAGCTGCCAGGTCGTGCCCGCGCGCAGCAGGTGCATGTGGTTGTCGATCAGGCCTGGAGTGACGGTCCTGCCTCTCAGGTCGATGCGCCTGGTGCTCGGCCCCGCGAGCTGGGCGATCGCCTCAGTGGAGCCAACGGCCACGATCCGGTCCGCTTTGATCGCCACGGCCTGCGCGATGCTGAAGCGATCGTCGACGGTGACAATGTGCCCGTTGGAGAGGATCAGGTCCGGCGCCGCCGCGCCTTGCGCGGAGACGCTTGCCACGCCGAAGCGCTGTGCGAAGTCTGGGGCGAAGGCGGGCGCGACGATCGCGCCGGCGAAGGCGAGCAGCACACCAACGACAGCGATCTGTGAACCGCGACGTGTCATACAGCCTCTTTCGCGCAGTCTGCTCGCTTCCGCCTTCGCGTCGCTACGGCGGGACAGGTCCGCCTTCGCGTCGCTACGGCGGGACAGGTCCGCCTTCGCCGGGGCTTCGGCGGGACAAGCCGATACGAATCCGGCTGCGATTATATGTGGGCTTGGCCTGCGAAGCGGAGGGGAGGCTCTCGGCTTTGGGAGTTGGGAGTTGGGAGTTGAGCCCTACTGCTGCTGCTGTTGCTGCTGCTGCTGCGCGTCTGACGACTCGTCCTCGCGCCGCGGATCGTCGGACGCGGCGTCGGGTCCGTCGTGCGAGAGCAGGGCGTCAGGCGGCATCGCTGCCCGGCGCTCCGGCGCGCGCGAAGACACGAGTGTCAGGGGTGTGAGGGGCGACGCCACGGGACGGCTCCTACCAGACATATTTGTTTCGACGAGGCGCTGCCCTCACAAGGATGTTGGCCAGCTGCGTGTCCTGATCCGTGCGATGATCGCGCCCGGTTCGGACAATCGTGCGCCGTGGGGTCCAGCTCAAAAAGCCCGCATCCACCAGCGCATCAATCACGAAACGGCAGTCATCCATGCCGAGTGTCCAGAGACGTACGGCCTGGGGGAGCGTCAACTCGAGACGCGGCATCTCCTCGAAGTCGGCGCGAACCTTGTCAACGACAGCAGCGAAGCTCATGCCCCCCGCGGAGAGCAACCTCCGAGCCAATTGGTGTTCTCGCGACTCTCGGCGCGTTTCGCCACGATTCTCAGTGGATTCTGATCCAGCGCCCGCGTCGCGCGTCAACGCAATCGAGACGATGATGTATGTAGGCGCAGATTGGCCTACCGGAATGTCTGATATGTCCGAGCCAAGGTCGGAAAACACTCCAGATATCGAGGCAGCGATCTTGCTTCGCCCAGCGGTCATCATCCCAACCCTGGAGGTCTCGTGAACACGGAGCATGCGGTACCCCCGTCGCACGACCCGGCATCGCTTCTCTGGACCCTCGACGAGATCGGTCACCTCGTCTCGGAAAGCGGCAACCCCTCCGAGACGCTGTCCAACGTCGCCGAGTTGATTCGACAGCGGTTCGCGACCGACGTGTGCTCGATCTATCTGCTCGAGCCCGATCGGGCGAACCTCGTACTGGCCGCCACCGTCGGCCTTCGTCCCGAGAGCGTTGGGCAGATCCGCATGCGGATCACCGAGGGTCTCGCCGGACTGGCCGCCGAACAAGTGAAACCGGTGGTGGTGGCCGACGCGATCGCGCATCCGAGGTTCAAGTACTTCCGCGATACCGGCGAGGAGGCCTACCGCACGTTTGTCGGCGTGCCGGTGATGGATCGCGGCGTGCTCCAGGGCGTGCTCGTCGTGCAGACGCGCGAATCGCGGACGTTCACCGAAGACGACGTGCGGATGCTGACGACGGCGGGGACGCAGCTGGCGCCGATCGTCGGCGAAGCGCGCACGGTGGGTCAGTTCGTCGCGCCCGTGCACCAGCGGCTCGCGGCGCTGGCGCAGAATCTCTGGTGGAGCTGGGACAACGAGAGCGTGAGCCTGTTCCGCGATCTCGATCCGGTGCTCTGGCAGCAGTGCGACCACAACCCGATTGCGATGCTGCAGCAGATCCACGTTGACCGGCTGGAACTGCGCGCCGCCCAGATGGCGCTCCACGGCCGCATCAACCATGCCTATCGCCGCATGCAGGAGTACCTGAAGTCCAAGCACACCTGGGGGGCCCGGAACGCCAGCGTGCTGGGCGCGCGTCCAGTGGCGTACTTTTCGGCCGAGTTCGGATTGCACGAATCGATGCCGATCTATTCGGGCGGCCTCGGGATCCTGGCCGGCGATCACCTCAAGAGTGCGTCGGACCTGGGCATCCCGCTCGTCGGCATCGGCCTGTACTACGACCAGGGGTACTTCCGCCAGCGGCTCGATCGTGACGGATGGCAGCACGAGGAATACATCGACGTCGACCACCGGCTGCTGCCGATGCAGCCGGCGACGAAGGATGGCCTGCCGATCACCGTGGAGATCGACACGCGGACCGGCCGCATCGGGGCGCGCGTGTGGCAGACCGCGGTGGGGCGCACGACGTTGCTGCTGCTCGACTCGAACGTCGAGGGCAACAGCCCTGAGGATCGCGAGCTGACCGCGAGGCTGTACGGCGGCGATCAGCGCGTGCGCATCCGCCAGGAACTGCTGCTCGGCATCGGCGGTGTGAAGGCGCTGGCGGCGCTCGGCGTCTCGCCCGGTGTCATCCATCTGAACGAAGGCCACAGCGCGTTTGCCGCGATGGAGCTGATTCGGTGCCGGATGGAGGAGGAGGGCCTCAGCGTCGAGGAAGCCACCAGGCGCGTGGCGTCGCAAGTGGTGTTCACCACACATACGCCGGTGCCGGCTGGCCACGATCGCTTCACGCCCGAGCTCATCGAGGAGCATCTCGGTCCCGTGCGCGACGCGCTCGGGCTCTCGTATGACGCCTTCCTCGCGCTCGGACGCGTGAACCCGCACGATCACCGGGAGGGATTCTGCATGACGGTGCTGGCGCTCAAGGCCTGTCATCGCGCCAACGCGGTCTCGTCCCTCCACGGCCAGGTGTCGCGGGCGATGTGGATGCCGCTCTTTCCCGGCGTGCGGGAGGAACAGATTCCGATCGGTCACGTCACCAACGGCGTGCACGTCAACACGTGGCTGGCCCCGCAGATGCGGCTGGTGTACGACCGTCACCTCGGCGCCGACTGGGTGGAGCGGAGCGGAGGCCCCGCGCTCTGGGACGCGATCGATGGCATTGACGACGGTGAGTTGTGGGAAGCGCATCAGGCGCTCAAGGCCAGCCTCATCGACGTCACGCGGCGGCGTGTCGTGCTGCAGGCCGAACGCCGTGGTGAAGCTCCAGCGATGGTCACGCAGTTGCGGCGCGTGCTCAACCGGGACGCGCTCACGATCGGGTTTGCGCGCCGCTTCGCGACCTACAAGCGCGCGAACCTGCTGCTGCAGGACCTCATGTCACTCGACACGCTGCTGAACCATCCCCAGATGCCGGTGCAGCTGATCTTCGCCGGCAAGTCCCATCCGCTCGACGGTCCCGGCAAGACGGTGCTCCAGGAGGTGGCCCGCCTCGCACGCGATCCCCGGTTCATCGGCAAGATCGTGTTCATCGAGGACTATGACATCAACGTCGGACGGCATCTCGTGCAGGGCGTCGACGTGTGGTTGAACAATCCGAGACGCCCGCTCGAGGCGTGTGGCACCAGCGGACAGAAGGTCGTGTTGAATGGCGCGCTGAACCTCTCTGTGCTCGACGGCTGGTGGGCGGAGGCCTATGACGGGCTCAACGGGTTTGCCATCGGCCACGGCGAGACGCACTCGAACCCGGCGGCGCACGATGCACGCGACGCCGGAGCACTGGCGGCGGTCCTGCTCGAAGAAGTGGTGCCGCTCTACTACGACCGCGATCGCGACGGCCTTCCGCGTGAATGGATTGCCCGGATGAAGCGCGCCATCCGTACGCTCGGCTGGCGATTCAGCGCGCACCGGATGGTGATGGACTACGTGCTCAAGTCGTACATCCCCGCTGCCGGAGGCACCAGCAGCGACGTGAGAGGACTCTAAACTCCCAACCCGAGTTGACAGTATTCTGTGTATGTATGCATCCCCATCTCACCCAGGTCTTCTCGCGTCTGGACCAGGCGCGCGCCACGCTTCGTGCCTCGGTTGACGTGATTCCCGCCGGGCTGCATCGGCAGCGTCCGGCGCCTGAGCGCTGGTCCGCGGCCGAAGTGATCGAGCACCTGGCGCTCGTCGAAGCCCTGTTCATCAGCAGAATTGCCGGCGCGATCGACAGCGCCCGCGCCGGGCTCGGCCCGGAAGGCCCCACCTGTGCATCGCTGCCGGAGCCGGTTGCGGTGCGGATGGCCGACCGCGTGAACAAGCGGAATGCACCCGACGTCGCGCAGCCCACGGGAACGCTCGACCTGACCGCCGCCTGGGCGGCCGTAGAGGCGAACCACCAACGTCTTCGCGGCCTCGTCGGCAGCGTCGATGGTCTGGCGTTGAGCCAGGTGACGGTCGATCACGCCGTCTTCGGATCGATGACCGTCTACCAGTGGGTCGAGCTCATGGCCGCTCATGAAGGGCGCCACACGGAGCAGATGAAGGAAGTGGGCGAGGCGTTCGCCGCAAGCGGGCAACGCTAGTCAACTCCCAACTCCCAACCCGATCCGACTGCCAACTCCCAAAAGGACCGAATCAACTCCCAATCCGATTCTCGAGCCAACTCCCAACTCCCAACTCCCAACGCAGACGCTAAACCTCAGCTTCCAGCTTCCAAGCATGAGATCTGTTTGGGAGTTGGGCTTTTTGGGAGTTGGGAGTTATCCGCCGCTGGCGTAAGAGAGAATGGAGTAGATGGAACCAGTGCTGGAGTTGGTGAACGCCACGCTCATTCGCGGACGCACGCGGGTGCTCGACGATCTGTCCCTGACCATTCACAAGGGCGAGCACACCGTCATCCTCGGTCCGAATGGCGCGGGCAAGACGTCGCTCATCCGGATGCTCACGCTCGACGATCGGCCACGCACCGCGGACAACGGGACGCCGCCGCTGCGCCTCTTCGGCCGCGAGGATTGGGACGTCACCGAGCTGCGCACTCGGCTGGGGGTCGTCACCGGCGACCTCGATGCGAGCTTCGGCATCTATACGTCCGGCGGCCGGGTGTCAGGTCTGGATACCGCGATCTCCGGGTTGTTCGGCAGCCACGGCGTCTTCTCGCACCATGACGTGACACCCGCGATGCGCGAGCAGGGACAGATCGCCCTCGCGCGCGTCGAGGCGCCGCACCTGGCGGGCAAGCCGCTCAGCGAGATGTCGGCGGGTGAGCGGCGTCGCGTGCTCATTGCCCGGGCGCTCGTGACACGGCCGGACACCCTGGTGCTGGACGAACCCACGACCGGCCTGGATTTCGTGGCCCGTCACCGGTTCATGGAAACCGTCCGGCGCCTGACCCACGAGGGCACGACGCTGATCCTGATCACACACCACGTTGACGAGATCGTGCCTGAGACGCGACGCGTGGTGCTGTTGCGCGAAGGCCGGATCGCCTACCAAGGCAGTCCCGCCGACGCGCTGACCGCCGCGCGGCTGAGTGACGTCTTCGGCGCGCCGCTGACCGTCGAGCGCTCCGGGGACTACTATCACGTCAAGGTGGCGACCTGATCGTGGTTCGTGGTTCGTGGTTCGTGGTTCTTGGTTGACTCATGACGCCGTTCGAAGAATTCCTCGCCGAGTATCCGGAGTACCAGTCAACCGCGCATCTCGACGAGCTGCGCGCCGCGGAGTATGCGCGGCTGGACGCGGACGGCCACGTGTATCTCGACTACACCGGCGCCAGCCTGCACGCCGCCTCGCAGGTACGCCTGCACGCCGACCTGCTGAACGCGCATGCGCTCGGCAACCCGCATTCGGCCAGTCCCGCCTCAACCACGACGACGCGTCTCGTCGAGGGCGCGCGGCGCGCCGTGCTCGAATGGTTTGGCGCCGTCGGCGAGTACACGGCGATCTTCACGCAGAATGCGACCGGCGCGTTGAAGCACGTCGCCGAGTCCTATCCGTTCGGGCCCGGCGGCCGGCTTCTCCTGACCGCCGACAACCACAACTCGGTGAACGGCATCCGCGAGTTCGCGCGAGCCGCCGGCGCGGCGGTGGCGTACGCGCCGCTCACCACACCCGAGCTGCGTCTCGACATGGAGCCGCTCGAGACGCTCCTCGCGGACGCCGATCCGCGCGCGGCGAATCTCTTCGCGTTCCCCGCGCAATCCAACTTCACCGGCGTCAAGCACCCGCTGGCGCTCGTGGCGCGCGCGCACGCGAAGGGTTGGGACGTGCTGCTCGATGCGGCTGCATTCGTGCCGACCAATCGTCTGGACCTGCGGGAAGTACAGGCCGACTTCGTCAGCGTGTCGTTCTACAAGATGTTCGGATATCCCACCGGCGTCGGCTGCCTGCTCGTTCGCAACGCCGCCCTCGGCCGGCTCCGGCGCCCATGGTTCGCGGGTGGCACGGTCAACTTCTCGACGGTCACTGGCCGCCGCCACATTCTGTCGCCGGGTGAGGCGGGCTTCGAAGACGGCACCTTGAACTACTTCTCGATCGCCGCGGTGGAGATCGGACTGCGGCATCTGGCTGCCGCGGGCATCGACGCGATTCGGACGCGGGTCGACTGTCTCACCAGCTGGTTGCTCGGCCGCCTGATGCAGCTGCGCCACTCGAATGGCCGTCCGATGGTGCGCATCT
This sequence comes from Vicinamibacterales bacterium, assembly GCA_035293405.1. Lineage (GTDB taxonomy): Bacteria > Acidobacteriota > Vicinamibacteria > Vicinamibacterales > UBA2999 > Gp6-AA40. The sequence continues at coordinate 81,704 of DATDOE010000093.1, read as the reverse complement.
ACGGGCCGGCGACGACCAAGATGCGCGGCGGAATCGTGACGATGAATTTCTACGATCCCGAGGGACACCTGCTCGACTACCGGCGCGTGGAGGAGCTGGCGGGGCAGCACCAGATGTCGCTCAGGACCGGCTGCTTCTGCAATCCCGGGCCCGGTGAGACAGCGGAAGGCATCACCGAGGACGAGCTTGCCGCGGCGCTCGCGGCACATCCCAACCTCACGCTGCCGCTGTTCCTTCAGATGATCGCGCACGAAGGCGGGAAGAGTGCCGGCGCCATCCGCGTGTCGTTCGGTATCGCGAGCAACTTCGCCGACGCGCAGCGCTTCGTCGAGTTCGCGGCGAGCCTCCGCGATCAGACGCGGCTCACGATTGGCGAGGCCACGTTCGACATTGAGTCCTGCCGGGTGATCCGGGACGGAAGCTGATCAACTCCCAACTCCCTGACGCTCGCACCAACTCCCAACTCCCAAACCGGATAGCCGGTAGCCGGTAGCAAGAACCAAGAACCGCTACCAGCTACCAGCTACCAGCTACCAGCTACCTGCGGTAAGTTGTTACGGCCAGTGCAGACGCCAGCCATGCTTCGTGTGGGCTCCGTCTTTCTGATTGTGATGCTCGCGGGGCCGCTCGCGCTCGCGCAGCAGCCGCCCGTCTCGATCCGCGGACGCGTGATCGCCGCGGAGAACGACGCCGCGCTCCCGCGCGCGCGGGTAGCCGTGTCGGTTGACGGCCGGCTCGTTCAGTCCGTGTTTGCCGACGATCGAGGAGCCTTCGCATTGACGGCGCCCGAAGGCGCAACCGTTACGCTCGCGATCACGAAGGCTGGCTTCGCGATCGCGCAGCGCATCGTGCGCGCTGGTGAGTGGTCAGGTCAGGACCTTCAGTTCAGGCTCAGCCGGGCGGCGTCCATCAGCGGCCACGTCACCGATTCTGCAGGAGAGCCGGTTGTCGAGGCGCGGGTCATGGCGCAGCGCCTCAGTCCCAACCCTGCTGATGCGTCGGCGTCGCCGGCTGGATTCGAAGTGGACACCAACGATCTCGGTGAGTTCCGGTTCGGTGGCCTGCCGGCAGGCCGTTATCGGTTCACCGCGGTCTTACAGGCTGGCCCAGATCAATCATCGTCCACGGTCGATGTTCGAGCCGGCGATGAGCTCGGGCCCCTCGACTTCGTGGATACATGGAACAAGCGCCCGGCCGCATCTCTTTCGGGAAACGCGCGGCTGGAACGAGAAGGAGGCGTGATACGCGGCCGAGTGCTCGGTCCGGCCAGGCGTCCGATTGCGGGCGCCCGCGTGCGGACCCTTCGTAACGGGGACACATCACACGAATCGGCTGGAGGTTCCGACCAGGAGGGCAGGTTCGTCATCGGCCGGTTGTCAGCGGGATCGTACGCGCTCGAAGCCAGCAAGACCGGGTACGTGACGGTGCAGTACGGTCAGAGGCGTGCAGCAGAGCCGGGCCTGCAAGTGGCGCTCAACGACGACGAGGTCATCGACAATATCGACATCGTGCTGTCGCGCGGCAGCGCCGTGACGGGGACGATCACCGACGAGCGCGGAGAGCCACTCCTAGGCGTCGCCGTGCGTGCGCTTCAGATCCGCCATGGGAATGGGCGGACAGCGGCTGTGAATGCTCCAGGAGCCCGCGAACGGCGAACCGACGATCGAGGGCGCTATCGACTATTCGGTTTGCTTCCAGGCTCGTATCTGATTGCCGCGTCCGTGGATGCCACCATCTCGGGCGCGGACGCACGCGGATACGCGCCCATCTTTCATCCAGGATCGACGCAGGTGACCGAGGCCGTGCCGGTCCAGGCTGACATCGGTCGTGACATCGCCGCGATCGATCTCGTCTTTCATCAGGTGCCAGCCGCACGCGTGACCGGGATCGCGCTCGACGGGTCCGGTTCACCGCTCGCGGGTGCCATCCTGCTCGTCGTGAGCCAGCGCTCGGGCGCCATCGCCATCGAGCCGCGGCAGGCCGTTGCGGCGAGCGGCGATGGGTCCTTCACGGTTCCGAACGTGCCTCCGGGGGACTACGTGATCCAGGCCCTCAAGCCCAGGTCGCGCGAGGGCAATCCTGAGTTCGGCGCACAGTTCGTGACGGCGACGGATGGCGACCCCAAGCCGGTGTCGATTCGCACGTCACTCGGGTCGAGGCTCGAAGGGCGCATGGTCATCGATGGGCCGGGCAAGCCTCTGACGATGCGCGCCAGCGTGATGCCGATGCCGGCTGACTTCGACTTCGCGCCGATCATCGGCCCCGGCACCTTCAGCATGTCTCAGGGTGCTGACGGCACGTTCAGCATGGCCGGGCTGTTTGGACCGACGCGATTCCGTCTCGGTGGCAGCGAAGAGTGGTACCTCAAGTCGTTCCTCATCGGACCCGTGGACGTGACGGACACGCCGTTCGACTTCGGGTTGGCGGCTCAGACGATCAAAGGCGCCGAGGTAGTGCTGTCGAACGCAGGCGCGGTGATTGCCGGCCACGTGACCGACGCCCGCTCGACGCCGATCACCAGCTACTCGGTGGTCGTGTTCTCGACGGACCGTACAAAGTGGTTCGCCAACTCTCGCTTCCTGAAGTTCGCGAGACCGTCTCAAGACGGAGGCTTCGAGGTGGTCGGTCTGCCGCCCGGCGAGTACTGGATCGCCGCGGTCGACTCCATCCAGGGCAACCAGAGCTTCGGCGAGTGGGAGAAGCCCGAGGTGCTCGACGCCTTGTCCACGCGCGCGCAGCGGATCACGCTCGCCGAGCGCGAGCGGTACTTGACCGTGCTGCGCCTGATTCGACGATGATTACCGGGAGTCCAGGGCCCAGGGCCCAGAGCCCAGAGCCGAGACCCTAAAGCCGTAATGTTCTCCAATACCTGGTTGAAGCGCTTCGAAGAGCGCCTGAACGCCGACGCCGAGATGCGCGTCATCGGCGACTGGTTCACCGTGTCGATGTCCCTGAGCTGTGGCGACGATCGGCGCGTGCTGCGATTCGAGCGCGGCCGGCTGGTGCAGGCCGTCATGACACCGAAGTTTGACGCGCCGTGCGCCTTCGGCTTCCGCGCCAGCCAGGACATCTGGCAGAAGTTCTTCACCGATCCACCCGAGCCGCTCTATCACGACATCTTCGCGATGCTCATGCGCGTGCCCGGCTTCGTTCTCGAAGGCGACACCGTCGTGGCGATGCAGAATGCCCGGGCGCTTCATCGCGTGATGAAGGTCATGCGCACGGTCAATGTTTCCTAGCCAGCCTGAAGATTTCTCAGTGCCTCATTGCCTCGGTGTGTCGTATTCGGGTGTCTCGTGAACATCGAACCCATCGTCGGTCGGTATCTGAACCTCGATGTCGGCGGGGTGAGCCATCGCATCTACTTCGAAGAGGCTGGGCAGGGCATTCCGCTGCTGTGTCTCCATACCGCGGGCGCCGACAGCCGCCAGTACCGGCATCTGATGACCGACGCGGCGGTCACGTCGCAGTACCGGGTCATCGCGTTCGACATGCCGTATCACGGCCGCTCGAATCCTCCGGACCGCTGGTGGCTCGAGAAGTACATCCTCACGACGGCCGAGTACATCGCGCTGATTCGAGCGGTGTGGCAGGCCCTCGCGCTCGATCGGCCGGTCGTCCTCGGATGCTCGATGGGCGGCGCGATCGTGCTCAAGCTGGCGGCCGATTATCAGCGCGAGCTGCGCGGCATCATCGGTCTCGAGAGCTCGGCCTTCGCGCCGGGGCGCTACCACGACTACCTGCACCATCCGGCGATCCACGGAGGAGAGCTGGCGGCGAGCTACACCTACGGCCTCAACGCTCCGCAGAGCCCCGAGTCGAACGCGCGTGAGAACTGGTGGTACTACAGCCAGGCCGGACCAGGCGTCTACGCAGCGGGGGTGCGCTTCTACAGCAATGACTGGGACGGGCGCGACGTCATCACGCGCATCGACACCAGCGTCTGCAAGGTGTCGCTGCTCACCGGCGAGTACGACTACTCGTGCACGCCGGAGATGACGCGACAGGTGGCCGCGGCCATTCCGGGATCGCGCATGGTCATCATGACCGGCATCGGCCACTTCCCGATGATCGAGAATTACCCGAGGTTCCGCGAGTTCCTGTTGCCCGAACTCGCAGTCATGAGTACGTAGTCATGAGTATGTAGAAGCGGGTCTTTAGACCCGCCTTCGCCGTGCTGGCCCACGGTCCGGCTCAAGCCGGACACTACGTACGGACTGCGATCAATTGCTCGCGATCGAAAAGGCCAGCAACGCATTGTCCGCGCCAGTGCCGGTGGCCATGATGATGAACTGCTTTCCTGAGCTCGTACGATAGGTCATCGGGTTGGCGGCGGCGTTGTACGGGATCTTCTGGCGCCAGACTTCTTTTCCCGTCCTGGTGTCGAACGCGTAGAAATAGCCGTCGCCGCCGCCCACGAACACGAGACCGCTTCGCGTCACCATCGCGCCGCCCATGCTGGTGGGAGAGCCGAGGCGGTCGGGCAGGGTGACACCTTTGAGCAGTGGGTGGTTCCGCACCGCCGGAGATCCCTCACCGAGAGGCACGGTCCACGCGATCTCGCCCTTGTTGAGATCGATCGCCACCAGCACCGCGTACGGAGGCGAGATGAGCGGAAGGCCGCCCGGCAGAACGGCCGCTTCGCCGCCGCGCGCGAACACATTCGAGTAGTCAACGCCGACCAGCGGGTTCTTGCCGTCGTTCCTCGCCACGCGGTTCACACCGACGGAGTGATTGGCGCGCACGATGAGATACCCGCTGTCCGGATCGAACGCCGCCCCGCCCCAGTTCGCGCCGCCGGTCTGGCTGGGACGCTGAAGCGTGCCCTTGAGCGAGGGCGGGGTGAAGATCGGACCGATGCGGAACTTCTGCATCTGCTCCTGGGCCAGCCTCTTGATCTCCGGCGTCAGGTTGTTCGCATCGTCGAGCGACAGGCCTTGCGGAACGAACGGCGCCGGCCTGGTTGGAAACGGCTGCGTGGGATACGGCTTCTCGCCGGGCACGTCGCTGTCGGTCGGCACCGGGCGTTCGACGATCGGCCAGACGGGTTTTCCCGTGACGCGATCGAACACGAACGTGTCGCCCCGTTTGGTGACCTGGGCCACGGCATCAATCCGCTGGCCATCAACAGTGATCGTCACGAGGTTGGGCTGCGTCGGCACGTCCCAGTCCCACAAACCGTGGTGCACCGTCTGGAAATGCCACTTCACCTTTCCCGTCGCGGCGTCGAGACACACGAGCGACTCGGCAAACAGGTTCGCGCCTGGCCGCTGCCCGCCGTAATAGTCGCTCGTCGGCGTTGACGTCGGCAGGTAGAGCAGCCCGCGCTTTTCATCGAGCGCCATCGGCGCCCAGACGTTGCCGTGCCCGTTCGCCCGCCACGACTCGTTCTCCCAGGTCTCCGCGCCAGGATCCTTCGCCGACATCGGAATGACCGAGAACGTCCACATGCGCTTGCCCGTGCGCGCGTTGAATGCCTGCACGTAGCCCATCGGATCGGGTAGCTGCACGCGATCGGGGACCTGGCTTCCGACGATCACGAGATCGCCGTACACGGTGGGAGGGGAGCTCTGCGAGGCGTGCCTGATGTCCGACATCCGCGGAAGCCCGTCGGTCAGCGACACCTGGCCGCCGTTCCCGAACGACGCGACCGGCTTACCGGTTTGCGCGTCGAGGGCGAAGAGACGATGCCGGCTGTTGAGGAAGAGTCGCAGGCGCCCGCCATCGCGCCACACCGCCGTGCCACGCAGCTTCCACCCGCTGCCCGACAACAGCTGGCCAAGCTCGTACGCGGCGCCGTCGAATCGCCAGCGCTCCTTGCCGGTTTCGGCATCGAGCGCGGCGATGCTGTTGTAGGGCGTCGTCACATAGAGAGTGCCGTCGATCATGAGAGGCGTGGCCTCGAACTGCCCGGGCACCGTCTCGTACTCCTTGAGCGGCGTCTCCCAGTGCTTCCATTGCCACGCGACCTGAAGCCGTTGCACATTGCCGGCATTGATGTCGGTCAAGGTCGAATGTCGTGTGCCGCCGGGATCGCCGCCGTAGTACGGCCATTCCACGGGGCGCGGCGATCGTTCCTGTGCCGCCAGCAGCGATCCGACGACGAGAACAGGGAGCACCCACAACGACCTCTTCATGGCGGTCCTTTCGGGATCGACGGACGAGCGTGCCGAGATTCTATCCAGGAACGCGGTTCCGGGTTGTACAGTGCTGGCCGTGCAACAGGCATACGGGACCTGGGCGTCCCCCATTTCCGCTCAGGTGGTTGCCGCGCAGGGATTGCGCCTGGGTGCCGTGTCCGTCGATGGCGACGAGATCTACTGGCTCGAGGGACGTCCGAGTGAGGGTGGGCGCAGTGTGCTCGTGCGCAGGAGCCGTGACGGACGGCACTCCGACCTGACGCCGCCGGGATTCAACGTGCGGACGCGGGTGCATGAGTACGGCGGCGGCGCCTATCTCGTCGTCAATGGGGAGATCTACTTCTCGAATTTCGCGGATCAGAGGATTTATAGAAGCGGCGGGTCCAAGAAGCAGGACCCGCCCTACGAGACCGGCGCGCCCTACGCGATTACTCCGGCGGGCGATTGGTTCTACGCCGATGCGACCTTCGATGCGCGGCGGCGCCGGCTGATCTGTGTTCGCGAAGATCATTCCAAGGGGGATCACGAGCCAGAGACAACGCTGGTCAGCATTCCCGTTGATGGTCCCGAGAGCGCTGGCGACGTGATCGCTTCGGGTTACGACTTCTACTCGACGCCGCGTCTCAGCCCTGACGGCGCGACGCTGGCGTGGCTCTCGTGGCGTCATCCGCAGATGCCGTGGGACGGCACCGAGTTGTGGGTCGCGGACGTCACCCCGTCTGGTTCGCTCGATGGCGCACGTTGTGTCGCCGGCGGACCGACCGAGTCCGTCTATCAGCCTGGCTGGTCTCCCGACGGCACGTTGTACTTCGTCAGCGATCGGGATGGGTGGTGGAAGGTCTATCGCGTGGACGGGACCCGGGACTCGGGACTCGGGATCCGGGATCTTTCGCAGGTTCAAGCCGTGATCGCCAGCCCGCCGCCGGACGCTGAGTTCGGACGGCCGCAGTGGGTGTTTGGCACTGCGACCTGGGCCTTTGCCGGGTTGTCTCGTCTCGTGGTGTCGTACACGAGGGCGGGGCGATGGCATCTGGCAACGGTTGACGTCGAGAGCGGGGTGATGTCGAGCCTCGCTCAGGGGCTGGAGCCTCACGACTGGCTGACGACCACGCCGACACACGCGCTGGTCGTAGCCGGTTCGACGATCTCGCCCGACGCGCTCGTCCGGATCGATCTCGCGACAGGTGCCGTGGAGACACTGCAGACCTCCTCGACGCTCGAACTGGACGAAGGGCACATCTCGGTGCCGGAGCCAGTCGAGTTTGCAACTGCCGAGGGCCTCACTGCCTACGCCTTCTTCTACCCGCCTCGACACGGCGGCTGTTCTGGACCGGCCGGCGAGCGCCCACCGCTCATCGTCATCAGCCACGGCGGGCCGACGACGGCGACGAATGCGACACTCGATCTGCGGGTGCAGTACTGGACCAGTCGCGGGTTCGCGGTCGCCGACGTGAACTACGGCGGCAGCTCCGGCTACGGACGTCCGTATCGCCAGCGCCTCAACGGTCAGTGGGGCATCGTCGACGTCGCGGACACGGTGAACGTGGCGCGCCACCTGGTCGCCCAGGGCAAGGCCGATCCGAAACGGTTGATCGTGCGCGGTGGAAGCGCGGGTGGCTACACCACGCTGGCGGCGCTGACGTTTCATCCCGGCGAGTTCGAGGCCGGAGCCAGCTACTACGGCATCAGCGATATCGAGGTGCTGGCGCGCGACACGCACAAGTTCGAGTCGCGCTACCTCGATACGCTCGTGGGTCCGTACCCGGCGGCGCGGGACGTCTATCGCGCGCGGTCGCCGATTCACTTCGTGGACCGGCTGTCCTGTGCCTTGATCCTCTTTCAGGGTCTCGAGGACAAAGTGGTGCCGCCCAATCAGTCGGAGATGATGGCCAACGCCGTGCGGGCGAAAGGCATTCCCGTCGCGTATCTGGCGTTCGAAGGGGAGCAGCACGGCTTTCGGAAGGCCTCGACGATCATCCGCAGCCTCGAGGGCGAGCTGTTCTTCTATGGCGCGGTGTTCGGGTTCGAGCCGGCTGATCCGATCGAGCCGGTGCCGATCGACAACCTTCAGCGACGGGTTTCTATAAGTTCGAAGTGTAAAGTGGAAAGTGCAAAGTAAGTGGATAAGTATTTTGGGGCCTACTTCACACTTTGCACTTCAAGCTTTGCACTTGCTGCGAATTCCAGCATCTGTGTGGTGAGATCCATCGGATACGACACGGTCACGTCGGTGATCGTGCCCGAGGAGTCGGTGACCGCCGTCAGCTTCGGCATCACGAACCCGGTGTACGACGGCAGCTCGAGCGCCTGCACGCGGGCCACGATTTCATCGCGCAGCTTCGGGTCGAAGTGGATGCCGTAGGTCTCCATCAGGGTCTTCGCCGCCGCGTAGTCGCCTTCGGACTTCATGCGCTGCACCTCGTTCAACAGTTGCCCGGCGCCGTCGCGGAAGGCCTTCGGATCCACCACCACGAGATACGTCTTGTTGTCGCGCGTGCGCTGTTCGATGGCCTTCGTGTTGGCCATCATCCACCGCACGATCATCTGGCGGTTGCGGTCGTGGTCCTCTTCGACCTGCGTGCCCTCGCGGACGCGGCGGAGCAGTAGCAGCGCGTTGCGCGTGTAGGACTCGTATTCGGCGCGGACGATGGCGTCCTGGTCCGCGGTGGAAAGGATGCCGAGCTCGACGAGCTTGGGGTCGGCGAGGAAGTACAGGCCGACCAGGTCTGCCCGTGCCTCCTCGATCGCGGAGAAGTGTTCCTTGAGCGCTCCCTGCGGTGTGCCCTTGAAGCCGGAGATCTGCTGTCCGGACGCGTGCCCGATCACCTCGTGCATGTCCACGTGCAGCTCACCGGCAACGGGCGCGAAGCGCGCGGCGCGCGCCGCCTCGTCCGGCGACCACGCGAACTCGCTGCGCATCGACTCGGGCACCGAGTTGTCGGCGGCTTCCTTGACGTTCGACAGCGACACCGACTTGCTGCCGTACTCCTCGCGGATCTTCTGATCGTTCGGCAGGTTGATGCCGATGGGCGTGACCGGGCCGGAGTCGCCGGTCTCGATAATCACGTCGATCGCGTTGGCGACGATGCCGGTGACGTTCGGCTTGCGGTACTTGGCCTGGTACGGCATGTGGTCCTCGAACCACTGCGCGTTGTCGGCGAACTTCCGGATGCGTTGGGTCTTCTCACGGTTCACGTGGTAGACGACGGCCTCCCAGGAGCCCTTCATCCCGCGCGGATCCATGTAGACCTCGATGAACCCGTTGATGGTATCGACCAGCGCGTCGGTGTCCTTGACCCAGGCGATGTCGAACTTCGCGCGGTCGCTGTCCTCGCCGGTGCGATACCACTGGACCAGCGCCTTGAGCGCATCGGCCGTCGCCTGCCCGGCGAACGGGATCGCGGCTTCGAGGTGGCGGACGATCTCGGCAATCTGGCTCCCGTAGCGGCCGTTGATGCGGTAGACCTCCTCGGTCAGCCGGCCGTTGCTTTTCACGAGGCGCGAGTTCAGGCCGTACTTCTCGGTGAACCCTTTCAGGTCCGCCATGCTGACGCCCGAGTACAGGTTGTTGGCGCTCGCGGTGAGGATGTCCTTTCCGGCGCCCGGCGTCTTGTTGGTCACGATCGGGTCGACGTTCGGATCGAAGAACATCGGCTGCAGACGCGTGAGCAGTGCGTCGAGCGGCTCACCGGCCTGGGTCGGGAACGTCGCGCCGGTCTTCGCCGCCGCCTGCGCGGCCGAGGCAAACGCCTGGGGCGTCGCGTTCAGCACGAACTTGCGCGCCGTCAGGTTGTTGTACGCCCCCGAGTTGATCCAGAACAGCTTCGTGTAGCGCTGAATCTCGGCGAGCGTCGACGGATCGATTCCGGCTGGACGGGTGACGATGGCCTCGAGCACGCGGCGCATCTCGAGCCCGTTTCGATGGCGCTGGTCGTAGTAGATGTCGCGTCCCGCGATTGCCGCCTGCGTGAGGTGCCAGGCCAACGTCTTCTCCCGCAGGGACAAGGCGGAGAACTGGTCCGCGTACAACTGCACGACGGCTGCATCGTCGATGCGCTCGAGCAGGTACTTGCGGTCGGCGCCGGGTGCGGCCGCCGTGCCCGAGGCCGCCGACCCTGCCGACTCTTTGGTAGCGGCGGGCCTGCAGGCGAGAGAGGCCGCGAGCCCGAGAAGAACGACGGCGAGGAGCAGTCTGGTCTGTCGCATGGCGGTCACCATCTAGTGTCGCGGCCGGGACACTAGCTTAGCTGACAGGGCGGCGCGTAGTAATATCCGCCCGCTCACTAGGCCTCGAGGCTCAGACCCAGGACCTTATTCAGGAGAACACGACATGCCGCAGGTTTCGTTGCTGGCGACGCTCCTCGGAACGGTGCTCAGTTTCGTGCTTGGCGCCCTCTGGTACGGTCCGCTGTTTTCGAAGGCCTGGATGCGGGGAGTGGGTCTGACCGAAGAGGTGTTGCGGGCGAACTTCAACCCGGCCAAGACCTACGGCACCACCTTCGTGCTCGCGTTCGTCGCGTCCTACGTGTTCGGCATGTTCCTCGGACCGCGCCCCGGCCTGACGCTCGGTGTCGGCGCCGGTGCCGCCGCCGGCATCTGCTGGGTGGCCACCTCGTTGTGGACCAACGATCTCTTCGAGCGCCGGCCCTTCTCGTTGACCCTCATCAACGGCGGCTATCACGCCGTGAAGTTCACGCTCATCGGTCTCGCGTTCGGGCTGCTCGGGTAGCAGCGATGGATATAATCGCTGCCTAACGTAGGTCAAAGGGCAAAGGGCAAACGTCAAAGGTCAGGTATTCAGGTCGAGGTCCCAGGTCTTAAGTCCCAGGTTCCAGGGTGACCTCAAACGTGAAACCTCGAACTTCGAACCTAGACCTCGAACCTAGACCTCGACACCTAACCTTTGACGTTTGCCGTTTGCCCTTTGACCTACGGAGAGCCCACGTGCACTACCTTCTTATGTACGACGTTGTGGACGACTACGCCCAGCGGCGCGCGCCGTTGCGTGCCGCACATATCGGGCTTGCGCGGGACGCCGTGGCGCGCGGCGAGCTGGTGCTTGGCGGCGCCCTTGCCAATCCTCCTGACGGCGTCATGCTGCTGTTTCGCGGCGACTCGCCCGCGGCGGCGGAGGCCTTTGCGAAAGCCGACCCCTACGTCGCCAACGGTCTCGTCAAGGCCTGGCGCGTGCGTGAGTGGACAACCGTCGTTGGCCGCGACGCCGAGGTGCCGCTGCCAGCGAATCTGTGAACGACTCGTAGAGCGCCGGCGTCAGCCCGCGCGGACGGAGAGTGCATATGAAGAGAATGTGGAGCGCAGCGGTCATTGGTGCCGCGTTTGTTCTCGGGTTCCTGGCTCGAGGCGGGGTCCCCGGTGAGCCCGTGGCGCAGGCCCAGGGCGCGCGCGTGTTCGAGCTGCGCACCTATACGGCTCCAGAGGGAAAGCTCGGCGAGCTGAACGCGCGATTCCGGAACCACACCATGCGGATATTCCAGAAGCACGGCATGACGAATGTCGGATACTTCACTCCACAGGACGCGCCGCTGTCGCAGAACACGCTGGTCTACGTCATCTCCCACTCCAGCCGGGATGCCGCGAAGCAGAGCTGGGCGGCCTTCGGCAAGGATCCGGAGTGGCAGAAGGTGGCCAACGACTCTCAGGTGAACGGGAAGATCGTCGCCAGGGTCGAATCCGTGTTCCTCGACCCGACGGACTACTCGCCGATGAAGTAACAATAGAGGCATGACACCCGCGCGGCGCCCGGCGAGGACTCTGCCGTGGCTGGCGATCGCCCTGGTCGCCTCAGGCGGGTTGGCGTACGCACAGTTCGGGTTCGGGCGCGGTGATTCCAACGCGCCCACCCGCTTTGCTCCAGACGTCTTTCCCGATCGCAACTTCGTGGTGTGCCGCCTGATGTACACGCAGGTCAGGCGTGAGCCGGCCGGCGGCGGCTGGCGGACGGACTATCCGTACGGCGAAATCAACCTCACGACTCGGTTCTCGGAATTGACCCGGACGCCGGTGAGCCGGGACGCCGCTCACCGGCCGAACCACTACGTCGTCCGCCCGATGGACGATGCGCTGTTCCAGTGCCCGTTCCTCATCGCCTCCGACGTCGGCACGATCGGGTTACGAGACCGCGAGGCGGAACGCTTGCGGCTGTATCTCCTCAAGGGTGGATTCCTGTGGGTGGATGACTTCTGGGGCACGCTCGCGTGGGAGCACTGGAGCCATGAGCTCGCCAAGGTGCTGCCGCCGAACGAGTACCCGATCGAGGACGTGTCGCTGAACGATCCGATCTTTCAGTCGCAGTTCATCGTGACGAAGGTGCCGCAGATCACCAACATCGGCTTCTGGCGCAGCACGCGGGGGCGGGAGACCTCGGAGCGCGGCGCCGACAGCGCGGTGCCGCACTTCCGCGCGGTTCGCGACGGCCATGGCCGCATCATGGTGGTGATGACGCACAACACGGACGTCGCCGATTCCTGGGAGCGCGAGGGTGATGACCCGGCGTTCTTCTATCAGTTCTCTCCGGACGGCTACGCGCTTGGCGTGAACGTCCTGCTCCATGCGTTGACGCACTAGGGAACGTGATCGAAGTCAAACGCAGAGGGTGCCGAGGGCGCTGAGACGATCTCACGCAGGGATCGCGGAGGCGCGCAGAGATTCGCGGAGGCATCACCCGGACGGTGGACGGCGGCCTTCGGCCGCCAGCATGGATCGAGAGAAAGCCCGAATGACAAGCCGTTAGCATCGTGGCGCTTGTCATTCGAGCTCTCTCTCGATCCATGCCCGCGCGAAGCGCGGTCCACCGGTCGGGTGATGCGCTGTCCTCTCTGCGTAACTCTGCACCTCTGCGCGCTCTGCGTGAGATCTTCTCCGCGGCCCCTGCTCCCTCCTTGCCTTCGCACGCCCTTGCGGTAGACTGTCGCGCACTGGAGACGGCGATGTCGAAGAAGCTTTCCGTCGATCGCCGGAACTTTCTGAAAAGCGCCGCGGTCACGGGTGCGGCGCTGGTTCCGGGTGCGGTGGCCGTGGATGCAGTGCAGCAGGCGGCGCCGTCGGCGCAGGCCACGGCCCCCATCCCACCGCGGGAAGTGGACCCCTCGGGCAACGTCGAGGTCCTGACCACTGACCGGCCCGGTGGCGACTTCATGGTGGACGTCCTCAAGACGCTCAACTTCGACTACATCGCCAGCAATCCCGGCTCGAGCTTCCGCGGCATCCACGAGTCGATCATCAACTACGGTGGCAACCAGTCACCGGAGTTCATCACCTGCTGCCACGAAGAGTCTTCGGTGGCGATGGCCCACGGCTACTTCAAGGCGGAGGGCAAGCCGATGGCCGTGCTCTGCCACGGCACGGTGGGCATGCAGCACGCGGCCATGGCGATCTACAACGCCTACTGCGACCGCGTGCCGGTCTACATCCTGGCCGGAAACTCGCTCGACGCGACCCTGCGCCGGCCCGGGGTTGAATGGTCGCACAGCGTGCAGGACGCGGCCGCGATGGTCCGCGATTTCATCAAGTGGGACGATCAGCCGATCTCGCTCCCGCACTTCTCCGAATCCGCCGTGCGCGCCTACAAGATCGCGATGACGCCGCCGATGATGCCGGTGCTGGTGGTCATCGACGGAGGACTGCAGGAGGATCCGATTTCCCCGGAGATCACCTCGCGTCTGCGCATCCCGAAGCTCACGCTGACGACCCCGCCTCAGGGCGACTCGGGTGCGGTGGCCGAGGCGGCCAGGCTGCTCGTCAACGCGCAGAACCCGGTGATCGTGGCCGACCGCGCCGCGCGGACGCCGGCCGGGCTCACGCGTCTCATCGAGCTGGCCGAGGCGCTTCAGGCGCCGGTCGTCGATCAAGGCGGGCGCATGAATTTCCCGTCGCGGCATCCACTCAATCAGAGCGCCAGCGCACGCCAGCTCGTCGCCAACGCCGACGTGATTCTCGGTCTCGAGCTCACCGACTTCTGGGGCACGGTGAGCGCGGTCCGCGACGGGCTCATGCGAACGTCGCGTTCGCTCATCAAGCCAGGGACCAGGCTCATCAGCATCACCGCGCTCGATCTCGCCACGAAAGGGAACTATCAGGACTTCCAGCGCTACCCGGAAGTCGACATCGCGATGGCCGCCGATGCGGAGGCCACGCTGCCGGCGCTCACCGAAGCGTGCAAGCGCCTGACGACCACGGAGAGACGCGCGGTGTTTCAAGAACGGGGCAAGACGCTGGCACAGGCGCATGCGAGCGCCCTCGACCGCGCGCGCGCGGAGGCGGCCTATGGCTGGGACGCCACACCGATCAGCACGGCGAGGCTGACCTCGGAGCTCTGGGCGCAGATCAAGACTGAAGACTGGGCGCTCGTCGCCGAAAGCGGCATCATGAGCGACTGGACGTCGCAGTTGTGGAGCGTCGACAAGTACTACCAGTCGCTCGGCGGCTCGGGAGGCGCCGGCGTCGGCTACGGCGCCCCGGCGTCGATTGGCGCCGCGCTCGCCAACAAGAAGCACGGACGGCTGTCGGTCGCGATTCAAGGCGACGGAGATTTTCTGTACGCGCCGGGCGTCTGGTGGACGGCGGCTCATCACCGGATTCCGCTCCTGGCCGTGATGCACAACAACCGCGCCTACCATCAGGAGGTCATGCATCTCCAGCGCATGGCCAACCGTCACCAGCGCGGCATCACCCGCGCCCACATCGGCACGACGATCGATAATCCATCTGTCGACTTCGCGAAGATTGCCCAGGGTCTCGGCGTTCATGCGCAGGGACCGATTACGAGCCCGGCTGATCTCGGGCCGGCGATCAAGCGGGCGCTCGAGGTCGTCAAGCGCGGCGAGCCGTCGCTCATCGACGTCGTCACGCAGCCGCGCTAGGGGTCAGACCTTGATTCTTCCGTACCGCAAGAATCAAGCTCTGACCCCGGGAGAGATCATGAAGCTATCGCTTCTCGTTCTTGTGGTGGGACTGATGAGTGGGGGGCTTGCGATCGCACAAGCACCTCCCGCGACCGCACCTGCCGGCAATGCGCAAGAGGGCAGGAAGCTGTTCGTGGCCGTCGGCTGCTATCAGTGCCACGGCTACGAGGCACAGGGGTCGAGCGCGACCGGGCCGCGCCTCGGGCCGCGTCCGATCGCATACGCGGCGTTCGCGAGGTACGTCCGGCGACCGACCGGCCAGATGCCCCTGTATACGACCAAGGTCCTGTCAGACACCGAACTGGCCAACATCTACGCGTTCGTACAGGCGGTGCCGGCACCGCCGCCTGTGCAAAGCATCCCCTTGTTGCGATAGAGCGCAGGCGGGGTCAGCCCGCCCACCCACGTAGTCTCGCCCCATGACCCACGGTGCTTCCGACTCACCGGCAGGCGGTGTACACGCGCACCGCGTCATCTTCATCGACCTGGCGCGCGCGCTCGCCGCGGTCTTCATGATGTACGGCCACACCGTCAGCGCGCTGCTCGCACCCGGGTATCAGAAGGGCGCCTGGTTCGAGATCTGGGTCTTCCAGCGAGGGCTGACCTCGAGCCTCTTCCTGCTGCTCTCCGGCTTCGCGTTCAGCATCGCGACCGGCCGCCACTGGTCCTCGCACGGGCACCTCTCGCCCGCGGTGTTGAAGCGGGCCCGCCGCTTTTCCCTGTTCATCCTGCTCGGTTACGCGCTGCATTTTCCCGTGAGCCGCTTTGCGGAATTGCCAACGGCGACGGCGGAGCAGTGGCGATCGTTTCTGGCGGTCGATGTTCTGCAATTGATTGGGGTCACGTTCATCGGCGTGCAGGGGCTCCTCCTCGCGGCCCGGTCACGGCGCGCGTTTGGCTGGTCCGCCTTCGCGCTGGGGCTCGCCACAATCCTCCTGACGCCCGTGATGTGGAGCGTTGATTGGACGGGCGTGCTGCCGTTGTGGATGGCCGCGTACCTCGCACCCTCGACCGGTTCGCAGTTCCCGCTGTTCCCGTTTTCCGCGTACGTCCTCGTGGGCGCCGCGCTCGGGCAGCTCTACGCGCGGTGGGGGGCGGCGCGCCTGACCAGGTTCGCGATCGTGGCGCTGCTCATTCCAGGCGTCGCGATGGTGGCGCTCGCCCTGGTCATGCGCGCGTTGCCGTCGTTCCTCGTCGGTTCCGGCGCGTGGGACTGGGTGCCGACGCAGGTGACACTGCGGATGGGCGCGTCGTTGATCGTCCTGGCGGTGATCGCGCGTGCGAGCCAGTACATCGGGGGATTGCCTCACTACTTCGGCGCCGTGGCGCAGGAGACGCTCCTCATCTACTTCATCCACCTGTGCATCGTCTACGGCTCGGTCTGGAACCGCGGCCTGGTTCAGATGTTCGGGCCCACCTTGAGGCCCGGAGAGACATTCCTCTTCGTGGTCCTGCTGATTGCGGGGATGACCAGCCTCGCCTGGTACTGGAACTGGTGGAAACACGTGCGCCCACGTGCCGCGCGCTGGATTTCTATGGGGATTGGCGCGCTGCTGCTCTATCGCCTGCTCTGACTCAACTCCCAACTCCCAACCCGAACCTGTCTCCAACTCCCAACTTCCGGGTTCCAATGGGCTCAAGGCTCTGGCAGAACCCGCGACGTCCAACTGAAGAGGACATTCGCAAGTTCAAGGAGCGTTGGGAGTTGGCTCGGATGTCGAGTTGGGAGTTGGGAGTTGAGTCTTTGGGAGTTGGTTCGGGTGTCGAGTTGGGAGTTGGGAGTTTCGCGTGTGCGCTGTAATGTATGATCTGCGGCCTCAGCCGACGCCACGGGGTGTGCGTAAGGCCTGACTTTGGGGGAGCTTGCCGGTGTTTGACACGCTGTTCGAGGCACTCTTCTCGTATCGGCCTGTTGTCTTTCAGCAGGGCGAGTTCCGCTTCGACGTCACCCAGGCGTCGCTGGCGGCGACGCTGATTGTCGCCGTCGTGGCGGCGCTCGCGGTGCTCACGTACAGGCGCGTGCGCGTCAACGAGGGCCGGGTGCGCGACCGGGTCATACTGACCTCGCTTCGCGTCGCGGCGCTCGGGCTCGTGCTGTTCTGCCTGTTCCGTCCGACCCTCGTTGTGCGCGCCGCGGTGACTCAGCAGAACGTCGTGGCCGTGCTGCTGGACGACTCCCGGAGCATGCAGATCCCGGACTGGGGCGGCAAGCCGCGCGGGGCCTTCGTCAAGGAGCAATTCGGCCTGCCCGAGAGCCCTCTCCTGAAGTCGCTGTCGGACAAGTTTCTGATCCGAGTGTTCCGTTTCTCCTCGACGGCTGCGCGCGCGGCCTCGGCCAGCGAGCTGAACTTCGGCGGCGCGCAAACCCGTCTCGGCGCCGCGCTCGACGGCGCCCGCGACGAGCTCGCCGGCCTTCCTGTGGCCGGCATCGTCCTGGTGTCAGACGGCGCGGACACCAGTGATGGCTCGCTCGATCCTGCGCTCCTGGCGCTGAAAGCGCAGAAGCTGCCCGTGTTCACGGTGGGGGTCGGCAGCGAGCAGCTGCCGCGGGACGTGCAAATCGACCGCGTCAGCACGCCACGCTCGGTACTGAAGGACGCCTCGGTGCTCCTGGACGTCGTGGTCCGCAACACCGGCTATGGCGGTCGCAAGGTCACGGTGACCGTGGAAGACGAAGGGCGCATCGTCGGATCCGAGGAGGTGCAGCTCCCGTCGGACGGGTCTCCCGCGCCGGTTCGGGTGCGCGCGACGGCCGAGGAAGCGGGCCCACGCCTCTTCAAGTTCAAGGTGACGCCGCAGGATGGCGAGCTGGTCACGCAGAACAACGTGCGCGAGTCGCTGGTGAACGTCCGCGACGCACGCGAGCAGATTCTGTACTTCGAGGGCGAGCCGCGATGGGAGATGAAGTTCCTGCGCCGCGCCGTGGCCGACGACAAGAACCTCGAAGTGGTCGCGCTGCAACGGACGGCTGACAACAAGTTCATGCGCCTCTTCGGCGACGAGCCGGAAGATCCCGAAGAGCTCGTGGGCGGGTTTCCCAAGACGCGTGAAGAGTTGTTCCGATACCGCGGGCTGATCCTCGGCAGCGTCGAGGCGGGCGTGTTCTCGGGCGATCAGCTGCAGATGATTGCGGAGTTCGTCGAGCGTCGCGGCGGCGGCCTGCTCATGCTCGGCGGCGCCAGGTCCTTCGGTGAAGGTGGGTACGGCGGCACGCCGGTGGCCGATGCGCTGCCGCTGCTCATCGACCCGCGCACCCGGGCGTCCGAGGCAGGGCCACTCGCGCGGTTGAAGATCACACCGACGCGCGCCGGTCAGGCGCACGCGGTGACGCAGATCGCGGACTCCGAGGCGAAGTCGGTCGCTCGCTGGGCGGAGTTGCCGCAGGTCACGTCGACCAACGCGCCGCTACCCGTGAAGCCAGGGGCCACGGTGCTGCTCGAAGGGACGGACGAACGCGGCCGCACGCAGGCGGTGCTGTCGTCGCAGCGATACGGCCGGGGCAAGGGCATCGCGCTCACGCTGCAGGAGACCTGGCAGTGGCAGATGCACGCCTCGATTCCTCTCGAGGATCAGACGCATGAGCACTACTGGCGTCAACTGCTGCGCTGGCTGGTCGATGGCGTGCCGGGCGTCGTGGACGTGCACACCACGAGCGATCGGGTCGAGCCGGGCGACGCGGTCACCATCGAAGCGGCGATCGTGGACAAGCGGTTCGTCGAGCTGAACGACGCCACGCTTGTCGCCCAGGTGGCGCGGCCCGGCGGCAAGACGATCACGGTGCCGCTGCAGTGGACCGGTGAGCGCGACGGCCAGTACCGCGGAACGTTCGTGAGCACCGAGGCCGGCGCGTACGAGATCACGGTGGACGCGACCCGCGCCGGCGGACAGCCCGTGGGCAGTGGCGTCGCGTACGTGCGCGCCGCACCGAGCGAGGCCGAGTATTTCGATCCGACGATGCACGCCGCGCCTCTCCGGCGAATCGCCGAGGAGACCGGCGGCAAATTCTATACGCCGGACACGGCGAAGGGCCTTGCCGAAGACGTGCGCTACGCCGGACGAGGGGTGACCTCGATCGAGGAACGCGAGCTCTGGAACATGCCCATCATCCTCATCACGCTGATGGGGCTCGTCTGCGCGGAATGGGGCTACCGCCGCATCGTAGGTCTCGCCTGATGCTCAAGGCGTTCCTGCTCATCGTCGTGGGCCTGGCCGGGGATCCCGAGCACGGTAAGACGTTTCACAAGTGGGGCACCACGCTCGCCGAAGCGTCCGAGCGTCTCGGCGTGCCCAAGGAGCGAGTGGTGTATCTGGTCGATCAGCCGGGCGAAGGCGACACGCGCGTCTCCGGCCGCTCGACGCGCGACGAGATCGCGAAGGCGCTCGACGGGTTTGCCAGGCAGGCGGGCCCGGAGGATGTCGTGTTCATCACGCTCATCGGGCACGGCAGCTTCGCCGGCGGCGTGTCGAAGTTCAATCTGCCCGGACCCGACATGGCGGCCTCGGACTTCGGCGCGTTGTTGCGCAAGCTGCCGACCAAGCAGGTGGTGCTCGTCAACGCGGCGAGCTCGAGCGGCCCGTTTGTCGAGGAGCTCTCTGCCCCGGGACGCACGATCGTGACCGCCACGCGGAGCGGGGCCGAGCACTTCACCACGCTCTTCGGCGGCTATTTCGTCGATGCGCTGACCTCAACGGCGGCGGATGCGGACAAGAACAAACGCGTTAGCGTGCTCGAGGCCTTCACCTATGCCAAGGCGGAGGTCACGCGCGCCTACGAACGCGAGGGGCTGCTGGCCACCGAGCACGCGCTGCTCGATGACGATGGGGACAAGGAGGGAAGCACGGCTCCCTCTGCGACCGGTAGCGACCCGAAGAACAAGGATGGCCGGGTCGCCAACATCGTCTCCCTTGGTGTGGCCGGCGACGAGGGGCTGCCGGCCGACCCGAAGCTGCGCGCGCTGTACCAGGAGCGGCGCGATCTCGAGCGCCGGGTCGAGGCGCTGCGGCTGCTCAAAGAAAGCATGGACCAGTCGCGCTACACATCAGAGCTCGAGAAGCTGGTCATCGACATTGCACTGAAGACGCGCGAGATTCGGACGGCGGAAGGCAAGTAAATGACCCCGTTTGGAGGATTAGATGAACCCGATGGTGAGTGATCAGGTAGTCGACTTGGCATCCGACGACATCGCGCTTGCGGATCGCATGAATGCGGGCCGCGGGAAGATCGTCACCGAGCTGAAGAAGATCATCGTCGGTCAGGACGAGGTCATCTCGCAGGTGCTGAACACGCTGTTCGTCGGCGGCAACAGCCTGATCGTCGGCGCGCCCGGCCTGGCCAAGACCCTGCTGATCCATACGATGGCGCGGGTGCTGGAACTGAAGTTCTCGCGCATCCAGTTCACGCCCGACCTGATGCCGTCCGACATCACGGGGACGGACCTGGTGCAGGAGGACGCGACGACCGGACGGCGGCAGATGGTGTTCGCGCCCGGGCCGATTTTCGCGAACATCGTGCTCGCGGACGAAATCAACCGCACCCCTCCCAAGACGCAGTCGGCGCTGCTCGAGGCGATGCAGGAGCACCGCGTCACCGTTCAGGGCAAGACCTACCAGCTGGCGGAGCCGTTCTACGTCTTCGCGACGCAGAACCCAATCGAGCTGGAAGGTACGTACCCGCTGCCTGAAGCCCAGCTCGATCGCTTCATGTACCACATCATCATCGAACACCCGCCGTACGACGAGGAGCTTGGCGTCGTGCGGACCACGACCGCCATTCAGAATCCCCAGCTCGAACGGCCGGTCACGGGCGAGGATCTGGTCGCGTTTCAGCGGCTCGTGCGCCGCGTGCCCGTCGCCGAACCGGTCATGCGTCACGCCCTCGACATCGTGCGCGCGACCCGAGCCAAGAACAACCCCGACGCCAAGGACTACATCCAGAAGTGGGTGGCGTTCGGCGCCAGCGTGCGCGCCGCGCAGTACCTCGTGCTCGGCGGCAAGGCCCGCGCGCTGACCAACGGGCGTTATCACGTGAGCTTCGAGGACATCCGGGCGCTGGTGCACCCGGTCCTGCGGCACCGCATCATCACCAACTTCCACGCCCAGTCCGAAGGCGTGACGACCGACGCCATCGTCGATCGTCTGCTCGAGTCGGTTCCCCTTCCACGCTCGGGGATGTGATGGCCGTCGAAGTCCACGCGATCCCCGGCGCGCGGTTCATGGATCCCGTTGTGCTCGCGCGCATCGGGAACCTGGAGCTCGTCTCGCGCGCCGTCGCGGACGGTTTCATCAACGGGCTGCACAAGGCGCCGTACTTCGGCGCCTCGGTCGACTTCGCGGAGCACCGCGGCTACGTGCCAGGCGACGATATCCGTCGCATGGACTGGAAGCTGTGGGCGCGCACCGACCGCTACTACATCAAGGAGTACGAGGCCGAGACGAACATGAACTTCTCGGTGCTGATGGACGTGTCGAAGTCGATGGACTACGGCAGCCGCGGCATCACCAAGTTCGAGTACGCCCGCATCCTGACCGCGTGTCTCACCAACCTCGTGCATCACCAGCGGGACCGCGTCGGCTTCGTCGCCTTCGACGATGCGGTGGTCGAGCATGTGCCGCCGTCTGCGAAGCACATGGAGACCGTGCTGCACGTGCTGGACCGGTTGAAGCCCGGCCGGCCGGGGAACCTGAAGGGCCCGCTCCACAAACTGGCGGAGCACTTCGGCCGCCGCGGCGTCCTCGTGGTCATCTCGGACTTCTATGAGGACCCGGAGGCGATCCTGGATGCGGTGTCGCCGCTCCGGTTCCGCGGCAATGATCTGATCGTGTTTCACGTCCTCGATCCGTCGGAGCTGGAGTTCGGCTTCACCGACGCGCAGCCCTTCGAGGATCTGGAGAGCGGCGAGCAGATGCCCGTCGTGCCGGAGGCGTTCCGCGAGGAGTATCGCTCCCTCGTGCGCGCGCACATCGAGGCGCTGACGAAGAGCTTCGCCGGCGTGCGCGTCGACTACACGATGCTGAACACGTCGCAGCCGCTGGACCATGCGTTGTACCGGTATCTGGGCAGCCGGGCGAAGATGATGAAGGTGCGATAAAGATTGGCGATTGGTGATTAGCGAATTGCGATTCGTTGGTGATTGCTGATTGACGATTGGTGGTTTATTGGTGAATCACCCATCACGAATCGGCAATCGTCAACGAATCACAGATCACTAATCACGAATCCCAAATTGGGACCTGAATGAGTTTTCTAGCGCCCTTGTTCTTCGTGGCCCTCGCCGGGCTGGCGATCCCCGTGCTGCTGCACCTGACGCAGCGCGAGAAGAAGCAGATTGTCCATTTCCCGTCGCTGATGTTCGTGCGGCGGATTCCCTACCAGTCCGTCCGCCGCCGCAAGATTCACAACTGGCTGCTGCTCATGGTGCGGCTGACGGCGCTCGCCCTCATCATCCTGGCGTTCGCGCGCCCGTTGCTGCAGCGTGAGGACGTGGCGGGTCCGCCGGGCGCCGGCGCCCGCGAAGTCGTCGTCCTTCTCGACAACAGCTACAGCATGGGGTTCGGCGATCATTGGGACCGTGCGCTGGCCGCCGCGCGCGCCGAGTTCGCCAAGCTGAATGCGTCGGACCGCGGATCGATCGTGCTCTTTTCATCCGGCGCCGAGATCCAGCTTCGATCGACCGCCGAGCGCGATCGTCTTGCGGCGTCGATCGCGACCGCGAAGCCAGGCCCCGCCGCGACGCGGTTTGCGCCGGCGTTGAAAGTGGCCGGCAGCATCATGGCCGAATCGCCCTTGCCGCGTCGTGAAGTGGTGCTGATCAGCGACTTCCAGCGCGGAGGATGGCGGGGTGAAGAAGGCGCACGGTTGCCCCAGGGCGTGACGCTCACCCCGATACCGATTCAAGGGGCCGCCGATCGGGCCAATCTCAGCGTCACCGGCGTGTCGATGGCCCGCTCCACGTTCTCGAATCAGGAGCGCGTGGCGGTGACCGCCGTGATCACCAATCGGACCGAGCGGCCGGTGACGAGCAGCACGATCGCGCTCGAAGTCGGTGGCCTGCCCGTGGCGAACAAGCCGCTGACCGTGGAACCCGGGGGCGCCGCGTCGGTCACCTTCGATCCGTTCACCATCAGCGGGAAGAACCTGAGGGGCACGGTGCGGCTGGCCGACGATGCGTTGGCGATCGACAACGCGTTCAATTTCGTGGTGTCGCCGTCGGCGCCCGTGCGGTTGACGATCGTCGACCGCGGGAACGCCGATGCGGGGTTGTATCTCACACGCGCGCTGGCGATCGGTGAGGCGCCGCGATTCGAGAGCGTCTCGCGCCAGACGGACACGCTGACCGACGACGACCTTGCCCGGAGCGCGGTGGTCGTCCTCAACGATGTTGACGTCAGCGCCAGCCTGGCGCGGCGGCTGTCGCGCTACGTGGAGCAGGGCGGCGGGCTGTTCGTGGCGACGGGTCCGCGCGCAACCTGGCCGCAGGACGTGGACCTGCTGCCGGCGTCGATTGGCAATCCGGTCGATCGGACACGCGGTGACGCGGCGCGTATCGGCTCGCTCGAGTACGCGCATCCGGTCTTCGAGCCATTCCGCGCTCCGCGCAGCGGCGACTTCTCGTCAGTGCCGGTCTACGGCTATCGCAACCTCACCCTCGCGAAGACCGGGCAGGTGCTGGCGCGATTCGACGCCGGGTCGCCGGCGGTGGTCGAGCGCCGGACGGGGAATGGCCGCGTGCTCATGTGGGCGTCAACGCTCGACGTGTCGTGGAGTGATTTGCCGCAGCGGCCGATCTTCCTGCCGTTCGTGCACCGCGCGGTCCGGCATCTGGCCGGCTACACCGAGCCGCAGCCGTTTGTGAACGTGGGCCAGGTGCTGGACGCGTCGATCGGGGCGGTGCCTCGCGGTGCTTCCTCACAGCGCGTGGTGCTGACGCCGTCGGGACACCGCGTCCCCCTCGAAGACGAAGGCTCGGATGTGGTGGAGTTGTCCGAGCAGGGGTTCTACGAGATGCGCGGCGACGGCAATCTGCCGGTGACGGTCGTGGCGGTCAATGTCGATCCCGCGGAGGCCGACCTGACCCCGATGGATCCGAAGGAAATCGTGGCCGCGGCCGTCGGTGGGCCCGCGGGCGGGGACGGAACGGCTCCGAACGGCGTTCCTTTGACACCCGAAGCCAGGGAAAAGAATCAACGGCTCTGGTGGTACCTGCTTTGTGCCGGGATTCTGCTGCTGGGCCTGGACACGCTGCTGTCCAACCGCATGGCAAAAACCTGAGTCTGATCAGCCAGTAGCTGGTAGCCTATAGCCAGCTCTGACTGGAAGCTACCGGCTATCGACTAAACGAGGGCCCCAATGCTCGAGTATCTGCGCCGCACGACCCCGCCGACCAGCCTTCTCGACATCATCGCGCAAGTACGGACGCGCTGGCGACTGAAGCTGGCGCTGCGCGGCGCGCTGTGGGTGGCCGGCATCGGGTTCGCGCTGTTTCTGATCGCGGCGTACGGGATGCAGTGGGCCAGGTTCAGCGGCGCGTCGATCATCGCGGCGCGCGTGCTGATGGTCGTGGCGCTCGTGGCCTCCGCTTTCTGGTTCCTCCTGCGGCCGCTGCGTCGTCGCGTGAGCGATGAGCAGGTCGCGCTGTATCTCGAGGAGCACGAGCCGTCGCTGCAGGCGACGCTCTTGAGCGCCGTCGAAACGAGTCAGGCCGGCCACGTGCCGGAGTCGGCGGCGCTGGTCCAGCGTGTGGTCGAGCAGGCCATCGATGCCTGCCTCCGCATCGACGCCTCCCGCCGCGTGGAGCGCGCTCCGCTCCGGCGTTATGGCGTCTCCCTCGCGGCCGTCGCCGCCGTCGCCCTCCTCGCGATGTACGTCGGTCCCGCGTTCCTCCGCCATGCGATGTCTGCATTGATGGCGATCTCGGAGAGCGTGCAGGCGGCATCGCCCTATCGCATCGACGTGTCGCCGGGCAACGTCAAGGTGCCCAAGGGCGCGGACCAGACGATCACCGCGAAGCTGCTGGGGTTCGGCTCCGAGGACGCTTCACTCATGGTTCGGCGGACGCCGGGCGGCCCCTTCGAATCGCTGCCGCTCGTGCGCAACGAGAACGGCACCTATGAGGGGATGATCTTCGACGTGATGGCCGGGGTGGACTACCAGATCATCGCCGACGGAGTGCAGTCGGCGGAGTACCACCTGCAGGTGGTCGATGTGCCCTACGTGCAGCGTCTGGATCTCGAGTATCACTTCCCGGCGTATACGGGCCTCGAGCCACAGAAGATCGAAGACGGCGGTGACATCGCGGTGCTGCGCGGCGCAGAAGTGCGGCTGCACATTTTCCCGACGATGAAGACCAAGGGCGGGCGGATCTCGCTGAACGACAAACAGTTCATCAATCTGGCGCCGCAGCCCGACGGCACGCTCACGGCGTCGTTTGTCACCGATGCCGACGGCTTCTACAAAGTGGAGCTCGACGCGCCGAACGGTGAGCGGGTGATCGCGTCGCCGCAGTACACGATCGACGTGCTCGCCGATCAGGCTCCGACGGTGTCCTTCACGCGTCCGGGTCGTGACACGTCCGTCTCGCCGATCGAGGAAGTGTTCGCGGAGGCCAATGCCGTGGACGACTACGGCGTCCGCGACCTCGAGCTGGTCTACTCCGTCAACGGCGGCGCGGAGAAAGTCGTGAAGCTGTTCAACGGCACCAAGCGGCTGCCCGAGGTGTCGGCCGGGCACACGTTCTATCTCGAGGAGCTGGGCGTGCAGCCCGGTGACGCGGTCTCGTACTACGCGCGCGCCACCGACAACGACGGCATCGGCGGCATGAAGCAGACGAGCAGCGATCTCTACTTCCTGCGAATCAGACCCTTCAAGAAGGACTTCCGTCAGGCCCAGTCGCAGGGTGGTGGCGGCGGCGGTGGTGGCGGTGGCGCCGGCCAGGTGGAGGCGCTGTCCGAGCAGCAGCGGCAGGTGATTTCCGCGACGTTCAACGTGCAGCGGGATCGCAAGAAGGTCAGCGCGGACAAGCTCCGCGAGAATTCGAAGGTGGTGTCCCTGGCGCAGTCGCGTCTGCGGGAACAGGTCGAGGGGCTGCTCACTCGCATGAACAGCCAGTTGATCCAGCAGGACCCGGCGTTCGCGAAGATCGCGGAGATGCTGCCCCAGGCGGTGACGGCGATGAAGGAGGCCGAAGGCAAGTTGAGCGCCGTGGCTCCCGATCAGGCGCTGCCGCCGGAGAACAAGGCGCTGCAGATCCTGCAGAAGGCCGAGGAAGAGTACGAAACGCAGATCAGCGTCAGCCAGCAGCAGGGCGGCGGTGGTGGCGGTGGTGGTGGCGCGCAGCAGCAGGAACTGGCCGAGCTCTTCGAGCAGGAGCTGAACCAGATGGCCAGCCGCTACGAGACCGCCAATCAGGCGTCGGAGCAGGCCAACGATCGCGAGATCGATGAGCTGCTGGAGAAGTTGAAGGAGCTGGCGCGCCGGCAGGAGCAGGAAGCGGAGCGGCAGCGGCGGCGCGCGCTCGAAGGGCAGGTTGGCGGCGGCGGCAGCAGTGGTGCGCAGCAGCGCGCGCTCGCCGACCAGGTCGAGGAAGCGGCACGCCGGCTCGAGCGGCTCGCCCGTGAAGAGCAGCGGCCGGAGCTGCAGGAATCCGCGCGACAGATGCGCGAGGCGGCGGACGCGATGCGGCGGGCGGCGGCGGGTGGCGATGCCAACGCGTCGGCGCAGGCGCAGGCCGCGCTCGAACGTCTGCGAGAGACGGAGAAGAAGCTGCAGCGGTCGCTGACCCAGCGCGCCGAGCGTGACATCGCCGAGGCCAAGCGCGATGCCGACGAAATCGCGCGGGAGCAGCAGGAGATCGCCGAGCAGGTGAAGCAGATGCCGTCGGCCGGGACCGGCCGCGCGCAGCAGGCGCGGCAGATCAACGAGAAGAAGGACCAGCTCGAGGCCAAGCTCGGTGAGCTCGAAAGCAACCTCGATCGCGCGGCGCGCGAGGCGAGCCGCGAAGAGAAGCCGGCATCGCGGAAGATGGCCGAGGCCGCGGGCGCCATTCGTGACAACCGCCTGCGCGATGCGGTCAAGTACTCGAAGGCGATCGTCAGCCGCGGAACGAATCAGCAGGCGAACTCCGCCGAGAGCGACATCTCGAAGGGCATCGACGAGATGCGGCAGAAGCTCGATGAAGCCCAGGCCGCGCTCGGCCAGGGAGGCGGGCAGCCTGGCGACAAGAAGGATCAGGCGCTCGAGCGCGCCCAGCGTCTGGCCCGCGGCGCCGAGTCGCTGCAGGAGCGGACCCGTGAGCGCGCACAGGCGTCGCGCGGTCAGCAGGGCAAGGACGGCGAGCAGGGCAAGGACGGCCAGCAAGGCAAGGACGGCCAGCAAGGTCAGGGTCAGCAGGGCAAGGACGGCCAAGGCAAGGACGGCCAACAGGGTCAGGGCCAGGGTCAGGGTGAGGGTCAGCAAGGCCAGGGGCAAGGCCAGGGCGAGGGTCAGCAAGGTGGCGGCGATGGTCAGGGCGGCCAGCGTGGCGGCGATGGCCAGCGTGCCGACGGACGAACCGGCGGCTTCAACGGCGGCGTCGATCGCGGCGGCGCATATACCGGCGATGCCAACTGGGGCGGCTGGTGGAATGGCGGCCCCGTGCGTCTGACTCCGGAAGACATCCGTCAGCTTCGCGGCGAGGCCCGGCAGTACGGCAACGACACTCAGGCGCTGCGCAACATGCTGCGCGGAGAGAACATCGATCCACGCGAGCTCGACGAGATCGTCCGCGCGCTGCGTCAGCTCGAGGACGAGCGGGTCTATCAGAACGTGGCGGGCCTGGCGCGACTCCAGTCGTTTGTCGCCGAAGGCCTCAAACGGTTCGAGTTCGGTCTGCGGCGCAAGGTCGATGCGGGCAAGAACGCGATCGCGCTGACCGGGTCGGACGAGGTCCCAGAGGAGTTCCGCAAGCTCGTCGAGCAGTACTACCGCTCGCTCGCACGGTCGCCGCGGTGAAGCCCCGGATCGCGCTGGCTGTCGCGCTTGTCATCTGCATGGCAGGCGCGGCGGCGGCGCAGTTCGGCCGCTTCCAGGGCTTCGGCGGCGGCTTTCGCCGCTACCCTCCACGTTTTCCCACTGCAAATACGTTCGGCCACGGCTTCAACTTCTGCCGCGGCATCTACACCAGCACGCGCGGCGAAGCCGGCGGTCAGGGGTGGGGCACCGACTATCCGGACGCCGATCTGAATTTTTCAATCCGGCTCTCGGAGCTGACGAGGACGCGCGTCAGCCAGGGCGCCGAGGGACGTCCCGACTACCTCACGGTACGTCTCACAGACGAGGCGCTGTTCCAGTGCCCGTACCTCCACATGGAGGACGTCGGCACGGTGACGTTCAGCGAGCGGGAAGTGCAGGCGCTGCGCGCCTATCTCCTCAAGGGCGGGTTCCTGTGGGTGGACGACTTCTGGGGCTCGTACGCCTGGGACCAGTGGGCATCGGAGATCGCTCGGGTTCTGCCGCCGGATGAGTATCCCATCCGGGACATTCCGCCCGAGCATGCGATCTGGAAAGCGCAGTTTCAGATCAAGGAGCTGCCGCAGATTCCGTCAATCCAGTCGTGGCGCGGGAATCCGTACGAGACCTCGGAACGCGGCTCGGACAGCGCCGAGCCGCATTTCCGCGCCATCTCCGATCGTCATGGCAACATCATGGTGCTCATGACGCACAACACGGACATCTCCGATGCGTGGGAGCGCGAGGGTGAGGATCCGCGCTACTTCTACAGCTTCTCGCCCAAGGGCTACGCCGTCGGCGTCAACGCGATGATGTATGCGATGACGCACTGAGCGAAGTGTGAAGTGCGAAGTGCGAAGTGTGAAGTTGCGAACGTTCAGCGTGACCCTGCTCGTGGCGCTTTTGATGCCGCTGCTCGTGGCCGGCCAGGGGCGGCGCACGCCGGCCTCGTTCCGGCAGGTGGTCGAGCATGACGGCAACCTGGTGTTCACACGCCTCGTCTACGGATCCGGTCTTGGCGGCTTCGGCGGCTTCGGCGGTGCAGCGTGGTCGCATGACTATCCCGCGGCCGATCGGAATCTGAGCGCGATCCTGGATCACATCACACACATTCGCGTCCATCTGGAGGGCACCAACGTGCTCGGCCTGGACGACCCCGAGATCTTCCAGAATCCGGTCCTCTACGTGTGGGAGCCGGGCTACTGGTCGATTCAGCCGAGCGAGGCGGAGAATCTGCGACGATACCTGCTCAAGGGCGGGTTCGTGATCTTCGACGACTTCGAGGGCCCTGACCACTGGGCCAACCTCGTCGCCCAGATGCGCCGCGCGCTGCCCGGACATACGTTCATCAAAATCGACGTGAGCCACCCGATCTTTCACGCGTTCTACGACATCACCAAGCTCGACGTGCCGCACCCGAGCATGGACGTCCTGCCCGGCTACTACGCGATGTTCGAGAACAACGATCCCGGCGGCCGCATGATGGCGCTGGCCAATCACAACAGCGACATCGCCGAGTACTGGGAATGGTCGGCCGAGGGCCTCTACAACCCCGACCCCACCAACGACGCCTACCGGCTGGGCGTCAACTACTTCGTGTATGCGATGACGCATTGACCGCACGGGTGGGTGCGAAACGTTCAATGGATTCGCGGTTCACAGTTCGCACGCGCGGGGCACAGTAGAATCCCAAGGTGCCATTCAATTCACTGAACCTCCATGCCGACCTGCTCAAGGGAATCCGTGAGCTCGGCTTTGCGCGACCCACCCCAATTCAAGCCGAGGCCATCCCCGCGGCGATCGACGGCCGCGACGTCCTTGCCTGCGCCCAGACGGGAAGCGGAAAGACCGCCGCGTTTCTCCTCCCCATCCTGAACCAGCTGATTAGCCGGCCGCGGCGAACGACCCGCGCCCTGATCCTCACGCCGACACGCGAGCTGGCGGCGCAGATCCTCGAAGACTTCAACGCCCTGGCCGTGCACACGGCGTTGACCGGTGCTGCCGTGTACGGCGGCGTGAGCATGGGCCCCCAGGAGCATGCGTTCCGCAGCGGTGTCGACGTGCTCGTCGCCACGCCGGGCCGGCTCCTCGATCACTTCAGGTCAAGCTATGCCAGGCTCGAAGGTATCGAGCACCTGGTGCTGGACGAGGCCGATCGCATGCTCGACATGGGGTTCCTGCCGGACATCCGCCGGATCCTCAAACACATTCCTGCCAAGCGTCAGACGCTGTTCTTCAGCGCGACGATGCCGGCGCCGATCGCGGTCCTGGCCGCGGACATGCTGAAGCAGCCGATCACGGTCAACCTGCAGCGGCACGCCAAGCCGGCGGTCGGAATCACGCAGGCGGTGTACCCGGTTGCGCAGGATCTCAAGGCGTCGCTCTTCATCCAGTTGCTGGAGCGCGGGCTGGTGAAGGAAGCGCTGGTGTTCACGCGCACCAAGCATCGGGCGAACCGGCTGGCCGATCACCTGGTGCGCGCGCGGGTCAACGCCGCGCGCATTCACGGCAACCGCTCGCAGGCCCAACGCACCGAAGCGCTGGCCGGGTTCAAGGCCGGGAAATATCGCGTGCTCGTGGCCACTGACATCGCCGCGCGCGGCATCGACGTCGAGGCGCTCAGTCATGTGGTGAACTTCGACGTGCCGGCCGTGCCCGAGGACTACATTCACCGCGTCGGCCGCACCGGTCGCGCCGAGCTGACCGGCGACGCGTTCACGTTCGTCGCGCCTGAGGAGGAAGCCGATCTGCGGGCGATCGAGCGGGCCATCGGCCGGAGCCTGCCGCGCATCACGCTTCCCGATTTCGACTACAAGGCGCGCCCGCAGACGAAGCTGGAGATCCCGATCGCCGAGCGTATCGCCGGCATCCGCGCGCGCAAGGCCGAGGAGCGCACACGCGCCCGCGCCAACGCCGAGCGCCGCGCCGGGGGGCCGGCTCGCCCTGGAGCGCCGCACGCGCGGCCGGCAGCGCCTCATGGCCGCCCGGCCGGCCCGCATGGCCCGCATCGCCCGGGATCGGGACGTTCGTCGCGGCCGCCGGCGCGACACACGCGGAGGCGCGAGCCTTAGTCGGCGCTGCAACGTTACCCAGTCACGTTGCCACGGAGACGCGGAGACACGGAGCATTCCGGCAAGAAAGTCTCCGCGCCTCCGCGCCTCCGCGCCTCCGTGGCTCGTGGGCGTGAAACGTCATTAGAATTCCGGACATGCTGTCCGGTATTCTTCCGACCGTCGTCCTCCTCGCGGCCTCCAACGTGTTCATGACGTTCGCCTGGTACGCCCACCTGCGCAATCTGTCCGGGCGGCCGTGGTACGTCGCCGCCCTCGTGAGCTGGGGGATCGCGCTGTTCGAGTACCTGCTGCAAGTCCCGGCCAATCGCATCGGCTATCAGACGCTGTCGCTCGCGCAGCTGAAGATCATCCAGGAAGTGATCACGCTGAGCGTGTTCGTTCCCTTCGCGCTCTTGTATATGCGTCAGCCGGTCAGCTGGAATTTCCTCTGGGCGGGAGGCTGCCTGCTTGGCGCCGTCTATTTCATGTTCAAGTGAGATGCGGGTTGGTTCGTGGTTCGTGGTTCTTGGTCGTTTGGTGGTCGGCCCGTTAACCACGAACCAACCAAAAAGACCACGAACCACGAACCACCATCCACGAACCAACCAAGTCGTGGTACAGATAACGGCGTGGCGAATCCTCCCGGAACCAAAATCTGCGACACCATCCTCGGGGCGATCGGCTACACGCCGATGGTCCGCATCAATCACATCACGCGCGACGTCACCGAGGCGACCGTGCTGGCCAAGGTCGAGACCTTCAATCCGGGGAATTCGATCAAGGACCGGATCGCCATCAAGATGGTCGAGGACGCGGAGCGATCCGGGCAGCTCAAGCCGGGCGGGACGATCATCGAGGGCACGTCCGGCAACACCGGCATGGGGCTGGCGATTGTCGCCGCCGTCAAGGGCTACAACTGCATCTTCACGACGACCGACAAGCAGTCGAAGGAGAAGATCGACGCGCTGAAGGCGTTCGGCGCCGAAGTGATCGTGTGCCCCACCGATGTCGATCCGGAGGATCCGCGGTCGTACTATTCGGTCTCCTCCCGTCTCGAGCGCGAGATTCCGAACGCCTGGAAGGCCAACCAGTACGACAACAAGTCGAATACCGAGGCGCACTACGAGCAGACGGCGCCGGAGATCTGGCAGCAGACCGATGGTCGGGTGGCGCACCTCGTGGTCGGTGTCGGCACCGGCGGCACGATCAGCGGGATCGGACGTTACCTCAAGGAGCGAAACGCGGCCGTCAAGGTATGGGGCGTGGACACCTACGGATCGGTCTTCAAGAAATACAAAGAGACCGGTATCTTCGACAAGAACGAGATCTATCCCTACATCACCGAGGGCATCGGCGAGGACTTCCTCCCGGGCAATGTCGACTTCTCGATCATCGATCACTTCGAGAAGGTGACCGACAAGGACGCGGCGCTCATGACTCGCCGGCTCGCGCGCGAGGAAGGCATCTTCGCCGGCAACTCCGCGGGCGCCGCGATGGCCGGCGTCCTCCAACTCGCCGAGCACTTCAAGAAGGGCGATGTCGTCGTCGTGGTCTTCCACGACCATGGCTCGCGCTACCTGGCGAAGATGTACAACGACGAGTGGATGCGCGCGAAGGGCTTCCTCGAGGTCACCGGCATGACGGCGCGCGATCTCGTCGCGATGGGCGTCTCAGGCGAGCTGTTCGCGGTCGAAGCCTCGCGACCGGTCGAGGAGGCCGTGCGGATCATGGGCGAGCACGACTTCTCACAGATCTCCGTCACCAAGAACGGGCGCATCGTCGGGTCACTCAACGAGACGCACCTCTACGACGAGTTCATGCGTCAGCCGGAGTGCAAGAGCAAGCCGGTCGAGGCGATCATGCAGCCGGCATTTCCATTCGTCGACATCTCGACGCCGCTGGAGCTGCTCTCGACGATGATCACGCCAGCGAACCCGGCGGTGCTGATCCGTGATTTCAAGACCGACAAGACGTTCATCGTCACGCGCTCGGACGTCATTCGCGTGATGATGTAGGGCTCAGCTCGAACCACCGCGTGCTGCCGTCCGGGAACGTGAACCATAGTCCGACCGGGCCGGGTCACACTCTGACGCCGCCGTTGACGTAGTGTCCGGCTTCAGCCGGACCCAGGCCGCAAGAACAGCAAGAAACATCAAGAAACTCGACGCCGACCTCGCCTATCATTCCCGAGTCGATGCCTCCCGAACGCGACCTCCTGCAGCTGCTTCACGACATCCGTGGCCGTCTCGACGGCAATGTCTCGCTGGAGGCGTTGGCATCACGGGCAGGGTGGTCGCCCTTTCACCTTCATCGCGCCTTTCGTCGGGTCCTCGGCGAGACCCCGAAGCAATACACGCTTCGCGTCCGCCTCGAGCGCGCGGCGGCGAGGCTGGCCGCTCACGACGACGCCGTGCTCGACGTTGCGATCGGCGCCGGGTTCAGCAGTCACGAGGTGTTCACGCGCGCGTTCCGCCGCCAGTTCGGCCAGAGTCCCGCGAGCTATCGCGCCGCGGCTCTCCAGGGCGCATCAGCGGAGGTGCGGGCGCGACACGTCGCGCTGACCGATGCGGCTGGTCCATGCATCGGCCTCTTCCATACGACCGTCAACTCTTCATACCGGAGATCCGTGATGCCCGTCTTGTCGATAGACCGCCGTGAGCTCGCGGCTCAGCCCGTCCTCATCGTCCGCCTCCGCGTCGCCCGCCACGAGATTGCGACGGCGATCGGCGAAGGTCTGGGTCAGGCCTTTCCCTATGCGTTGGGGACAGGCATCGCGATCGCTGGGCGGCCGTTCTCCCGGTACCTCGCGACCGGTCCAGGCCTCTACACCATGGAGGTCGGCGTGCCCGTTGCCGCAACGGTTGCGGGTGAAGGAAAGGTCGAGGCTGGTGTCCTGCCTGGCGGGCCGGTCGTCGTGGGCGTTCACGGCGGGCCGTACGAACAACTCGCCGAGACCTACGCCGCCATGGAACGCTGGACTGAAGCCAACGGTTTCCGCGTGGGCGGAGCGCCGTGGGAGTCGTACATCACCGACCCGGCGGATTTCCCCGATCCAGCAGACTGGCGCACCGAAGTCTACTGGCCGCTCGGCGACTAGCGGATGATCTCGGGCTTGCCGTCACTCTCGAGCGCATCGATCGCATCCGCCAGCCCGGTCACGGCCGTGAACAACGTTTCGGCGTGCGCCGGGCTGCGCTCTTCGCGCGCGTAGTAGACGTGCATCTTCGAGCTCACCAGATCCACGCTATCGATATTCGCGTGCAGGATGCCGTCGCGCAGCACTCTGTCCTGAAACATCTTCGTGACCAGGACAGGTTCGTCGGATCGAATGACATACCGGCGGTCGAACCCGGCGTCGCCGACGTGTAATTCCTTGAATCCCGCCGCCATGAACAGGTGGTCGATGAAATCCTGCGGCCACAGGTGCAGGCTGATCATCTCAGGGTTCTTCAGGTCTACCGTAATGAGCGTCCACCGCCGTCTGAACGTCGGCCGCCGGCGACCCACCGTCGTCATGATCAGCGGCCAGCCGCGGAACGTCCCCTGCACCTCCGACGCAGTGAAGATCTGTGGCTTGACGCTGAGCCCTGTGTGCGCGGCGATGGCGCGATAGCGGCGGAGCCTGGCGCTTCGAAGGAGGAAGCTGACCGCCGCCATGGTGAGCAGAATCACCACGGGCGGCAGGAGCCAGACCTCGGCTGGGAGCTCGCCGATCCGCTCGAGCAGGTTGAGCAGCCTCATGTGTCAGCGCGACCAACTGAGGTCGCTAGTATCAGCGCTTCCGACGTGAACCTCAATCGATCGTCCACAGCGACAGCGACGTGACGTCCTTCACGAAGATGCGGTTGCCGGAGATGGCCGGCTGTGCCCACGTGGCGCTCTCGGCGACGGTGTAGCGCGCGATCGCCGTGAACGCACTCCGGCTCGCCCTGGCCACGATCAATTCCGCATCGTCGTTCAGCAGGAACAACAGGTCGCCGGCTTTGACGAGCGCGGTGTTCTCGGCTTCCCGGGACTGTCCCAGCCACAACACGGCGCCCGTCTTGGCGTCGAGCGCGAAGAACTGGCCCCGCGCCTTCGTCGACAGGCCGAAGAGCGTGTCGGCGACCACGACCGGGTTGCTCACGTACATCGACACCTCTTTGGTTTCCCACACGGTGGTGACACTCCACGTCCCGTCGCGCATCGTTGGCCTGAGCGCGAGGACTCCCGGCTCGGGTGAGCTGACGATGATCGTGTCGCCGTTGAGGATCGGTGTGGTGCCGCCGTTGCTACCCTTCCATGGATAGCGCCACAACACGCGGCCGTCCGGCGATACCGCGATGACGCTGTCCTGAGTCGCGGAGACGATCTGCCGGGTTCCTCCGAGCTCGATGATGATCGGCGAGGCGAAGAAGCCTCCGCCGCCCGCCGTCCATTTCACATCACCTGTGCCGGTGTCGAAGGCGGTCAACGGACCGTAGTCGCCCGGATGAACGATCACCAGTCCCTTGTCGCCGAGAGGCGAGGACGCGGCGCTGAAGTAGGGAGGTTCTTTGGGGGGCTCGGTTTGCCATAACCGTTTGCCGGTCGCGGCATCAAAGCCCGACACGATGCCGCTGATGCCGAGCGTGAACAGCTTGCCTTCCTGATAGAGCGGCGTGGCTTTCGGTCCGGCGCCATGGATCGCTGTCGGCTGGCTCGGGGAGTACGGAGCCGGGTAGCTCGATCGCCAGCGCTCCTCACCGGTTCTGGCGCTGAGCGCGGTCAGTCCTTCGTTTTCGTCGCGCCGCGTGAAGACGTAGACCGTATCTCCGATGACGAGCGGTGTGGCGTAGCCATCACCGACCTCGACCTTCCAACGACGTGTCAGCGCGGATGGCCAGGACTTCGGCGCGATGAAACCGGACGCCGCACCGTCTCTGTGCTGGCCACGCCATTGGGGATAGTCCCGGGGAGCGCTCTGCCCGGCCAGTACGATTCCAGACGCGGCCAGAACGACCGTAAGGACGAATGACGACGGCAGCGCTCGCATGCAGGAGCTCCCGGCTCTGACCTGCTGAAGCGCAGGCTCCTAGGCTGAGACTCGCTTGCGGCGCAGTCGGTTCCCGCCGCCGGGGTTGGGAGTTGGGAGTTGTCCGCCCTGACCTCACGCCGACTCGCGGAACTCCTCTCGTGATGCGGCAGGTGGGACGAGGCGGATCTGCCCGCCGTTCCGTCGTGCCGCTCGCGACGGCATGCTCACCTGCCGTGCCGTTTCAGTGAGAGGCAATACCTTCGCGGCGGCCTGAGCGGCGGCCACGAGCGCGTCGAATTCCTCCGGGACAGGTTGATAGTCCGGCTCGAAGGTCACTTGCAGAACCGCCGGTGTCGAGTCGGGCGCCGCAATCGTGAAATACACGGACTCACGACCGTCGTTCTCCACAATCGGCACGTCACGCAGGCGCACCTCCCGCGCGGTCACCAGTTTCAACACTCCCGCCTCGAACTCAGCCCGGAGATCGGCGGGGTGGGCGCCGCAGGCCGCCTGTTCACGCACCGAGGCGACGAGGTCCGCCAGGTGTTCGGCCGGATCGATCGCGTTGCTGTCGGGTGCCGCCAGGGTGTCGAAGGGCGTATCGAACACGGCTGCAGCCTGGTATCTCACGCCGAGCCCGTTCACCGCGGCGACGCGGTTTCTCACCACGCGCCCCGGCACGACCATGTCCTGGTTCGGCCCTCTGAGCTGAAACGTTGTCGTCGTCCCCGGAGCCAGCGCGACGCCCGATTCGACGAGCACGCCGGTGCTGGAGATATTGAGCAGGCGCAGCTCGAGTCCCCACGAGAGCTTCACACTCGCGAGCCAGGGCAGCTGGGAGTTGGTCCAGCGCTGCGCTCGCTTGCGTGCCGGGCCGAGCTCCCACGAGCTGAGAGCCTGCTCGTCCGGTGCCGTCAGGACCAGAGACGGTCCATCGATGACCGGCGGCGCGGGGCTCGCGTCATCCAACGCGGCGGCCGCCGCCTCGGTCCGTGACTGCTCGAGGGCTTCTTCAATCCGCGTGACGACGGCGCTGAAATCGTACGACGGCCGGCTGGACTTCTGGCGGCGCAACAGGCGGGACATCAGACCGCCGGTTGCGACCTCGGGCTGATCCATCACCGCCGGAATGGTGAGGATCGGCAGATGCCGAAGTGAGGGCGTTTGCCGCAGATGTGCCACCAGATTCTGTTCGTCCCTGGGGGTCAGGAGCGTGGAGGCCAGGATGAGATCGGGCTGGCTGTGTTCCATCGCCGCCGTCGCCGCGTCGGTAGACGCGACCAGCACGACGTGGGCGTCGATGGCCTCTTGCACGAGACGCTGGAGGAGCGCACCGCGTTCAGGGTCAGGTTCGATGGCAAGGATACGAGTCATGGGTCACCACTCCCCGAGGCAAGTCGCGCGCCGCGCCAGGATCAGCGTGAAAGTCCAGCAAAACAGGCAGACCTTGGTGATTCCCGGGATCGATCAGGTCCACGGGAGGCAGACTAAGGTTGGGGGCGCGTCAGGGTTTCTGACCCCGACTCTGACCCCGACTCTGACCCCAGCTCTGACCCCGACTCTGACCCCAGCTCTGACCCCGGCCTGCTAGGCTCTATCGTGCCCACTCGCGCCAGTGGCAGCGTCGGCTTCATGCTGCGTGCGCTGCAGTATCGAAATTACCGGTTGTTCTTCGGCGGCCAGATCGTCTCACTGGCGGGCTCGTGGATCACGACGACGGCCACGAGCTGGCTGGTCTATCGGCTGACCGGATCGGCATTTCTCCTCGGCGTCGTCGGGTTCGCGGGACAGTTTCCGACGTTCCCTCTGGGCCCCGTCGTCGGGATCTTCATCGATCGCTGGGACCGGCGGCGGCTGCTCGTCGCCACGCAGACGATCTCGATGCTGCAATCCTTCATGCTGGCGGCGCTGACGCTCAGCGGCCGCATCACCGTCGAAGCGGTCATCCTGCTGAACCTGGTCCAGGGCATCGTCAACGCGTTCGATATGCCCGCGCGTCAGACCTTTCTCGTCACGATGATCGAGAGCAAGGACGATCTGCCCAACGCGATTGCGCTCAATTCGATGATGGTCAACGTCGCGCGCCTGCTCGGCCCATCGATTGCCGGCATTGTCATCGCGGCCACGAGCGAGGGTTGGTGCTTCCTGATCGACGGCGTGAGTTACCTGGGCGTGATCGCCGCACTGGTGTCGATGCGCATCCCGCCGCGACCGGCGCCGGCCGTGAACCGCCAGGGCGCGCGGCAACAGCTCGTCGAAGGATGGAAGTACGTGTCTGGCTCCCGTCCCATTCGGTCCATCATCCTGCTGCTGGGGCTGGTCAGCCTCGTCGGCGTGCCGTACTCGGTGTTGATGCCGGTCTTTGCCGCGACGGTCTTCCACGGCGGGCCGCACACGCTCGGCTTGCTCATGGGGGCGACCGGGTGCGGTGCGCTCGTCGGGGCGTTCTGGCTCGCGTCGCGAAAGTCTGTCGTTGGGCTGGGCCGCATCATCGTCATCGCGTGCGCATCGTTCGGCGCCGGCATCATCGGGTTCTCGTTCGCGACCGCGCTGCCGGTGGCGATCCTGTGCCTCTTTGTCGCCGGGTGTGGCTTCATCGTGCAGATGGCGTCGAGCAACACGATCATCCAGACGATCGTGGACGACGACAAACGCGGCCGCGTGATGAGCTTCTACATGATGGCGTTTCTCGGAACGGTGCCGTTCGGGAGTCTGCTCGCCGGGTGGATGTCGTCGCGGATCGGCGCGCCGCGCACGGTACTTGTGGATGGCCTCTGCTGCCTCGCGGGGGCGGCGTGGTTCGCCGTCAAGCTCCCCTCCATTCGCATGGCCGTGCGTCCGATCTACGTGAGACTCGGCATCCTGCCACAGGTGGCCGCGGGTCTTTCTGACGCCGCGGAGATCTCGGTCCCACCTGAGAGGCAGTGAGAAAGCAAGATCCGCCTTCAGGGAGAAAGTAGGGGCCGCCTTCAGGCGGCCCGGCACGGGACACCGCGATCAGCGCCAGCCTAGTTGCACAACTTCGAAGTCACCGGCCGTGAGACTGCGGAAGGCGGGATTCAGCTCGTCGTTGTTCCAGCGGCCGTCCATCGCACCGGAGATGTACATGTCCGAGCCGTTATCGGCCACGATCAGCCCGTAGGTCTGCATGGCGCGGAAGATCCGCTGAATGTAGGCGGGATAGCCCGACACGCTCTTCGAGGCCTTCAGTCGAAGCCGTGCGCCCATCGGCAGCGCGCCCGAGGTCGATCCCGCGCGGTGGGACGCGGGCCACACGTACCCGTTGGTCGAGCGCACGGTGACTCGGAAAGCGTGGCGAATCTCACGTCCGCTCACCGCTTCTTCGTAGCGCGCCAGCCCGGGCAGAATCGCGAGGCCTGCAGCGTCGGCCGACGTCCATCCCTCGGGCCGGCGGCCGTTGCTGCTCAGATCGAACACGGCGCCAGACCCTGCTTCCCAGCGCCCGTTGTTCCAGCGCGTGGCGAACAACTCGAAGAGCACCCATTTGTCGCGATCGACGACGATGAGGTGGCGGTCGCCGTTCGATCCGCCTCCGGGCACCGAGCCCTCGATGTAGTTGGCCTGCGTGCGAGCCTCAGTGGGAATCGGATAGCCGTTCTCGCCTCTGAATCCAGCGTCGCTCTCGCTGCCGTAGTCGACGAATGTCACCGGCACACGCGCCTGCGCGCCGTCGACACCGACGAACGGAATGCCATATGGCGGCGGACCGAAGTCGGGGTGCAGCGTGCGTGTCCGTCCGATGTAGTCGATGAAGGCGTTCGACTGATTGTCGAGCGGAGCACGGCTCACATCCTGGCTCCACCAGTTGTCACTGGGGAAGAGTGCCCGCCCGCCGAAGTCGTCGTTGAGCGCCACGCCTGTCGACGGGGTAGAGGGTGTACTCGGGCTGCCCGGGTCGGTTGGCCCCGTCGGGGTCTCCTTGGCGCCGCCGCAGGCCGTGATCGCCGCGGCGCACAGCGCGAGTGCAGTCGTGAGCAGTCCCAGGCGTCGTGAGCTCACAGTGGTCGGCATCTGCCAGCATATCGGCGGCCGACGGACGGGAGGTTACTCGACTATGACGCGTGTCGACCGGTTCCAAGGACCGGCCCTACTCGGTCAAATAGAGACCCGGACCGCCTGTGCTCGCTACCGTGCTCTCCCGGCGAGCGTCATCAGATCCGCCTTGGTCATCGGCCGATCGGGGTTCGGCGGGTGGACGAGGACGTGCCGATCGAAGTCCAGCTTCAGCCGTTCGATGTTGTCCACGAGCGTTGCGATTGAGGGGCTGACGGGTTGCCCCGGCCCGGGGACGTTGAAGTCCGCGGTGAACAGGATTCGTTCCTTGGGCAGGTAGGCGACGAGCATGCCGTCGCTGTGCTCGAGCTTCTCGATGTGGTGCAGCTCGATGCTGCGGGTGCTGTCTCCGAGCACCAGCATCTCGATGAACTCTTCGAGCTTCGGCTTCTTACGTGATTTCGCCAGCGCATCGCCGACCAGTGTTCTCGGCGAGCCGAGCGCCTGCTCGAGGAAGTACTTGTTGCTGTTGTGCGTGATGATGGTGATGCCTTCCGCCGCAAACGGCGCCAGCCCGCCGGCGTGATCGAAGTGCGGGTGCGTGTTGACGACGTATCTGATGCGCTTGTTCGGAATCAGGCGCTTCGTTTCAGCAATCACCGCCAGGCCACGCGCCTCGCTCTGGCCGCCTTCGAGTACGACCACAGAGTCTTTCAGCTCGACGGCCAGCGACACATAGCCGCCGGTGATGCGATACACGCCGTCGGCGAGCTTTTCCGACGCCACGGCCGGGAGGGTGGGTGGACCACCCGCCGCTGCGCCTCGGCCCGTGCCCGCTCCCGCTCCGTCTCCCCGGCCTGGCGCTGGGGGAGGGATCACGAGCTGCGCGATGTTCGGCGGGTTCGGGCTGGCATAGGTAATCTTCGCGACGAAGGTTGACATCCCCGTCTGCCGCTGGTCGACGCGCGTCGGGACCTTCAGCCCGCCGAAGTCCTGATAGTCGCTGTACATCGTGTCGACGTGCATGTCGCCGAGGATCGGATGCTCGACCCATGTCTCGACATGCTCGATCAGGTTCTGGGGATTGATGTATCCCACGACCCGGTACGGTTGTCCTGATGGCGCCTTCTGCGGCGTGATCCAGGTCACGACTTTGTACGTGGTGCCCTCGATCTTCTGAGAGCGCATCGTCGCGTTGTTCGCCGCCGCGCCCCTCAGAAAGCCCCAGGGTGTGACCCAGATCTGCAGCTGTTGCGTCCACGGCGACTCGGGCGCGATCGTCTGATTGAAGGTTCCTGGCTGTGGGGGAGGCAGGCCTGGAACCGTGGGCGGCATCGTCGTGCCGTTGGCCTGGGACCGCGGCTGCGTGAAGTCGATGGTGCGCGTGTAGTTGCCGATCGAGGTTGACGCCAGGCCAAACGAGACGGTGCGGCTCTGGCCGAAATTGCCGGTCGCCGCGGATCCCGAGTAGGTGACCGACGTCAGTCCCGTGGCGCCCAGTGTCCGCGTGGCGAGATCGATGACCGTCTTCGCATCCTGCGCAACCGCCGGCGTCGACGAGACGAGGATGAGCAGGGCGGCGACGGTCAATGGCTTCCGCATGTCGTGCCTCCAGAGAGATCTCTCGAACCATCCCCGCCACTCTGCCCCGCCGAAGCTTCAGCGAAGGCGGGCGGCGCGATGCTACGTGGTTTTGCGCACCGCTTCAAATGAAATGCCCAGCGCGGGCCGCAGATGCTTGCGTGTTCCGTAGTTTCTGTATATTCTGTTGTTACAGAAATTAGAGAACATGAACAAACTCTCACCGGTTCAGCAGAAGTTCATCCTCCACTGGGGAGAAATGGGCACGCGGTGGGGCGTCACGCGGACCGTGGCCCAGGTGCACGCGCTCCTGTACATCTCAGCCAGGCCGCTCAACGCTGACGACCTGGTGGAGACCCTCGGCGTGGCGCGCTCCAACATCAGCACGAGTCTCAAGGAGCTCCAGGGCTGGGGCATCGTCAAGCTGGTTCACGTGCTCGGCGACAAGCGCGACCACTTCGAGAGCATGAAGGACGTGTGGGAGATGTTTCGCGTGGTGATGGACGAACGCAAGAAGCGCGAATTCGATCCGACGATGCTGATGCTGCGCGACTGCATTGTCGAGGCCGAAAAGGACAAGGCGACCGACGAATACACCGAGGATCGCCTGCGTGAACTGTACAAGTTCTTCGAGATGACGACGGCGTTCTACGTGCAGGTGCGCCGTTGGCCGACCGCGACGGTGTTCAAGTTGATGAAGACTGGTGACAAGGCCCTGAAACTTCTGGGGCTCGGCGCCTGAGGGCGTTTCTGGAGCG
Source organism: Vicinamibacterales bacterium (assembly GCA_035293405.1). Taxonomy (GTDB): domain Bacteria; phylum Acidobacteriota; class Vicinamibacteria; order Vicinamibacterales; family UBA2999; genus Gp6-AA40. The sequence continues at coordinate 39,259 of DATDOE010000093.1, read as the reverse complement.
TGTGCCGTGACAAGTCAAGCGATAGACAGCCATCCGTTCAGCGCCCGCGTGTTCTACGACGCGGACTGCCGGCTCTGCATCGCCGGAGCGCGCCGTTTCGCGCGGGTCCTCGCACGGCGTCGCGTCGCGCTGGTGCCGCTCCAATCGCCAGGCGCGTCCACGGAACTTGGCATTGCTGGCGGTCAGTTGCTCAGTGAGATGCGGCTCTCATTGGACGACGGCAAGACGTTTGGCGGCGCCGCTGCGGTTGTGGAAATCGCCAGGCGAATCTGGTGGGCGTGGCCGTTGTGGGCGTTGAGTCGAGTGCCTGGCGCGATGAGGCCGATGGCGGCGGCGTACCGCTGGGTGGCCCGTCATCGGAGCTGTGCGACTGGTGCCTGCGACAGCGCACGACGAGACGTTCAGCTGCGTGGCCTTCTGCCTCTCCTGATCCTGCCGGCGGTTGCCCTGCTTGTCGCGTCGTGGCTGCCTCGCTGGGGTTTCATGTGGGCGATGGCCTTTGCCCTCTACGCCGGCAGCAAGTGGCTGACGTACTGTCAGGCGCTGGCGGGCGGCGGAGTGGCCAATCGTCTGCGCAAGCTCGGATATCTCTTCGCGTGGCCCGGCATGGACGCGGCGGCATTTCTGTTCGGCGCGGATCCCGTGGCTCGGCCATCACGGTCGGAGTGGATGGCCGCCACGCTGAAAACGCTGTTCGGCGCGACGCTGACCTGGGTTGTCGCCCGCACCGCGTTGCCGCTCAACCCATGGCTCGCCGGTTGGCTCGGCATGATCGGCCTCGTGTTCGTGCTGCACTTCGGGACGTTTCACCTGCTGTCGCTTGGCTGGCGACGCCTCGGCGTCGCGGCGATGCCGGTCATGCGCAATCCACTGCGGTCGACATCGCTGGCCGAGTTCTGGGGACGACGCTGGAACACGGCGTTTCACGAGCTCGCCAGCCGGTTCACGTTCCGCCCCTTGTTGCCGGCGGTCGGCGTGATCGGCGCCACGCTGCTGGTCTTTGTTGTGTCGGGCGTGATCCACGAGTTGGTGATTTCGGTGCCAGCACGCGGCGGCTACGGTCTGCCCACCGGATACTTCCTGCTGCAGGGACTGGGCGTTGCGGGCGAGCGCACACGAATCGGCCGGCGGCTCGGGCTCGGGCATGGGTGGCGGGGCTGGCTGTTCACGGTGATCGTCACCGCCGGCCCGGCGTTCTGGCTCTTCTCTCCGCTGTTCATTCGCCACGTCATCCTGCCGATGCTCGCGGTCATCGGCGCCACACCGGGGCACTTATGACAATCACTCTGACCTTGCTCTTGCAGATCGCCGGCGTGCTGCACCTCGGTTTGATGGCCGCGGGGCTGCTCATGCCGCAGGTCGTCAGCATGCGCGTGCATCTGGCTGCGCTGCCGCCGTTCCTCCGTCAGTTGTTCTGGGTGTACTACGCCTTCATCGCGCTGTGCCTCGTCAGCTTCAGCGTCATCACCATCGCGTTTGCCGACACGCTTGCGGCCGGCGGCCCGCTGGCGCGGGCGGTGTGCGCGTTCTTCGCGGTGTTCTGGACGCTGCGGTTCATCGCCGCAACCTTCGTGCTCGATCTGCGGCCGTACTTGACGAACGGGTATCGTCGTGCCGGATACCACGCGCTCAATCTCGTCTTCGCGTATCTGCCGGTCGTATATCTGCTGGCGGCCAGTCAGCCGCGCTGGCTCGACTAGCTGGCTACCGCAGATCTATTCGTCGCGAAGAGTTCGCACCTACTCTGCCTTGAGCGCTTCAACGGGATCGACCGCCGTCGCCCGGTAAACCGATACATAGGTGGCGAGCGCGGCCGCCATCGCCAGGATGAGCGGTACCGCAGTGTAGGTAACCGGATCCAGTGCGCTGACTCCGAACAACAGCGATGACAGCAGTTGCGTGAGGCCGGTGGCCGCGGTGAGCCCGATCGCCACGCCCATTCCCGCCAGGACGAGGCCGTAGCGCACGAACTTGCGCCGAAGCGAGCCATGTTGTTCGCCGAGTGCCAGGCGGATGCCGATCTCACGCCTCTGCTGCGACACCACGTACGACAGCACGCCATAGATCCCGACGAGCCCGAGCGCCAGCGCCATGAATCCGGCGACGGCCAGCATCACGAGGGTGAACGACGTTCGGGACATCGATCGCTCGTAGACCTCAGCAAGCGTCTGGACTCTGGCGAGTGGAAGATTCGGATTGACCGCCCAGATGGCGTTGCTGATCTGCGCGACCAGATCGTCCCGTCCGGCTTGTTCGCTGCGAATGGCCAGTGTCACCGCTCGGGGGACAAAGACGGCGAAGCCTCCCAAAGGGGGTTGCACTCCGGCCCGCCAGTAGACGATGGCCGGAGCCTCCTGATCCACGCCGCTGTCGTAGACGTCGCCAACGACGCCAATGACCTCGTTCCACGCGCCAACCCCTCCGATGCGCAGGCGCTTTCCGAGAGCCCTGGACGGCTCGCTCCACAACTCTCGGGCCATGCTCTCGGACACGACGACAACCAATCGGTTGTCGTAGATGTCGGTCCAGGTGAAATCGCGTCCAGCGAGCAACGGCGTCCCGAGCGTCCTGAACAAGTCGGGCGCGACAAATTTGGAACGCCGCAAGGGTGGAATCCCCTCCTGGAGGGTCTGGCCTTCGGCGGTGACCACCATGTTGTTCTCGAGGTCCATTTCCATCGGCAGCGCCGTGGCAAATGCCACCGACGTGACGCCTGGAATGGCGGCGATCCTCTCGACGATGTCCTGTTGCATCCGCACGACGCGTGCTGGCTCGGCCACCTGCGCTTCCGGAATCGAGAGGCGCACGGTTTGTACGCGCTCTGGCTCTACGAATCCAGGCTGGACACTCCTCAAGGCTTCAAACGTGCGAATCATGAGACCGGATGCGACGAGCAGCACGACCGCCAGCCCCACCTGGACGACCACCAGTGCGTTCTGCGACCGATGCCGCTCGCGGCCCTGGCTCGCCGTCCGGCTGCCGCCACGCAACACGCCGTGGAGAGCCCGAGATACCCTCGGTCCCGCGTACTTGACGACCGGGATCACTCCGAAGAGCAGGCCCGACGAGAGTGACACGGCCAATGTGAATGCCAATACCACCGGGTCAATCGAGACTTCGCTGAGACGGGGAAGGTTCGCCGGAGCCATCGCGGCCAGAAGCCGGAGCCCGGCGTAGGCGACCGCCAATCCACACGCGCCGCCCAGGACTCCGAGTGTGACGCTCTCGACCAGCAGCTGGTACGCGATGTGCCCGCGCCCGGCGCCCAGCGCCGCCCGAACCGACAGCTCCTGCTGGCGTCCTTCCGCTCGCACCAGGAGGAGATTGGCGACGTTGGCGCACGCGATCAGCAGCACGATGCCGATGGTGCCCATCAGCACCCACAGCACCTGACCCACGTCGCCCACCACGTCCTGCTTCACCGGCCGAAGCGATGGCCCGAAGCGAGCGGCCTGCAGAACGGGACCGTTGGTTCCGTACTGCGCGATCCAGATCGGCAGCATCCGGCGAACATCAGCGCTGGCCTGCGCGAGCGAGACGCCTGGCTTCAGCCGGGCGATTCCCACGTACCTGTGAACATCATTCGGCTGGAGCTGAGGTCCTGCGAAGCGCTGCGGCAGAATCACTTCCGGATCCGCGCTCAAGAACCGGAACCCTTGCGGCATCACGCCGATGACTTCTCGAGGCCGCGAGTCGATCGTGATCGTCCGCCCGATCACAGCGGCGTCCGCGCCGAACCGGCGCTGCCAGTATCCATGCGTCAGGATCACCGTCTCCGTCGTGCCCGGCGCATCGTCAGCGGTGGAGAACCATCGTCCAATGGCTGGCGCGACGCCGACGGCGGGAAGCGTCCCGTGCGTCACCACCAACGTCCGGACTTCCTCCGGCTCTCCCAGTCCGGTGACGCTGGCGGATTCGGTGTGCCACACGCCGAATTCTTGAAAGGTCTGGTTGCGTTCGGCGTAAGTGAGGTACATCGTCGACGAGAGTCGTACGTTGTTCGACGTCACTCCTTGAAATTGAGCCGAGCTCCACACGCCGACCAACGTGTCAGGCTGCGGATACGAGAGGGGGCGAACCAATACACCGTGGACGAGGCTGAAGATGGTCGTCGTGGCGCCGATGCCGAGGGCGAGCGTCAACACCGCTGTGAACGTAAAGCCGGGCGCCCGCACCAGCGAGCGGACCGCGTGGCGGACGTTGCGGAGGAAGGCATCGAGCCAGCTGGCGACGTCCACGTCGCGGGTACGCTCGCGCTGAAGGGTCGGGTTGCCGAACTGAATTCGGGCGCGGCGCGTGGCCTCGTCTGCGCTCAAGCCTTCGGTGCGCAATTGGTCGGCGCGTTCCGCAAGATGGAACGACTGCTCGCGATCGATGTCGCGCTGGAGTCGCGCGGGGCGAAGCGTATTCCACAGACGTCGAAGAGGAGTCATGGTGCTATCCCTCGCGAAGAGCGCGAATCGGCTCGGCGAGCACGGCGCGCGCGGCGGGAACCAGGGCCGCCAGCGTGGCGACGGCCAGGACGATCCCGACGACGCCGGCGAGCGTCGCCGGGTCGGAGGGCGAGACCCCGAAGAGCATGCCCGAGAGTGCGTGCCCGAATGCGACGGACATCGCCAGACCCGCGGCGCACGCGAGGCCGACGACGCGCAGCACTGTCAGCAGGAACTGCGACACGATCCTGCTGCGCATCGCGCCCAGCGCGACACGCAGGCCGACCTCACGCCGGCGCAGGCTGACCACATAGCTCAGCGTGCCGTAGACCCCGAGGCAGGCCAGCGACAATGCCGTCACGGCGAACAGTGCCAGGACGATCGTGCGCAACCGGTTCTGTGCGTAGGCGTCGACGATGCGCTGCTCCAGCGGGGCGATGTCGTACACGGACCGGAGTGGTTCGAGCTCGTTGATCTTCAGGCGAACGGCGCTGGCGACCGTCAGCGGATCGCCGCTCGTTCGCACGAGAAACCAGGGAAACGGCGTTGGCGCGCTGAAGCAGGAATACACCGCCGGACCGGCGTCACGGTCGATGCCCTTCTCCCGGGCATCGGCGACGATGCCGACGATGCGATCGGGCGAATTACCGGTCAGGTGAAGTCCGATCGGCGACCGGCCAAGCAAGTAGCGATCCGCAAAGCTGCGATTCACCAGTACCTCCGTGGTGCCGGCTGCGCCGTCGGGACGGCGACAGAGCTCACCGGCGGTGATCGGTATGTGCAATGTGTCGAAATAGCTCGGAGACACGATGCGCCACTCTGCGATCATCGGCGGCGCGTCTGTCGGCCGAACCTCGACCAGTTGAAACTCCGTGGCGGTGGCGCTCTGCACCGGCCCGCCGGCCTGGTTCGGGTCTGGAATGCCAGGCAAGATCGTCGTCGTCGCCGCGGCCGCGACGCCGGGGAGGGCCGCGATCGCGTCGAGTGTGCGGTTGATGCGTTGAACGGTCCGGTTATAGTCCCTCTCCTCGCCGAAGCTCCCACTGACGCGGAGCGTCAGGACCCGCGCGCCCTCAAAGCCGGGATCGACGCGCGACAGCGCCTCGATGCTGCGTATGAGTAGCCCCGCGCCCGCCAGGAGCGTCACCGACAGCGCAACCTGCATGCCGACGAGCAGCCACTGCAGTGAATGACCGGCGGACACCTGGGCACGGCCAGCGCCTGCCGAAGGTCCAGCGCTCCGGGCAGTGCGAACGGCGGGGAACAGGCCACACAGCAACACCACGGCTACCGCTGACACCATCGTGTACAGCAGCACGCGCGCATCGATCCCGACTTCATCCAGACGCGGCAGGTCGGGAGCCAGCGCTCGAAACATCGCCGACGCGCCTACCGCCACGACCAGGCCGGCCGCGGCGCCGGCGACTGCCAGGACGGCCACTTCAGTCAGCAACTGCACCACCACCGACGCCCGGGAGGCGCCAAGCGCGTAACGGACCGTGACGTCGTGCTCATGCCTCGCGCCGCGGGACAGCAGCAGGGCGGCGATGTTGGTGCAGGCAATGAGCAACAGCACGGAGACAGCGCCGAACAGCAGCCACAACGATCCGCGGGCGCCGCCCACGACCGTCTCTTTGAGCGGTACGATCCCCGGACGAATGGCGCGGTCGGTGTCCGGATACTGCGTGCCAAGCTGCGATTGCACGACGGCCAGGTCCGCTCGCGCCTGTTCGAGCGTGACGCCGGCTTTGAGGCGGCCGATGCCGGTGGACGAGCTGAATCCTCTGGCCTGCGTCCACGGCGCGTTGACCCAGTCTGGCACCCACCAGTCGACGTCGCGGTCGGGAAACGCGAACGAGGCGGGTAGGACGCCGACAATCGAATAGGACCGCTCGCCCATGCGGACCGCCCGTGTCAGCACATCGCGATCGGCATTGAAATGGCCGCGCCAGAAGCGCTCGCTGATCATCACGGCCGAAGGGCCGCCGAGCGTGTGCTCGACCTCTGTGAAGCCGCGCCCGAGGACGGGCGTGACGCCCCACACCTGGAGAAACCGCGGCAATACCGTTGCGCGCCTGACTCGCTCTGGGACTCCCGCCGTGGTATCGGAGACATCCTCGACGACGTGGCCCGTGATCGCTTCGAACGTGGAGGTCAGGCGGTTCCAGTCGCGCAGGCGGGCTGCCGCCAGGTTCGTGCTTCCGGCATCCTCTGTCACCTGACTGAGACGCACGAGCCGGTCGGCGTCGGCAAACGGCAGCGGCCGCATCAGCACGGCATCCATGGCCGAGAACACCGCCGTGTTGGCGCCAATGCCAAGGGCGAGTGTCAGCACGACGGTTGCCGTGAAGCCTGGCGTCCGAACCAGGGAACGAACGGCATACCGGACATTGCGGAGGCCCGCATCGAGCCACTCCGCGATATCCACATCGCGCGTCCGCTCGCGCTGAAGGGTCGGGTTGCCGAACTGAATCCGGGCGCGCCGGCGAGCCTCCGCTTTGCTCAGACCCTCGTCGCGCAGTTGATCGACGCGTTCGGCAAGATGGAACGAGAGCTCGCGATCGATATCACGCTGGACCCTCGCCGGGCGGAGCGTATTCCAGAGTCGTCGGGCCAGGGACATCGGCTTCTCCTCCCCTTAGACGTAGCGAAGCACCCTGCCGACACCGTCGGTGAGCTTCGCCCAGCTCTCTTCTTCGAGGGCGAGCTGCTTTCGGCCCTTGGCGGTGAGCGCATAGAAGCGGGCCTCGCGGTTCTTTTCGGTGACGCCCCAATCCGATCGCAGCCAGCCGTGCTGCTCCATGCGGTGCAGCGCCGGGTAGAGCGAGCCTTCTTCGACGCGCAGCAGGTCGGCCGAGGCGCGTTGAATCTGCGTGGTGATGGCGTAGCCGTGCATCCGCTTGTTCGCCGCCAGCGTCTTCAGCACCAGCAGCACCAGGGTGCCTTGCAGGATGTCGTTTTTCTGCATCGTCAATGGTCTCGACGCGAGCCAGGGTTCGATACCTATCTAGCTTGGCTTTGATACCTATCTAGCTAGGTGAGACCAGCATCCTAGCGATCGAGGCCCTCGCTGTCAACGGCGGGCTCGTGGTATGAATGAAGGTGCGATGCCTGCCCTGCGGATGAGAGAGCGTTCATGACTCGGTCCCTCACGTACTTCACACTCGCCGCCTGTCTCCTGAGCGTGCTCGGCGCGGCGGCGTGGCAGCAGCAGCCGCCGGTGTTTCGCGGCGCGAGCGATGCCGTCCGGGTCTTCGTCACCGTGACCGATCGCGACGGCCGGCTCGTCACTACGCTCACGCAGGACAAATTCGAGGTGCGGGACGAAGGGAAGCCCCAGCCGATCACGCTGTTCGACAATTCACCCCAGCCGATCCGGCTCGTCGTCATGCTGGACGTCTCGGGCAGCATGGAGGGCAACCTGCCGCTGCTGCGCGCCGGCGCCCAACAGCTGTTCGCGCGGCTCCGGCCGGATGACGTCGCCCGCGTCGGGAGTTTCGGACATGACGTGGCGATCAGCCCCTCATTTACGAAAGATCCGAAGGAGCTTCTGGCTGCGGTGCCGCGCTCGATTGCGCCAGACGCGCCGACACCGCTCTGGCGCGCGATCGACGAGGCATTGAATACGTTCGGAGAGGAGAAGGAACCGCGACCGGTGATCCTGGTGCTCAGCGACGGCAAGGACAGCGGCCCGATTGGTTTCCGCCAGGGTTTCACCAGCCAGGCCCAGATCATCGACCGCGCGCGCCGCGACGCGGTGATGATTTACGCGATCGGCATGCGCAGCCGTGGCCAGCGGCAGATGCCGGGCATCGGTCCTGGCGGGCTCCAGGCGGCGCTGACCGCCGATCTCCCCGACGCCGGCCTGGCGCTCGTCGCGGAGCAGACCGGCGGGGGATACACGGAGATTCGTTTCGGCGAAGACCTGGGCGCGGCGTTCGCCCGGGTGGCCGACGAGCTGCACAGCCAGTATCTGATCGGCTTCGAGCCGCCCAAGCGCGACGGCAAGGTGCACGACCTCGATGTGCGGGTGACGGAGAAGGGGCTGAAGCCGCGAGCCCGCAGGAGCTACGTCGCGCCGAAAGGGTAGTTAGCGCAAACAACGGATCCAAGCGCATCGTTTCGGCGCTAGCATTCCGCGATGAGCTTGCACCGCGCTGCAGGCGTACCTGTCCGGTCCGGCCGGCGCCGGCGCTGCACGCCGGAAATCAACTTCCGCTCGTACTCTGCCGCTGCCGCGGCGAGTAACCGCTACCTCGCGACGGCATCTGTCACGCGGCACAAAACGTCTCATCTACCTCGAGACCTCTGAAACGCGTGGACGGAACTCGCCGCGGAAGAGTCGCGTCAGCTGATTTCCTGCTTCGCCAGGAGTGGTCGGTCCGCTAGGGCGACAGGCCGGCACTGGCTTTGTCGGGTCGCTTGCGCGACCCGACCTTGCGCAGGCGCCGGCCGTACCGGACAGCCACGCCTGCAGCGCCGCCTGTGACACTCAGGTCACGCGGCGATAGGGAGGATGCGTCGTGGAGCGCGGCGTGTCGCAAGCCCGCGCGTGCGACAGATGGCCAACGGCCTCGCAGGCGAGGCGAGCCGCGGGTGAGGAGCGATGACGTAAGGCTCTCGCGACGAAGGAGCGGCGAAGCGCCGGAAGGTGGGCGCCGGAGAGACCGTTGGCCGGGCGCCGCGACCTGCCGCGCTCCCAGGACGCATCCTCCCTGTCGCCGCGCGGAAGTTTATGAGATGGGCTCTAGTGTTGCGCGGCACGATCCACCGAAAACGGTTTCCGTGCCTTGATGATGAGCGTGGTCGGCATGACGCGCGCCCGGGCGACAGAATACCAGCGCGCCGGATCGGTGTGCGCGTCCTTCACCGCTGCCGCATGAAGAGGCGTCTCCACCAAAGCCTCTATCTGCAACCCAGCCTGGATGATCTGTCCGACGAAGGTGCCGAGCGTGCGACGTTGGATCACGATCGGCACACCTTTCCACGATCCGTATTCGCGAGGACCTTCCGTGAAGTACGGTTCCGCGACCGCGTACTGCGTCCCATTCCACTCGAGGCAGCTGTACACCGGGTGCTCTCCGCTGACGACGAAACACCCGCCTGGGCGCAGGTAGCAGGCGACGAGCGCCATCGTCGCCGGCAGGTCGGTCGTCCAGCCCAGTCCATAGATGGAGAACACGAGATCGAAGTGATTGGACGGGACTCCCGGATCGACCTCCATCGGAGACTCGAAGAGCCGAACCCGCGGTGCAAACGGGTGGAGCGTCTCTTCCGCGAAGGCAATCTGTACCGGAGACAGGTCGATGCCCCAGAGCTCACGCGCGCCGCGCTCGGCGAGGTAACGAAGCGAGTGCCCGCTCCCGCATCCCAGCTCCAGAGCCCGCAGGTCGGGCTTTTCGTCCAGGAGCCCGAGCTCGTCCTCGGTCGGCGCCAGCGGCCCATACTCTGGCAGCGCCGTTCCTCCGTGAAACTTCGGTGCGACGTGATTCCAGCCCGCGCGATTCGTCGCGAGCGCACGCTCCGCCTCGATCATGCTCTCCCCGTCGTGCGTCGGTTGGAGAACGTCGCGAGTACGAGTACGCCCGCGCCGAGCATGATCGCGACATCCGCGACGTTGAACACGCCCGTTCGCACGGGTCCCACGCCGACGTTCAGGAAGTCGACGACGCTGCCTCGAGCGACCCGGTCAATCCAGTTCGACGCGCCGCCGGCGACCAACAGCGCCAGGCCCAGCGTTGGCCATCGGTCCCACCTGCGTCGAATCGCGAGGACCACGAGCGTACATAGCAGGAGCCCGGTGCCAGCCGTGAACAACCCCGTTCGCATGACAGACGGCAAGCCGGCGCCAAGGCTCAAGAACCCACCTGGGTTCTCGACGTACACGAGGCGTACCGTATCCGCCAGATAGGATCGAGAAGGCGCTCCGGCGAGCATGGTCGTTGCGGCGTGCTTTGTGACGCGGTCGCAACCGATCGTCGATAGCACCGCGACTATCAAGGCGATTCGCCAGGCTGTCTTCCCGGTCATAAGTGGTGGGGAGCTGATTGCCATTGTCTCGTTCTGCAGGTCTCGGGCCCTACGGTTGAATGGCCTCGAGCCATGTCCGAAATCGATCGAACAGCTGTTGAGGCGAGTATGGTTGTGTTTCGCTGGCCAACGCCCCTTCGACGGTGTACGCGGGATTCCGAAGGAGTCGAGCATGGACACCCTCGCCGAACTCTGCGGACAGGAACGCCATGAATGTTGCGCCGCCATTGTAGGCGTCCGCGATTGTGAGATTCGGCGAGCAACACAAAAACTTCGTGGCGTTGGCCTTCGCCCATTGCAGCAGCCGCTTGGCGGTCATGGTGCCATTGCTGTCGGTCGAATGAAAGATCGCGTCGTATTCCTGCAGGCCCTGCACGAACCACGCAGGCGCACCGTAATATCGCCATCCGCCGGAGGCTCTGCTGTCCTGAGCGGCGTAATGTCCTATCGGGATGTACTCGGAGAGCAGTACTTTGGCGTGATAGTCATCCCCCGTCTTCGGCAATCCCAGGCTTGACATCACATTGGCAGCCTTCCAGATCGGCGCTGACCGCGTCAGCAACCGAATGGTCCCCGTACTCACGCCAGCCGGCGTGGACGCACAGCACTGATTCTGCCCACTCTGAGTCGTATCGATACCCTCGGCCGGCGCAGGCAACAGATACACCGAGATGTTGTAGCGGTCTGGCGTCACTGCGTACTTGGATGTCATCAGCTGTTCGGTCGCGTCCAGCCACTTTCTGGTGAACTCGACGTCCTTCTCGTACCCAGCTTGATAGAAGACGGTGTAGTGCGCGCTCTTGGACTCCAGCCATTGCGCATTGGCGCGAGACGGTACCGCCCCGAGAAACAGAGCGAGAAGAACGAGCGCCACAGGTGAACGCTGGACCATGGTGCTTTCTCGATTACTCGATCGATTTGACGATGTCCTCGACCACTTTCTTCGCGTCGCCGAACACCATCATCGTCTTGTCCATGTAGAAGAGGGGGTTGTCGATGCCGGCGTAGCCTGATGCCATGGAGCGCTTGTTGACGATCACGGTACGGGCCTTGTGCGCGTCGAGGATCGGCATGCCGTAGATCGGGCTGCCTTTCTGCTCGGCCAATGGATTGACGACGTCGTTGGCGCCCAGCACGAAGGCGATGTCGGCGGTGCCGAAGTCGCCGTTGATGTCCTCCATCTCGAAGACCTGATCGTAGGGGACCTCCGCTTCGGCGAGCAGCACGTTCATGTGGCCGGGCATGCGGCCCGCGACCGGGTGGATGGCATAGCGGACGCTCACGCCCTTGGCTTTGAGCTTCAGTGCCATTTCCTTCACCGCGTGCTGCGCGCGCGCCACCGCAAGGCCGTAGCCGGGAATGATGATCACGCTCTCGGCGTTGCCCAGCAGGAAGGCCACGTCCTCGGCCGATCCCGATCGCACGGCCTTCTGCTCCGAGCCGGTCGCGGCGCCCTCCGCGGCACCGAATCCGCCCAGGATCACGCTGATGAACGAGCGGTTCATCGCTTTGCACATGATGTAGGAGAGGATCGCGCCCGAGGAGCCGACGAGCGAGCCGGCGACGATGAGCAGCGGGTTGTTCAACGAAAAGCCGATACCGGACGCCGCCCACCCCGAGTAGCTGTTCAGCATCGAGATGACGACCGGCATGTCGGCGCCACCGATCGGAATGATGATCAGCACGCCCAGCACGAAGGCGATCGCCGTCATGACGATGAACGGCATCCAGTGTGCGCCCGGGCCGGCGGCGACAAAGCCGGCACCGAACGCGAGCATCGCGATCGCGAACAGCGCGTTGACCAGATGCTGGCCCTTGAACACGACCGGCGCGCTCGAGAACAGCCGGAGCATCCTGCCCAGCCCGGCGAGCTTGCCGAACGCGATGACCGACCCCGAGAACGTCATTGCGCCGACGAAGGTGCCGATGAACAGCTCCACGCGGTTGCCTGCCGGGAGCGGGTTCGGAATGCCGAACGCCAGCGGGTTGTTGACCACGGCGATCGCGATCAGCACCGCGGCCAGGCCGACCAGCGAGTGCATGGCGGCCACCAGTTCCGGCATCTGCGTCATCTCGACGCGCCTGGCCACCAGCCACCCGATCGCGCCGCCGACGACGAGGGCGCCGATCGTGAGATCGATCCGCCGGGTGACGAGCAGCGTGGTGAGCACCGCGATCGTCATCCCGGCGATGCCGAACCGGTTGCCGCGACGTGCCGACAACGGGCTCGACAGGCCATTGAGCGCGAGGATGAAGAGCACGCTGGCGACGAGGTAGGACAGGGCCTGTACGTTCGGCGACATCACCTCGGTCACCGCGATACTCCGTCGCCTTGCCTGCCTTTCGGCAGGTTGTCGTCTTGCCTGCCTGTCGTCAGGTTGTCGCCGTGCCCGCTTTTAGGCCGGTTGTCTTTCTTCTTGAACATCTCCAGCATGCGTTCGGTGACGAGGAACCCGCCGAAGGTATTGATGGCCACCAGCGCCACTGCCACGGCGCCGAGGATGGACACGGCGTCGAGCGGGCCCGATCCCGCCGCGAGAATCGCGCCGACGACAATCACCGAGCTGATCGCATTGGTCACGCTCATCAGCGGCGTGTGAAGCGCCGGCGTCACATGCCAGACGACGTGATAGCCGACGAAGATGGCCAGCACGAACACCATGAGATTCGTGACGATAGGGTCAACGACAACTCCGTGCACGTCAGCTCCTGACCGCTGCGCCGTCGATGCAGACGAGCGTCGCGGCGATGATTTCATCCGACCGGTCCATCGTCAGGGCGCCGGTCTTGGGGTCGAACAGCAGGTTCGTGAACGTGAGAAGGTTGCGCGCATACAGGGCGCTGGCGTCCGCGGCCAGCGACGCGGGGAGGTTCGAGGGGGCCGCGATCTTCACCCCGTGCCGGGTGATCACTTCGTCTTTCACGCTGAGGGGGCAGTTTCCGCCTTGCCTCACCGCCAGATCGACGATGACCGAGCCGGGCTTCATCCCTTTGACGGTGTCTTCCGGGAGCAGCACCGGCGCCGGCCGGCCGGGGATGAGGGCGGTGGTGATGATGATGTCGGCGGCCTTTGCGCGTTCGGCGATGAGCGCGCTCTGACGCCGCTTGTAGTCGTCGCTCATCTCGCGCGCGTAGCCGCCGGCGGTTTCCTGCGCCTTCTTCTCCTCGTCCGAAAGCGCGACCTCAACGAACTTCGCGCCGAGCGATTCGACCTGTTCCTTCACGGCGGGTCGCACGTCGAAGGCTTCGATCACCGCGCCCAGGCGCTTCGCGGTGGCAATCGCCTGTAGTCCCGCCACGCCCGCGCCGAGGACGAGGACGCGAGCGGCCTTGACGGTTCCGGCCGCCGTCATCAGCATCGGCATGAAGCGTCCGTACTCGTAGGCGGCAACCAGCACCGCTTTGTAGCCGGCGATGTTGCCCTGTGAGGAAAGGACGTCCATGTTCTGCGCGCGCGTGATGCGCGGCAGACGCTCCATGGCAAACGCGGTGACACCGGTCGCGGCCAATGCGGTGACGTCCTCATGCGGCGAGAGAAGCCCGATCAGAATGCTCCCGCGCTTGAGCAGGGAGAGCTCGCCGGGCTCTGGACGCTGGACTTTCAGAACAATATCCGATTGACCATAGACATCGGCCCCGCATCCAAGCGCCGCGCCGGCGGCGGCGAAGTCGGCATCGGGAATACTGGCGGCGACGCCGGCCCCGGTCTGCACCATGACAGTGTGACGGCCGCCGGCGATGAGCTTCTTGACCGTTTCCGGTGTGGCGGCGACGCGAGTCTCGCCCGGACTGGTTTCGGCAGGCACGCCGATGCGCATCGAGTTGAACCCCTCAGGTCGCGCTCTCGGCTGGATTCAACTGCTCAGACCGGCGCGGGATTGGTTGGCCCACAGAGCGCTCGTGTCTCGCGCTCTGTTGCCGGTGCCCGGTCATTCTATACGCATCACCCGTTGTCGGTCGTCTGACCCCACTCTGACCTCACCCCACCCCGGCTATGATGCAAGAGATGGACCTGGGACTCTTCGACAAGGTGGCGATTGTGACTGGCTCGAGCCGCGGCCTCGGGCTGGCAAGCGCCAAAGCTCTTGCAGCCGAGGGATGTCGAGTGGCGATTTGCGCGCGCACCGACGCACCTCTCCAGCAAGCGGCAGCTGAAGTGGCGGCCATGGCGGGCGGCCGCGACCGCGTGCTGACGGTTACTGCTGACCTCACACGAGCCGACGACGTTCAGGCCCTCGTCCATCGAACGGTTGAGACGTTCGGTGGCATCGACGTCCTCGTCAATAACGTGGGGCTGGGGCGCGGCGCCGGCTTGCTGGACACGACGGACGCTGAGTGGCAGGAGGCGTTCGACCAAACGCTGCTCCCGGCGGTTCGCGCATCGCGGCTCGCGGTGCCCCACATGATGCGGCGAGGAGGCGGGTCGATCATCATCATTGCCTCTGTCTTCGGCCGGGAAGCCGGCGGACGCATGACCTACAACGCGATCAAGGCGGCCGAGATCAGCCTGGCAAAATCGCTCGCGCAACAGCTGGCCTCGTCCAACATCCGCGTCAACAGCGTCTCACCGGGATCGATCCTCTTCGAGGGTGGCTCGTGGTGGAAGCGTCAGCAGGAGAGTCCCGCGGCGATCGCCGACTTCATCAGGCGCGAGCTTCCATTCGGGCGTTTCGGCAAGCCTGAAGAAGTCGGCGACGTCGTGGCGTTCCTCGCCTCGTCCCGAGCCAGCTGGATCAGCGGTACGTCGGTCGTCGTTGACGGCTGTCAGAGTCGCGCGTTCTAGAGTCGGCGCAGGGCGACCAGGGGATCGACCCGTGACGCCCGGCGGGCTGGCGAGAGACAGGCTGCGAGGCCGACGAACATCAGCACCGCGACGGTCCCGCCGAAGGCGACAGGGTCGGCGGGGCTCAAGCCGGCCAGCAACCCCACCGCGGCTTGCGCGAGCAGCAGTGAGACGACAGTACCAATAGCAAGTCCCGTCCCAACCAGCTTCATCCCCTGCGTGAGCACGCTGCCAAGAATCTGCGCCGCCGTTGCGCCGAGCGCCATACGTACGCCAATCTCCGACGTCCGCGTGGCGACAACGAAGGCCATCATTCCGTAAAGTCCGGTCGTCGCGAGCAACAGTCCCAGTCCGCCCGCCGAAGCCAGAAGCTGCGTACCGTAACGTCTCATGGCCGCCTCGGACCCCGTGGCTTCGCGAAGCGTTTGTACTTCCGCGAGCATGGTCGAGTCGACGGCCGCAATCACATTCCTCACCTCGCGCACGAGGGCCGATGGCGGTCCACTGGTTCGGATGTGGAGCACCACCGGGCGCACCTGCGTGGAGACTCGCGGTTGCTGCAGGTACGACGAGTAGAAGATCGGCGTGACCGAGTCACCGTACGATCCGTACATGTGGTCGCCGACGAGGCCCACGATTTCGAAGTACGGCTCCTCGTTCGATCGACGGACGCGTTTGCCGAGCGCGCTCTGCCCCGGGAAATACGCGCGCTCGAATGACTCGGTGACGATCGCAACCGGGGCGCCGCCCTTTCGATCGCTGGCGTTGAAGTCGCGCCCGCGCACGAGCGGGATGCCGAGCGTCGCGAAGTAGCGAGGCGAGACGCTGTTGACGTAGGTTCTGGGTCCGGCGGCATTGCTGGCCCCGCCCTCGACGCGCAGGCGCGTTCCGCTGCGATCGGTCCCAAGCGCGAGGATGTTGGCAAAGCTCACCGACTCGACACCGGAGAGCTGTTGCAGCCGCTCCGCGAGACGCTCGCCGAGCGGCAGGCCACCGTCAACGGCATACCGTTCGGCGTCGACGTGCACCGTCGCCACAAGGCCGCGCTCGATGTCGAACCCCGGGTCCATCTCTGAAATTCTTGTCAGGCTTCTGAGCAGCAGTGATGACAGGACGAGGAGAATGAGACACACCGCGACCTGGCCGACCACGAACGCGTGTCGCAGCCGGAGACGCCCGGTCACACCGTGGCTTTCGCCACTCTGCATCACCGCGGTGATGTTGCGTTTCGTCGGGCGCAATGCCGGGGCGATTCCGCACAGCAGGCCAGTCAACGTGAGGAGAGCCACTGCGTAGACGGCCAACGATGCGGACGGCTCGAGTGCCAGGTTGAGAGGCCCGGCGCCCGGCAGCGCTGTGACGTTCAGCGTGCGCGTCAGCCACGCGGACAGGAGCGCTCCCGCCAGAGTGCCGAGGGCCGCGAGCGTAAAGCTCTCCGTCAGGAGCAGCCGCACGATCTGCGCTCGGCTGGCGCCGAGCGCAACGCGAAGCGCGATCTCTCGCTCACGACCGGCTGCCTTGGCGAGGAGCAGGCCGGCCACGTTGGCACAGGCGCTCAAGAGGACCAGGCCAAACAGCGCAATCAGGACCGAGGGCACGATCAATTGCTCGGACGATCCCGCCATGTCGCCGCCGCGCACGGGCAGGATCTTTCCGGGCCGGCCCATGTCGGCGTTGTCGGCGGGGTGGGCCTGCTCGAGCCGGCGGTCAAGCGCGGTGACCGCGGCAAGCGCCTGGGCGGAGGTCATGCCGGGCCGAAGGCGTCCGAGTACGGCGAGTGCGTTTCCGTTATTTCGATCGTTGATGGTTGGAAGGACCAGGCGGCTGATCGGGACGTAGACATCAGGATCCTGGAGCATCGTGACGGGGCGAATCTCCGGGAGCACACCGATCACCGCAAAGGGCTCCCCGTTGATCGTCAGCTCTCGTCCGATGAGCTCCGGATCTCCTCCGAATCGCCGCTGCCAGAACGGGTGGCTGAGAACGGCGACGCGCGGCTGCCGCTCCGGGGCGGCCTCCGCCGCGGTGAAGTGCCGGCCGAGTGCCGGCGGAATCCCGAGGAACTCGAAGAAGTCTGGCGTGACCGCGATGCCATCGATGCCTTCGGGCGCGGCAGCGGTGCGCAGCGTCAACCGCACGCGGCGATACCCGGCGACAGATTCGAAGACCGCGCTCTCGCGCAGGTCGCGGTAGTTCAGGTATGAGAACTGGTTGCTGTTGCCGGGTTGCACGGCGACCACGCGGTCTCGATCGGCGACGGTGGGCTCGTAGAAGAAGACTGCCCCGATGGCCGCGAACAGGGTGAGGTTGACGCCGAGGCCGAGTCCCAGCGAGAGCACGCTGGTCGCCACCAGCCCCGGGCTGGCGCGGAGGGAGCGGAGCGCCTGGCGGACGTCGGACGCGAAACGGTTCATGGATTCCTCGCTGGAGACGCCATCTAAGACGTTCGGATCGTTCGGATCGTTCGGATCGTTCGAATCGTTCGAATCGTTGCCCGCAGCTGTCAATTCGTCTAGGGCAGCAGGCCTTTGATCAGCATGTGCCGGTCGCTCACCATCGCCACACGCAGGTCCAGATTCGCGGCGGCCAGTTGCGCGCGGACCTCGTCGACGCTGAACGCCGCACAGAGCGAATTGTAGAAATCCTGGCGGAGGATCGGGCTTTCGCCGGCGGCCACGGCGTCCACGATCTGCTGCGCCGCGGCTGGTGTCGATGGACGGACGAGGTCCATCACATAGACCGCCGCGCCCGATCTCCCCAGCCGCGCGACCTCGCTCCAGAACACTGTTGGATCCGGGAGATGGTGGAGCAGGTCCTTGGAGACCACGGCATCAAAGCTGTGCGCATCGAGCGCAAGGCCCGGCACGAAGCCCTGCGTCACCGTGATTCGGCGATCGAGCCTCGCGTCCTGAACAGCCTGGCGAGCCAACGCGATCATCGGCGCGGATCCGTCGATGGCCGTGAGGCTGACTCCCGGCGCGGCGCGGGCCAAGGTGATCACGACAGTCCCTGGACCGCAACCGATGTCCACGACCGCGCCCAAATGATGTGGGAAGTCTCGAATCAGGCCGTCCACGAAGAACTGATTCGATGTGCTGAAGTCCGCTCGCGCATACGCGATTGTCTGCTGCTCATCGTCCATGAGCTCCGCTTCGAGTACTCGGTCCATGATGTCTCGCGATCGCTGTGGGGTGTCAGGGCACACGAAGCGGAATCATGAGTCGCGCCTCCCGAAGAACGTCTCGAGTCGTTCCAGGGCCTCGCCGAGCGAGTCCGCATCCACCGAGCCGAACGAGAGACGCAGGCAGCCTTCGCCGCTACTCCCGAATGCCGAGCCAGGAATGGTCACGACGTGTGCCTCTTCGAGAAGACGGATCGCGAGCGCATGCGAATCCGCACAACCGACGATGCGTGCGAAGGCGAAGAATCCGCCGCACGCCGGCGTCCACTCGACGCTGTGGATGCGTGCCAGCCGATCGGCGAGCAGCTGCCGGCGCCGGATGAGCTCCGCGTGAAACCGCGTGGGATAGTCCCAGTCCTCTCGGATCGCGCCTTCGACCGCCATCTGCGAAATGACCGGCGCGCAGATGATCATCGCATCCTGGACCTTCGTGGCCTGCTCGCAGGTCGCCGCGTCAGCCAGGAGAAAGCCCACGCGCCACCCCATCATGCCAAACGACTTCGAAAACGTCCCGATCACGACGACGTTCTGACGCCAGCCGGCGACTGACGCCGCGCTCCAGTGAGCAGCGCCGTACACGAACTGCATGTAGGTCTCGTCGCTGATGACGACGATGTCGCGGTCGGCGAGCTCGGCGACGATGCGTGCGCCGTGAGAGGCGTCGATCGGCGCGCCAGTCGGGTTGCTCGGGTTGCAGAGAACCACGGCTCGCGTGCGCGCAGTCAGTCGTGGCTCGATGTCGGTCCAGGTGAGCGAGTAGGACTGCTGATCGGCGAGCGGGGCATCGACGGCGATGGCGCCTGCGGCCTGCACGGTCATCTGGTGATTCGTGAAGTACGGAGCCGGCAGGATGACTTCATCGCCAGCGCTGACGAGCGTGGTGAGCGCCGTGGCGAAGGCGTGGTTCGCTCCGGCAGTGATGATCACGTCATCGGCGCCGCAGGCGATGCCGGCGTGCTGTCCGAGACGCTCCGCGAGGATGCGTCGCAGTGAGGGACGGCCGGGATCGGTCGAGTACAAGTGGACGTCCGGCTTGGTCAGGGCGGCCTCGGCGGCGCGCAGGGCAGAGGGCGGCGGCGGAAAGAAGGGCAGCGCCTGTCCCAGTGAGATGACGCGATGGCCAGCGGCGCGCAGCTCCGCCGCCCGGAGGTTGAGCGGGTCGAATGGCGGCAGCTCGATGGCGAGGACGCGCGCGGGAATTCGCACGCCTCGAAGATATACCGACGGTGGGATAATCGCGCATCGATGACCATCGAGGCCTCGTCAATATCCCCTCGGTTCTCCCGCAAGTACGATCGACAGTTCTATACGGGCATGGCGATCGTGGTGGCAGTTGCGGTTGTGGTCGGCTTCGCGCCCACCTACTATCTGCGGCCCCGATTCGTCCCGGACGCGCTGCCATACTACCTCCACGTGCATGGGCTCGTCTTCAGCGCGTGGATCGCGTTCTTTATCGCGCAGGCGACACTGGTTGCGGTTCGGCGCACCGATGTGCATCGCACACTTGGGTGGATCGGGGCGGGACTGGCTGCGCTGATGGTGCTCGCCGGCACCACGGCGGGCATTCTGTCCGGTCAGCGTGACGTCGCCGCTGGGCAGGAGGATGCCGCTCGCACCTTTCTGACGGTCCCGTTGTTCTCGATGGCAGTGTTCGCGGCGCTGGTGGCGGCTGCGGTGTCCTTCCGGCGGCAGTCTGAAACGCACAAGCGGCTGATGCTCCTCGCCACGATCAGCCTCCTGGACGCGCCTCTTGCCCGGTGGCCCGGTGCGCCCTCGTCCCTGTTCCAGATCTACATCCTGGTGGATCTCTTCATCGTCGCCGGCATCCTCTACGACCTCGTGTCGAGGCGGAGAGTCGCGCCTGCGTATCTCTGGGGCGGGTTGCTGATCGTCGCCGGGCAATGGCTGCGCGATGTGGTGGGCCAGACGGAAGCCTGGCACGCGTTTGCCAGGACGCTTCTCGGGTAGGACGATTCTTCCCGCCCTAC
This sequence comes from Vicinamibacterales bacterium, assembly GCA_035293405.1. Taxonomy (GTDB): domain Bacteria; phylum Acidobacteriota; class Vicinamibacteria; order Vicinamibacterales; family UBA2999; genus Gp6-AA40. The sequence goes on along the minus strand of DATDOE010000093.1, from coordinate 18,844 downwards.
GTGGCAATGGGTCATGTTGGGTGGGCGCAGGGGAAGCGGGGCCCGCGGAGCGAAGCCAAACGCGGAGAGCGCAAAGGGGCAGAGTCACGCAGAGAACTGCATGCTCATCAGAAGACCGCCGTAGACTGCCACGGGTGACGCCGGCCTATGCCTGCCTGATGGCCGGCTCATGGATCGAGGAGAGACCGCGGTCGCAAACGCGTCAGGCCTCTCTCATCGCGCTTGCGATCGCGGTCTCTCCTCGATCCATGCCGCGCGTGGCGCGGGTCACCCGTGATTCCCTCCGCGTATCTCTGTGCTCCTTTGCGATCTCCGCGGTGATCTTGTCTCGGCGACCTCGGCTGCCTCTGCGCGCTTCACACACGCGTGTCAATCGACGGTCCGATCATCTCGACCGATTCAAACTGACCCACCAGGCCCTACGTCCCGCGGAGTGCCGCAACGAGCGTCGTCGCCGCGTTCGCGAGCAGTACCGTGTCGACTCCTGCGACGATCATCGTGAATCCCTGAGCCATGTACGGCTTTACGGCGTCGGCGGTCAGGCCAAAGATGCCGATAGGAATCTGCGCCTCGAGGCAGGCCGCTCTCACGCGCGCGATGGCTTCGCGCACCTCGGGATGATCGACCGCGCCGGGCCGGCCAAAGCTGGCCGACAAATCGTACGGGCCGATCAGTACGCCGTCCACGCCCTCCACTCTGACGATCGATTGAATGTTGGCGACGGCGTCCCGATGCTCGGCCTGAACGATGACGGCGGTGTCGTCGTTCGCGCTCTGCATGTACTCGCGCACCTTGAGGCCATAGCGGTGGGCACGCGCGATGCCGAGACCTCGCTGACCGACCGGCGCGTACTTCGCCGCCTGGACGATGCGCCTGGCCTGCTCGGCCGAGTTGACCTGCGGCACGATGATCCCGGCGGCGCCGATGTCGAGCGCCTTCTTGATCGGCTCCTCGTCGCCAGACACGAGTCGAATGACGCACGGGGTCGCGCCCGCGGCCTGGAGCAGCAACTGCATCTGAGAGGTGTCCAGCGTGGAGTGCTCGGCGTCGATGAAGAGCCAATCGAAGCCGGTCTCCGCCATCAGCTCGGCAACCGCCGGCGAGCTCAACGTCATGAGGGGCGCGAAGAGAAGTTCGCCCGAGCGAAGCCGTGCGCGAAAGGACGGTGGCATTGTTGAGCCTTCGTGTTCTTAGTGTTCTTTGTGGCCGATGATCTTCGTGCGCTTCGTGGCAAAGCAGACGTAGTAGACGGGCACCCCGGCGAGCACGATCGCAAACGTCACCCCGGTCCAGAGCGGATCGGTCAGCAGCGCATTGCCTACCAGATACACGACGCCGGCGATGAAGACGGCCGGCACGACGGGATATCCCGGCACCGTGTATGGCCGCGGCAGGTCGGGGCGGCGGCGCCGGAGGCGATAGAGGCCCGCAATCGCCAGGCCGTAGAACGGCCATATCGACAGCACGAAGGTGTCGGCGAGCTGCTCGAACGTTCGCGTCAGCACGAAGGCGACGCCCAGCGCGGCGGCGAGTGAGATGGCCACGTAAGGCGTCTTGTAGCGCGAGTGGACCTTGGCGAGGACGGTGAAGAGCACGCCGTCGTCCGCCATCGCGAAGAACACCCGCGGCGCGGTCAGCATGACGCCGCTGAGCGAGCCGAACGTGGAGACCGTCACGACCACCGAGACCAGCACCACGCCGACGCGTCCGACGAGCGCCTGCATGGTGTCCGCGGCGACGAGCGGCGACTGTGCCAGTTGCCCGATCGGGTTGACGTAGAGATAGGCGCAGTTGGCGGCCAGGTAGATCGCGATGATGGCCAGCGTCCCGCCGACGATCGCGCGCGGCAACGTCCGCTGCGGGTCGCGGATTTCACCGGCCGCGAACGCCACATCGGCGATGCCGTCGTAGGCGTAGAGCACGGAGATCAAGGCGAGACCAAACAGCCCGGCGTTGACCGGCATGTCCGATGCGGCGAAGTTCGCCGCACTGGCGCCGGCCCCGCCCCCCATCAAGAAGGACGCGAGTACGAGAAAGGCCAGCGCGCCGAACTTGGCGACGGTGGACACGCCCGTCACGGCCGCACCGATCTGCGCGCCGCGAATGTTGACGAACGCCGAGAAGAGGATCGCTGTGGCCGCGATGAGGTTGGTGGCGGCGCCGTTGGCCGCCGGGTCGTAGCCGAGCGAGCGCTGCAGATACTCGCTGAACACCGTAGCGACGGCGCCGGTGGCCGATGCGCGGATCAGCACCAGCTCGGACCAGCCGAAAAGAAACCCGGCCAGCCGTCCCCATCCCTCGCGCAGGAACACGTACCAGCCGCCGGTCTGCGGCAGCGAGGCGGCAAGCTCGGCTACCGAGAGCGCCCCGCAGAGCGAGATCAGGCCGCCCAGCACCCACACACCCAGCATCAGGACGGGGTCGGGTACGCGTGCGGCGATGACTGACGGTGTGCGGAAGATGCCGGAGCCGATGGTGATGCCGATGACGAGGCCGATGGAGGACCAGAAGCCCAGCCGCCGAACGAGCGTGGCGTCGATGTCGTGAGCAGACGAGGCCGCGGCCATGGGGGAGATCAGGGTACGCCAACTACAATGAGATCACGTGGCAGACCCGTCTCTGACCGGCACAACCATCCTGCACTATCACATCGGCGCCCGCCTGGGATCCGGAGGCATGGGCGAAGTCTACATCGCCGAGGACCAGCGATTGGGACGCCAGGTGGCGTTGAAGTTCCTGCCGCCCGATCGCCAGCGGGACGCCGACAGTCGCGCCCGGCTGTTCCGCGAGGCGCAGGCGGCGTCGCTCCTGCAGTCGCCGCACATCGCCGTGACCTACGACCTCGTCGAACACGAGGACGCGCTGTTCATTGCGATGGAGTACGTCGAGGGCGAGCTCATCTCAGAGCGTGTCGGGCGTGGACCGTTGCCGGTACTCGATGCCGTGGACATCGCCGCGCAGGTCGCCGAGGCGCTCGATGAGGCACACGGACGCGGCATCACGCACCGCGACATCAAGAGCGGCAATCTGATCCAGACCCGCCGCGGCCTCGTGAAGGTGCTCGACTTCGGCCTGGCGAAGATGGCGATGCCCTCGTCCGTCGAGGCGAACCTGCGCACCACGCCTCAGCTTCTCGTGACTGCGCCGGGCATGGTGATGGGGACCATCGCCTACATGGCGCCCGAACAACTCCGCGCCGAGGGCGTGGACCACCGCGTGGATCTGTGGGCGCTCGGCGTCGTGGTCTACGAGATGCTGACCGCCACGCTGCCCTTCCGCGGCAACACGCTGGCGGCGGTCTTCGACCAGATTCTGCACAAGGATCCCGAGCCGCTCGCCCAGCTCAACCCCGATGTTCCGCCCGAGCTCGAGCGCATCGTCCGACGCGCGCTCCAGAAAACCCCGCTGTCACGGTACTACGCGGCGAGCGACATGCACCAGGCGCTGCGGCAGATCGCGCGGCGGCTCGAAACCGGCGGCCGCACGACGGGCATTCAGGCGGCGCATGTGGATGCCGGTGAGCGCACGATCGCGGTCTTGACGTTTGTCAACGTCACCGGCAACGCCGCCGACGACTGGATCGGCACCGGGATCGCCGAAACGGTCACCGCGGATCTGAAGAACGTGCACGACGTCACGGTGATCGGTCGCGCGCAGGTGTTCGAGCAGATCAAGAACGTGCCGCCGCTGACCGACCAGGCCGGAGACACCCGGGCGATCCGGATCGGACGCCGTCTCGGGGCGTGGTGGGTTGTGTCGGGCGCCTATCAGCGCCTGGGAGATCGGATTCGCATCACCGCGCAGCTCGTCGAAGTGCTGACCGGTTCGCTGATTCGCACGCTGAAGATTGACGGGCGTGTGGACGACATCTTCGCGCTGCAGGATCGAATCGTGTTCGATCTGAGCCGCAGCCTGGAGGTGAAGCTCGGGAAAGCCGAAGCCGACGCCATCGAACGTGATGAGACGCGGTCGGTCGAGGCCTTCGAGGCGTATTCGCGTGGCGTGGTGAACATGCGGTCGGCGGGGCGGGACGCCATCGATCGGGCGATCGCGTTGCTCGAGCGCGCTGTCCAGCTCGATCCGAAGTACGCCGCGGCATGGGCCGCTCTCGGTGGCGCGTGCAACTTGAAGGGCAGCTTTCTCAGCCTGCCCGATCTGCATCACCGCGCGATCGAGCATCTGCGGCGGGCCATTGCCCTCAACCCGCTCCTGGCCAACGCGCACGTGTGGCTCGGCAGCGCGCTGCTGGCCCTGGGCAGGCTCGATGAAGGGATGGCGTCGCTGCAGACGGCGGCGGCCGCAGAGCCCGACAATGCCGACGCGCATCAGGCGCTGGCCCGGGCGTACTGGCTGTCGCGCGGGATGGTGCCGGAGGGCATCGCGGAGCTGCGCACGGCGGTCGCGCTCAACCCCGAGGCGGGGTACGCGCACCTGCAGTTGTCGCTGCTCGAGGCCCTCAGCGGCAATCTCGACGCGGCCGAGGCATCCGCCCGGCATGCGATCGAGCTGCAGGAGCGGGCGATGTCAGGCACCGAAGGGCTGCTGATCGTCGGCGCCCACGCGCGGCTCGGATACGTCCACTACCTGCGTCGCGACTACGATGCCGCGCACGCGGAATTCCGGCGCGAGCTCGAATACGTGTCGACCAGCGACCACGCGCTGCGCGAGCGCACGCTGATCGAGCTGCATCAGAAGTTGAGCGCACTGCATGACGTGCGCGGTGAAGCCGCTGAAGCCGCCCGCTTCGGGGACATGGCGATTCAGGCGCACGCCCGGCGGGTGGCGGCCGGCGCCGACGATCCCGCGACACGCTACTACGTGGCCGCCGTCTACGCGCGTCGTGGTGACGTGCCGCACACGCAGGAGCATCTCGCGATGCCACTCAGCCGCCTGCCGCAATTCACGCGCTGGCGGCTGCCTTGAGATGTCGACTTCGAACAGATACGCGATCGCCTGGGGTTATAGAGCTTTCAACTCCCAACCCCCAATCCGACACCCGAGCCAACTCCCAACTTCCAAGAACCAAGAACCAAGAACCAAGAACCAAGTGCCGTCTGTCGTAGTGTTCGGCTTCAGCCGGACCGCCGTTGTCCAACAGCGACCAGCGACAAACCAATCGGCGGCGTGATGAGGCGCTCGAGGGGCAGGGCCCATGGCGCGACCAGGGTCTCGAACAGCTTCACCTGGGTGAGGCTGTGCGCGGTCGATTTGCTGACGTGCGCGTTGTACATCCATCCGACCAGACCGATCGGGTTGGTGTAACGGAGGGTGACGAGGTCGAGGCCGGCATCGGTGAACGCTTTGGCGAGCGTGGGCTTCGAGTAGCGGCGATGGTGACCGAGCTCCGCGTCGAGCGGGCCGTACGCCGCCTGCACGGCGGGGACGAAGATCAGCACGCGGCCGCCCGGGACCAGCACGTCCTTGAAGGTTCGCAATGCGCCCGAGTCGTCTTCGATGTGCTCGAGCACGTTCACGCACATGACCGTGTCGAAGCGGAGGCTGGCGAGCTCGGCCCGGTCGCACTCCTCGAGATGACAGACGCGAAGCGAGAACCGGGGATGACCGCGAAGTGCCTCCTGCGCGCGCGTTGCGCAGTTGACGTTCGGCTCCAGCCCGACGACCATGTCGGCCGCGTCCGCCAGCGGACGGCTCATCGTGCCGATGCCCGACCCGACCTCGAGGACGCGCGTGCCGATGTGATGGCGAAAGAGATTGAACACGTGCGCGCTGTAGCGCCGCGCTTCCTGCATGGTTTCCAGGTCGTCAGCCGCGTAACGCTCCTGGGTCTGGCTGTGTCGCCGATCGATGTGATTCACGTGAACCCTGAACGGCACGCTACCATACGTACTCCAGAAGGCCCAAGAGTTCAGCGGATGGGGGTGTCTTGACGGCGAGCGCGTGGACGCCAGCGGCGGTGAGCGTCCTGGTTTATACGATCATCACGATGGTGATCGGTCGAGAGGTGCTGGCGCATCTCGGCTCGATGATCGCCAACGATCCCGGCGATCCGCTGCTCACGGCCGCGATCCTGAAGTGGAACGCCACACACGTGCCGTTCACCGACGCCTGGTATCAGTTTCCGATCTTCTTTCCCACCCGCGACACGCTGACGTTCTCAGAGCATCTGCTCGGGCTGAGCGTCATCGCCTCCCCGATCTACTGGCTCACCCGCGACGCGGTGGCGACCTACAACCTCTCGATGCTGCTCACGTTTCCCTTGTGCGCCGCCGCCATGTACGCGCTGGTGTTCAGGTTGACCCGGAGCGCCGGCGCCGCGTTCGTGGCCGGCCTGGCCTTCGGCTTCGCACCATATCGCGTGTCGCAGTTGCCGCACATCCAGATGCTCGCGGCGTTCTGGGCGCCGCTCGCGCTGCTCGGGCTGCATGCGTACGTCGAGACCGGCCGGCGCCGCTGGCTCGCGCTGTATGGAGCGAGCTGGATGCTGCAGGGAGCCGCCAACGGCTATGCCCTGGTGTTCTTCTCGATCCTGGTCGGTCTGTGGGTGTTGTGGTTCGTCGCGATTCAGCGCAAATGGCGCGCGCTGGTGATGATCGCTGTGGCGACGATGGTGTCGGCGATCCCCCTCGCGCCGGTCCTCTACGAGTACATCTCGGTGCACGCGTATTACGGCTTCGAGCGGGGCTTCGGCGAGATGCGCTTCTTCAGTGCGGACGTCGCCAATGTGCTCTGCGCGCCACCAAAGCTGACATTCTGGGGGTGGGTCCGCGTCATGTGCGGGCCAGAAAAGGAGCTCTTTCCGGGCGTGGCGCTGATCGCCATCTCGATCCTCGGTCCGCTGTGGCTCCTCACGAGGTCGTCGGGCGTGCGGACCGACGCCCGCATCATCGTGCTCGTGCGCCGTCTCCTGCTCTTTGTGGCGTCCGTCTACGGTGCCGTTGTCCTCGCGCTGTTGGTGTCGGGCCCGTTCGCGTTCTACATCGGGCCGTTAAAGGTGTCGGCATCGACGATGGCGAAGCCAATCGAGATTGCCGTGGCGTGTCTGATCGTCTTGCTGGCGTTGTCATCCGGTGTACGGGACACGCTGCGCCGATCCGGCATGCTCGGGTTTTTCTGGCTCGCCTCGATTGGCATGTGGGTGCTTGCGCTCGGACCGATCATCGGGTTCATGGGTCGAGGCGGAATCCCCGGGCCGTTCAGGTGGCTGATGTTCCTGCCCGGTGTGGACAGCCTGCGCGTGCCGGCTCGCTTCTGGCTGATGGCGGTGTTGTGTCTCTCCGTCGTGGCCGGCATCGTCCTCGGTGAGGTCCTGCGCGGACGCTCGCGACGGGTGATGCTCATGATCGTGCTCCTGGCCGGCACCGGCGTACTCACCGATGGCTGGATCGATCGCATTGATGTGGCGAGCGTGCCAGGGCAAGTTCCGGGAGCCGCACAGCTTCGTGGCGCGACCGTACTCGAGCTCCCCTCCGACACCCTTTTCCGCGACATCGCGGCCGTGTTCAGGGCCGTCGACGGTGAATGGACGAGTGTGAACGGCTACAGCGGGTGGGGACCCAGTTATTACCAGGCGTTTTTCGCCGCCGGCCGCGCGGAGGTCGATGACGCGCTGACGCCGTTCCAGCGGCGGGGTGAGCTTCACGTCATTGTTGGACGGGACGCCCCTCGACTTCGCACCCTGGTCGAGCGGCAGCCCGGCGTCTCGACGGAGGCGAGCGATGCATCGTTTGTCCACTACCGGCTTCCCCAACGCCAACTGGAAGGCATCGCACGTCCGAAGGGACAGCGGCTCACGGTGCGTCAGCTCCAGTCGCTGTGCTCGACGACAGCGCTTCCGTCGGCCATCGATGGCGATGAGGAGAGCCTCTGGCAATGCACGCTATCGAAGGAGAATCAGACGCTGACCGTCGATCTCGGAAGCATCGCCACCGTTGGCGCTGTCGTGCATAGCCTCGGGAACCAGTTCTCGATGTCTCCGCTGTCACTCACCGTCGAGACGTCCGATGACGGCCTCACATGGGGCACCGCATGGACCGGCACTGTGCTGGCGAAGGCGATCGTCGCCGGGATGGAGGATCCCAAACGCATGCGGATCGTCGTCGCCTTCCCGCCGCGAGAGGCTCGATTCGTTCGCCTGCAGGCCGAGGTCAGCGACCCGGAGATACCGTGGACCATCGCCGAATTGGAGCTGTGGTCCTCCTCCGAAACCCATTGAAGCAGTCTCGCTTTCGCCTTATGATCGTCCGGCCATGCTGCCGGCGCGCCGCACCGATCCCGCGCACGATCAGGCCCTCACGGCCGCCCTCGATCGCCTGACCGGCGGGGTTCCAGATCGCGCCGACACGCCAGACGGCTGGGTCACCGCAGTGCGACGCCTGGCGCCGTTGGAGGCGCGGTACGCACCATTCGCCGATGGCGTGGACGAGCGTCTGCGCGACGTGCTGAGGCAACGGGGGGTTGAGCAGCTGTACACCCACCAGGCGCTGGCGGTCGAGCACGCACTGGCCGGCCGCAACGTCGTGATCACGACGCCGACCGCATCCGGGAAGACCCTCTGTTACAACGTGCCGGTGCTGAGCACGATTCTGCGGGATCCCTCCGCTCGGGCGCTCTACCTGTTTCCCACCAAGGCCCTCGCGCAGGATCAGCTGGCCGAGCTGCACGAGCTGTCGGATCACATCTCGCGTCGCAGCGACCTCGAGATCGGCGTGTTCACCTACGACGGCGATACGCCGCAGGATGCGCGCCGCGCGATCCGTGGCCGCGCGCACGTCGTGCTCAGCAACCCGGACATGGTGCACTCGGGGATCCTGCCGCATCATCCGCGCTGGGCGAAGCTGTTCGAGAACCTGCGCTACGTGGTGATCGACGAGCTGCACGCATACCGCGGAGTGTTCGGGAGCCATCTGACGAACGTGCTGCGTCGCCTGCGGCGGATCTGCCAGCACTATGGCTCGACGCCCACGTTCATCTGCTCGTCGGCCACTATTGCCAATCCACGCGAGCTGGCCGAGGCACTGGTGGAGCAGCCGTTCGAGCTGGTGTCCGAGAGTGGCGCGCCGCGCGGCGAGAAGTTCTTTCTGTTCGTCAATCCCCCGGTCGTGAACGAGCAGCTCGGGATCAGACGGTCCTACCTGGCCGAGACACGGCGCCTCGCGTCCGAGTTCCTGAAACGCAAGCTGCAGACGATCGTGTTTGCGCAGAGCCGCCTGGCCACGGAGATTCTCACCACCTACTTGAAGGACGATTTCGGTGGTCCGCCGGGCGCGCCGGATCAGATTCGCGGTTATCGAGGTGGGTATCTGCCGCAACGGCGCCGCGACATCGAGAAGGGTCTCCGGGAAGGCACGGTGCGGGCCGTGGTGTCGACCAACGCGTTGGAGCTGGGCATCGACATCGGCGCGCTCGACGTGTGCGTGATGGCCGGCTACCCGGGCACCATTGCCGCCACCTGGCAGCGCGCCGGACGTGCGGGCCGCAGGAGCGGGCGATCTGCCGCCGTGCTCGTGGCGAGCAGCGCCCCGCTCGATCAATTCGTGGTTCGCAATCCCTCGTATTTCTTCGATGCGGCGCCCGAGCACGCGCTCATCAATCCGGACAACCTGCACATCCTGGTCGATCACGTGAAATGCGCCGCGTTCGAGCTGCCGTTCACCACCTCTGAGGCATACGGGCGGCACAACGTCCAGGATGTGCTCGGCATCCTCGAGGAGAGCGGGTTCGTGCATCGCAGCGACGCACCGGGACATGACGATGGCGTGTGGCAGTGGACCAACGAGTCCTACCCGGCGGACGCTGTCAGCCTGCGGTCGATCTCGTCGGACAACTTCGTGGTGGTCGATACGACCAACGGCGCCGATGTGATTGGGGAGACCAGCTTCAACAGCGGTCCATCGACGCTCCACGAGAAGGCCATCTACCTCGTGGAGGCCGCGCTCTATCAGGTGGAACGGCTCGACTTCGACGGGCGCAAGGCCTACGTGCGACAGATCGACTGCGACTATTACACCGACGCCATCACCTACACCAAGGTAACGGTGCTCGAAACGTTCGCGACTGGCGGGTCCAACCGCCTTCGCGCCGATGGCGCTTCGGCGAGTCTCGCCGAAGCTCGAGAGCCATTCACGCGAGCGGAGGCGGAAGCGCAGGACCCGCCCTACGCCGCGGACCCGGCGTCACACGGCGAGGTGCACGTTTCCTCGCGCGTCGTCGGGTTCAAGAAAATCAAGTTCTATACGAACGAGAACGTCGGCTCAGGCGAGCTGGATCTGCCGGAACAGCAGATGCACACGACGGCGTACTGGCTGACAATCCCACGCGACGTGATGGCCGCCCTTCCGCATGCGTCCGACGATCGCCGTGATGGCGTGGTCGGCCTGTCGTTCGCCATGCGGCAGGTCGCGCAGCTCCTGCTCATGTGCGATCGGCAGGATATCGGCATCTCGATCGGAAGCGGAGAGCAGGGCGAGGATCCTGATCTCACAAGGATGGGCGAGCCGGTCACCCTCTCGGACGAGCCCCGGATTTTCGTCTACGACAACTATCCCGGCGGCATCGGCTTCAGCGAGCCGCTCTTCGGGATGGACCAGGATCTGCGGCGGCGCACCCGCGAGCTCATCGCGGGCTGTGAGTGTCAGCACGGCTGCCCGACGTGCGTGGGGCCAATCGGCAACACCGGACCGCTGGCCAAGACGGTGGCGCTGCGAATCCTCGATCTCCTCGAGGCCGGTGTCGGCGGGTCCGCTGATGCCGCCCCGCATCGGGCGGCGCTGTCCGCATGACGACACTCGCCGATCGACTTCGCGGCGTTATTCGTCCGGGTGGTGGTGGGCCGCCTAAAGGCGGCCCCTACGACGGCGGCCCCTACCAAGAAGGTCTCGACGAAGCCGCACCGGACGGTCGTGGGGGCCGCCTTCAGGCGGCCCAGGACGACACGGCCGCCGAGGTCCTCGACGGGCAATGGCGCGAATCGGACGGTCACCGCTTTCTCGTTGTCGATCGGACCTACGTGCCTGGCTATCGCCATGGCTCGATGGTGCTGGCCGACGCCCTGCCGCCGTCCGACGGCCTCTGGCCAAGGCTGTCGCTGCTGGCTGACACCGCGTGCGGCGGCAATCTGCTCTTTGTCGATCTCGAGACGACCGGTCTCGCGGGAGGCGCCGGCACCTATGCGTTCCTGGTCGGCTGTGCGTGGTTTGCCGGCGGGACGTTTCGGGTGCGGCAGTTTTTTCTCTCGAGCTTTGCCGCCGAACGTGTGCTGCTCGAAGCGGTCCGCGAGCTGGCCGAGACGTCCGGTACGGTCGTCACCTACAACGGAAAGTCGTTTGACCTTCCGCTGATCGAAACGCGGTTCGCGCTCCACCGCATGTCGACGCCCTTTGCCGGGCTGCCGCACATCGACATGCTGCATCCGGCGCGCCGCATGTGGCGGAGCTCTGAGGAACCCGCACGGCACGGTCCGGCTAACCACCTTCGCCAAGGCTACGGTGGTCCGCCGAAGCGTTCCGCGGAGGCGGAAGCCGGACACTACGACGGTTCGGCTGAAGCTGGACACAACGGCCGGCCGATGTCGGCCGCGATCGATTCGGGATCGACGAAGGTGTCATCGAGCTGCCGTCTGAGCACGCTCGAGCAGACGCTGTGCGGTTACGTTCGTGAGGGCGACGTGCCCGGCTTCGAGATTCCCGCCCGCTACTTCCGCTACGTGCGGAGCGGCGATGCCCGGCCACTCGAAGCCGTGCTCGAGCACAACCGGCTGGACCTGCTGTCGCTTGCACTGGTTACTGCGCGCGCGGCCCAGTTGCTGGACGAAGGCGCGCCCGGCGCGAGCACGGCACGCGAAGCGCTGGGGCTCGGTCGCTTGTACGAGCGCGGGGGCATGATGATCGACGCGAGGGCATGTTTTGCTCGCGCCGCGGATACCGAGAGCGAAGACGAGGGTGTTCGCGCCGAAGCGCTCCGGGCGTTTGCGGTTCTCTCCCGGCGGATGCGGAGATTCGAGGAGGCTGCCGCGGCCTGGCGTCGCCTGCTGGACCTCGACCTCTGTCCGCAGCCGCTCGTGCGCGAGGCGTCAGAGGCACTTGCCGTACACCTCGAGCACCGCCTTCGCGATCCGCTGTCGGCTCGCGGCTTTGCGTTGCGGTCGCTGCAGGTGGACAACAGCGCGGCGCGGAGACAGGCGACCGCGTACCGGCTCGCGCGGCTCGATCGCAAGCTCGGGTCGCAATCGCAGGCGGTGCCGCTTTTCTAAGCGGCGTTCCGGTAGGCGGCAGTCGTTGGCGGCACGCTCGCCATCATCGTGGTCTCCTGCCGCTGGACCCCGTCGACCATCGCCCGGAGCTGGGCCACTGCCGACAGCAATACTTCGGCCTGTGCGTTCAGCTCTTCGCTCGAGGCCGCGCTCTCTTCTGCCGTCGCCGCGTTCGTCTGCGTGATCGTCTCCATCTGCGCGAGCGCCTGCGAGACCTGCTCGATCCCCTGCGCCTGCTCGCGACTGGCCACGCTCACCTGGTCCACGAGGCTCTTCACCGTGACGACGCTCTCGGTGATGCCCGAGATCGAACCAGCCACCTGTTCCACCCTGACGTTCCCGCGCTTGGCTCTGTCGATCGACGCTTCGATCAGGGCGGCGGTGTCTTTGGCCGCTTGCGCGGAACGCTGGGCAAGGTTTCTGACCTCGTCGGCCACGACCGCGAAGCCCATCCCCGCCTCACCGGCCCTCGCCGCTTCGACCGCGGCATTGAGCGCCAGAATGTTCGTCTGGAACGCGATGTCGTCGATGGTCTTGATGATCTTCGCGACCTGCAGGCTCGCGTCCTGAATCGACGCCATGGACACCACCAGCTCCGCCAGCGCGCCGTTGGACTCTTTCACCCGCTCGTCGACCTGGCTCATCAGGCTCGCTGCGGCTTGTGAGTTCTCGGCGTTCCGTTGCGTCATCGACGCCATTTCTTCCATCGACGCCGACGTCTCTTCGAGGGCGGCCGCCTGCTCGGTCGCTCCGTGCGACAGCGATTGCGCCGAGGCCGCGACCTCGCCGGCGGCCGAGACGATCTGCTGCGCGTTGGTCCCGAGCTCCGAGCTCGTGGCCGTCAGCGGCTGCGTGATGCTCCGTCCGATCCCGAACACGACGGCTTGCGCACACAGCGAGGCCAGGGCACAGAGCCCAAGCGCCCACAGCCTGGACGAGGAGTAGTGATCGACTCGTGTCTGCAGCAGCGTATCCAGTTCGTCGACGGCGACCTTCCACACGGTGAAGCTCGCGTCGCGCGCGGTGCTGCCCGCCGCCACAACCGCCGTCGCGGCCACCTCGCCCGCGGCGGCCCGGCCGAGCGCATCAGCCAGCGCGCTGGCTGCCGCGACGTAGCTCTTCACGGCTGGGGGCAGGTTCTTCTGCAGCGTCTCGCTGGTGCCCATAAAGTTCGTGTCCTCGTTGAGGGCGACATCCACGTCGGCCACGATACGGGCCACATCGCTCTCCTTCAGCAGCGCGGCGTGCACCGCCATCTGCACGCGGTCCTGGTCTGACACCGCATTCTTCGCGGAGAGCGCCTGCGCAAACGCAATGATGTTCGAGATGCGGTCCTGGGTCTGGGGCAAGGCCAGCAGCGTGACGTCCATCGTGTAGTAGCTGTCCAGATCGGGATCCAGGATCAGGTTGGACGTGTCGCCGGCGTGCGCGATCATGGTGCGCACATCCTGCGCGAGATGCGTATGCCGCTCGATGACGGACGCGAGTGATGACGCCGTGGCCGTGGACGACTTCACATCCTGCCATTCGTTCCTGACCGTACTCAGCGCGACGTGCTGGCGCTTGCGCTGGGTCAGACCTGCGGTCGTGAACTGCAGCGTCTCGCCCAGCCGCCGGTCGACCTCTTCGAGTGCGTCGAAGGCACGCTCGACCCGCTGTTCGGCCTCGCCGGCGCCGGCCTTCTGAGCCTGGTCACCTGACGCGAGCGCGGAGGCGGTCTGCTGGTGTTCGGAGAGCCCCTGCAGCAACGCCTCGAGCGGCCGCTGGTACTCGTTCCCGTAGAGTTCGAATTGGCTGAACCGGATCGTCGCGTTGCCGTTCATCACCACGACATACAGGCTGACTCCCAGCGGCAGCATGAACGCCGCGCTGATGAGCAACAGTCGCTGAGAAATCCGCAGCCCGTCGAGGATGCGTCGCATTGCTTCACGTCGCTTTCGTCAGTCAGGCCTCGTACGCGGCGGACGAGCCTGTCATTGAGCAGACAGTTGCTGGAACAGAAATCGACCCAGCTCGGGCCTACCTTGAATGACTCAGGTTATTCCTGAGATCTGGCGGAGAAGGCGGGAAGGCGACCGGTCGTTACGCGGTGACGGTTTTCTTGGCCTTCTTCACCGCGCCAGCAGGAGTCTTGGTTGCCTTGACGGCTTTGGCGGCCGTCTTGCGCTGCTCGGACGTCTGCAGGCCGAACTTCTTGGTGAACCGCTCGACGCGACCTTCGGTGTCGATGAGCTTCTGACGTCCCGTGAAGAAGGGATGGCAGGCTGAGCAGATCTCAAGGTGCAGCTCGGACTTGGTCGAGCGCGTCTTGAAGGTGTTGCCGCACGCGCAACGAGCCTCGACCTCCTGGTACTTCGGGTGGATCCCTTCCTTCACTGGCTGCTCCTTCGACTCTGGTGGAAACCGAAATTATATACCAGCCTTGCAGGCCGACACCGTGACCGCCCTCGTCTGGGCCGTGGCCAGGACGGGATCGCTCACGAAATCGGCCACGATCCCCACGCCAAGGTCCCGGTCGTCGTCCCCGCCCTGGTCCGACGGCTTCCAGGTCCTGGAGACGTGCAGCGACGCCAGAAGGGCCGGCTGCCCCTCCGGAAGGGTGACTCCCAGGCTGACCGGGTCGGTGGTCGTGAGGGCCCCATCGAATAGGACGCCACACGGGCTGGTCAGGGTCACGCGCACGGGGTTTGCGGCGATGTCGGGGTGATGAGCCCAGAACCGGATCACCAGCCAGCGCGTCCGTGCGGGCCAGACGAACCGTGCGTCCTGGGCCGTCCACCGGAACTCGTTGGCGTTCGGCAGCGGCTCGGGCGGATAGGCGCCGGCCACGTACTCGCGATGCGCACGCTCGGCGCGCTGGGCCACGCCCAGAGAGCCGGTCGCCAGAAGCAGGTGTCCCGCGGCGTAGGCGATGGCGAGCCCGAAAGCGATGCCCCAGCCCGCTCGTATCCACGGGCCACGCTCCTCGTCGCGCGAGCGGGTGTCGGGCACGAAGGCCAAGAACCACGCGACGAGAGAGAAGAGCCACAGCAGGACCACAGGATTCTGTGTCGGCACGCCGAAGAGGGAACAGGCGCCCAGGCCAAGCAGCAGTCCACGAATCGTTGACGAGATCGCCACGTCCTGCTGGAGCCCGCGGCCGGTGAGCACGCGCCATCCCACGAGCACGGAGAACCCGATCACCAGCACGCCGCCGAACACGCCGAGCTCGGCGATCTGGTGGCGCCACCAGTTCTGCGCGTTGTCGAGCGGCAGCGAGTCATTGGCGATGGCCCGCCAGTAATCGGGCGCGAGCACGCGATAGCTGCCCACACCGACGCCGGTCAGCGGGTAGTCGCGCGTCATCTGCAGCGCGATCGGCCCATAGCCACCGCGGTTCCACAGAAAGGAGATCCCGGCCCGTCCGATCGGAACTTCCAGCATGCGCTGGATCGGACCGATCGTTCCCGCCGCGATGAGCACGACGATCGCGGCGGCAATCAGCGCGGACGTGGTGAGCAGGGTCCGCGCCGGCGCGAGAGAACGACGCTCGCGCCAGAGTCCGATCAACAACCCCACGGTCCCGAATGTGCCGCACAGGAAGGCGGTTCGCGATCCGGACATCCACAGGCCTGCCCAGTTGAGCGCGAAGACGGCGACAGCCGCGGCCGGTCGTTGCGGCGCAAGCGTCCGCATCGAGAGAAAGGCGATGGGCGCGGCGAGCGCCGCGCACACCCCATACGAATTCGCGTCGAGCATCGTGCCGGTCGCCCGCCGCAGCGACGCCCAGAAGTCCGTGCTGAGGAACCCGAGGTCAACCGTGCCCTGGACCACGGCCACGAGGCTCGCCGCCGTGACGCCCATCCACAGTGCATGAATCACCCGTGGCATGCGCGGTTTCCCCGCCGCGAGAGCACCTCGCACCCATTCGTACCAGAGCGCGCCAAGCAGCTGGGCGACGACGACGTACATGATCCAGGTGGCGGCCTGTGGCGCCGACATCAACGATGACGAGTTGATCGCCCCTGCGTCGCGAATACCCGCCGCGTGGAAGCCGATCTCACGGGCGACGAGGATGGGCCAGGCAAGCGACAGGGTGAGGGTCCATCCCCCAAGCAGCACATTCCATGGCGCATCCAGCGCCCACCGCGACCAGGGAGTCACTCGCAGCAGCCCGCCCGCGAGCCCGGCCATCCATACGACGTCGAGCACCGGACCCTCGCGACCGGCGAGCAGCCGAAGGCATGCCGGCGCCAGCGGCGCGAGGAACACCCAGATGTGGATGAAGGAGCGTGACGGTGTGGCGGCCAGCCATCCCGCGACCAGCGCCGCCGCGCTGAGGACGCGAAGCGTCCACGTCATGTCCGGATGGACGGCCAGCGCGAGGAGCAGGATCAGCAGGATCGACGAGGCCGCAGCCGTCTTGCTGACACGCTCGAGCATAGGCAGGGCGTTACGCGTAAAGGCGACGCATGCGCGTCAAATGTAGGGGCGACGCATGCGTCGCCCCTACCGTGTAAAGCGGTGGCGCAGCAGTACCCACAGCGCGACGACGCCGTCACGCCAGCTGATCTTCTTGCCCTCGTCGTAGCCGCGCCCGTCGTAGCTGATCGGGACCTCGTAGACGCGGTAGCCTCGCTTGAAGATCTTCGCCGTCATCTCTGGCTCGATGCCGAAGCCGTTCGACGTCAGGTTGAGGTCTTGAAGCACTTCCCGGCGCATCACCTTGTAGCAGGTCTCCATGTCCGTCAACATCGTGTTGTACAGGATGTTGGTGACGAGCGTCAGCACCTGGTTACCGAGGTAGTGCGTGAACAGGAACACGCGGTGGCGGCCGAGGAACCTGGACCCGTAGACCACATCGGCCCGTCCCTCGATGATCAGCTCGGCGAGCTGTGGGAGCTCCTCGGGGGAGTACTCCAGGTCGGCATCCTGAATCGCGACGATGTTGCCGGTCACGGCGGTGAAGCCGCGCCGGAGCGCGGCGCCCTTGCCTTGATTGCGCTCCTGGAGCAGCAGCGTGAATCCGTACTCCCGCTGGAGGGAGTCGAGACGCTGCCGTGTCCCGTCGGTCGAGCAATCGTCCACGACGATCAGCTCAATCGGGATCGGCACGGCGAGCACGCGCGGGATGATCTCGTCGATCGTCGCGAGCTCGTTGTAGACCGGCATGACGACGGAGAGCAGGGGCGCCTCGAGCGCCGTCCTGGCGCCGTGTCTTCGGACGGCGACGTGCGTCGGCGCGGTTCCGGGTTCCGGGTTCCCCGTTGCCAGGTTCTGGTTCTCAGTGCGCTGTTCTTGGTGCTCGGTTTGGAGTTCCATCGTCAACGATGCGGCTAGCGAGAACCTGGAACCTGGAACTCGGAACGGTTCAGCTCTTTCCAGCGGCCATGGCGGCCAGGAACTCGCCGTTCGTCTTCGTCTTGCCCATCTTCGAGAGCAGCAGCTCCATGGCCTCGCTGGGGGAGAGCGGCGTCAGCACTTTCCGCAACACCCACACGCGATTGAGCTCCTCCTTCGCCATCAGCAGCTCTTCCTTCCGGGTCCCGCTCTTGCTGATGTCGATCGACGGGAACACACGGCGATCGGTCAGCTTGCGATCCAGATGGATTTCCGAGTTGCCCGTGCCCTTGAACTCTTCGAAGATGACCTCGTCCATGCGCGATCCGGTGTCGACCAGCGCGGTGGCGATGATCGTGAGCGATCCGCCTTCCTCGATGTTTCGCGCCGCACCGAAGAAGCGCTTGGGCCGCTGCAGCGCGTTGCTGTCCACGCCGCCCGAGAGCACCTTGCCCGACGCGGGCACGATGGTGTTGTAGGCGCGGGCCAGACGCGTGATCGAGTCGAGCAGGATGACGACGTCCTTCTTGTGCTCGACGAGCCGCTTGGCTTTTTCGATGACCATCTCGGCGACCTGCACGTGGCGCTGCGCCGGCTCATCGAACGTCGAGGAGATGACTTCCCCGCGAACCGAACGCTGCATGTCGGTGACTTCTTCGGGCCGCTCGTCGATGAGCAGCACGATCAGGTACACCTCCGGATGGTTCTTGGTAATGCTGTTGGCGATGCTCTGCAGCAGCATCGTCTTGCCGGTCCGGGGCGGCGCGACGATCAGGCCGCGTTGGCCCTTGCCGATCGGCGTCATCAGGTCCATCACGCGCGCCGAGAGATTCTCGGCGGCGGTCTCGAGCATGATGCGCGCCTGCGGGTAGAGCGGGGTGAGGTTCTCGAAGAACACCTTCTCGCGGGCCCGCTCGGGCGGCTCGAAGTTGACGGCCTCGACCTTGATGAGCGCGAAGTAGCGCTCGCCCTCTTTGGGCGGCCGGATCTGCCCCGATACGGTGTCGCCGGTCTGTAGGTCAAACTTGCGAATCTGCGACGGCGACACGTAGATGTCGTCCGGGCCCGGCAGGTAGTTGTAGTCGGGCGCGCGCAGGAAGCCGAAGCCGTCGGGCAGCACCTCGAGGACACCCTCGGAGAAGATGAACCCGCTCTGTTCGGTCTGCGCCTTCAGGATCTGGAAGATCAGCTCCTGCTTGCGCATGCCCGTCGCGCCGGCGACGTTCAGGTCCTTGGCGATCTGGGTGAGCTGCTGGATGCTCTTGTCCTTCAGCTCGGTGATGTTGAGCCCCTGGCCTCGCCGGCCCTCCTCGCCAC